>NZ_JACJSF010000057.1 GCF_014698035.1 Desmonostoc muscorum FACHB-395
TTTACCTCATTTAGTCTTGTCTTTATTGCTACTAGATATTGAACGGCTTCGACCCTTAGCACTTAGTCATGGAATTGACATTACTATTTCCAGGTGCAAGATATGAGTTGACCATTGGATACCCACCGCACCGGAATAATCGGGGGTGTTTTCTCTACCAAAAAACTTTTCCCATCATGCAGCAGTTCCCAGGGCAGGTGAGCTAGTCCCTTGTCTGTGGCGATCGCTATTACTAATCCTTGCTGATGGGCTTCCTTGAGGGCATTGGCTAATAAGCGGTCGCTTTTATCTAGCCAGTTGTACAGTGCTTGTCCAGTAAGAGCATAATCTACAGGTAAGCGGGTATAGTAGTCTGTTTCTGCTCTATCAGTTAATTGCTTGATTTCAAATATAGGTAGTTTGTGTTCCTTATAAGCTGAAGGATTATCCCAAAAATAACGCAAACAAACGTAATTCTGACCCTGCTCTTTTAAGGTAATGTGGAGAATTTTCATTTTTTCTGAGATTTCTCCAGAATTGCTTGGATTTGCTCTACTGTTGCGTCCTTGAGCAGCAGCCGATGATTATCAGGTGTGACAATCAAAACTTTCTCAATCCTTGCACCTGTTGGGTCGTGTAGAGATTTTTGGTATTTTTCCTTCCACTTGTGCAGACTCTCTGCGATCGCAAATGTGCCACTGACAATGCCGATAATCGTGGCAATCGTGGCTACAGTCCCTTCCCGTTCTACTTCATCAATTGTCTGATAATTTCCTTCTATGCCCTCAATCGCTAATAGTTCCTTTGTAGCTTTTACTGCATCTCGCCCTTGGATTTCAATTTTCATATTGCCAAATTTTCAATAAAAAATTCTTTTTGAGGTTTCGGTGTGGGGATTTATGCTGACATAAGATTTCTCAACTAGTCTCGAATTAGCTGACTTTTACCAACGCTTCTATGGTTGCCATCCTCACTTCAAGCTCTGCTACCTTTTGATTTAATGCTTTACACTCGAAACTTGAGAAGACAATTGCACCTCATGAGTTTTCAGCCATAGCTCAATCATCTCCACTACAACATGACTCATCTTTAGCCCTCGCAAAGCGCAAGCTGTATGAAAGCGTTTCTTCCGGTCGTCTGTGATACTAAGGAGCATCATGGTTAATCTAGATATTGCCTATACAAAGCTACAAATATATAAGACAGGATTCCAGACTGACTATAGCAGTCTCAGTAAATTTACGATAGAGCTTGCTTAAGCAAATTTCAGCTTTTTCACCGAATACTCGCTTTATCAGCAGCAAACAGCAATTTTCGTGTACAAGGCTTCATGTGATTATCCCGATTGCAGATATGCTGTGGGCTTCCCAGAAAAAACCCTCAGTTACACAATTGTGGCAGGAGTGTTGGACGGCTAACCCTTATGGTTCCCGGTGGATGCCCCTTTCTACTGGGATGGGTTACAGTACTTTCATTCAAGCCAAGAAAGTTTTGTCAGATAGTGGACTATTCATTTTCAAGCCCGACAAGTCCATAGAAGATGGCCGGGAGACTGCTAGCTGGATGGTGAAGAATTTGCATGGTAGCCGGATGAAGGAATTTTGGGAAAAAGCTAATTCTGTGTCACGGGAATTAGATGCTGAAAAACGAGAACTAAATGCTGAGATTTCGGAGATAGATGCTGGCTCTGAAGAAATGGGTGCTTTAAATCAAGCATCTATTTTAGGTCAAAGTCAGTCAGAGCAAGGGTTTCAAAAATCCTCACGAACTGTTCAGGAACACATCACAAACTCTTTTGTAGAGTTTGTGATGTGTATCTCTGACACGCTTACAGGAAATCCGCAAGTTGAGGAGACGGCGATCGCTCCCTTGGGGGTCGCGTCGCCTCAGACTGTTCAAAGCGTGTCAGAGAATGAGGAAGACTCGCCTGTGGCAATGGACTGCACGACGCTAGCGCTTGTGGATAATGCACATGGTGAATCTGCTTCGTTATTGGCTGAAAACCAAGATTGTGGTGTTGAGCCGAGAGACTGTCATGGAGGTACTTGTTCCGCCGCGCTGTTGCACAAAATTTAACTGACTTGGAAGAAAAACATAGCCTTTGCACTTCGTTGAAAGTAGAAAACCAGGATTGTGGTGTTGAGCCGAGAGACTGTCATGAAGGTACTTGTTCTGCCGCGCCCGTCGCTCAAAATGAAAAATCTTTAAATTCTGCGATGCCTGCGGCGGGCGTAGCCATCGCAGATCAACCACAGGGGCAAGTAGAACAGGGTTATTCTGCTTCCTTATCGGGAGAAAACCAAGTCTCTGGTGTTGAAGTGAAAGCAAATCATGAAGGTACATTTTCCGCCGTGTCCGTGCCAAATTCTGAAAAGTGGTCGCATGAGGCGATTGTTGCGAGGTCAAATGCGCGACCAGAGCGTATGCAGAAACTCAAACTTGCGGCGAATTCGGGGGAGAATGCGGGGTTTGATTTTTTGCAAGAGTGCTGGAATGATGACCCGGCTTTGCAGATTGTGATAAAGAAGCTGCTGGCGAAGTATCCGCAGTGGGGAATTGCGGTTGTTGATGGGGTGTTGGTTGATTGGGAGGATTAGCTAGGAGAGCGGCAAGACCTTCTCTGAACACTATGTCAATATTTCCTCGCCTATAACTCGTCCAAGAGGTTTTTTGTAATTGAAAGTGAAAGTGTTACCATTTTTAATCACTTGTCGCATCTCTTCGCACATTGGATATTCATCTACCCCACTTAAGCTTACCCAAGCTTTGGATCTGGTAAGTGCAACAAATAGCTGGTTACGAAGGCTTATACTGCTTTCATTTTTTGCAATATTGTTAAAACCTATCAAGTGTACCATATAAGCTTCGTTTCCCTTAGCCCGATAAATACGCGATACTGTAACAGCTTCTTCTTTCCAAAACTGGTTCGGTCGCTTGTCTTGTAAATCCATTTGTTCTGGAAATTGATTGCTGTTGAGCGCACTAGGAATATAAAAGTCAACACCATACTTTTGTAAAGTCTGGGCTGCTCTTTTTTGAAGGTTAATACTTTCTTCCTGAGAACCCAACACGATTACCAAAATATCACGGCTAGGTTTTAATCCATCACAATGAATGTTTTGATGAATTTTTTTTCTGAGTGCATCAAGTTCAGCTTCGCAAGAATCATAAATATTAAATTCTAATAAATCTCCTGACCAAAAATGATGTACTGGATTAGGAGAATTTTTCAAGGGTCTGCTTATAGTAATTGGCTCACCTATTTTACGGAAGTCACCATCGACTTCATAGCCTATATGTTCCCAATCTTTTTTATTTGTAATTCCTGTTAGCATTCCCTCTGGACGCAGCCATCCCATACCAATTGCATGAGCAGCAGTTAGAATATTTCCAGGTGTGCGGTAACAATGGCGCATTGCATAAGCTTTGCGAATACCTCCTTCATACCAAGCTCCTCCCTTTCCTCCTAGCATTTGGCTTAATTCTGCGCCTAGTACTTCCTTAGAGGTTGGAATACTCAAGGCATCAAGGCTTTGCGCTTCATCGTATGCCCAAATTAAACGTCTGATATCTGGAGTATCTGGCGCAACAGGTTTGAGCGCTTGCCATGCTAACCAGTAAACTGATTGTTTATCTTCAAACTTTAACTGTTGCTTATCTAAAGCTAAGTCTTGCCCTTCGTCAATTAAAATAGCATCGAATATTGGTTGAATTTGGTATTCACTTAATACCCTTTTGCACAGATATGCTAACTTTTCAGGGGGATTACCTTTCACACGCTGATCATGAACGAGACTGATATTCTGCGTATCATGAATAGTTGAGTACAAACCTGGTTGTTTGTCATCTCCCCAAGCGTGTAGTATTTTTAGCTTGGATGTCTCAGGATCATATTTAATCTCATCATTAGAGAAAAATTTCAGCCATTCATTTACTAAGTTAACAGCTTGGTCGTAGAGACTGCGAGTGAAAAATAGTAGAGCGATATCCCAATCTGGATGATACCAATGCATCCAAGCTGCTTTTTGACATAGCAATACAGTTTTACCAGAGCCAGCAATTCCTCGAATACGTTGAGGGCCAGGAGGTATTGACATTCCGATGTAAATTTGCTCAATATCTGTTGAACCTACCCATTGTTGTAATTTTTCAATTATCTGACGACGCTGTAATAGTAGATTAACTGTTTTTCCCTCTGTACCTTCTGGAATGGGAGTATTTTCTGGAATGGGAGGCAGGATTGGGCCACAGATAATTTTTTGTAGCAATCTCCATTCTTTATCTTCTAGAGAATTTCCAGGCTGAACTTGACCTGCTGTTTGTACAATTGTTTGAATTAAATTATCTCTATCTATGTCTTCTTGAAAAAGAATAGGTGGGCAGCATAGCTGTTCACTAAAACCCTTTCGTGTCCACTGGCTTTCGGTAATTGAAGGCAAGGCAACTAAAACTCTACCTTTCACCTTTTGTTTCAGCAATGGATAGTTGTTGCAAGAGTTAATCAGTTGATGAAGTTGATTTTTAGATTGTTGATAAGCATTTAGAGGAGATTTGAAAAAATTTTGGGTAAACCAGTTATAGCCTTCTATGTGTGTAATTTGGTTAATTCTAATATTTTTAACTTCAATAACAATTATGCCTAATTCCTTGTCAACAATTAATATATCTGGTTCAAAGCATATTTTTTTATCTTTAATAAAGACAGGGTACGTCCAAAAGCATAAACAGTTTTCACGATCGTTAAATGCAGAGCGAACAGCATCCCAAACTTTCTGTTCGGCTCTTTGCCCATTAAAGAAAATTGGCTCAACTGTAAAAAATTTACATTTATATCCTTGAGCAGTAGATACCATTATGCTTTACCTGATTAAACTTAAAGTTATGCACACGGCTGCACTTAAGTAAAATCATCTTTTAATTATCTTGAATAAGACTTCAGGGTAAATACGTTTTTTTACAAATAGTCTTGCTATCAAAGTAACTGTAAAACTACTGTAATTTTTACTCTATTAGTGTTCTTACCATACATAGCAACTTTTTGAAAATTAAAATTCCTAAGTATTCGTGACGTTAATGTAAGCAAGTTCATATTACATTATAGAATAATGCACTACATAATAAACTGAGTTAGATTAGAACATGAAATAAGTTTGAGATTAAAAGTTATGCCAAACTGTGACTATTGTGGAATAGCGTTTGATTTATTTGATGGTATTTATGATGATGGAGATTTCATGTGTGGTAGTTGTATAAGTGGATTTATCTATAAGTCTGAGGCTGTTCAAGGTAATTCTAAGATGCAATTGAAGCCACAGATTTCTAGCCAACCTAAAAAGCAAAATCAATCTGAATCACTTAATCTATCACATAATATTCAAGTAAGTGAAGAACAGAGAATAAAAAAAGTCAATGCCAAAGCTGATGGATTAGCAAAAAACATAGAAATCATGGTGAAAGGGAAGACTCGCTCACTTCGTATTAATTCATCAAATAAGAAAGCATTTGACTTAGCTGTTGAACGGTTGGGAATGAAGCTTGATGAATTTCATATTGGAGATGACGATGGTTACTTAGAAATTAGTTTGAAACGTAAGATTAAAAAAAATCTATAATAATACCGTATCTGCTTAAACATCATAACTTACTTAAAAAGAAGACAATACTATTTCATTGAAACAGATGAATATAGCTTTGATGAAGATTATTCGGTCTTTAAGTCTATAAGAAAATCTATTCAGTCCAGCCAATAGAAAGTACAGGAAGTATTGCATCAGTTACGACAAATACCCTGTACTTTACAGTTTCGGCTAGACGCAAAGATTCAACGCACAGTTAAGCGTTGTGGGAAAATGTACCAGGGGGGATGGCGATTACTTATCTTAAAGAAGCACTCCCAACTTGGAAAGGTGTACAGTGGGAAATTGTTGTGGTAGATGGGCTGCTGATTAAACCGAATGATTAGCGATGCCTACGGCAACCCTTTCAATGATCGCCATTTCAACTACTAGCCTATTCCAGCACTCGTTCCCACTCCCAACGCCAAACCGTCTCTACCAGTATTTCTTTACCATTAGTGAATTTTATAAATTCTTGTCCATTCTCGTACAACACATCAGCAATGATGTGATTGCGTACATCATACCCCTACCGAGAAACTGCGCCATTCTACCATCTTTGCCTCGGTGATTCCAAATCAATTGTTTTTTTCACGGCTCTTAGCAAGTTATCTGGCTATAAACCGAAAACACGTATATCTCTGGCGATACACTATTTTATCGGATATGGTATATTGATACATTAAGGATACTGTGGGTATGATAGGACACATTGATCTGACGTTAGAGAAAAATGTTGTTTGGTGTTTTGACCTAAAAGATTATCCTTGGCTGCGAGAAACATTCGCAGATTTTCCCCAAAGAGAGGGAATTACTAAAGCCATAATCTCTAACCATCAAAGATGTGAAGAACAAATCGTGGGTTATGTGGAACTAGAAAATGATGCCCCACCCACTAAAAAAGGTAGAAATAAGTTCACAAGACGTATTTTTGTATTACGTAAGGGTGATTATGAGGCTTACAAAGATCATTATAGTTTTCCTACAGAGTCCATAAATCCTTTGACAGTAGAGCCTAAACAGAAAGGGTTACGACCTTCTAAAACTCAATGAGTTAAGAATGAGGATCAAATTAGATCCATAACTTTTCTTTGGGAGCATAGCACTGAAATGCTTCTAGAAAGAAAAGTTATAGGTTGTTCCTAGTTGTTCCTAGACTCTTGACAAAGAAATTTTGTACTGTTAATTTGAATACATCCTAATTATCAGGAACAACTAGGAACAACTAGAATGCCTACTAAAAATTATACTGCTTCAAAAACTCGTTCACAGGGAAGGTCAGCATGGGCAATTACCTTTCGGCATCCTTTGCGTACTGATCCTCGGACTGAACAAGGTTTAAAAGTTCGGCGTGGGCTAGGAACATCAGATGAGGTAGAAGCTGACAAGCTTGTAGCACAGATGAATGAGTTGTTAGCTGATGAAAGTTTTTACAGAGTATCCATGCGTTCGGAAGCGGCTCGTCAGTTTTCATCAGTAATAGTTGATGCTTTCTATGATGGTATAGAAAACCCACCTCTAGAACCTTGGAAGTTACGTGAAGAACATCTCCCATTGCCAACAAAAGAAGATGGATACTCTAAGGTTTTATTGGTTGGTACAACAGGAGCAGGTAAAACTTCACTATTAAGACATTTAATTGGAACAGATCCTCAAAAAGACCGTTTTCCTTCAACTTCTACTGCAAAGACCACTACTTCAGATATAGAAATAATCACATCTGATGAATCTTATCAGGCAGTAGTTACATTTTTCTCTGAGTGGGCAGTTCGTACTAGTGTACGTGAGTGTGTAGCAGATGCTTGCCTAGCTGCTTGGGACAAACTCTCTGACGAAAAATTAATAACTCGTTTACTGAATCATCAAGACCAGAAATTTAGACTTAGTTATATCCTTGGTTCTTGGCAAAAAATCGATAGCATAGATGATGATGATGATGATGATGATAATTGGGAAGATAAAGAAGATTTTTCAATAAATAATTCGGAAGTAGATGCTAGTGATACAGCTATTCTTACTTTAGATGAACGTATCAAAATGCAGAAAATCCTTGAAGAATATGTTCAACATATTCGACAAATGACTGAAGATACCATTCAATATATTAATAAAACATTGGAAATAGATATTATTAATTACGCAGGAAAAGACCGTGAAGTAGTAGAAGAAATTTTTGATGAAGAAATCCAAAAATTGGATGCTTTTGATGAACTAGTAAACGATATTATGGAGGAAATACAACAACGTTTTGAGCTACTAACTATAGGTAATCTTATTAAACGTAAAACTGGCTGGCCAGAAGTTTGGACTTATGAAATTGATGATAGAGAAGCCTTTATTTCTCAAATTAAGCAATTCTCTAGTAATTATGCACGTTCATTTGGTCGATTATTAACACCATTAGTTCAGGGAATAAGGGTTAAAGGTGCATTTGATCCAATTTTTACAGATGAGAAGCGAAGCCTAATTCTTATGGATGGGCAAGGGCTTGGACACACTCCTGATTCCTCAGCTAGTGTAACGACTCACATTACCAGTCGCTTTGAAGCTGTTGATGTTATTCTTTTGGTTGATAACTCCCAACAGCCTATGCAAGCTGCTCCTTTGTCAGTAATTCGAGCAATAGCCACCAGTGGCTATCAACATAAATTAGCAATCGCATTTACACATTTCGACAATGTAAAAGGAGATAATTTACCTAAGTTTGAAGACAAAAAAGCTCATGTTATGGCTTCAATAACTAACGGTTTGACTAGCTTGCGAGATATTCTGGGTCAACCTATAATTAGGGCAATTGAGCGAAATTTAGAACAACGCTGTTTTATGCTGGGTGGTCTAGATAAGTCTTTAGAAGAAGTCAAAAGACGCAGAACTAACAGGATTGAATTAGAACGTCTTTTACAATTTTGTGAAGATGCGATTCAACCACAAGTTTTACCAGAAGTAGCACCGATATACGATCCTACTGGATTATTGTTTGCTTTTCAGCAAGCAACAAGAGACTTTCATAAAAGATGGGATGCAATTCTTGGGCTAGGAGAACTGGATGGCGTTTATAAGGAACATTGGACTCGCGTTCGGGCGCTTAATAGACGTATATCAGAAGAAACTGATGTAGAATATGATACATTAAAGCCAGTTGCAGATTTGTTAGCACGTCTCAATGAGTCCATTTCAAAATTTTTAGATAACCCTAGTAAATGGACTATGAAGAATAAATCAGAGGAAGAAGCTGAACAGGCAGTTAATAACATTCGCCAAAAGGTTTTTGCAGAACTACATTCATTTACCACTAACCGTCTAGTAAAGGAACCTTTAGCTGTTTGGGTAACGGCTTATAAGCACAGTGGAAAAGGTTCTACTCTGCTTAGAGCAAGAGATATAAAAGTCATCTATGATACTGCGGCACCAGAACTCACTCCAATCATGAATATTGGTAGTCAAGAATTTTTACAACAAATTCGTCAACTAGTGCATAATGCCATAGAACAGACAGGTGGTAAGCTTGAAGCATCTGTGGTTGCTAAAGTATAATTAGCGAAATTTAAGATTAAGGATGCAAGCCAACTAAGTGGTTGCTTCCAAGCCAAACGAAAATTTACAATGTGAGTAGACGGCGATCGCACCCTTGAGGGGTGCATCGCCTTCACCTATGAAAAGCGCCTCAGAACTTGAAGAATCGCCTACTGCGAATGATTGTACATCGCTGACGCTTGTGGATGCTGCACAGAGTAATCCCGCTTCGTTGTTGGCTGAAAACCAGGACTGTGGTGTTGAGCCGAGAGACTGTCATGAAGATGATTATTCCGCCGCGTCCGTCGCTCAAAGTGAAAAATCTTCGACTTCAGCGATCGCAGATCAGAAAATAGAACCGAGTTGCCCCTCTGCTGAGTTGATGACTGAAAATTCAGTTTCGGATGTAGAAATGAAAGCGGATCATGAGGGTGAAAGTTCCGCCACGTCTGTCACCAGTGCTGAAAAATGGTCACATGAGGCGATTGTAGCGAGGTCGAATCTGCGACCAGAGCGTATGCAGAAATTCAAAGTTGCGGCGAATTTGGGCGAGAATCCGGGGTTCGAGTACTTGCAGGAGTGTTGGGATGATCCAGCTTTGCAGATTGTAATCAAGAAGTTGCTGGCGAAGTTTCCGCACTGGGGTGTTGTGGCGGATGGGGTGCTGGTGAAGTGGGACGAGTAGCGACTGCCATTTCAAAAACTTGCATATTGTAGTACTCGTTCCCACTCCCAACGCCATGCTGTCTCTACCCCACAGTTTCGGCTCAATTCTGAGATTGGGCGCATAGTCAACCAGTGCTGGGAGAATGTGCCGGATACGATCGCTTATTTGAAAGAGGCACTGCGAACTTGGAAAGGAATCAAGTCACCGGAAGCTGTGTTTTTTGCGGCTTATAAGGAGAGACGGAAACCAGAGTCTGCATAAGTGAAATATTACGTTACGGTCAAACTCAATCCTTAGTGGAGTATTCACTTTGACATCAGTGAATCAAAAAAAGCTACATCACAACTAGCAAAGCGAGAGAAGAGAGAAACCTCTTGGAAACGGAGTCCAGTAGTAGGTAAATATCCGTCAGGTGTTTTTTCTTGTTGTAATTGATAATTGATTTCATTCAACTCAATTTCTTCTAATTCACCTTCACTAATCCACCCCACTGTTTGCCAAAACTTGATCACAGGTGCAAGTCTCGCTTGTCCAATTGAGCCACTCTGAAGCCAGATTTCTTTTTGCCTTCTAAATCCAAATTTAGCATCACTGTATTTTTCCCACAAAGCGTTTACAACATATAAATCCTCAAGCGGAAAATTCTCAAAATCGCTTCTCACAAGAATTTGGATTCCTTTTTTACCCACCTTTTGAGTCATCAAGCGATAGGTTTCCTCATCCGCTTTTTTCCAATCTTTGGCTTCAAGTAATTTTTGAATTGGAGTATAGTGGATAAAAAGATACTTAATTAAAGAACATATAACATCGTTAGTCGTAAAATCAGTATTTTGTTTATTATTAAACAGTTCAATTAAATTTTTATGAATAGACTCTATAATTTCTAAGGGAAGAATTTCCTTATTTAAGATATCTATCTCTTTTCCCAAGGTATATCTAAGAATTTTAAAGGCTCTCATGTAAGCTTTTATTGCATTTTCAAGATCACCCTGCTTTTTAGATAAACTCCCTTGAGCATAATAGGCATAAACTAGAGTTTGTAATTTTTGAAAAACAGAATTTATTATTCGGTTATTGTCTAAATCATTCATAGCATCTTGAAATGCTTCATTGTTGTCCAAATATTCTAAAGCAATCTTAACTTTTTCTTCTGCTTTCTGAAATTCTTCGAGTTCCAGATAAGCTAAAGATAGATAACTTAGTAATATCGCTTTTTCAACTTTGGGATCTTGAAATTCTTTTGCCAAACTAGCAAATATTAACACTTCATCACCTGGGAATTTGTGACTTTGATTACGAAGTTTTATTACCAGTTCAGATAGTTCTCTTCTAAGATTTTCAGCATCTCGTACAGTTTCTAATTGCCTCTCGACCCAACTCTCGTTAAAAACTTCTCTATATATAGGATTATAAACTTTTAATTTTTTCTGATTTTTAACAACTAACCCTGATAGCTGTAATTCACTAACTTCAATACTGTTATTACTATCTATTTCTCCTAATTGTCGAATTTGCTGATATAATTCCAACAAATAACTAGCTCGTTGTTCATTTGAAAGAATTCGGTCTCGGATCGTTCGTAAATGCTCTGGATTATCCTGAAATTCCCAATTTTCAATAATCCTTGCTATTACTACTTCCGCAACGGAACGAGGATTATCTTTCTCGGACTCCTCTACCATAAACTTACATAATTTCTGAGTTAGAAACGGTTGTCCACCTGTGCAATCTAAAATTGATTCGATTACTTTTTGAGGATTTGATACCTTGCCTTCTAAGCCCTTAATAAGCGGTTGGACTTCTGACATCCGAAAACCATGTAGTTCAATTCCTTCTCCAATATTAAAAGGAGTTTGGGTTTTATCAGTAATCAAATCGCTGGGAGTTGCCACACCCAACAATGCAAACGTCAGTCGTTCAAATTTAGGATTATCAACTCGTTGATTTTGAAAAAAACGAATTAAAGCAAAAAAATCATCCGAAGAAAAATCCTGGCTCAGTACTCTGTCAATTTCATCCACAAAAATGACTATTGGTTGCTGAATTTTTTCCAATAATACTTGTTCGATAAACAATCTCAAACACATGACTGGATCTAGTATTTCCTGTTTTTCTCGCCACCATATCTGCCAATTAAAATCAAATTTATCTTCTAATTGGCAACTTTCTACTAAGGCGTAAACAATTCCTCCATACCATTGTGATTGTGTTACATTGTGTTTGCCAATCCCTGTTAAGTCAATTGCTGCACAGATAGCCCCTTCTTGTTGTAACCTTTGCATCGTCTGTACCCGCAAGCTGGACTTACCCATCTGTCGGGAGTTCAAAACGTAACAAAATTTTCCTGACCGCAATTTTTGGTAAAACTCCTCGTCTGCTTGTCGCTGTACATAACTAGGAGCATCAATTGGGAGACTTGCACCAACCTGATAGAAGTTAGAACTACTGGCTAGCACTTTTCAAAACTCCTTATAAGACGCGGCGGAAATACTCACGGTAAAGTTGGCAACGGGGCATGACATGATTATTCTGTTTTTGTACTAGCCCCAAACTGTGCAGTTTATAAATTTGGATTGGATCTAATTCTACTCCTACATTTGAGTTAACTACTCGGTTTAAACATATTCGCAGTTCTGGTACTGTTTGCAAAACACCTAACAGAGAGCGCAAGTGATTATTATAAATTCCTGCTTCTGTTGTCGCCGATTGTAGTAAATTTTTGAGAGTTACTTTTCCTGTTGCTATCTCGTACATTGCCAAGCGTAACAGGTACGGGTGTCCTCCTACCATTTTCCTCAATTGTTCTAAAACAGCAGTCCCATCTTGTATTCTATGTTTTTTAACTAATTCTTTGCTTTGCTGTTGATTAAATTCCTCTAGTTCTACAGGTATCCCTGCATTAAAGGGAGATTGATGGATATCCAAAGGGATGTAAGGTTCTGTGGAATGTGCCAGTACTAAATGCAGTTGTTTCCAAACATCAAAAATTTTTCCTTTTTCATGCCAAGAACGCAACATTCCAAAAAAATCTTCTACCACTTCCCTATGAGGAAATAATCGATCTACTTCATCCAAACATAGAATTAAAGGACAATTAATTTTAACTAAAATATGCTTTCTAAAATAAGCTGTACAATTATCATTACTACCTAAAATATCCGTATTCCATGCTAATGACACTTTGTTTTCAATTTCCAGTTCATCACTAACCCTTCCACAAAACCAACGTAAGAATTTATCAAGATTTGTTAGAATTGCTTTATCTGTGCTACCTAAATCTAAGTAAACTGACTGGAATTCTTTTTTCTCTGCATAGGATAAAAGTCTAGTCAACAAGGAAGTTTTACCCATTAGTTTGGGTGCTTTAATCCGAATTAAAGAACTAGGCTTCAAAAGTGCTTCATAAACAGATTCAATACCATCTTGTTCTATATAAAAAGGTGAATTTAATGGCACATATCCGTCTGGATATTCTAATTCAATAGCTGGAAAAGAGTTTATTGTTTTATTCTCAACAGGTTCTCGTTTAATATATATGTCTACACCTGCATCTAGTCTAGAGTTATCATCAGCTTGCAACTGTCGTTCAACTGCATCCAACTTGTCAGCAAGCTCTTTGAGTGTGCGTTCCTCAGTCTGAAGCTGTTGTTCGTATTGAAACTTGCGGGATACATCAGTTTCAATAACCAACGCTGTTCGTAGATTTGCAACTTTCTGGCTTTGGAGGGTGTAGGCTTTTTCAAGTGAGTCTTTTTCTTGTTGCGATCGCTGTCGTTGGTTCTGCGATTGGACTGAATTACCTGATGCCGCCATCTGCTGCCCAAGGTGAATGTTGTAGATATCGCCGCCAATTCGCCCAGCGTTTACTGTCTCAGCGTTGATAAACCCACCGCCAAACTGGGAATTGCGTAAGTCGTTGTTGACTTGCTTTGGGTCTTGTGAATCGGGCATGGGTTTAGCTTGAGCGTTTTTAAGCGTCGTTGTTGTGAATGTTACCACCTATTTGGTCTGTATCAACATTGTTAGCATCTACTATGCCACCTGCAAACTGGGAGTTAGCAATATAGTAATTTGAAGTTTTGTTTCTTGCTTCTTGTTCTAATTCCGAATACTTTTTTAACATTTTTGTAATTTTTGGAAAATTAAGTTTTATATTCTCAAAAGTCGATTGGGAATTAATAGCTTGAGTTTCAAGATTAAAGAATAAGTCACGGAAATACTCTGGCGATACTTCTTTGATGCGAAATACTATTTTCTCTATTGAAGCATATTCATTATCGGATTTACATAATATGTTTTTAGGATTTAGTAAAATAAGACATGGTAAGTTATTAATATCTATTTTAAGTTTTCTTGCTAAATCATAAACTTCTGATTTTTGGTATTTCCGATTTTTTAAAAAATTTAAAAACTTAAATTTTTCATACAACTCATCTTCAAATATCTCTTTCCAATATAAATGAGATTTCTCCCATCCTAATGGTGGACGCTCCAGAAGGAAAATAGTACACCAATCTCCAGTCAATTTATCTAGAGATTCAAAATTATATTTAATATAGTGTGATAATTTATTATCTTCTTCTGTATAGAGAATAATTCCTGGGATAAGATTTTCATTAAATGTAAATAATCTCTTGTTTACTTTATTAAGCTCAGTTTTATTTCCCGAAAAAGAAAATATATCTAAAAATTCTTTTGCAGTTTTAAATGAAACGGTAGCTCCTATAGGAGTGTCCCAAATTGGAGGAGAATAATGTGCAGTAGCTCCATTAAAAATGGCTTTACTCAAGTCTACTTTATCTAGGTTAGCTTCAAAAAGATTAGTTTCACTAAGGTTAGCTTGAAAGACTTTAGCATTACTGAAATTAGCTTCAGTAACGTTAGCTTCACTCAGATTAGCCATACTGAGGTTAGCTTTGCTTAGATTAGCCCCACTGAGGTTAGCTTTATTTAGATTAGCCATAGTGAGATTAGCTTCACAGAGATTAGCCATACTGAGGTTAGCCATACTGAGGTTAGCTTCACTCAGATTAGCTCCGCTTAGGTCAGCTTTAGTAAGATTAATGTTAGTGAGGTTAACTTCACAGAGAAGTAATTTACTCAAGTCGCTCTCATTGAGAACAGGGGTAATTCCTTGGTTATTCTTCCTCCATTCATTCCAAACCTCAACTCCTTGCTTAAGTATTGCCAGATATTCTTCATTCGCCATTACCAGCTAACCTCTCTACTTATCTCTCAAGTAAACTACTCAGCATCCTGCCAACCTTCTAAAGTCGCCAATAATATATTGACAAGAGGATGATCAATTAATTCCTTCAATGCCTCAGTTCCACCAGATTTCAACGCCCCAATTACCCGCGCTTTCAAAGTGGGATTACTGTCGATTTGCTTGAGCGCTTCTGTCACTGCTATCTGTTTTTCTAGTGGTGTATTAGTCGGGTAACTCTGCCCCAATTGGTTAAGAAGCTGCTGAATCTCTGCTGCGGCTTCTGCGAGATTCTGCTTTTGCTCAGTGGAGTAGTTGGTGATGTTGCCACCGATTTGATTTGCGGTTACTGTGTCTGCGTTGACTAGACCACCAGCGAATTGAGCGCCTTGTAAGTTAAAACTAGAACTTTTATTACTTACCCTTTGTTGGTTATTTTCACCCTGAACATTATTAATGTCGCCATCAACTGAACCACCAACTGAAAAACCACCGGGATTGTTACTCATAAAACCTACCTGCTCAACGTTTGAATAAAAGCTAGGACGCTCTAACGCCGTCATCACCATATTTTCTAATCTACGGATTTGATTATCTTTTTCTGCTAGCAGTAATTTAATCTCTCGCTCCGGCAAACCTTTTATCTGATTATAAGTGTCAAAATATTCTGCGCTCAGTTCAGACTTATCAGCCATAGCTGCTGTTTTTGCACGAAGCAAAAACTTATCTTCGCCTCGCACTTCCATTCCCACAATCCGCAAATCTGCTTCTGGGTAATTTTCGGCTAGCTGCTTGAACGAAATGGCGATCGCTCTTGGGTCAACTCCTTGGTTATGGTAAAGGTCGAGGGTGTCGAAGATGGGCTTGATGAAATCCCCAAACTCGCCATCTGCAAATACTTCCTGGCGATTGTCTGGTTTGCGGTGCGGGTCGGGATTGTCTGGAGTGGGCAGGCGCATATAAACGTATTTACACCGCACTCCGTCAAACTTGGTATCAGTGGTAATATTCCAATCTTCAATAAATGCGCCTGTGAGATTAGCGCCTATAAAGTCAGTGCCGTCAAGTTGGGTTTGTACTAGCTTTGCTCTGGATAAGTCTGCGTCTTTGAATGTGGCTTCACTGAGATCAGCACCTATGAAGCTTGCATCTGCTAGGTTAGCTTGTTGTAAGTTGACACCTCGGAGGATTTGACGGTCAAAGTTCTTTTCCTGTCCTTGACCTGTAATTAACAGTTGACGTACTTGTGGATTTTGAAGATAAGTTTTACTAGAACGAATAAAGTCAAGCATTTTAACTTGATGCCAACAGGTACGGGTTAGAATAGCTTTTCTGAAGTCTGTATTTCGGAGTGTGGATTGAGTAAAGATACTATTGGTTAAATCACAACCGCGAAAACTTGTACCTCCGATAGCAGCAAAGGCAATACTAATCTCTCTAATCCAAGTATTTTTCTCATCTCCAGCAACAGCACGCCAACCAGTATAAGCACTAAGTAAAATCACGGTTTCAGTGACGATGATAGAGCCATGTTGATATCCAGCAACAACAACAACTGCTACAATTGCTCCAGCAACGGCCACTCCTTCTGCAACGACGCTGGCAATAGCAATGACTATAGCAACAGCGACGGCGACAGCTCCTACAACTGCCCCAGCAACAGCAACGGCTCCGACAATGGCTGCTTCTTGGCCAAACATCGCAACAGCAATAGAGCCTGTAATAGCAACTATAAAAGCCACTACTCCTAACCCAGCTCCAAACCCTTTATGAATAACGACAATAAAGAATACTGCAAGCACAAATAAAGAGGCTATGCCAACTGTAATATTCTCAAGTTTATTGCTGACAAATACAAAGACTACAAAATAGAAAGCAAACCATGAGAAAAAGCCAGAAATTCCTGCTAGCAACCATGAAATAATAACTAAACTAATTGTCCATCGCTTCTGTAATCCAGCTTTTGTATGACTAAAGTTTGCCTCTCTCAAATTAGCCCTACTAAAATCTGTCCCTCGAATATCTGCGTGACTAAAGTTTGCACCAGTCAAGTCTTGACCTTTGAATGAACGACCTCTGAGATTCTGGTGAGAGAAGTCTTGGGGCATGGCAGGGCTAGTGAAAGCAAGGGTTGAAGCTAGATACAGCTTGAGTGTGCGCTTTTACGGACTTCTGCACAAGATTTTGTCATAAATGGTAAATAATTAGGAGCGATTATAGCTGTGGTGAATTTCTACTGGAGTGATCCCACCCTCAAAATCGGAGTCTGCAAACTCAACGATCTGCTTGAGTCGGCTTTTGTTGTTCTTGTGCGAGCGCAAGTTGGCTAAATGCAGAGATTAGACTTACAGTCAGGTGATTCTGGAACAGAGTTGGCAAAAACAATGAGTCCTTAAAATTCCTTTAAGGTTTCCTGTAAGGTTTTTTAACCTGTTGTCAGTAGTGTAAGAGTTATGGTATTCCAATCTACTTTGCCAACTACGAGCTTGTGTATAGGTATTTTGTCAAGTTTTGCCAGAAATGCTGTCAACTCTGCTCTTAACAAAGGTATTTAACCCTCAAATAAAATCGAAAACTACCATGAACAAACAATCATTGAGCTACAAAGCCTCAATTATTCCTCTATTAGGTGCAATAATAGTCACCAACGGATTTTTCTCCAAAGTATCGGCGCAAAATATTTCTGCTCCAGAGACTACTGATTCTGTTGCAGTCAGTGTCAAAAACCAAGAGTTTCCACAGTGGGGATATTACATGGTGCGAAGAGATTTTCGCAAATGTGCTTCTCCAATATGCGGTGGATATTTTATAAATCTTGTCAACTTGAAAGCTACTCCTTGCTTAGATGGTGTTTTTCGCTCCGAATGCTATGTGTCTGCAATTGATTGGAATTCCCTGAAAGTCTCGCCTTCCGAACTAATAAAAATTCAAAATGATGATGGTAGCCGTGTGATTCTCAGAGGTAACATCGTTCCAGTAACATTTCCTCTCTTCGGTGAGTTTGGGAATTTGAGAGTAAAGGAAGCCTTCTATGCCGCGACAAATGCCCCAGCAAAAGGTACTTTTGTGGCACTAAAAGACAATGGCATTCGTTGCATCACAACTCCTTGCTTCTCCACAGATAATCTGGTTCTAAACAAGCCTTATATTTCTCAAGTTTCGTCAATCGATTTTAGCCAAACGGGTGCAACACAAAAACAACTTGAAGCAGCAGCAAGTGAAATTTTTGGTCAAGGTTTGATTGCTGTAGGTACAACAAAGGTAGTTGAAAACGTAGATCCAACCAAGAGAGATACTCAGTTTGTCGCTACACAGTTTTATCTGAGAGTGGCACCGAACTAAAGGTTGCCCCCGTAAAGTAGTGGTCTGGCAACCCAACTTTGCGTGGTGGCAGGTTGGGGAGGGAGAAATTTTCTCCCCCTGCTCGACCTATACCGCTCTCATTGGGTTGGTGAACTACTAGCCAAATGCGTGCTATATCTTTACCAACGCGATAATTTACAGAAACAGAGAAACTGTATAAACCAATGTTCAAGGGGAGATTAGAAGCCTTTAGCGATGGTGTAATCGCTATCATCATCACCATCATGGTGCTGGAATTGAAAGTGCCTCATGGGGGCGATATAGGCGCACTCCGTCCATTATTGCCAATATTCTTGAGCTATATCTTAAGTTTTGTCAACGTTGGAATCTACTGGAACAACCACCATCACCTGCTACAGGTAGCCAAGCAAGTGAACGGGCGAACTCTCTGGGCGAATTTGCATTTGTTGTTTTGGTTATCCCTCATTCCCTTTGCTACTGCTTGGATGGGCGAAAACCACTTTACGGCTTTGCCTGTTGCTTTTTATGGTGTGGTTCTGTTGATGGCGGCGATCGCATACTTTATTCTGAGTCGTACCTTAATTTCTCATCACGGTAGAGATTCAATGCTGGCCAAGGCTGTTGGTCGAGATTTTAAGGGCAAAATATCAGTGTTGATTTATGCGGCGGCAATTCCCCTTGCTTTTGTAAAACCGTGGTTTGGCTGTGCATTGTATGTTTTAGTCGCAATTATGTGGCTTATCCCTGATCGCCGGATTGAAAGGACGCTTAAACCTTAGAGAGAAAAAAATACTACCAAACCAGTTTAAGGTTTGATAGTATTTTTAATCAAATATTCCGCCAGAAATTCTTACTGATAGATTTCAAACTAACTGTTTGTATTTCAATATGAAGCACTTCAGTTTTCTGCCCAACAGCGACAGCTTGAGGTGGTAGCAATGAATTTAACAATAGTTTTTCCCTTCAAAAATATGATAGTTGTAGCGATCACCCTAGGGCGGCCGCATCATGTCAATAAGTAAGGTATATTCCCAATAGAGTTAAAAATAATGGCAGATCAGAATTCTCTATTTAGCTGCTGAGTTTGTTGAGAAATCAGCCAAGTCATCAAGAAGTTCAAGAGGTAATAATCATCATTCGTTTTTCCCGAATGATTAACTCGTAGTTAGAGCTTCAGCCCTGGTTTTATGCAACTTAAATGCCGATTAGCTTATGCAGCAATTAAGGGAAATACCTTCTTGAAGTTTTGGCTAAATGCAGAGATTCAGCGTACAGTAAAGCGGTCTTGAGAGAATGTGACAGTATCCAATGTGCGCGAGACTCCCGCTTTTTCAGCGATTACAAAGCATCCGTGCGATGTATGGATTCAATCAACTCCTCAACTTCTTCTTCGTCCAAACATTGTTTCACTTGGGTGGTGAACCACTCAAATTCTTCCGGTTCTGTGTCCGTGACTCGGTAGACCAGTAATGTTCCTGCAACACGGGTAAGAGTAAGAGGTGATGGAGAAACGTGGCTCAGTAGGTCGCACGCATTCTGGTATATTTCCATGACTGATAATTCGGACAAAGGAGATCCTAACTGAGCAGAAAGCTGTTTTAGATTCTCCTGAATAGATGAATGGAAGTCTGGATCTTCGGGTTGGGAAAGAGGGTTACTCATAATTGTCCTTCAAATGCCATTGGATTGGAACTGAAAGCAATGGACTTGGAAACTCAGCAACGAGACGATTAGACGGTTACGTACATCATACCCCCACTTGGAAGCTGCGCCATTCCATCACCTTTGCCTGGGTGACTCTAACTCAGGGTAGTTCAATCTACTCATCATGCCATGCAATAGGATTCCACTGTTCTTGTAAGGCTCGAATCAAAATGGCATTCAAGACTATTTTGTATGGCGTTAACGTGCCAGAAAAGATTGACTCAACCAATATCCAATTGTCGCAAATATAATTATTGATGTTACAGGTATAAACCATACCCCTAAATTGGGATTTTCTGTAGTCGCTAGATGGAATATTTGCCATTCAATGTAAACAAATATCCAAACCATCTCACTTTTTAACCAATCCAACATTGAACAAGCAATTTGATACTGCCTTAAAGCGTTTTCTTCAGTAATTACAACTGGATAATTAAATGTATTGGGATAACGACTAATAAATGTTAAAAGTCCATAAATTGCTAAACCGACAATTGGTAATAACCACAGAACTTTTTTACTCCCCCAACCATTGGCTTGTCCATCAAATCCAAAGTGGACTGGTATAGTATCCGGTAATGTTGACCAAGCATAAATAGCGATGCCGAATAATCCTACAAGTCCTACCAGTGCGCTCAAGTTTAGCATCTGTGCCGAATCGAATCCAGGAATTACAATATCAGGTCTAGCATAAATAATCCCAAATAAATTTGGCTTATTCGCTCATATCCACCGAATATAATTCGGGGGTTTTACGCTCAAAGTTGCGCCGAATTAGGGGTAGAATCTGGGGTTTGACTTCTTGCTCTCGTGCTGGAATGACAATCCGGCGCTGATGATAATAATCAAGAAATTGCTGGTTAAGTTTTCGCAGTGGGGAATTGCTTGTGTTGATGGGGTGCTGGTGAATTAGGAGGAGTAGTAAATCTGTACAATCGAGAAGAGTTTGGGCTTGCCGTTGAATACCCAGATCCCCTTGTCTAGAGTATTACCCTGCAATGTAGTTAACTTGATGATACCTCAACGATATTTTGGGCAAAGCTTTTATAAGCATCGCCCATTTGTTTAGCTATCGAGTCAGGAAAGACATGAAAATCCCCAGCTTTGAGAGCTTTTATTATCCCGTCTGCCACAAGTGTTGGTGGCTGTGCAACCTCACTCATTCCTGCCGCATCGCCCATATCCGTGGCAATCGGGCCAGGGTGAACACTTAGCACTAGCGTACCCTGCTCACTCAATAGTTCTCGTAATGCCTGGGTGATTGAATAGGCCGCAGCTTTCGAGGCACAGTAAGTAGCAGAGTCGGGGAAACCCTTGAGCGAAGCAACAGAATTGATTTGGGCAAAGACACCACCTCCATTGGCTTTGAGTACTGGGGCAAACGCCTGAGCCATGTAGATCAATCCATATACATTGATCTTCATCTGAAATTCGAGAGCGGCGATCGAATCCTCAGCTAGGGGAGTTCCGGCTTGAAAAACTCCTGCATTATTGACGACTATTTGCACATCTTGGGCAGTTTGAGCAGCAGCAACAATAGATTGGGGATCACCTAAATCAACCTGAATTGGTACTACCTGTAAGCCATATTGCTCAACCAATGAGGAGACACTGTTGAGCTGACGAACAGCCGCATAGACTTTGGTGGCTCCGTGTTCAATAAACGACTCAACTATCGCCTTGCCGATGCCGCGATTTGCGCCCGTAACCAAAATGGTTTTGTCTTTGATGTCGTAGTTCATTTGGATTTCTCCTTATGGTTTTCCATGATCTGAAAAACCTTGGACAATCGCTTTAAGTTAGGCAAAGAAATTTAGCTGCTCTCTTGAAGAAAGACTGCGGCTTCCACTGCTCCTCCTAGCATGGTATCATCATCCCTCATGCGAATCTAGCAACACCAATTTTTTAGCCGCCTTTGAAGTTTGTGCTTTTGGACACCTCTTTTATATCTCTGCACAACGAGGATTTGCCAGGATTTGGGGAATTGGGCGTGCTGAGTGTTCTGTCTCTTTTGCAGCAGGAGTTCTATCGTGCGCGGTTGCTTCAGTCGTTGACGAATGCAGCGATCGCTAATCAAACTCAGGGGCAGGTAGAACAGGGAAATTCAGCTTCATTGTTAATTGAAAATTCAGTTTCGGGTGTAGAAATCAAAGCAGTTGATGAAGGTGGTTATTCCGCCGCGCCCGTCACTGAAAAATGGTCGCATGATGCGATTGTAGCGAGGTCAAATATGCGACCTGTAAGAAGGGAGAAACTGAATCGGGCGGCAAATTCGGGCGAGAATCCGGGGTTTGACTTTTTGCAGGAGTGCTGGGATGATGATCCGGCTTTGCAGATTGTGATCAAGAAATTGCTGATGAAGTTTCCACAGTGGGGAATTGCAATTGTGGATGGGGTGCTGGTTGATTGGGAGAGGTAAATTAAGTTTCTTAAAGAATATGAAATAAGACAGCAAGAACAAAATCCAAATTCTTCATTTCCCTCAATTTTGTTCTAGCTATCTGTAAAATAATCCGAGTCAACTTTTTTAACTTCATACACAGCAAATGGCGTAACACCAACATTATTTTCTATCATTAACTGAGTCAGAGTTTCACCATTAACCAAAATAATCTTAGTGTCAATCCTTGAAACATAGTCTTTAGCTTCACTTGTAAAAGTTGATGTTGTTATAAATACACCTTTTTTTGCACGGAACCCTTGTAAAGCTCCAGCAAATTTTTGAATTTCAGGACGACCTATAGAATTCTCCCAACGTTTGGCTTGGATATAAATTACATCCAGACCAAGACGATCTTCATTGATGATACCATCAATTCCGCCATCACCGCTACGACCAACTGTTTTACCAGCATCCTTGCGAGTACCTCCATATCCCATTTTGACTAATAAATCTACCACTAGCTTTTCAAAGAAAGCTGGTGGAGAATTCTTAATTATCTGTAGTAAATCTGATGCTAAATCTCTTGTTAGCTTTTGAATAGCAATCTCTAAATTTTCTTCTGGTGTACGACTTGTATCTAGCTCGACTTCACTACCATTAGATATAGATTGCTCTGATTGCTGATTATAATTTTGGAATTCTAGAAATTCAGGAAATTGCTTTAAAAATTTAGCATTAATCTCAACAGGATTAGTTTTAACAGCATCGAATCCCCTATCAGTTATACGAAAATAACCTCGCTTAGTTGATTCTATTAACCCAGCTTTCTTGAGATAAGTGCGTGCCCATCCTATACGATTATCAAAAGTTGGTTGGCGACCGCTAGGCAGTAGTTCTTTGCGTTCTTCTTCGGTTAATCGGAAGTGAACCGCCAGAGCCTCAATTCCTTCCCGTAATGAATGTTCCTTTTGGTCAGTCGTAAACTTCAGCAACGGCAGCATTATAGCTTGGTAATCAGGGATGGGCATACAGTCTATTCAGCAAGGGTAAAATACTTAAACAGAAAATACTATATAATAAACGATTTTTACGCTTCTCTCCTTAAAAATGGTCAAGTGAAGCAATTGCTACTCGTTCAGCTAAAGCGATTGCTGCTTGATAGTGCTTATCCACTAATGCAGAAGATGTAGATCAAGATTCTCTTGCATTGATACCGCGCAACGACGAATTACTTTCTGAAAACGGGGACGCATAATCTGCGACTCGCTCCCATCCCCACTTATAAGCAGTGTCAACTAGAATTTCTTTACCATTTCGGAACTTAATAAATTCCTGCCCGTGGTCGTCAAATATATCTGCAACCAGTTGATTACGTTCGTCGTAACCCCACATATCCACTGCTGCCCTCCACCAGCGCTTTCCAGGGGAAAGCAACTGTTCAAGTTCTAAATACTCCGGCTTCCAATATTTGGTGCGCCATTGATTTGCCAGTGCCTCGATTAGTATTGCAGTTGGGTAAATCGGCTTCAGGTTTTCTTCGAGCCAGAGTATATAAACGATTGCGCTCCTGAAAGCATCTTCTAAACCATAGCTTGCTGCTTCTAGAGTGTCTTGGAGTTGCTCGTCACTGAAATTTACGCCGAGCGATTGCAGGGCTGGAGCGTACAAATCAAATAATTCTTGTTCTACTGAATCGGCAGACCAGAACCACATAAGAAAAAAAAGCTCCTGCTGGGTGGCTAAATAAAATTTAGCATTTAGCGTGGGAAGTATTGATGTGGGGAAAAGTAGCGATCGCTAATCAAACACAAGAGCAGGTAGAACAGGATCACTCTGCTATGTTGTTGGTTGAAAACCCGGTTTCTGGTGTAGAAATCAAAACAGTTCATGAGGGTGAAAGTCCCGCACCGCCCGTGTCACAAACTGAAAAATGGTCACATGAGGCAATTGTAGCGAGGTCAAATATACGACCAGAACGTATGTAGAAACTGAAAGTTGCGGGAAATTCGGGGCAGAATCCGGGGTTTGACTTCTTGCAAGAGTGTTGGAGTGATGATCCTGCCTTACAGATCGTGAGCAAGAAGCTGGTGGCGAAGTGTCCGCAGTGGGGGCTTGTGGCGACGGAGGGGGTGCTGGTGAAGTGGGAGGATTAGAGTGTGTTATATCAACTACAAGCTAGACAAGTCAATCTTAGATGCACGGACAGTTTAAGGGTAGAGTAAGCAGAGGATGAAAATTTAGCACTTTCCCTGATAAAAATTGGCCATTTGTTATCCTAAACTGTTGCTATTTCAATACCTTTGCCAAAATAAGAGCCTAGAGATTTTGCCATTTTTGCCAAAATACTCCGATCGCTTGATTAAAGTCCACAATCTTGGTGCGTTTCCAGGAATTTATCGGCGGAGTAATAAGGAGTTGTCGTGAGGAACGCACCCTACAAGATGCGCGATCGCACTAGTCATTTGTTACACTATTTTGCCGTAACTTTAAGAATGTTTTTTGTTCAAGACCGTACAACATCTTCAATCGGATTTCGTACATTAAATCTGTCACCAAGTTCTTGAATCTGATATAGACTGTCTGATCAATCCTCTCCTCTGAAACTAAATCACCTCCATGAGCTACAGCATTGCGTAACCTTAGAAATAAATCTAAGGAGTCTTTTAAATTAGGATTTGGATATTTGTAATCTTTCCAATGTTCTGGTAACTTTTCAAGTGCAAAACTTTTGAGCAGTTTGTTCAAGACATTGAAGCCAACATTACTCTCAGTATTAACAACTCTTGAAATAGAGCAGCTACTAGTAGCATGAAAATTCTTAAGCAACACAAAAAACTTTACCTTTTTATTATCTTTTTCGGGATACTCCTTGAACTGTTTAAAATCGTTTTCCATATGATGAATAACTATTTCATCGCAAAAATCATAGAAATCTATCCCGAAGTTATTAATTTCATCAATATAGAGATTGAAAGATTTTTGAATAAAACTTTCCCATACGGAATACATCATCGATATTGATTGGGTTGAGAAAATATCTTGATGTCTTGAAGATAGAGAGTATCTTTTCGTGAAAATTGCTCTCTCAATTTCAAAAATAACAGATACTCTTTCTTCAATAATTTCTTGCAATGCTATATCAAAATCATGCATAATTCATTGCTAATTTTATTGAAAAATCTCATCTGCTCTTTTAAGACGATTTCTAATCCGGCTTCTGCTATTAGAAGCAGTACCAGAATATCTCCTGAAATCTGTATCATTTTTCAATTGTGTTATTTTTGATTTTAAAAGTTCAATGTTTTCAGCATATTGATCAATATTTTGAGCAACTCCAATTAATATACCTTCAAAATAAGCTGGAACAAATAAGTTACTGGCGTTTCTGAATATTTTGTTATCTCCTATTTGGTTAATTAATTCTAAGACTCTTATGATGAGAAATTCATAATTATTGTAGTCAAAATCAGCATCTTGGACAGTTTTCTCCATAAATTTATTTAAGAATTTCTCCATGTTTTCATTTACGTTTTCAGCATTTTTATAGAAAGCGAAAAACCTAAGAACTAGCTCTTGGTCATATAATTCATTAAGTTTGGCACGACTTAGTTGGGTAAGTGCTTTGAAAACCTCTTTTTGGCTAATTTTTAGCAAAAGCTCATTAAGTCTAGGATCTACTCCTCGATAAATTGCATTTCTTATTTCCTGTGGAGTTAATTTTGAACCTCCAGAGTTGAGTCGTTTGAACAACTCATACTTCATGGAAGTACTGCTTTCCCCTCTCAAAATTTCGACTCTACAAACAGCCCTTTTTAGATTTATTTTTAGATTAGTTGGAAGAGTATCAACATTAAAACCTCGTAAGCTGCTAACTAATCCTCCTTCTTGCAAAGTCCATTTATTTAGAGTTTTCCCCTCTTCAGTTACTTCCCCGTTTTCCTCTTCAATTTCTTCTCCCTCTTCGACTGATGAGTTAACATCCTCTTCTTGATGATTGATTTCCCATCCATCACCTTTTAGCTCACCAAAAAAACTTATAAAAGTAGAAACACGTTGCAATCCATCAACTAACTCCCATATACCGTTTTGATCCTCAGCTACGAATATTGGAGGAATTGGAATCGAGAGTAGAATAGATTCTATAAGTGCAGTTTTTTGTGTTTCCGACCATCGAAACAACCTTTGATACTCTGGTCTAATTATTAATTCATCATTTTTGTATAAGTTGATCAACTCTCCAAAAGAAATGTCGAGCCTATCTGACGAAAGTCTTCTTCTCTCATCTGAAACTGCTTGTTCGAGCAAGGCTACCTTTTCTTCAAGTTTTTCCATGTTACTCAGGCTAAGTATGATTTTCCAAGTATAACTAGCGGGCAATGAAATGAATGATCAACTACCTTGCACACTTCTTTTTTACGTCACTATAAATTATACATAATTTTTACGTATAAATACTCTTCAAGGGAGGATTATATAAAATTTTTCCGTATCAATACCGTTGCCAAAATAAGAGCATGAAGAGGTAGGGCGTTTCGTAGTAGAGTTATTGTCTCTCACAACGACAACTCAAAAACCACTACTCGCCCATGCCCGATATCTTATCACTCCTGCAATAGACTTGTCCGAAATATTAACTTAGAAAAAGAAAAATGGTAAAACGTTAAATTGAGTGTCTACCATTTTTCAGAATTATTTATGGTTTTTGATTATATCGAGAAATATCCACACCGGACAAAACAAATTTTAGGGATTAGTTATGAACAACTGCATTCACTGTTAAGATGTGCCGAAAAGCGACACCAAGAAATTAAAGTAAAACAAGAGAGTAAAAAAATTAGAATCAATGCGTCTGGAGGAGGTCGCCCAACCAAGTTGTCAATAAGTGAGCAAGTCTGTTTATGCTTATTTTATTTAAGACAGATGCCGACATTTCAAGTATTAGGAATGTTCTTTGGGGTTTCCAAAACGGAAGCCAATGATACATTTCACGACTAGATACCAATTCTGAGAGATATCTTACCCTCCAGTTTCCGCAGTGGGGGATTGCGATTGTGGATGGCGTATTGGTGGATTGGGAGAGGTAGCAATCATTCTATAGCAACTTTTTAAACACATCTACAGTAATATAGCCAGCAGTTCCCATTATTGTGAAGTGCGTGTTTAGTGCTAAAAGGGACGAAAAGCAGGAGTATGGAGGGGGAGAGACTGTACTTAATAACAGCAGGAAGTGCTGTATCGTTTGGATAGAAGATAAATAAGAACTATCTTCACTCCACACTTTTACTATGCTGATTATTCAAAGTTGGTAACAAATCAATAAGCTATAGTAATTAACGCATAACTATGATCAATTACACTGCTACTACTTAAATGTAGTAGCTCATAAGATTATCCATCTAGTGCATAACACATCATTAACTAACATTATCATCCAACACATCTACTAACAAAATGCTATTGAGTAAATTTAATTCGCTAGAGGCGAGAAAATAGCGGTCACTAAAAAGAGTTTCCAATTGGCTAAAAACCCTTCGACCAGCCACAGCTGCCCAAGGGAATGTTTCATATTGTGGAACGACAGGCATAACCAAACCTTTTGGTGTTAAACTCCTTCCTAAAGTAATTTGCCATGTAGCTGGGTCTTCTATCAGTTGTTTCCGAGTATCGTCTTCCAACTCTTCGCGCCAAAAATGAGGATAATCAAGTGGGACGCTAGCAACAATATTCTGTGTTTTCAAACTTTGTAGTGTTGAATATTCCCAAAGAGATTCTTCTTTCTCTCGAATTAGAATTTGGTGTAATCCCTTAGCTGGGCGTTTGAGTTTAGGTGGATATTTGCCATTCTTATCTTGATAAATTATTGCCAATAATCCTAAAAGCTGTTGACTATATTGTTGAATATTTTTACGCCAGCCTTCAAAACTAAATTTTTCCTCTGTATGGCGGTTAGACCAATCTTCTATCCAGAAAGGCCCAAGACAAGTTAAAGAATCAGGAATTACTAAATTTACATTTTCTAGAGATGGTAGAAGACGGCTTGAACTTCTAGACACCGCTTTGACAAAAGCCTCTAAAGTAGAATAATCTACATAAGATTTGGCTTGTCTATCAACTGTATTACCCTTCAAGGTTAATTGAGCAAATATTTTCTGTGTTAACTGCTCTGCTTTTTTTACAATTCTCTTTTCTTCTTCCGATTGATTATCATAGACAAAAATCCGCGCTTCTTGCAAAAAAATCCACACGTCATCAGACATTAGGTTTAATAATTCTTCATCCCCAATTGAACCCACTGGTACAAAAGCAAGACGTTGGTTCTTAAGTCCTGCATCACCTTTTATCCGAGTGTGAATTGTAGAACGTAACATCATTAATAAAGTTAAAATATCGCTAGACTGGCGTAACCATAGTCTTGATCTATCAGTATCTTCAGCTACAATAAAGCCATCATTAATAAGCATTACCAATTGTCTAGCTTTATCATCTCCTGAAACTAGCTTTTTTGTTTCTGGATCTGTGTACATTCCTCGTCCACGATAAATGAGTTGAGCAACTTCCATTAAAGCAGCTTCTATATTAAATCTAGGAATTGCTGCAATAATCCAATCGGTTTTTGGAAAAGATATACCTCTTGCTCCTGAAGAAGTCATCAAGAAAACTCGTATTTTATCTCTTTTTTCTTCTTGGATTAATTCTAACCGTTTATTAGGAGGTACACTTTGATCTAAAATTTCTACTTCATAATTTTGATAAAGAGCATCTTTCCCATCTATCAACTTATGCTTTAATTGACGCAAAAATGCTTTGTCTTGGGCAAAAAATATTAATTGTTCTGAGCCTTCTTTCATACCTTTTTTAATTTCTTTATAGGCATTACTTAATAACTTATCTTCTAATTGTTCTCGTATTGCTTGACGAATTTCTTGTTGTAAGTCAACTTTTATCTGTTTAGGCGCTATGGGTGCAAGGTGAATACTGTATTCAATATTAAGTTGAGAAGCTGGATAGCTATTAGTCATAATATGTAATACTGGATATTTTTTAAGCCCTATTTTGATATCAGTGCCAGTAACGCGAAACGCTGCTTCCCCTTGAGTTGGACTAATTAATACTTTATCAGGAGCAGAATTTCCAGAGTTGAGATAACTATTAAGGACTATTTCATTACTTAAAGAGGCATCAGCAATAATCAGAATTACTTTAAACGGTGATTTACTACCCTCAAAAGGTTCAATGAACTGTTGTTGTAACCAATTCGTTAGTTCATTAACAAATATCGCTCCTGTACCATCACCAGCCAACTCATCAACCATTGCAATAATAGTAGGAATTTTTGTGCCAAAGTTACGGCGTTCTTGTTGTCCTGATTTGGTATTAGCTTTTTTAGCAAATAAATTTCCTAAAGCATCAATTGTAGTTGTTTGGTCGAGGTGGCGATAACCTTGAATAGCCGCAGTCATTACTAACCGATTTACTTGAGGGTTTTCTTCTAGCAATTTACGGGCTGAACCAGTTAGAGTACGTAATACACCAGGGCGATGTATGGATTGTACGCTGTCTTCTCGTTCATTGCGAGAACGTTTAAAACGGTTAGTAGTAACTATATTGCAATCAATTTCGTGTTCCTGTTCAGGCGTAAGGAAGATGGTACTACCATCAGGATACTTCAATTCAGTAATACCATCTACAACTACTGCGCTATCTACACATCGCTGTGTTTCACCTTTTTCCAATACTTGTTTTTCATACCACTTAGGTGCTGAACTAATTAAATTAGCATTAGTAGTAATGGTTAAAATACCACTTGGATTTCCGTCTTTTTTAGCAAACTTGGCAGTAACGTCCCGATTAATTACCACTCGTGGACTGAGATATAAAAACACGAAACCTTCTGATTGAGCTTCCAGAAACTTAATTACAGCAGTAGTTTTACCAATTCCAGGATTTCCCTCTAAAGCAACAATATTCAACCTTCCAGTCTGGGCAGATTTTAATCCAGTAACAACTGCGTATTGGTGGATTGTTCGCAGGGGAAGTTGTTTTGCTAAGTGTTGGAAGACTGACTGAAAATGAACTTGAGGATTATCACCAAAGAACTTGTACAATGATTCTGTCATTTCAATGTTAGCAAGTACTTCCTGTTGGGAAAATTCCTGCATAGGATTGTAAAAATCTGTTATCTGTTCTGTAAATTTGTAGTGCAATGACGTTTCTAAATCAGGCTCGTGTTTGAGTTGCTTGACCTGCCGCTCAAAATCTGGGGGAAGGGATCGTACCAACTTATTAAAAGCTACACGAATTTCTGTTAAGAGTGCATCGGGTTGGTTATCTAGTTTGCGTGTGTTACGATATGCCTCACCCAAAGATGCCATCAACTTTGCTCTAGGATCTTGTTCTGATTCGTCTAAAAAATGGGCGGCAATACTTTCACATCCATTTGAGGTAATTGCGATCCCTCTAGCACTACAACCACCATTTAATTGTCCCTGCTTTTTTAACAAATTGATCAGACGCTCAGTATAAGATGAGGCTTGACATAACTTAAATAAAGGTTTGTCTGAGCCACTAAAAGCAGATAGGTGATTTTTTAAATTTGAAGAAAATAAAAATTCACCACCTTCCACTTCAGCGCAAACTCTAGAGAATACACCCCGTGAATCAATATAACGAGCATAACGACTCATTTCCTCTAGATGAGCAGTTTCTGTATTAAAATCTGCTAATTTTATAGGTGCATTATAGGAGAATTCCAAGCATAGTAGAAAATGCTCAAATTTTTGCGGGGTATTCTTTCCACTGGATAACCAAAGTAAAAAATCTGCTCTTGCTGGTTCTCCTGTGTTGACTAATCCTAAATCTGTCCGTCCTGAAAGATGAAAAGCTTCATGAAATTCTTGTGCTGTTTTTTCTCGTTCAGTCTCACGTTGTATCTGCTGTCCTGGAAGCACCAACGGACACCAAATCGCTGTCAGAGTTGGCTGTCTCACTGGTATATTTTTTAAGCATTCTCGCACTGCTGTCCAGCCTAATCCATAGCCCAATACCAGTAAATGACGTACCATTGTGCTAACCCATTCTTTAGCATTTGGATCTGTCAATTTCAAAGATTTTACCAATTGACTATAGATATCTGCGTTTTTTACCTCTTGCCAAGGCTTCAAACCCTGATCTTGGTCACTACTGAGTAACCTTTGATAAATCAAATTTTGTAAAACTCCACGTTTGACAGCAAGCTCAAACACCTGACCCCATACAGATGCCTGTTCTAAAATTGATAGTTGCATTAGTGTTTATTCCTTCAAATATTTGTTTACTTCCTGCGGTGTAAAACTTGAGAAATATGAGTTAGTAAAGCTGGATAGCTGAGATACACTTTCCCTTTGCGTCGAGAATGCAATACTTCCACTTCTCCCGCAGCCTCAACAGTACTGGGCGATATCCAACGGAAGGGATCTAAAACTGGAATGAGTTGTCCTTGTTTTACACCTCGTTCTGCTTCAATAAAATGTAACCCTCGCAACATAGAAATTAAGCAAGGATTAACATGAGAATTTTGTTCGGCATCGATAAGATGTTGCCTTGCACGTTCTGTCCAAGTAATATCATTTACTCGTTGGTCAGACACTAAGAAATAAACGCAAAAACCAGACTGTGGTCGTTGCTGTTCTTGCACTGCAAACAGGGTGGCGAAAGTATATACAGGAATGACATCTCGTACCCGAACAGTTTCTACAGAGTGCAAAAAATTAGTATGATCTGCTGCGTGTAAAATTTCAAATGCAGCTTCACCTTTGCCACGCTTTTGTAATCTTGTTGCTGGAAATACATCCCGCAGCATAGTATAAATATTTAAATCAGGAAAAGTTTGAAAAACATCTTCCAAAAATTCTTTTGGTATTAAACCAGAATTATAATCTGCTGTGCGGTTCAACCTGCGACTACGATAAGCATGAGAAAGTAGAATAATATGTTGACAGCCTTGATTTTTGAGATAACGAATTTCTTCCTGTACTAAGCGTTGTTTTCTCAATTGTTCAGGAGAATCAACTATATCAGACTGTATTCTTTCTGCCTTAATTTCATAACCAGAAAAAGGATTAACTATAGCAGTAGCAGTATAACTTTGAGTTAAAAATAGATGACCTTTTTCTTGTTCATTTAATGAAACAGTATCATTACAAGGACGAGTTGCATAAGAGATTAACCCAATCTTTGGTACTTCTGGCGTTACTGGTGTACTAATGCACAAAGGAAAAGCACTCAATAAAGCATCAAAAATACTTTGTTTTATCCATTTTGTATTTGCAGTTTGTTTAACCAAATTTTCGAGAATTACTCCTTGCATCCTAATATTAGTATCTTCAGCTAATATCGCTTCTAAAGTTTGGGCTGCTGCATAAACGTAATTATCACCACTGGTTTCATCAAGGTCTTTACCTTGCTCTTGGAGTTAGGGAAAACGCATCTTATTTACTAATCAAAACTAAGAGAGATTTCAAAATGACATAGATAATTGTAAAAATTGATTAAATGATAAATAAAATAAATGAAGTATTCTCAAAAATCATTAATTATCTTATCTGGAGCTGAATGATTATTTATTGATACTAAAATAACTCAAGATTTGAGTTATAAAACTATGTTTATTTAGAAGAAAAATGAAATTCTTCCTAAATACTCAAATTTAATTTCCGATATATGAGTTTATGCTAATGCTAAAACTCTTGCTAAATAATTGTTATCCAGCCCAGCGAGAAACTGTTTATTTTTTATTCCACGTTTGACACGCTTCTCTTGACCTAAAAGATTGACTGCAATATGTCTGAGAATTGCAAAATTCTGTGGAGCATTATCTTTCCTAATCCGACAGTCATCTTCCTTAAAGGCGACATCCAATATCCAATGTAATGAATTCTCAATTCCCCAATGACTGCGAATAGAATTACCAAACTGTTTAGCATTATCTTCAAGACTACTGATAAAATAATGGGTTTCAACCGTTGTTTCACCATTTAATGAACGGATAGATTCTACCATTCCAACACTATTAAGGTTTGACCAAACTGAATTTGGGTTAAGCCGAGACTCAATTTGAGATAACATTACGTAATTGCGGATCTCATGACGACCATGCCCTCTTTCTTCTGTTTTATATGTGCTATGTTTAATCCCATCAAAACCTGTGGCTATGCCTGAAGAGAATAGTTTTTCGGCTTCATCATAAAGATTTCCTTGATTCTTCTTTAACGCAATTACATAATCTGCATTTTGCGATGTGATTAATTTCACGATTTCTTTCTGGCAGCCCATTGCATCAATTGTCACAATACATCCAGACAGTTCTAAGACCTTTAATAATTCTGGAATTGCTGTAATCTCATTTGATTTTTCATCTACTTTCACTTGTCCTAAAACTAATTTATTCGTAGTTGCCCAAGCGCTTACCATTACAATTGCGCTTTGTTCACTACTACTATCATAAGAACCACGTAAGGTTTTCCCATCAATTGCAACTACTTCACCTTCAGTTATCTTCTGTATTGATTTCATCCAGCAAAGAAAACATTCTTGAAACTGTTGAGGATTTATTTGTGCAAAAACTCGTGCAAATGTATCGTGTGATGGAATGCCATTTGGTAGTTCTAAAAATGTTTTCAACCACTCATATTTTGCACATCCGTATGTTTCAACTGCCACCCAGCCATCCGCACCACAAATCACTGCTATTATTGCAATCGTCATGATATCGATTAAGTTATGCCGCTTTGTGCGATCTATTCGTGGGTCTTCTATTCCCAAAAAATGGTCAGCAATTGTGATTTTTGGCTTCAGCTTCATAGAGAGGAGAATCAGAATGAAATTCTTTTTTGGAGTTCCTGTAAGAATAGCATGTTCCTTGACAGGCAGCCGTCCTGGCTTTTCACGCCATCTGTAAAAGTCACTTTGAAGAGTTTTCGATGGTGTAACCTTCCTTTCCTGTGGCGATCGCATAAATCGAGTTTTTCTTTGCGCTGATCTTCTCGTGATTCCTAGTCATTAATCTAAAACTATTGAGAATCAGACTGTGAGAAAACCTATGCTAGAAGAGTGGAGAACTTACCGTGAAAATTCAGGCAGGCGACGGCTGCCTCTAAACTCCCCCTCGTAATGATTATAATTTTCATGCTAAGTGAGATTTAATTTCCTCAAAGCCTTATGTAGTTTGAGTCTTGGTGTATTTCATCCTGATTCAGGCTCGTCAATATTTAGATGCGTTTGCCCTGTCCATCTCCTGAATTCGCTCTACTCAACCGCTTGGGGAATACTTCGATGGCTTGAGGGCGCGATCACTGTTGTCGGTGTTAGTGCAATCTGGCGCATAAGCTATGTCTGCAATTATGAACTGCATTACGCAATCTCACATTTTTGGTGAAATCCTAGCATTTTGGATGCAAGTAATAGGAGATTTAGGCAGATTGGGACAATTTCCCTGACATATTTAATACCCTCTCTGACCAAGTACTCGCTTGCTCGGACATATTTTTCCGTTCGCTCTCTTCAGACCAAAGACTGTCAAATTTTAATTTCCATCGTGCTAGTTGAACTTGAATGCTAACCAATTCTTCGGCATACTCTGGTTCAATTTCTGCTGCTGTCCATTCAATAAAACATATAGTTTCATCTGCTACACTTTCAACTGCTTCCGGGTAAACAGTGTTACAAAATGTTCTTAACCTAGCTAAATTTGACGCGATATGTCCTAAGCGATTTGATGTATTTTCGCTTTGAAACCGTGCTTGTTTATCATCCCCTTTCTGGTTCATATCCACCTATTAATTCCTGAGCAATTTTTTTAACACGTTCTCGAATCTCTGGGTTTTGAATTATCATTGAGCGATTATTTTGACTAGGGCGGATGTTAATAATCGATTCATAAGTTATTGATTGGTTAAATGGAATCCAGTCTGCACCCCAAATATCTCGCTGTCTACTACCATCTTCGAGTAATGCTGCTTCACAGTAGGCGTGCTTTTCCCCTCCCCCCGCTAAAATACCTCTTTCTATGTCTACTGCTATTTTGATATAAAGTCCCAAAGTTTGCAGCATTTGCTCAACCTGTTCTAGCGTCGCCCTTTCTTTGATAATCAGTACCAATATTACACCCCTACCACAATAGATTACAGAAAGCATTGTTGCATTAATCTTTTATCTCAGACTCTAGAACACTCAACAATTTCTCTTCCAAATCCGTCAAATAAGCCCGATTCAGCTTCCCCAGCATCTCCAAAAACTTCTGCACCGACTCCTCCAGCCCACTTGAATACACCCGATTGATGCGATCGCAAATCACTTGCATCTGCTCACACTCCGCAGGCAGGTAATTGTAAGACTTCAGATGTTGCAACCCAACCGTGTGTTCGCCATCCCACATCCTCACCGTGCAACTGAACTCATTTACTTGGCTGACAATCCCCCAGCAGCAACCCTTGCCCCTGAGTTCTGGATTATCTTTGGCTAAGATTTGGCATACCTCGCCTAATTGATAGGTGTTAGATACTTGAGTACGTTCCATTATTCGCTGCACCGCATCTTTTACGATGCGATGAGATGGTACTTTCCCCTTGGCAGACTCTATAGCTTGTTCCCATGCTTCGGGCTGAATGTCCGGGTCAAGCTTGGTCAGTGGCCTGATTTGCCACTCATTAGTCGGCAAAATGTGAACGTTCCGTTCACATTTTTCCACCAAATTATCAAAAATAACCGCAGCTTCTATTAAATGGTAGGGCTGTCTGCGGCTAAAACCAAAGCGATCGCGGCAATAATCTTCAAAAGTTTTGTGCGTGGAACGATATAATCTGCGATCGCGTAACTCAGTCAATGCCTTCCCTGCTTCAAAGAACGCTCGTTCTACCCTACGCTCCAAGTGCAGGCGATCGCTTTGCTCCTGCTCGGTTAATTCAGGAATTTCAACAGCAGGAACGTCAATTGTTGCTAAGGCTGGGTTTTCTTGAGGGGAGATATCCTCTTCTGCAAAATCATTTGGTAATGTGCTGTCATTAGATGCGGCAGGGGTGGCTTTTTTACGCTTAGAAGGTGGCTTATTCATGTTTCCACCTCCTCTAGCTCAATGGTATTTGCTCAAAGTCAATCGCAACACAGCTTTTGAATGTAGATGGTAAATGCGTAGGCGTAACCCACCGCAGGCATCGCTTATAAAATGAGACAGAGGTTAGAGCAAAAAGAGGTTCTTCCGCAGGTTCAATCATCACACTGCTTCTTCCTCAAACAAATCTTCAATATCACATTCCAGCACTTTACAAAGTCTTGCTACTTTTGCAAAAGTTTCTGATCCTTTGCCATATTCCCAATTTCTGATTGTCGAAGTATCAACTCCAACTAAATCACCTAGTTGCTTTTGAGTTAATCCAATTTTTTCTCTTAAAGCTGCAATGCCTTTTTTAGGTGCTTCCGTTAAGTTCAACGGAGGTTTGAAAACTTTGATTAGGGCATTTTCTAGCTTTCTGAGTAATTCAGCTTCGGTTCTAATGTACGAGATTTTAACGCCTTCAAGACGACTTAAGGCTTCTAGCTTAGGATGGCTTTTCCATTTCTGCCTTAAATTGTCTGACATACCCACGTACAGCACCGAGTTATCTTTATCGATTGCCAAGTAAACACAAGGCTCATCCGGCAATGAGTTTCTGTCTTCAAGTGCCACAAATGGCAGCTCCCATAAATTAATATCCTCCATATAAACCATAACTTTTTAGCGCTTCCTTTGTAATATACACGCTAATATATTAGCGCTAATAGCTAAAATATTCTTGACGGCGCTAAAAAATTAGCGCATAATAGGAAAAGATAAAGAGAAAGCGCCCTCGACTACCAATCTGAAGCGCTTTCTCTGTTCCTAATAATAAGGAAACTTCATTATGACGCATCCAACCTACACACAGCAAGCCCTTTCCCGCTATAACCTCCCCCGTCTCAAACAAATCGCCACTGAACTCGGCGTTACACCCACCGGGGACAAAAGAGCGTCCCAAACCTGGGTAAACGCAATCATCGCCCATCAATCCACCCAGCTTCAGAAAGTTGACAACCAAGCCCTAGCCCAAGCCGAATTCGACAACTACATCGCCGACCAAGCCCAAGCGATCGCTCCCGAACTCCTCACAATAGTCGAAATCTCGTTTGACCATCACGAATATTACGCTGGTAATCAACTGATAGCCAGCATCAGGCATGACGACAACCACTTAACCCAACGCTGGGTAGTCATCGTCAACGACAAAGAAGTATTTCGTGCCAATACCCCAATGCGTTGCGATCGCTTCATCTGCAATCACTATAAAGACGGCTCATTACCTGTGCAAGAAGAAGCAGAGGTGCAAGGGAGCAGAGGGGAAAAACTTACAACAACTTTCTCCTCTGCGCCTCTGCCCCCATGCTTTCCTCTTCGACCGAAAACCAAATCATGGCGCACATCTTCAACGAGTGCCAGAACTACAACAATTCGCAATTACCAATTCGCAATTCGCAATTACACCCCATGCCTAAAAACAGGAAGCTTTGCACCTGTAATGATTCAATTACTAATTACCGTTCACAATTGCGAATTGCAAACTGCGAATTGCGAATTGCTTAGTGACTGGTGGGTGAAGAGGCGTTGTTCAGTTCAGCAGCAGTATTCTAACTCGGTCTATGATGCAGTGCGATCGCTGTCGATGGCAGATACTTCATTTGCAACTGAACCCACTCCTGAATACTTGCAGCATCTCCCATTGCAACAGCTGACTACTGACGAATTACAGCAGTTGCTCTCTGCTGAAGTGGCTAACTGTGAGCAGTTAACCGCTCAAAACTGGCAACGGTTACGGGAGCCTGTAACAGCATAATTCCAATTCGCAACTCGCTTTTTCGCAATTAAACTGCGAATTGCGAATTGGAAATTACGAATTGATATTGCCCTTTCCCCCTTCCCCTAATCATTCACTCATTACAAATATGCAACCCACAATATCCATTCCTCAACACTGGGGCTACCCTCGCTTTGCTTTGGAACAGCGCACAGAACAAGGCACGATTCTTGGACTTTACTACTACCCATCTGGTACAGAGTTGGCTGAACAATTTGATGATGGTTGGCGCTATGTGCTGATGCCTAACAAGAATTCTGATGAAATATCGTACTTGAAAGAGGATCAAATCCAACCGCTCACACCAGAAGAATTATTCCAGCAAATTACCGCAGAGATTGACTTTTATCAACAACAGATAAACATTCTCAACCGCCAGTTAACCGTATTAACTAAGGGTGCAAACAATGGCTAACTCTACAAACAGTTTTGACCGTAGAGCCAACCATTTGCTGCGTTCGATTCGACTTTGCGGTGGTTGTGTTCCTCTGCACCGTCTTCAGTTTCAATTCTCCGATTCAGTAATTCAAACACTGCTGGATAGAGAACTGGTGCAAGTGCAGAACACGGGACGCGGTTTTTTGTTGGAGATTGCCAAGGATTTTTAGGTTATTAATCCCAGGGGAGAAAAGCATGATTGACCACATTAATGCACTTCAAACAAGTTGGTATCTTTCCCCACCTTGGGGACAAACAATTCCACCCGTTGAGGTGAATTTACTGGAGAGAGTTTACCTAAGAACCACGAGAACATTTGGCTATTGCTGCGGTATGCAATGGAAGCATGAGTGCTGGATTTATTCTATTGATTGCCGTAATGAAATACTCCATGCTACACAGAACCAAATCATCGGGACGGGAGAATTAGAAACTCTCACCGTGCAAAAACCTACTTTTGTTTTGGGCGAAAGAGTGATCCTCTGTTCTCATGATCAGGGAACAAAACAACGGCTGATTTTGGGAATTGCGCTGGTGCATGATTCTTGGTTTTACCTTGTTGAATTAATGTCACCAACGTTAATTAAGACACCAACTATATCGAATCGTTTCTCCCTGGTTGGTGAGAAAAGTTTGGTGCGGGTAAATCTTTAAAATCTTGAAATTTACTTAGGAGCCGAACAGGATGAGTTTACCTTTAAATCAAAATGTTTTAGTCGAGTCTCCATCATTGAGAACTTCTGCACTTTCTAACCTAGATAATTCACGTGCCCAAGAAGTTCTTAGCAAAGCAAAGGCAATAGTGTTCGCTGTATGGAACGGTAGCGGCTGGGCAACTACTGCACAAATAGCGGAATATTTTTCAGTTACAGAGTCCGCAGTCAAAGAGCTAACAAGAGTAAATCAATCTGAATTCCAAGCCCAAGAAACTAAAACCCTTACTGGCAAAGAGTTACGTGATGCTCGACAGACACTCTGTCTACCATCTAGAACTTCCCAAATTAGAGTTTTTTCGGCTTTGGGTGCATTAAGAATCGCAATGATCTTGCAGCAATCTCAAGTAGCAGCACAAGTTAGAACCATCATTTTAGACTTGGTTGCAGCAGTTCCCAGCATTACTCCTCAAACTCCTGCACCTGTTCCTGCTCTCCCCCCAGTTGAACAACGATTGCATACTCTTGTCCTGGCAATGAAGACTTTAGCTGAGTTAACTGGTGGCAGACTCAACCCGTACATGGAACAGCAATTTAAAGACTATGCCGGGAACCTTTTGGCTGAACACAACAGAAAATTGCTAACCCCTTCAGAAGAACGCTGGCTTGGTGTAGTCAACTTTGCAGAGAGCGAACTTGGAAAGAAAGTCCCCCTAAGCGGCGCTCACTACCGGGGACACTTGGGTACATGGGTGAGAACATTCTACCCACATCTAGGCGATCGCCAAGAAACGCGATTGGTTAACGGTGTGCAGCAGCCCATCTATGTCTACGCTTGTCACGATCCGGCTGTTGCGGCTGGGTTGACCAAAGCTGTAGAAGAGTTCTTTGCTCATCCGAGTCCTGGTGCAGCGCTAAGGCAGGCGGGGGCTTTCGCTAGTAAGAAAGCTGTAGTTACTGCTTAATAGTCATTGGTCATCGGTCATTGGCCATTGGTCATTGCTCAAGCAGAGCGATCGCCAAGTAATCAAGAATTAAGACTTTTACAACAAAGGTAAATTTTACCTTGAGGGGAAAAGATATGGAACTCGGCTACTTCCAGAAAGATGTATTGATTGAAAAACTAGCTAAGAAATTCTACGCGATCCAAGGCTATGTAGTCCCCGAATCATATCGGATGCAATCAGCTACACATCCAGCAGAAAGAGCGTGTGTGGCTATGGCTATTTTCGCAATCGAAGAATTTGAATCCATCAAAGATGAAGGTTCAGATGAGGATGATGACGAATATGAAACTGATTGTTTATTCCCTGAATAACGTTCGTTGCCAGGGGTTTAATTGAAGCGCGAGTCATACACCTTCCTAAATATTTTCTTACAAATTACAAGATGGTTAAACGGATATGAAAGCCATAGTCACAGTAGTTGAAAAAATCTCATCTGAAGCTCACATTGATATTCCTGAAGGTTTAGCAGAATTAGGCATTAGACAGCACGTTGTAGACCATTACAACAGTGGCGAAATGCTTGCCTTAATGAACATTTTCCACGTTGATTTTGAATCTATCAGCGTTCACATTGGTAAAAAGCCCCAAATTACTTGGCAGCCCGGAAAGCCTTGGAGTCCAAAGCGTCCTTATTACTTTTGCAAACTTGGAAGATTTACTTTGACTCTGTTAACTGACACACAACAAAACTTAACTCGTACAGAAGTTTATTTTGGGCATCATAAGCAACTTATTTATACGTCAGAAAAAGAAATATCCATTGATTTGGCAACAGTCAAACTCCAAAATTTCTTAACTGGATTAGCTGTTGAACTAGGGCAAACGCATCTAAAGTATAAAAATCCTTTAATAGCAAGGGTTTCAGCGTTTTTAAATTTAACCTATTTTTTCGTCAAGATCCTTATCTAGCAAGGGTTTCAGAAATACCGTGCGTTCGCCCTGGCTGTTGAACTTAAGACTTTAAGCCACATTGAATTTCCAGAACAAGTTTGAAAATAACAGGAGTTAAACATGAGACTAACGACATTAGAAGGTCAATACCAGTGCATCGTGATTGACCCTCCTTGGTTCTATCGGCTGAGGAATCAGGATAAGACTCACCGGAACCGGATTAACTACAAGCCAATGCACATAGAAGAAATACTGTCATTGCCTGTTCCAGATTTAAGCGATCGTAGAGGGTCAGTTCTCTGGCTTTGGTACACAAATAATCACATGGTAGAAGCTGCACACTGCTTAGAAACATGGGGTTTCAGTTTGAAAACGATTCTAACCTGGGAAAAAGTTACTAAAGCTGGTACAACCCATCTGGGAACTGGTCACTGGCTACGTAACGCAACTGAACATTGTGCTTTAGCTGTAAAAGGTGATGTCAGAGCTTTTGCTGGACGTTCGCTCACTAATGAATCATCACTAATCCATGCACGACGACGTGAACATTCCCGTAAACCAGATGAATTTTTTGAACTAGTAGATAAACTCTGCCCAGACATGACGAAGTTGGAAATGTTCGCTCGTTCTTCTCGTGATGGCTGGGATTGTTGGGGGGATGAAGCCCAGAAGTTTGATAGTGAAACAAAAGTTTCTTTGAGTGCATGAAAATAGCATCATATAAAGAGTAATTATGCCAACAAACATAGAGTGGACTGACCAAACTGAAAATATCATCCGTGTCAAAGGCGGCGGTTGGTGGTGTCATAAGAAAAGCGAGGGTTGTGCAAATTGTTATGCAGAGAAATTAAATAAAAACTCTTTCTTTGGCGGAAACAAGCAACCCTACTCTGGGCAAGCACCAGAGCTAGTGTTAGATACAGAAGCTATTCGGAAATGGGGATTCCAAAGAAAACCTACAAAGCATTTCGTTTCTTCAATGACTGATGTTTTTGGTGAATGGGTTCCGCGTTTTTGGCAACATGAAATGCTGGACGGAATGTTCGTTGCACCCAACCAAATATTTCAGATTCTCACCAAACGCCCAGAAATTATGCTGTCATCTATGGATGAATGGCTCTCCTGTCATGGGCTAGACAAATTACCTTTAAATATTTGGTCAGGAACTTCGATTGAGAATCGCCGCACTTTAGAAGAACGTAGTCAATTTCTTAGCAAAATTCCAGCTTTAATTCGGTTTTGGTCAGTTGAACCATTACTAGAAGATTTGGGCGATATCACTCACTACTTGAATGATGTTCAGTTAGTAATTGTTGGTGGTGAGTCTGGCCCCAATTCCAGACCATGCCACATCGAATGGATTAATTCAATTGTCCAACAATGCCAACAATCGAAAACACCCGTATTTGTGAAACAGTTGGGGGCAAATGCAATATTTCGGGGACAGCGATTCAAAACCCGTGACAAGAAGGGAGGAGATATTGAAGAGTTTCCACAAGAATTACAGGTTAGAGAATTTCCTTTTTCTGTACGTGAGTAAAAGCAAATCCCCCGCCTGTTAGAAACAGTGCGAGGGAAAAATAAACTGTAAATTTTAGCAGGGTGCAGATTAGAAATATGAGTTTACATCATGAGTTGCTACAAAGTTGCCGGAGGTGCTTATGAGCAAAGTTATAGCAGGTAAATCTCTCAGTACGCATTATACACCAGTATCCAATGCTTTAATCCGTAACTCCGAAATAGATGATGGCACATTCAGATTAATTTGCTGGATGACATCACACACTGAAGGCTGGGAGGTGAATTTCAACAGCATTAAAAACTCATTGGGTTATGGTCGAGACAAATTACGCAAGATTCTCAAAACTGCGGAAATCCAAAATTATTTAGTCAGAAGAAAAATTCGCACTGAAGCGGGGTTATTTGATTTTGAGTATCACATCTTCAAGGATACCAATTCGGCGATCGCTTTTCGAGAATCCTTGCCACCTGTTGAATTGACCAGTGACTTGTTTTTAGGGGGTGGCGCAACCAGGGGGGCCAAAACCGGAGGTGGTCGAACCAGAGGTGGTGAATCAACCCCTCTATTAGAAGAACAATATAGAGAAAACCAAAAAGAAGAAAAACATACTCAATTTGCTCCCCAAACCCAAGAATCGTGTGTGTGTGAAACTGAACAGCTAAATCTTGAAGAACCAAACCCAGAAAAACCAACCCCAGAAGAACCAACCCCACAACAACCCACTTTGTTGTCAAAAAATCCAGAGTCTTTGCAACAAACCAATAACCCCTCAAGAGGATCAACTATTGCGGGGGGGTCGTTCGAGAAATCCGAACAATCGAATAAGTTGCAAATAACCTGTCCCTACAAGACAGCGCAGAACGTGAAAGAACTGATTGATGCTTGGCTAACAGACCCGACTGCTATGAGTGATGATTGTGTGCCCCTGCTTGTTAGAGACTCAATCAAATGGAATTGCTGGGTTTTACCTTGGCGCAATGGAGAGCGAAAGCTAAATAACCTCTACCAGAACTTCAACCCCGTAGTCGTGGATTTCCTAGCACAAGAATTAGCAACGAAATCAAAACGCTCCGCACGACAGGAAATAGATCATGCGATCGCAGTAATGAACACCTGGGAGAAAACTAAGGGTGGGTGGACGAACCTGATGCAGCGTTATAACCAAGCATTGCAAACAGAAAAACAGCCCCTACCTCAACAGCGCACTGCTTTGGCTCACAAAGTAAAAAATATCACTAGCAGTTCGCTCGAAGATGCTTTACGACAAGACCGAATACGCCGTCAGCAAGAGCAATCTATTCAGGTTCCATCCAATGAATATCAACACAGCCCACAAATGCTGGAGCTAAAAGCGAAACTTCAAGCCAAAGCAAATGAGCCAAAAGTTCCGAGCAACACCAGACCCTCTTCCACGAATTTGCGAGAAGTTGAAGCGCAGTTAAAATTAGCACTAAGAGCATGATTATGTACAGCAATCAAGACAACGTAGTTTCTTTTCACCCTGATAGGTCACTTGACAACTTGCCTCCACAAAATATCGAGGCTGAAGAAGCGATTTTGGGCGGGATTATGCTCGACCCAGAAGCAATAACCAGAGTCAGCGATCGCTTAGTAGTGGAAGCCTTTTACATCAGCGCCCACTCATACATTTATCAAGCTGCAACAACGCTTCACGCTTTGTTTCAACCCACAGATTTGCTTTCTGTCACCGCTTGGTTGGCTGACCACAATCTGCTCAATCGCATTGGTGGCAGAAACAAGTTAGCGACTTTGGTAGACCGCACTGTGTCCGCCGTTAACATCGACGCTCTTGCTGATTTGGTGATGGAGAAATATCGACGGCGGCAGCTAATCAAAGTGGGCAATGAAATTGTCCAACTCGGTTACGAGACGCAAACTGAACTACCACTTGTCCTTGGGGAAGCTGAGGCGAAAGTTTTTACTGTAACTCAAAATCAAAGCGATGAACGTTGCAAGGTTTTCTCAGCACAAGACATGGGCATTGAACTTTTTCAAAAGCTGGAGATGGGGAATATGGCAGGTGACAGAATTGGTTGGTACGACTTGGAAAACATCACCGGGGGGATTTATCCAAGCAGCTTGGTAGTCGTGGCTGCTGAATCCCACATGGGCAAAACTCACTTCATGATTTCTTACGCTTACGAAATCATGACCAAACTTGGAAAACCAGTTCTGTATGTAACTCCAGAAATGGACAAGAATCAACTCAATGCCCGAATGCTGGCCCGAATCACAGGCGTAGACGCTTCTATGATTCAAACCAATACTCAGTGCTACTGGGAGCAAATAGCACAAGGCATAGGACAGATGGTAGAACTGCCTTGGAAGGTTTACGAGCATTCCTCCCCTACAACCACAATGATTGCAAGCGCTGTGCGCCGTGCTATTGCCGAATTTGGTGGTTCTATTGGTGCTGTGTTTGTTGATTACTTGCAGCAGATCCCTCTGGAATCTGGGGGGAATATGGCTTTTGAAGTCGGCAAGATTACCCGTCAGATTCGGGACATTGCCAAGTCTCACAAAATCCCTGTTTTCTTGGGTTGTCAAATCAATCGGGGCAATCAAACTACGGCTGATAAACGCCCCAATCGTCATTTACTTCGCAACTCTGGCGAAATCTTTGAGGTTTGTGACCAGTTAATCATGCTTTACCGGGATGCTGTCTACACCAAAGACCCAAGCGATCGCACTATTGAGTTGATTGTTGAGAAAAACCGCCTTTACGGTAAGCTCGGCACTGCGACGATGTTGTGCGATTTATCGACCTCGAAATTTTTGAACTTGGCAAGATAATTTGATGCAATGAACTTTTTTAAAGTTTTAGAGGTCGATATATGAAAGCGATATCCGTTCGTCAGCCTTGGGCATGGGCAATAATTTATGCTCTCAAGGATATTGAAAACCGTGGCTGGCCCATTCATTATCGCGGCGACATTCTCATTCACGCCGCCAAAACCTGTACCAAAAAAGAGTACCAGGTAGCGAGAGAATTTGGCCATTGCATGGGGGTAGTAATCCCAGAATTAATCTCTCTACGTCGCGGCCAAATCATCGGTATGGTCACAATAGTAGATTGCAAGTTTTCACAAATTGCATCTGGCTGGGGGATGGCTGAACAGTACCACTGGGAATTGGCGAATCCACGCGAGATTGCACCGATTCCTTACATTGGGCAATTGGGAATTTTTGAAGTACCCAATGAACTGGTGAGGAGTGTGATCGCCTCATGAAATCAGTTATTTCGCTTTTTTCCGGCATCGGCGGACTCTGCCACCACGGAATATCAGCCGCAGGTCTATCCCACAAATTCCGAGTCCAGCAATTTGTCGAAATCTCCCCTTATTCTCAATCAAAATTGCGCCATGAACAACCAGGAATTCCAATCTACGCAGATATTACCAACTACCGTTGCCACCAAGGACAGTTCGACATTTTGTGCGGGGGATTCCCCTGTAGTGGCACCAGTAACGCTGGAGATAAAAAAGGACTCAACGACCCCAGATCAGGACTGTGGCGCGAAATGTTCCGCATTATCAACCAGTGTAGACCAGCAATCGCTCTCATCGAAAACCCAACAGGGCTACTCGCTAGAGGAATGGCAACAGTCCTCAAAGACCTTTCCCAAATCCGGTACGTATGCGAATGGGAAACTATACCCGCGTACTGCCTCGGCTTGCCACATGAAAGAGAAAGAGTCTTTATCATTGCCTACGCCGATGGCTTATTCTACCGTCAACAGCCAACCCCCTGGGCAGACCAAATTAGAAATCAGATTACGCAAGTACGGCTCTCTCATGAAGACCGAAGCTTTGAACCCGGCATTCGTGAGGTGGCTTCTGGGATTCCCGTTGGAGTAGCCAAGGGAATCAAGGGCAATTACGATGCCCGTCGTGCTTATGGTTTGAGTTGTTCTCCACGGCAAGCTGCGATCGCTTGGAAACGAATTGATTACTTGTGGGGTCTAAAGTCCAGTCAGGAGGCATAACCATGATTAACCTTGTTCAGAATCTAGAAACTTGTTGGTATCTTTCACCACCTTGGGGTAAAAAGATTCCCTCCTTAGAAGTTTCCCTGTTGGAGAAAGTCTACGTCACTACCACCAAATCTTTCGGTTACTGTTGCGGTGTAGAGTGGTCAGCTAAAGGCTGGAGTTATGAGATTGTTTCCGGCAAGGATAATCTAACTGTTTTAGGGCGTGAACTTATTGGCACAGGCAAGTTACAATTAGTTACCAAAGAAAAGCCTGTGTTTGAACTGGGTGAATTAGTCGAGTTCCGATTTCATGGCGACGGGCCACCAGCAAGGATTGTCCAAGGCATCCAACTGATTTGCGATTCCTGGTTCTACTGCATCGAATGGATGTCCCCAGGAATATCTGAAAACGGTGACGAGCTTTTTACTTTCAGAGATGCGATCGCCCTTGGCAGGACTTCGCCCATCGCACGAGTGACTGACTATGACTTGGAGAGGGTACGATTATGACGGTGTACACCTCATATTATCGTGGCGAAATCCGAGGCGAAGGCATCTCAATCTCGCTCTACCCTCCCAAAAATTGGTAAGGCAAACACCTTCCACTATTCTCGCCAACTCCCGAACTGCTGAAGTGGTGGAAAGCATCAGCCCAGGATACCGCCGCACAGGAAGAATACACCAAGGAGTTCAGGAAGACTCTGGATTCTCGTCAGCAACTAATTCAATTGTGGATGAGAAAACAGAAAGAAAATCCGTAAGATATAACGCTATGCTGCTTTGAAAAGACTGGGGATTTCTGTCATCGATATCAAGTCGGGGAGGAGATACTGCAAGAGCTTTGGGGCGGGGAAGTTGGGGCTGACTAGCTACAATTAACCCTTATCCAAGGCAAGACAAACCACCCTACTACATATCCACCTTTGGTATCGTCGCTGATCGAGAAATGTCACGCACTGGGTTATCCTGTGAAGTGCGTTCCCGCTTCGGGTTGCCGTAGGCATCGCTTCCCTAGCTGTCTAATTGGTATGTGAGAGCTTGAGACTCAAGCACAGTAAGAAGTTCGGTATGTTGATTAACCAAAGTTTGTATTGTGCGAACTGGATGACGACGAAGGCGACGTTTTTGTTGGCGAGGAACTTCTGCCAAAGCTAATTTACAACGTTGAGTTTTATACTCATTTATAGGTACTTGCTGAATTTGTGCAAGTAGCTGTTTTTCATTTTCAGCGATGAAGAGAACTTGATATTGCCCAAAATCACGCAATTCGGCGGTTGATTTACGTCCACTAATTCGTCGCTGGTGGCGACGCAAATGGCTAAACATAGCTTCCATTTTTAAGTTATCTGGTGGCAAGCCTGGGATATCATAGCAGTGCAACAAATTAGCCCCGTATTTGTACCACAGCCGTTGTAATTTTTTCTTAAGAGCAAACTGTGCCGGATTTTGTTGACTCTCAGGTACAAACTCTTGTAATAACTCTTCCATATTGCGCCGGACTTGAAGGCTAGTAATAGATGAATTGCTAGTTTGTGTAATATCAATCACATCATTTATGTTATGACTGGTGTGTTCAGGATAGTGCAAACATTCGGCAATTCGTCGCAACCACTTATGCGCTTCTGACAAGTCCCTAGCTACTGCATGACTATTACCCAAGGCTTGGTCAACCCAAACTGACAAGAGAGATAAATAATCTGTATCAAGTTTTCGGCATGGTAAATTCCGTAGTACTTCCCCAATGGCTGATAATTGCTGGTAGCCTTCAATACCTCCCCAATTAAAAGGTTTGCGACTAGTGCGATTTACACAATCCCTAACAGCAGCGCGAATCTGGGACTCCACTGCTATTAACTCTGCGTCTCGTGACATATAGGGGATTCCTGAAAAAAGGGGAGACTGTCTTGCTGCTGTTCGGAGCCTGGGTCTTGGGGTCTTTCTGAGTACTCAGGGACTTTTGGCAGTCCATCTAAATCTGCTTTTAATTGTTGTCGGAGCTTTGTATCTAATGGCAGTACAGAGCCACCCAAATTACTTAGAAAATGTGCCTGACAACGTTGATGTGGTGCATCTGGCCAACTCGAATTCATGGCACTAATAATCGCTGATTCTCCGTCTGACAGCGTTGCTAGCACTTTGTACGGTAACTGATTATATAGTTGCAGGCATTCAATTAGCCTCTGTGCCTGTGCTTGTGGCAATTGAATTCCACTTACTGGCGTGCCACTTAATACTTCGTACAATACATACAGTAAGGTTCCGTGACCTTCTGGCTGTAAGGCATCAATTGCCCAAATCAACCCGCCATGTTCATCAGCTGTAGCCGCTAATTTCTCTTGGGTATGTGTAATTGTTCCACCCAACAGTGCCAGAAATTGTCGATATAACTTGCCTACGTTACTCTCATTAATTTCTACACCACGTTGATTTAATGAGCGTTGAATTTCTACCAGCTGTTGATGCTCATGCTCATGTTGCCAACCAATAAATGCCAGCACGTCTAGTCCGTAGGTACTGTAAGGCAGACTGTACTTTAGCACGCCAGTAGCGTAGTAATGTTTACCAAAATGTGTGCAATTGGGATTGGTACATTCTTTACTCTTACCTGCCACAAACACTGCACCATCCATTGTTTGAACAGTTTTACGCATATGCCTTGGTCTACGTAGTAATAACTCTGTCCCACAATGCACACATTCGATGAGTGAACATTCTAAAATTATTCGTTTGGCATTACTGAACTTTCTATGAGGGCGATGGCTCGGCAACTTTACTGTCACTAATTTTTTACCGTTGGTAGATGCAATATCAGCTTACTTGTTTTGTATACCAATTAGATAGCTAGGGCATCGCTTGAAGTGTGGCTACTATCGAGTATCTCTGCACGGCAAAGATTTGGGGGATTGGTCGGAGCTTGGGGTGCTGGCGGTTCTGTCGGGGTTACAGCAGGAGTTCTATCGGGGGCGGTTGGTGGCGGGGTTGGCGGCGGTGGGGTCAGGGTGAGGGTGGAGCAGTTGAGTTTGGTATGAGTACCCATGAACTCTTGCTGGAAGGGATTCTAGGTTCGGTTCCGAGTTCCCTCCTTTTATCCCCGCTTCAACTCTTTGGTAACTAGTCTCAGATCTGGGGGATACGCTGTCACCACTGCACCTGTGGGATAGGACTTAGCTTCTATCGCCTCACCTATATGATTATCCAGTTATCAAGGTAATTCAGAAATTTTCTTTCTTTTTTTTACCTAGCGGCTAATCCTCTAAATCCTTATGGAAACTGGTTTCTAGCCAACGAATCGCACTATAGGTTACAATTCACAAGTCGCAACGCGAGAGAAGAGTAACCGCCAATACGAAATTACACGGTACCCAACGGAGACGTACATTAAGTACCCATCCCGGTCGACTAACCCCAGAGGTAGGCTACCCCTATACCCCACGGAGTTCTCTTTTATACCCTTTATTAGTTGATCGTAACTCACGAAGTCCCCTCTTGAATCTCCGGCTTGATTGTCGCCAGTTACTTTTTCAGCATAGCGTCCTACTGTCTTGGCGAACTGAAGATAATTTGAATAGTCTTTATCAGTCAACTCTTTTGGTTTTATACCTAGCCTATTCCCAGCGCTGATCCATATTTCCTTTTGCACCCGAAAGCCAAAACGGTTGTCTGCATTGAACCAAAAATTATCTATTTTTCGCAGGTCTGGACAAGAGAGATTATTAATAGAGTCGTCATTCACATATCTTTCTTCTTCCCTTTGAGCAATATTGAGCATGAGTTTATATGTTTCTATGTCAGCCGCTTCCCAATTTTTAGCCTTCAAAAAATATTCAAGTTGAGTATATAAATATTTTGTCAATGATGCTTCAACTTCTTTATTTTGAGGCTTTATCTCAATTAAACTCCGATGAACTGATTCAATGTTTTCGCCTGTAAGCAACTGATTATTTTTAGTAAAATTAGTTTCATTTGGATGAGCTTTTAGGATATTAAATGCTTGAGTATAAGATTCTACAGCTTCCTGAGTTTTTTTGTTCTGGGCTAGTAAATCACCTTGAATTTTCTGGGCTAATACTTGAACTTGTAAACCTTGACTTGAATTTAAAACTTTTTGACCAGCCTGAGATAAATTTGACTGGATTCCTTTAATTTCCTTGTTAGCATTACTCCAGTCTTTCAGTTGTTGGTAGACTTGTGACTTAGCGGCAAGTAATAGTGCTTGTTTGAGTTCATGGTTATCAATGTTAAATGATACTGCTGCCAACCTTAAAGCTTCATCTGAATCTGATGAACTTTGGTTCCGCAATTGTCCAGCTAAGGCTACAAGTTGGCGAACGTTCACAATTTCTGCTTTAGTAGCTTTATTTTTTGTGCTTGTGTTTTTAAGTTCGTTCTCTGTGTGTTCAAGTTCGTTTTCTTTAGCTGTAAGCTTTGCTAAAATTTCTTTTTCTCTATTCCTAGCCTTGTCAAGAGTTTTATTTGCGTTTTCTACTTCTTCTCTTGCTTGTTGTTCTTGCTTTATTGCTTGTACAACATTATTTTTAGCTTTTTGTTCGTTTTTTTGTGTTTCTGTCAGCTTTGTCTGGGCTTGTTCTAAATTTTTATTAGCCCTAGTAATTTGAGCATCAGCAGCTTTAACTCGTTCATTAGCTGCATCAACTTGAGAGTTAGCAGTTTCAGCTCGTTTATTAGCTGTATCAACCTGAGAGTTAGCAGTTTCGACTCGTCTATTGGCTGCATCAACTTGTCTCTTAGCTAATCCACCTACGGTTGCTGCTCCCAGAACTGCAACAACCAAAACAACAACTCCAACACTAATTCGTCGTTGAGCTTTCTTATTTGCCTCACTGAGCAATTGATTTCTTCCCTCTGCTGCCTCCCTATCCTTTCTCTCCCGTTCAAAAGCAGCTTCTTGTTCTTTCGCAGCAATTTTTTCCTGAATTTCTTTCTCTTTACTAGCTGCTAAAAACTGTTTATCCTGGTAACTTAAGTTTTTATCTTTCGCCCATTCAAGAGCTTCTTGTAACGCATTGCCTCTCAACAACCGCGATTCGTCAGTACTTTCATAAGCCACCCAAAAGCGAAAATTTTCAGAATATGGACGCAGATTATTTAATTGAGCTTCAATCCAATTTAAGTTAAATATTTCTCTATAAATTTGGTTATAAATTCTTAAATGTCCTTGCTGTCTAACAACCAACCCTGAAAGCTGTAACTCGCTTTGCTCTAATGTTTCATCTGCTATAACTTGAGATTGTTCTTCAGCAATTCGGACTTGTTGGTACAGTTCTAGTAAATACCCAGCCCGTTGTTCATCGCGCAAAATTCTGGCTTGGATTGTTCGCAGGTGTTCAGGTTCATCAAGTGATTCCCAGTTTTCAATAATTCGTGACCTGACAACTTGCTCTACTGAACGAGGGTTTTCTTGTTCAGATTCCTCAACCATGAACTGACACAGCTTTTGAGCCAGAAATGGTTGTCCCCCCGTCCACTGCAATATTTCTTGTATTACTGCTTGAGGATTATTAAACTTTCCCTGCAAACCCTTCTCTAATGGTTCAGCCTCATGCAGTTGAAAGCCTTTGAGGGAAATAGCCTTACCAATGTTAAACGGGGTACGCTGTTTATCTGAAATTAAATTGCTAGGCGAGGCAACCCCCAATAAACAGAATGTGAGGCGATTATATTCAAGATTATCAACACGCTTGTTATAACAGGCGCGAATCAATGCAAAAAAGTCATCTGTGGGAAAATTTAGACTGAGTACGCTATCAATTTCATCAATAAAAATAACGATATTCTCTTGAACTTCAACAAGTAATACTTCTTCTAAAAACTTGCGAAATCTTGTAACTAGCGAATTTAACTGATTCGCCTCCCACCAATCGCCAAAATCTAAATCTAATCCAAAACTATCAATGAGTGTGTCAATTAAATCTGCATACCATTGTTCGGGAGGGACATTCTGAATACCTCCAGCAGAAAGGTCAACGGCCGCACACTGTACGCCATCATCTCTCAATCGCTGCATGGTTCGCACACGCAAGCTGGATTTTCCACTCTGTCTGGAATTCAGTACGTAACAAAACTTCCCCGCTTTCAGTCCTTCATATAA
>NZ_JACJSF010000058.1 GCF_014698035.1 Desmonostoc muscorum FACHB-395
AAGCATGAACCCTGTGATTCCAATTCTAGAAATTCAGAGCAAACGCGGGCAGATCCGCGCCTCCTATTCTTCTAGAATGACTGGTATTTTATTTTCTTGCAAGCCCCTAACAGTTGCCAAAGATATTCCTGAAGACCCCACCCTTAAGCAAATCACCGATGTCACCCCCTTCATACCTCATTTAGCAGAAGTAGCGAAGAATCTCATTCAATACGTCAGCGATGAAGATTTAATTTGGGCTTTTCTCGGTAGCTCTCTATTTTACAATGGTCAAGGATTATATGACGAGGCTTTACCTTGGTGTAAGCAGTGTTTAGAAGTCAATAAAAAACGTTTGGGAGAGGAACATCCTAATTTTGCCACCAGTCTCAAGGAGCTGGCATATACTTACAAATCTCAAGGAAGATATACGAAAGCTGAACCTCTATACCTGCAAGCTTTGGAACTTAGACAACGCCTGCTAGGGCAGAAACATTCAGATGTTGCCGATATCCTCAATCATCTGGCGGAACTCTACAGAGAACAAAAGCGTTACACGGAGGCCGAACCTCTGTACTTGCAAGCTTTAGAACTTAGGCAACACTTTTTACAGCAAGAGAATTCAGCTGTTGCCGATATCCTTAATAATTTGGCGTTACTCTACTACTTTCAAGGAAGATATAGCGAAGCCGAACCCCTCTACCTGCAAGTTTTGGAACTAGACCAACGCTTGTTGGGAAAAGAGCATCCAGATGTTGCTACTAGCTTCAATAATTTGGGGATGCTCTACATATCTCAAGGAAAATACAGCGAAGCCGAACTCCTTTACGTGCAAGCCTTAGAACTTAAGCAATACCTGCTTGGAGCAGAGCATCCCCTTGTTGCCGATACTCTCAGCAACCTAACATGTCTCTACACCTCTCAAGGAAAATACAGCGAAGCCGAACTCCTTTCTTTGCAAGTTTTAGAACTAGATCAACGCCTTTTGGGAGAAAAACATCCTAATTTTGCCATTAGTCTCAACAACCTGGCGTATGTCTATAAATCCCAAGGGAGATACAGCGAAGCTGAACCCCTTTACGTGGAAGTTTTGGAACTAAGACGATATCTGCTGGGAGAGGAACATCCAGATGTCGCCTCTAGCCTCAACAATCTAGCGGTACTCTACCTTTCTCAAGTCAGATACAGCGAAGCCGAAACCCTTTTAATCCAAGCATTGGCACTCAGGCGCAAACTGCTGGGAGAAAAACATCCAGATGTCGCCTCTAGCCTCAACAATATGGCAAAACTCTACTACTTACAAGGACGTTACACCGAAGCTGAACCTTTGTATTTGCAAGCTTTGGAGATTTTTGAGCAACGATTAGGGGTAAATCATTCTCGCACTATCAAGTGTCGTGAAAATTTGGCAAGTCTGCGCGATCGCCTTCCCCCAAATCCAGAATAAGCTAGTTTTGTGCAAAGCGTACCGTAATAAAACTGAAAAGTGCGATCGCGATCACGTACCGTTCCGAATGAAAGGTATCGCCTAGACTTAAATTCATATTGAGTTAAGTAAAAATGCCTGATTACTTATGCAAAAGCAGCTTTTTCTTTCTCAAAAGCAGCTTTTAATCTCGCATTTTAGTGTTTTCCACAAACGAAAGCAGCTTTTACTTCTTCAAAAGCAGCTTTTAATCTCGAATTTTAGTGTTTTCCGCAAACAAAAGCAGCTTTTACTTCTCCAAAAGCAACTTTTAATCTCGAATTTTAGTGTTTTCCACAAACAAAAGCAGCTTTTAGTTTCTCATTTTAGTGTTTTCCGCAAGCAAAAGCAGCTTTTCTTTCTCAAACCCCAGTTTGCTTACTCATTTTAGTAATTTACGCATTCATTTTGGTATATCATTGAGCCAAAAGCTGGCGTAGGCGTAGCCCGTCGGAGTCATCGCTCTAGAAAATAAGTGTAAATCTACAAGCGATCGCATTTATGTGGTTGTAAATGATGGAGAGCGTAGGCGTAGCCCGTCGTAGACATCGCTATATAACCACTACTCAAATAAATCAAATCCCTTTTCACTTCTCAACTTTCTGTCAAATGTCACAGTTGAACTACAACCATAATCTTGAGCAATTGCCCCAATTAAATAATCAGAAAAATCTGCACTTCCCTGCTTAAATCTTTGTAATGCTTGATAAACTAAAGAGCGATTTTCTAGCTCAAATACCGAACATTGCATCATTAATTCTATAGTGTTACTAATTTCTTCCCTACTAAATTGATAAGTATTACTCCGTAAAACCCAAACCAATTCACAAAGAACTATATTAGCAACAAAACATTGCTCTCCCCCTTCGATAATTTCAGCAGCTTGCTCCCACTGCTTTTCATAATCTTTTGTCAAGTAGCGCAATAAAATATTTGTATCAAGTCCAATCACTTGAGCCTTCTTTAATTGCAGTTTCCATTTCTTCTAAAGTTGCGCTTTTCATTCCCGGACGGTGTAAAATCCCTGATAAACTTTTGATAGAGATATTCAGGGGAATTAATTTAACTATTCCATTTTCATCAATGACAAAATCAACCTTACTACCTGTATCAAGGTTAAGATAATCCCTAATTTCTTTAGGAATAGTTACTTGCCCTTTAGTGGTGATGGTAGCACTAGCCATTATCCACGTTCCTTACATAAGTTCCTTACTTGATTATAAAGTCTACTGCACCTAACGCATCGCCACAAGTAAATCGGCACAATAAAACCTTTAAAATATGATTGCCTCGCCCCAACAAAACTACCTCACCGTTGAAGAGTACCTCCAAATGGAGGAACAGAGCAATATTAAGCATGAATATATAGACGGCTACATCTATGCAATGGCCGGAGCGCTTGATCCACACGTTACCATTGCAGGAAACCTATTCGCTCTCCTCCGTAATCATGTGCGCGGCTCTGGTTGTCGTGTTTACATCGCTGACATGAAAGCCCGAATTGAATCTCTGAATCGCTTTTATTATCCTGATGTGATGGTTACTTGCGATCAACGAGATCAAGAAACGCCAGGTTATAAAAGATTTCCCTGTTTAATTGTCGAAGTTTTATCTAATTCTACCGAAGCTTTTGACCGAGGCGACAAATTCGCCGATTATCAAACACTGGAAAGTCTGCAAGAGTATGTTTTAATTAATACAAAACGCCAGCGAGTCGAGTGTTTTCGCCGCAATGAGCAAGGGTTGTGGGTTTTACAATCCTACACAGCAGAACATCAATCATTTAGACTCAACAGCGTGGATTTTGAGGAAACGATGGCAGCACTTTACGAAGATGTCGTTTTTGAATAATCAACTGATGATTGGGTATGCTACACAATTTTTAGTAAACTAAATATCTATTAATATCTTCAAGGCTTCCTAACCCGGCGGAGGCATTGAGCAAAACAGACACAATTGATTGCATAAAAGTTATGGCGCTCATAGTTCAGAAATACGGTGGTACATCTGTCGGTTCAGTGGAACGCATTCAAGCTGTCGCACAGCGTGTTTATAAAACTGTCCAAGCTGGAAACTCTCTGGTAGTAGTGGTTTCGGCAATGGGCAAAACCACCGATGGACTCGTCAAACTAGCTAATGAAATTTCTTCCAATCCTAACCGCCGGGAAATGGATATGTTGCTTTCTACAGGCGAACAAGTAACCATCGCCTTACTCAGCATGGCTTTGCAGGAACTCGGACAACCAGCAATTTCCATGACTGGCGCTCAGGTAGGAATTGTTACCGAAGCTGAACACAGCCGCGCTCGGATTTTGCATATTGACACTACTCGCCTCTGTCGCCACATAAATGCAGGTAAAGTAGTTGTTGTAGCAGGGTTCCAAGGCACATCCAACGCTGGGGAGATGGAAATTACAACTTTGGGACGCGGTGGTTCTGACACTTCGGCAGTAGCGATCGCAGCCGCATTACGAGCTAACTTTTGTGAAATCTATACAGATGTTCCAGGGATTCTAACTACAGACCCCCGCTTAGTAGCCGAAGCCCAATTGATGGATGACATCACCTGCGATGAAATGTTGGAACTAGCTAGCTTGGGTGCAAAAGTGTTGCATCCTCGTGCTGTGGAAATTGCTCGTAACTATGGTGTTCCCCTTGTAGTTAGGTCTAGCTGGACAGATCAACCAGGTACTTGGGTAACATCAGCCAAACCCCAAGGGCGATCGCTAATCAATCTAGAAATTGCCCGTCCGGTGGATGCTGTAGAATTTGACACCGACCAAGCGAAGGTAGCTTTATTGCGTGTACCCGATAAACCAGGTGTAGCAGCTAGGTTATTTGGCGAAATTTCCCGACAAAAAGTAGACGTAGATTTGATTATTCAGTCTATTCATGAAGGTAACAGTAATGACATTGCCTTTACTGTCACCACACCAATCTTAAAACGGGCCGAAGCAGTAGCCGCAGCGATCGCCCCAGCCCTGAGAAATCCATCTAACCCCAAATCTGATGAAGCCGAGGTAATGCTAGAACATAACATTGCCAAAGTCAGTATCGCAGGCGCAGGAATGATTGGCCGTCCCGGTGTGGCTGCAAAAATGTTCGCTACCTTAGCTGAAGCTGGCGTGAATATTCAAATGATTTCCACCAGCGAAGTGAAAGTAAGTTGCGTAGTCAACGCCGCCGAATGCGATCGCGCCGTCACCGCACTCCGCACCGCCTTTGAAATAGAAGCAGGGGAGCAGGGGAGCAGGGGAGCAGGGGAGAGTGCATGTATAGATTCCCCTCTGTCCCTCCGCCCCTCCGCCCCCCTGCCCAATTGTCCTCCCGTTCGCGGTGTTGCTTTAGATTTGAATCAAGCGCGTCTTGCTATTCGCCAATTACCAGATCGTCCGGGGATGGCGGCGAAGTTATTTGGATTATTAGCGCAACACAATATCAGCGTTGACATGATTATTCAATCTCAGCGCTGTCGGGTGATTGATGGTGTTCCCAGGAGAGATATTGCCTTTACAGTCTCGCGGATAGACGGGGAAAGCGCAAAAAAAATGCTTACTCAAGTAGCGGCAGAGTTAGGATGGGGTGAAGTTGTTTTAGATAGTGCGATCGCTAAAGTGAGTATTGTTGGTGCAGGTATGGTAGGACAACCAGGTGTTGCTGCCAAAATGTTTGAAGCGCTAGCCCAACACCAAATTAATATTCAAATGATTGCTACCTCAGAAATAAAAATTAGTTGTGTCGTAGCACAAGAGCAAGGTGTTAAAGCTTTGCAAGCCATTCATGCCGCTTTTGGACTAGCTGGTAGTGAGAAAGTTGTCGTGCCAGCATAGAACTAAAGTTTGAATTTTAAATTGCTGATTATCTATCTTTGAAATGCCATTTTTCCATCATGGCTACTATTTCTGAAAGCCGGCGTTCACCACACCAAACTAAATCAAGTTTTTTAAGTTGTTCAAGACTTATACCACCCTCTTCTTCAGCAATGCGGTGATATTCTTTATCTCCCATTGCTGCTAATAAATGCCCAAAAATAATCATTTCATCGAACTGGGGATTTGTCTCTGGATCGTTCAAAATTGCCATTGCTCGTTCTTGCGACAATCCTTGGAGAGCATTGACAATAAATCGTGTGGGAAAGTCCGCATCTTTAAGTTGAGGATGACGCGATACTAATCCAGCCAACAGCACTCCTAGATAAGCAGCTGCTTGAGAATTACTCAGTAACTCCATTTGTTGAATGGCAATCTCAGTCAAATTGGTAAAAAATGCACAACCTAACTGCTGTTCGATGGTGGTAACTGGATCTAAAACTAGCGAGGATTCTAACTGTGCCTCAAATGCTGCCTGATGCTCCTGGTGCAATTCGCTAAGTAAGACTTGCTTGGCGCGATCGCCTATAATAATACTGCGATCGCGCCCAGAGCTAAAGTCTTTGCCCGGTTCCAAACCTTTACTCACTAGAATTTTAAAGACGTTACTTTGAGCTTTTCCCTCCATCTGTTCATATTGGGCTTGTCCAAGAAAAATTTGACAAAACCAACTGTGGCTGTCAGCATCGCATTCAACCATTACCTCATTAACAATCAAATCAGTTAACTTTTCCGCTCTCAAAATGCTTTGTAAATCCACAACTAAGCTATTAATCGCAGCAATGTCGCGGTCATTGAGCGCCTTGAGAAATTGACGCTTCGCAGTAGCTACCAAGGCTTTTTTTCGCCCAAATACGTTCATTTTAGATTTCTTATATGTTATATGGGGTTATACATAATTAAAACTGCTATTTTTTTACCCTATTTGAGGATTATCTGTCATGAGTGGCATTGCTGAATAGTCTCAATCAAAATATCCCCCCCTATGGATTAACTTTTTTTCCCAAGCCTCGTTGAACTCACAAATTTTACTTAAGTCTGTTAATATATAACCGTACTAAATCAATAACATTCTTTTAATAAAAATAAATATTACTAGCAATATGCAGCATTAGCTAGTAATTAATACTTTTACCTGCCACAATGGCATTGATTTTTTTTAACTAAATATTTTTTCAAAAAAAATAGTTACCAGTAATAACACGTAAGCTATAATCAAACAATTTATAAGACTATATTGATATTGATGCCTATTCATTTACTAGATGGCCGTTACCTAATACTGAAAGTTCTGAATGATGGGGAAAAGGCAAAAACCTATCTAGTTGAAGATGCGATTCTTCCTGAGAGCCAATTTGTCGTCAAGCAGTTACGTAGTCCTAGCGGCAATTCTCAAGCTTTAACTATCCTGCCTCGCTTGTTTGCCAGTAAAGCAGAAACTTTAGAAAAACTAGGGCAAGAACACGACCAAATTCAGAAGCTAATTGCTTATTTTGAAGAAAACGAAGAATTTTATATAGTCCAAGAATTCATCCCTGGTAATCCTTTTACTGAGGAAATTATCCAGGGACAAACTCTCAGGGAAGACCAAATAATTTATCTTTTATCAGAGATATTAGAAATTTTGGTGATTGTACATAGCTTAGGTGTTATTCACCGGAATATTAAACCAGAAAATATTATTCGCAGAGAGTCAGATAAAAAATTAGTGTTGGTTGATTTTAGTAATTTTAATGAAGCCATCAATAACAATGCTGAAAATCTCGAATATATGCCTATAGAACAAGTTAACAACAATGTTAAATATAACAGTGATATATATGCTTTAGGTATGGTTGCGATCGCAGCAATTTTAGGTTTATCTGCAAACGAAATATCTAATTTGCAAAATCAAAAAAATCGCCTGACTGGTGAAATACTTTGGTATAACAAAAATATAAAAATCAGTAAAAAGCTAGTAAAAATTATTAATAAAATGGTGCGTTTGGATTATCGTAAGCGCTACCAGTATGCAACCGAAGTTTTAGATGACCTGAAAAAGTTAACAGATGTTGAAGTTCCGCAAAAACAGCCGGCTAAAAAATTATTAATAGTTTTGGCTGGGATAGCTGGCTTAATCCTACTTGGTGTAGGAGTGCGGTTTTTAAATTCGCCAAAACCTATCAGTAATGCTCAAAAAGAATTATATCAAGAAGGGCTAGATAAATATGATGCAGGAAATTATGAAGGAGCAGTTAAAGATTTCAATCACGTGATTGAATTAGATCCTAAAAATGCTTTAGCTTATAATAAGCGAGGCGATGCTTATTATCGATTAGGAGACTATGAGCAAGCACAAGCAGATTCTAGTCAGGCCATTTTACTCAATCCTCAAGATGGTAATGCCTATTTTGACCGAGGATTTGCTTTTTCGGAATTAGGCAAATACAAAGAAGCGATCGCAGACTATACTCAAGCGATTAAGTTAAACTCTGATGATGCTTATGCTTACTATGGGCGAGGGTTAACTCGTGTTCAATTGAAAGATAATAAAGGGGCAATCGGAGATTTTAGTAAAGCGATTTCCCTCAAGCCTCAATATACCGAAGCCTACTTACAGCGTGGCATTATCCGCCGTCGCCTCAGACTCAAGCAAGGGGCAATCGAAGATTTTGATACAGTGATTAAGATTAATCCTAGTGATGCCAAAGCTTATTATCAAAGGGCTTTAACTCAATCTATTAATAAACAAAAATATGCAGCCCTTAAAGATTACACTGATGCCATTAACATTAATCCAAAATATATAGAAGCATATCTTAATCGAGGTGATGTTTTCAGCGATCTGGGAAATAAAGTCGAAGCCACTGAAGATTACAATACTATTTTACATATTGACCCTAAATTTATTGCTGCTTATATTCACAGAGGTATTCACCGCTTTTCTTTCGGAGATTATAAAGGCGCTATTGAAGATTACAGCGAAGCTCTGAAACTAGATCCTAATAATATAGCAGCTTACAACAATCGTGGTAACGCTTATCTTGAACTGGGAAATAAAAAAGCTGCCAATCAAGATTATTCACAAGCGATCGCAATTAATGCTAACAATGCCTTAGCCTACTATAATCGGGGTGTGATTCGCACTAAGCAGAAAAATAAACAGGGAGCGATCGCAGATTTTAAAAAAGCTGCAAAACTGTTCCAGCAGCAAGGCGAAAAAGATAGTTATCAAGATGCACAGAGAGAAATTGCAATTCTGCAAAATAATTCAGCACCAGCGAAAGCTTCTCGTCCTAAATCGGGAAAAATGGAAAAAAACTGAGCTATGACTCAATACAGTTATATCATTTGATGATGATACTTTTTATACTATCAGCCCAATATGTCTCAATCCGCTTAGGTTAAGGCTTTATCCTCCTTAATGGGGCTTAATTCGCTGCTTTTCAAGCCCCACTTTTTAATGGGTTGGGGGGATATTCCGAGGTAAAATATCACTAACACCAGAGAGCGTCCCAATTTGGCAAAATATAAGCCACTGATGCAAAAACCCTTTTAAATCCTCTTCCCTTTGTGTCCTTTGCGGTTCGTTTTTTAATCCTCCAGAGTAAGTCAACTAAATTATCGCTCAACATGAGTCACCGCATTTTTTCACGGTTCAATTAGGATGGCTATATGCTAATTCTCCTCACTTTTTATCCAGATAACCTGGAAATATTCACTCATAGGGATGTCGATACGGTGCTGAAAAGAATTGATGCTTCTCAGAATATTTGGTTACGCTGTGTTCAGTTCCGCGATCGCACTGGAACGGCTAAAATTATCAAGCACTTTGGACTCAATCCATCTCGTGTTAACATGATTTTCAACCATTCCCCTCTAGGAATTGATGAAGACGTAGAAGATTGTTTATTTGATAGCTATGAAATTTTAACTGCTCAGATAAAAAATCATGAATTTGAGGTTGCACGTGGCAATATTGTAGTTGGAAATAATTTTATTATAACTTTTGAAATCACCGAACTAAAAATCTTAAATGTTCTAGCTAATAATCTTCAAAAACGAACTCTAGATATTCAAAAGCTAGGAATTGACTATCTTTTTTATTTAATCTTTAAAGATATTTTGAATAATTACGAAACTGTATTTACTTATATTTCTAGAAAACTTGATGATTTAGAAGATGAAGTTTTAGATAATTCCGGTGATGAATCAACGTATCAAAAAATTGCCACGATGAGGCAATCTACTCGTTCAGGACGGCGTAATTTTCAAAGCATCAAATTACTTATGGCTATTATGGATAATGAAGATTTCCAGTGGATCGGCCAGCCAGTGAAAGAACTATTCAATCAAGAATTGGTTCATCACGTTGATAAACTCTGGCAAGAATATCAAGCTATAAGAGCCTGGATGTCAGAATTAATGGAAATCCAACGCGATAATATTGCTAGCAAAACTGGTGAACGAATTAATCGCCTGACTATCCTCTCGACCGTATTCTTACCAATTACGTTCATGTCTGGTTTCTATGGTATGAACTTCAAATATATGCCGGAATTAGAGCAACCTTGGGCTTATCCTGCTGTGATTTGCGTGATGGCATTAATTGTAATTAGTAGTATTGCTTATGCTAAAAAACAACGTTGGTTGTAGCATCAAGTTACGAATAAAAAGATCCCCGACTTCTTGAAGAAGTCGGGGATCTGAGGCTGTCGGTGGAAAGCAAATAGGATTACTATATATATTTTCAGTAAGTAGACTGCATTAAACCTAAATCGGTAAATAAACGTGAATCTCCCATTGATTATTCGTGCTGAAGAACACAGCGAGAAAATAGCTATCACTACAACAGATGGATCATTTACCTATCGGGATTTGCTCCACACTTCTAGTCAAATAGCAACAAGTCTTCTTCAGAATAGAGAAGATTTACAAGAGGAGCGAGTTGCCTTCCTGATCCCACCTGGATTTGAGTATGTAGCTACTCAATGGGGAATTTGGCGTGCTGGTGGCATAGCTGTACCTCTGTGTGTTTCACATCCGCGCCCAGAATTGGAGTATGTAATTACCAATTCTGGAGCATCGATTATTGTTGCTCATCCTAATTTTGAGGGTATACTGCGTAGTTTACCGCCGCAGGCATCGCTCGCCGAAGAACACAATTTGCGATTTATCCTCACCTCAGAAACGCTTCCATCTAATATTGCTCGTCTCCCAGAGGTAGATATCACTAGACGCGCCTTAATTCTCTACACTAGCGGTACAACAGGTAAACCAAAGGGTGTGGTTACAACTCATCAAAATATTCAAGCGCAAGTGACTAGCTTGATCGCTGCTTGGGAATGGACATCTAGCGATCGCATTTTACATATACTGCCACTACATCATATTCATGGAATTATTAACGTACTCACTTGTGCTTTATGGGCTGGCGCGGAGTGCCATATATTGAGCAAGTTTGACACCGAAACCGTTTGGAGGCGAATTTGTGACGGTAACTTAACCCTATTTATGGCAGTACCAACGATTTATGTAAAGCTCATTACCGCTTGGGAAAATGCCTCTAAAGAACGCCAAAAAACCATGTCAGAAGGCTGTGCTAAGATGCGCCTGATGGTTTCCGGCTCGGCAGCGTTACCAGTTCAAGTTTTAGAAAAGTGGCAAAATATTAGCGGCCATTTTCTGCTTGAGCGGTATGGGATGACTGAAATTGGGATGGCGCTATCAAACCCTTTACACGGTGAACGTTTGCCTGGATATGTAGGAAAGCCTCTACCTGAAGTTGAAGTGAGATTAGTAGATGAGAAGGGATTAGTCCCAACAGGAACACCAGGAGAAATCCAAGTTAAAGGCCCCGGAGTGTTTCTTGAATATTGGCAAAATCCCGAAGCAACCGCCAAAGCCTTCCAAGATGGCTGGTTTTGTACTGGAGATACCGCCGTCATTGAGAACGGTAGCTACCGCATTTTGGGGCGGATGAGTGTGGATATTATCAAAACCGGAGGCTATAAAGTTTCAGCTTTGGAAATTGAAGAAGTATTGCGATCGCATCCAAATATTCAAGAATGTGCAGTAGTTGGAGTTGCAGATATAGAGTGGGGTGAACGGGTTTGTGCTGCATTAGTATTGCAAGGGTCACAACCTTTAACATTAGAATCTTTTAGAAGTTGGGCAAAAGAGCGATTGGCTGTTTATAAAGTGCCAACCCAAATTTTGATAGTTGAAGAATTACCGCGCAATGCGATGGGGAAAGTTACTAAGCCGACAGTGGTTGAGCTATTTAAATAATAGCGATGCCCCTGTTTTTCAAAGCTAGCGGCAAAGCTTGTTGACAATTCTGCAATACGTGAGGTAGAAGATAAGCACAATTTAAAAAACTTAAATATAACTATGAGTCTTTTTTGTCTAGTTCATGGCGCTTTTCAAGGCGCTTGGTGTTGGGATTTGTTAATTCCTTATTTAGAAGCGCAAGGTCACAAAACAGTAGCAATGGATTTGCCAATTGAAGATGCGTCTGCAAGTTTATCGCAATTTGCAGATGTAGTATTGCAAGCGCTTCCAAAAACTGATGATGATATTGTCCTGGTTGGTCACTCAATGGCTGGTACTGTTATTCCCCTTGTTGCAGAAGTGCGTCAAGTACGTCAACTGGTATTCCTTACCGCGCTTATTCCATACCCAGGAACTAGTACACTTGAGCAATTTTCTCATCATCTCGATTCTGATAGCCTCAAATCATTAAATTACGAACCAAAAGAGTCACATCAACTCGAACAATTTGATGATGAACCTTATATGTTTCATCCTGTTTCTGCTGGAAAAAACTTTTCAGACGAAGCAGTATTGATGGAATTTTTCTATCAAGATTGTCAGCCGGATGTAATGCGCTGGGCACTCTCAAAAGGACGTTCGCAGCAATCAATGGCATATATTTTTGAGGTTAATCCCCTGAATGCTTTACCAAAAGTAGAGTATAAATATATTTTTTGTAATGATGACCTGATAATCTCTCTTGCATGGTCACACTACGCTGCACGTAAGCGCTTGGGAGTTGATGCCATAGAACTGCCTGGAGGACATTGCCCACACTTGTCTCGTCCTGCTCATCTTGCCTCAGTATTAACTAAATGATCGCAAACCTTATTGTAGATAATCGTAGGTTGGGTGGAACGTAGTGAAACCCAAGAAATCCTCGAAAATGTTGGGTTTCGTTCCTCCACCCAACCTACGCAGTTTATGGTTTTTGACTGAATTAACAAATGCGAACTCCAAATCAACAAATGCGATCGCCGAAGTAACAAATGCGAACGCCGAAATAGCAAATGCAATCGCCGAAATAGCAAATGCGAACTCCAAATCAACAAATGCGATCGCCGAATCAGCAAATGCGATCGCCAAATCAACAAATGTGAACTCCAAATCAACAAATGCGATCGCCAAATCAACAAATGCGAACGCCGAAGTAACAAATGCGAACACCCCTACCTAATTTCCCACCCCTTCGGTATTTTAGGCGGACACCAAAAGAGGTTTTTACTAGACACACCAAGGGATTTCAGAATTTCTCGCATCACCTCTGTGCAATACATCCAATGCCCCAAATCGTCATACATACGATCGGGATTAAACTCGACATTGTAGTGCAGCACATTGGGAAGGTCTAAAAACTCATCATCGCCTTGAGGAGAAAGAAGCAAGAGATGAAATGGTTTCCCCTGGCATTGTTTTTCTAGCTTGTTGACTAAATCTATCACACCACCGCGATCGCTAATTCCTGTACGAACAAAAAGCACTTTGTCGCAGTGCCGCAATGCGTACCAAAACCTTTCAGAACGTGCTGTGTATCGAACGCGCATCCGTTCATGGATGGGAGACATATCGTTGCTTGGATCGTCTGTCTCCTCGACTTCATGGGCAAAGGATAGACCCGACCACTTACTATGGTAGATTCTACCTGCATCCTGGCTGTAGTGCAGGAAGGCAGGGTTCCACATATCATAAAAACCGTTTTCGATCGCATCCGCAACATCTGCAATATTAGTCGCGCGCGTTAGATCGAACGGAAAGGCAGGGCCATCATATTCCATCTTATATAGCATCATGCGGACGGCACAGCGATCGCCAAGGGGAAGAATTGCCACACGGCTGATATCCGATAACTCACATTTGTATTGGAAAAACACCGCAGACTTAGGTGGTGCTTTCACCCGGCTTTCTAGCCCATTTTTGCCAATCATCATTGTACGAAAGGGAATGTCGGGATGAAGCGGATCTTCATAAACACCCGATGGCATGGCTTTAAGGGCGTTGCAAACTTCCGTCCACATCGGTTGGATATTGTACTCGTTATCTGATTCGTTGATTATCCAGAGATGGCGTTCGTCTGCTTGCAAAATCCCCAGATGCCCGTCATAGAACAAAACTTGTGAGTTGTTTGGCGAAAAAAGATTGAAGGCAGCGCTATATTCTAAGTCTGCGCCAGGGGGGATATTTACTGTAGTTGCGATCGCGCCATCCTCTACAGCCAAGAAAGGCAGCGTCCCCGTCTGGGTATTCTTCGCAATGTAAATACCTGATATCAATCCAGCCTTACTTTGCAGTGCAGTTTGTAGTTCCTGCCAATAGGGAGCGATCGTGTAGCTGTATGCCGATGAATTAACGATCCGTAAATGCTTCTCTTCCATACAGACAGAGACATGAAAGCCCGCATTGTCAAAGTAGATGGGAAATTCATTCGGTTGCTGGAAGCGTTGTTTTTCTTTTGCTAATGCGTCTTTTTTGATATCGAATAAATGGTGGTCGATCTGCTGATACATAAGGCTATGACCGATTGTATTCGGGTGAGCCGGATCGAAGGATGTCCCCGCTTTCCATCGTCCTTGTCCATCATCCACGGCTGCCAACCAATCCAATACAGGTACGCCCCAACTGAGCATTCGTTTGTGTGTGTCTCGGATCAGCGAGTAATGTTCCAGGGAATAATCACCGTTGGGATAGACTCCGCCTAAAATCGGGATTGCTCCGATGTCGCGCGTCATTTTCACAAGCTGCTGCAAGCCACTTTCAAACCGCCGTTGTACCGCCCGCCGTTCGTGAGGGGGACAGTAGGCTAAACCTTCATTGCCTAAAGACAAGGCAATAATCACAATATCTGGTTTTTCTGGGGTGACAAACCAGGGGAATCGAGCGATCGTTCTGCTGACATTCGCCCCTACCTCCGATACATTTACCAGTTGATGCCCATATTTTTGCTCTAAAGCCTGTGCTAACAACCAGACCCAACCTTTCAAAAACCAGGCTTTATGACCTAATGCGACGGAACTGCCAATGACCACAATTTTGAGTCTCTCAGCCCTTTCTTCCACGGGCATCTTGACAGTTGATTTCTCAATGTATCCAAAGGGGTAAGGCTGTAAATAACCGAATGCACCATCATCCACAATAATTGTGCTGGAATGATCTTTAGAATCAATCGGTATCCATCGATTTGTATCTAGTAAGCTCTCCCATGTTGCGTTACCGTTGGCATCGAGCCGCACATACTTGTATTCAACTCTCTGTTGACCGCCTGACTCTTGAATTTCAATATCTGTCCACCATAGAGGATAGCGATCGCCACTTGTACGCAGGTGGATACATTTTTTAATTTCCCACAGTCCCAACTCTGGAGTAGAACCGACCAGACCGATGGATTCACCTGTTTGCGTGTATGCACTGATCTGGAATCGATACATAGAGTTTATCCTGTTTTCGTGAGTACGATACCAAACAGTCAGGCTGAAATATTTAAATCTACTTTGACAATATCACATAGAATTTTTAAGAATCTGGTATGGATATTGTTAAGTATACTGAAACCTAATTAAAATTACCAAAGTTATCAGCAGCAAGGCTTTTAAACGATTAAATAGAATTTTTATAGAAGATTTTATACTTATTAAATAGACTATATTGGATTAAAAGTCTTTGCACAACTAAGAATAAATCAACGAAAGGATAAGATTAAGTTAAATTTTCCCTTCAACGTCCCACTTAAAATTTGTGTGCCTGTTCTTAGCACCTTTAACTGTTGATTTGTAGCAGGCGATCGCAGAAAAACGGACGAAATAACTCGCAGGCGAGACTTGCCTTCAGATCATGCAGATGCACTAACCCCATTTTGTGCAACAGGGAACCTTGCACAGCCTCACAATCTACAGGACTTGACTGTCTGACAATTTCTATAAACGATGGCAATAAATCGGGATAGCGTTGCAGGTTCCACCATTGCTGTTCTAGGTGGTCTGCATAGATAGCGGCTGCGATCGCAGAATTTTCTAAGAGTTCTTCTAGGGTTATTATCTGCTGCTGTAGGCAATAAAATGCTAACTGCAACCGATAGGGATGTCCCCCCAATAGAGCGATCAGGCGCTGGGTTTGTGACGAGCTTATCTCCTGTTCGCACCTATATGCTAGATCCTGCACCTGAGCAGGGTTAAACTCAGGTAACTCAATAACCAGCCCAGTATTCAAGAGAGAGGGATCGATGGAGGGAGGCATGAGAATTTCAGTCGAATGAACCGTCACCAATCGCAGCTTGTGCCAAGAATTAATGTCTGCATCGGCTTCTTTGCCTTGCTCAGACCATGTTCGTAAAAGTAGGAGAAATTCACGAGCAACATCGGGGTAGGCAAAAAGCTGGTTGAGTTCATTGATCGCAATGACTAGAGGGCGATTCTCTCTTGAAGAAACTCCGCGCTCGAGGTTGGTTAAGATTACATCCTGGAAATAATCAGTGGCATTTGATTTACTGCCCAAGGAGTTATCCCAAAAACTAGCAATCTCATTTGGCAAGCTTAACTGCTTGCTGACTCTGGCACAGAACCATTGTAGGAAGCGTTCTAGATTCCGTAAAATCTCGTCGTTAGCAAGTTGCAAGTTCACGGAAACGGCGCGATGGCCCTGGGAATTAGCGTAAGCCAGGATACGGGTCATTAGGGAGGTTTTGCCCATTTGCTTGGGGGCGCGGATGTTGATCAAAGCACCGGGTTGCTGGATGGCTTCATAACAAAGAGATTCGAGAATGGGACGGTCAATGTAGAAGACTGAATCCAGGGGCATCTGCCCTCCTGGTAGGTTTGGGGAACGAGGGTATACATTGTCTGGCGAGTGTTCCTTGTGGGTTTGCCCTACACTGCTGCGAGAATCGCATACTGGTTCGATGCGATCGCAAACTTCAGCCCCGGACATTGAGCCAATCTCGTCAAAACTGTCTTGATGAGGCTCCAGATAAAAATAATCGTCCTTTAACAAGGTCATATTAAAGGCATTAAAACAGCACTCCAAGGTTCGTTTATCGACTCCTACTGAGCCATTAAAGACCTTACTGAGGGTATTGGGGGTTAAACCTGTTTTCTCACTTAGGTCTTCGAGAGTGTATCGTTTAAAGTTTTGCTCAATTTCTAACTGAGCTTTTGCCTGATTGAGTTTCCTTGAGCCTTGAGCCGTCAGAGTCGCACCCCGCTTTCGTAGATGATTTTTCGATTGTAATTGCATTTTTACTTGGAAATAAAGTATAAAAATGTGCTTAGTAATTTGCTTACTAAATATAGATAACTGATGCACTTTACAAATTTATGCAGTATGGTTACAAATCTTAAGTAGTTAGGCTATTGAGTAAAATTGGCACGTTGAGCCTATTGCCATTGGGTTTCTAAATTGGCAAATACAGTATCAGAATTACATTTTGCTTACAGTGACACCAATAATTTCGCACGACTACTTACGGATACAATTCAAAAAAGTCTATTCTCAAAGCGCCTGGGAGTTGGAGTTTGCTCTGAGAAAGTAAACAGAAGCAAGCAAGTTATTAACTTGGGGGTTTTTCCAAAGTTAACAACGCCGTTAAATGAATGGTTGCGAGGCACTTAAATTTTCGGTGGCCGAAACCAATATGGGGAATGGCTTTGGGGATTTGCTGGTGCTAAATCCTTAACTTTTTTCTTAAAGTTGTAAACCTTGGTAGTGTTAGGAATCGGGAATCTGTAGTGTTGATTCATATCAAGCTAATATTAGCCTTCTGGAGGTTGTATGACTTTTCTAATTCCTAATGAAAATAGCCAACCCAATCCTAGTCCTCACGACACTAACCCAATTGAAAGCCAAATTATGGCAATGACTACCAAAGAAGATTTGCAGCAAGAATTAGACTCAGTTCGCGCTAATTACCAAAAATGGCAAGCCAAAGACGATCAGACTGCAATAACAACACAAACTAGACTGGCGCAAATTATTCATCTCCGTGCTAATCAGATAGGAATTCAACTAACGTAACAGTAGCAAGGCTATAGCAATCCTAAATCATTCGTGAATAACAAGCTCTGCAACCTCTCAAAGAAATCACAGAACTGAACAAGGGCGGTTTTAACAACTCATTTAGGATTGCTATATACCACTAAATACTATTAATGGCTCTTAACCTTGTAATCGATTGAAAATATACATAGGGTTAGAATTACTTGAAGGAAGTTTTCATTTGACAATACTTCGCCAATTTACGAGGGTGAGTTGATGTATTAACTTCTTTTTGTCTAAGGCTTGGCAAAGATAATAAATCTTAAAATTTGCTCCAAGGTTTCCTGCAAGATTAATCTAATTAACAATTTATGAGACCTAAAGTTAAAGTTTTACTTGCTTTAATTCCCTTTTCCTTTATCCTTGGCAGTTGCCAAAAAGAAGACTTGTCAGCAGCTAAATCATTTGGTGATTTATCCCAATCTTTAGCAATTGCCAACGAAACAATATCGGCTGATATTTATGCTTCCTGTGCCCGATCCGCAACTTGGGAAGCTTTGGGAACACAGCAAAGTAGAATAAATAGCAAAGATCGTTTGGATAAATGCGACGAAATTTACCTTCCGAATTCACAAAATACTGAAATAGCTGGCAGCGTTTTAGTCAACTATGTTGCGGCAGTTGGAAATTTAGCCACTGAAAATGATAACGGCTTTACTCCTCAGTTAAATAAAATTTCAGACGGTTTAGGAAAGCTTGATATTGATGAAAATGCTCGCACAGCAGGGGTTAAAATTGCTGACTTTATTACTAATCTTCTAGTTACGGATTTTCGGCGAGATAACTTGAAAGTTGCTATTGTTTGCACAGATCAAGATATTCAGAAATATTCTACTGAACTGTCCGATTTCATTGAGTCATCTTATGTAAAGTCTTTGCTCAATAAAGAAATTACGCAGATTCATGAAAATTATGGTTTCTACATAAGTGAGGTCAATATAAGATTACTAAAATTATCAAACCTAGAAGATAATCTACAAGATTTTAGCACACTTCAGGCACAACAGACTTTATTAGAGGCAGAAGAACGAGCAGAAATTACCAAGGTAATTGAACGTAAAAAACAGGGTTCAGCCTACGTAGCTGCTATTCGTTCTACCGCAGAATTTCACCGCAAATTGAAGCGTATTTTCAATAAAGATCGGGAAGAACTCTCATCAGACCAAATTCAAAAATGCAATAAATATCGCTCTAAAAAGGAAAGCCTAAGTTTTCAAAATACCGAGAAAGAATATGATGTTTGGAATCAAGAAATTACCACATCAGAGTTAAAGCAAGCCAAGAAAGTAACCAAGGAATACATTGACAAAGTTACTCCTCTATTTAATGAGATTCAAGATTAATTATTAAGTCAACTGTTTGTAAATAAAAGAAAGAGAACTTATGACTACTGAACTAAATATAGATCATTTAAAAGAGATTCATGATCAACTAACTAATACAATTAAATTTCTCAGTGAAGAGGCTGACAAAGCTAAGGACGATGAGAGAATTACTAGCAGACAATTTATACAGGCAAAAGATGAATGGGGCAAGTTGGAAACCAAAGCAAGCGAACTACAGGGTTTGATCGATGGGGTAAAACTAGGTTCTATACTCAATAACGATGTTAATAGTTCTTACTCACAAATTCTGAAGGCCACAAATAGCCTACAAGAAGCTGCTAAAAAGATTGAGAAGTTTGGAGATTTTTTATCAGAAATAACTAAAGTTATTGATATTGTTACTAGCACCATCAAGGCTATTAAACCGGTGGGCTTCTGACCTCGCGGAGCTACAAAAAGGGCTGGGATGCATATATAATAAGCTTCATAGCCCTCTCTCCTTGCTGGTAGTACTTACGCTTATTAGGACTTAATCTCAATAATTCAGTGACTAACTCATAAGAATTTTCCATGAAATTGACCCCATTGTGGTCATAAAGACCAATATAAAAACTACTATGTCGTCGAACAATCCGCTTAGATTCTTTAATTCGACTGACATATTTTTGAACACCTATACGTTTAATTTTTTGGACAGAAAATATATTTCTAGCCAGCTTTTAATAATTGGGAACCCAATCTCTTCAACATTTATATAAGTTAAAGATAAAAATCGTTGGATTTTCTTTCTTCTACTTTCAAATAATATTGGTATGGGTAAACTAGTAGCCAATGCTTCAAGGCTTACAGTTTTATTGATTGTAATAAATTAATCAGAATTTTTAATAATAAATATTCTGCAAGCTCAAGTTCCCGTTTAAAATGTTTTTCGTAAAAATCAGGTAAATTGTGTAACAGTTATAAAATTCGAGTGAAGAGATTTCCAAAGTAGACTTGTAAATTCAGTTGATGTATACAGTTACCAGTTAATGAACTGTCCCTCTCAATGATTCAGCATCAACGGGTTTGATTAGATAAGTCTGCAATAGATACCCAACAATGGAGGCTATCAAGGGTAATTTTTGGCATAATTTTACAATTGATGAGCATAGCTTGCCGCCGTGGCATCGCTCTTATTAATCTCTGTTATTCTCAAATTAAGATTGCAACATTGCTCTAAATAGTTGCAAAAACTCTGGATGATTTGTATCCAAAATCAGGGAAAATGCTCGTGCAGCTGTGTTATTCGTCTCTTCAATGACTTTGGTATTAAAGAATGCGATCGTTTCAGCAGAGTTAAAATGCCTATTGCAAAATCAGTTTTGTTACTACTCAACTGAAATATGCCTGAACATGAGTATCAGAAAAACATAAATAAATACTAATATCTTTCATAGTTATATATGAATTAATAGTTAAATAATCTTAGGAGAAATAAAATACCTGGATTTACATCGGCAGTGGTACTTGCTGGATAGACTGATGCAGATCCTCTCTAAACCTAGAATAACAATCTTGTAGCTAGAATTGGCAGGCATCTTAAGTCGGTGGCTGTCCAGAAACCTTGCGCTTGAAAATGAAGGAAGCAACAATGAGTAGCAATCTCGCCATCAAACTGCGTTCTGGAACTCAACAAGCCCACACATCAGCAGAAAATGTGGGATTCATGAAATGTTTTCTACAAGGAGTGGTGGATAGAGACTGCTTTGCCAAGTTCTTAAGTAACTTCTATTACGTCTACAGCGAATTAGAAGCGGCGTTAGATAGCCATGTAAAGCATCCTGTAATTAGTGCGGTTTACTTTCCTGAACTTAATCGCCAATCCTCGCTCGAAAAAGACATGGTGTTCTATTATGGGGATAATTGGCGAGAGCAAATTACACCCTCACCTGCTGCTCAAAAGTATATTGACCGCATTCGGGAAATTTCTGCTAGTGAACCGACTTTATTGCTAGGTCATGCTTACACTCGCTACATGGGCGATCTTTCTGGGGGTCAAATGCTACAAAAGGTTGCTCAGTCAGCCCTGAAGCTTTCTGGCTATGAAGGCACGTCTTTTTACAATTTTGAGCAAATTCCTGATAAAAAGGCATTTAAGGATAAGTATCGTCAGGTATTAGACGCGCTACCTATTGATGATGCAACAGCAGAACGGATTGTTGCAGAAGCTAATAATGCCTTTGGATTTAATTTGCAGATGGCTCAAGAGTTAGAGGGAAGTCTAATTAAAGCACTCGGCCAAGTCCAGTTTAATAGTCTAACTCGTTCCCAGAATTCAGGTAGCACTGAAATAGGTGCGGCTAATTAAGTTTGTCATTGGTCATTTGTCATTGGTCATTTGTCATTGGTCATTGGTCAATAGTTCTTGCTCCTCTACTCCCTATTCCCCTTCGCTTCACACATTCATTGGAAAGCAACTCAATGGTTTTTTTATTACCTGGTGTTAAGTTCGATCTGGATCTGATTCAAAAATACGATACTCGCGCACCTAGATACACTAGTTACCCGCCCGCTACCGAGTTAAGCGAAACATTCACTGAAACTGATTTTAAGGCCGCGATCGCAGCATCTAATCAACGCCAAACTCCTATGAGTTTATATTTCCACATCCCCTTTTGCCAAAGTGCTTGCTACTTCTGCGGCTGTAACACAGTAATTTCCAACAACAAGAATATTGCTAAACCTTATGTGGAGTCTTTGGTTCAAGACATCAAAAACACCGCAGCTTTAATCGATCCAGACAGAAAAGTGCTGCAAATCCATTGGGGAGGCGGTACTCCTAATTACTTGGATCATCACCAAGTAGAATTTTTATGGAAAAACATCAATCGCTATTTCAACATCGATCCACAAGCAGAAATCTCAATTGAGATTAATCCCCGCTATATCGATAAAAACTACATTTTCTTTCTGAGAGAGATTGGGTTTAACCGCATTAGTTTCGGCATTCAGGATTTTAATAGCCAAGTTCAAGTAGCTGTAAATCGTGTTCAGCCAGAAGAAATGCTCTTTGATGTCATGAGTTGGGTGAAAGAAGCTAAGTTTGAGAGTGTGAATGTAGACTTAATTTATGGTTTACCCTATCAAACCCGCGAGACATTTCAAGAAACTGTGAAAAAGACAATTGAGTTAGATCCTGACCGAATTGTTGTCTTTAACTTTGCCTATGTTCCCTGGCTCAAACCGACGCAAAAAAATATTCCTCAAGAAGCGCTACCAGCAGCCGAAGAAAAGTTAGATATTCTGAAAATGACTATTGAAGAGTTGACGAGTAACCAATATTTATTTATTGGGATGGATCATTTTGCGAAAACTAATGACGAACTAGCGATCGCTCAACGCAATGGCACTCTCAAGCGCAATTTTCAGGGCTACACTACCCACGCAGAGACAGAATTGTTTGGCTTTGGTTCTACATCTATCAGTATGCTAGAAGATGCTTATGCTCAAAATCACAAGGAATTAAAAGATTACTATCAGACAATTGCATCAGGTAATTTACCTGTTAGCAAAGGTGTCAAGCTTAGTCAAAATGATATTATCAGAAGGGATGTAATCATGGGTATTATGTCTCACTTTCAGTTACACAAGCAAGATATTGAAAACAAATATCAAATCAACTTTGATGAATATTTCTCTGAGGAGCTAGAGGCATTAAAACCACTAGAAGCTGATGGTCTGGTCACTTTATCAAAAAATCAGATCCAGATTACAGACATCGGTCGATTACTAGTCAGAAATATCGCTGTTATATTTGATACTCACACAAAAATGCGAGAGACAAAATTCTCTCGTGCTATTTAAAACAGCCGTAAATCATTGGTGAAATTTTGTAGCCTTTAGATCCCCGATTTATTAAATAAATTGGGGATCTAATTTTTCACTATCACATTTAATTTTTAAATAAAAATGTACAAAATTGAATTTATTAAAAATTAATTTAACAACTTGATAGACAAACACTTTTTATACATCTCTAAAAAGTTAGATTATGCAATTATATCTTCAGATAGATATATCAAAATTTAAATTGCAGATTTTTCTAATTAATCGAAAAATATGTTATTTTCAGCAACCTCGTTATTTCACTAGTAAAGCTTAATAGAAGAATATTAGAGATTTAATAATTTATTATTTATTTGGCTGCAAAAAAATCGTTGAGCATTTTCACTGGTATAAACGTCAAATGGCAATTTCCATCGAATTTGTATATAAACTGTTTTGTCTAACTTTTGGATTTAGCATTTATCCCATCTGGTAGAAAGAATTCTGAATCAGAGTTGATAACTTAGATACAAGTGAGATTGTTGAGGCAGTTATGAGTATTATTGCTTGGGTAGTTTTAGGACTTTTGGCAGGTGCGATTGCTAAAGCTATTTATCCTGGCTATCAAGGTGGTGGAATTCTCTCCACAATGATTTTAGGTATCATTGGTGCTTTCGTCGGTGGAAGTCTCTTTACCCTGTTGCGAACAGGAACTCTGCAAATTACTGCGGCTGGCGCTGGTTTAACTCTTCCTGGTATTTTGGTGGCTGTGCTTGGCGCAATTGTTGCCATTTATCTATGGGGATTAATCAGAAGAAGCAGCAATGCCTAATCGCTGATTGGTAGTTATCAACACTCACACGATCGCTGTATTTTATTGGTCTTATAGTTTCCCAGGTTGAGAAGCTATAAAACATCAAACTAGCTCTCTGTGGAACAATCCTAAAAGACCATTCAATCCCTTCTGTAACATCATAATTTTTGGAAGTGTAAATCTATGTTTTTTCACAAAAAAGAGCCTATTCATGCAGTTAACGTTAGTGAACCAAACCCTCGTTTTGCTCAATTACTTCTAGAGCAGTTTGGCGGAGCTACTGGAGAACTTAGTGCAGCTTTACAATATTGGGTGCAATCATTCCATGTTGAAAACGCTGGAATTAAAGATATGCTCCAAGACATTGCAATCGAGGAATTCAGCCATTTAGAAATGGTTGGTAAACTCATTGAGGCTCATACCAAAAATGTGGATCAAACAGAGGCTTATAAGAGTACTCTCTTTGCAGTTCGCGGGATTGGTCCTCATTTTCTAGATAGTCAGGGTAATGCTTGGACTGCAAGTTACTTGAATGAAGGTGGAGATGTAGTCCGTGATTTAAGGGCTAACGTTGCAGCAGAAGCCGGCGCTCGTCAGACTTACGAAGAGTTAATTAAACTGGCAACTGACAAAGGAACCCAAGAAACTTTAGTCCATCTGTTAACACGAGAAATTTCTCATACCCAGATGTTTATGAAAGCTCTAGATTCACTGGGTAAGTTGACAGATCCGTTCTTTGGTAATATCAAGCCAGATGAAACTGTTGCTCTTTACTACAACCTATCTACAAACGGTAATGGTAAAGATGAGCGTGGCCCTTGGAATTCTGAGCCAACATTCAAATACGTTGCTAATCCCCTAGAAAGCCACTCTTAGAAGTTTGTTGAAAAGTATTTACCTGTAATGTTAGGTAGTTATTGATCTCCCCTAACCCCCCTTTTTTAGGCTACAGGGTACACACATCTCTCTACAAAATCAAAATTTAGTAGATCCTCCTAAATCTTCCTTTTTAAGGAGGATTTTGAGAGGTTTTTGCCCCTAAAAAAGGGGGCATCTAACCAAAAATCTTCACTGTTCCCTGTTTCCTCGACCGAAGGTTAGTGAACAACCATACTCCCGATTTCTTAGATAAGTTGGGAGTATTGGCTACATATCTCTGCGTTATGAAGGATGGACTATATTGCACTCAAATTAAAATGGGTGTAAATCATAAGTCACACTGAAAAAGTCAGAGCGATCGCCTCTTCAATATCTAGCCCGACGTTTCTGAATTCAGATTCAACTCAAAATCAAAACTAACAATCAGGAGATTAATTTGTGATTGTCAACGCTACGCCAAATGGTTGGGAAGTCATTTACCATCGTGCCCATGCTTTGTTAGCAGCTCAACTGGCGGGGCAATGGCGACGTAAAGATGCGCCAGTAAGATTGTATGAAACCATCGCTGCAATTTCTCATCACGATGATTTAGAGAAAGAGTGGGAAGAAGATATTCTGACTGAAGCCGGTGCGCCAAAGGACTTCATGCTGTCCTCAAATGCCGATGTAGATGCTGAGGTACAGAAATTGGCTGATTTGGCAAAGAATGCCCTTTACCGTGGACGATGGGTAGCTTTATTAATTTCCATGCACATCAGCCGTCTAAATGAGGGAAGCCGGGGTAAGGGTTCCAAACTAGACAAACTTTTGGATGAGCAACTTCAAAACCAGCAACGTTGGCGGAAGGAACTGGGGATAAAAAAGGAGGAAGTTGATGCAGCTTATGCGTTTATGCAGTGGTGCGATCGCCTTTCTCTCATCTTATGTCAGCAAGAACTACCTGACGATGAGCGGTTTTTAGAAATTAGCAAGGGTCCTGAAGGTGAGCGCTATGACATCATGCAGCGCAGTGATAACTTGGTTGTTGTCAAACCCTGGCCCTTCCAAAACGATAAATTTACGGTCAACGTCGAAGCCTGCGACCTTTCCCAGGTAAAATTTGAGAGCAGTGCCCAACTAACTCAAGCGCTACAAGAAGCTCCCATCAAGGTACTTGAGTGGACATTCGTTAAGAGTTAGTACAGATTAGAATTTAAGAAGAATCCAGCGAATATTAGACAATTTATTTATAAAAAAGAGCCAGAGAATTAACTCTCTGGCTCAATGCTGGAGACAAAAGAATCATCAAATAAAGGCTAACTTGGGCAAGAACCTAAATTCTTCCCAGGTTATGCAGCCCTAAAACAGCGCCCACTCCTAAGATATGACCAAAGGCAGTGGTTGCTAAAAGGGCTGGTAAACCAAAACCACCAAAAAGATTAGATGAGGGTAGTGCTGGCTCTGCATTGGGATATTTGATAGTCGATTTCCCAAAGGCAATGGCAATGATATTAGCAATAATGATAATCAGTCCAACTGTCGGACTCCATTGCAGGGGTGTAGTTGCAGCAGCGAGTAAGGTTGAAGTAAACACCTGATTTGCTCCTGAAATTTATTAATGATTGAAAATATAATCTGAAACTTTTCGAAGCAAATTCAATAAAATACCCGATTTTGCATCAATATTTAACAGTTATTATAACTACTTAATACAACTTGAGTTCAACGTGGTGAGTTAACTGTGCTAGTAGTCTGCCAACCCAAAAATGCTGCGTGATGGCTGGGTAAAGGGGAAGGGGTAAGGGATTTGAAACCTTTCTCCCTTCCCCTTTACCCTTTACCCCGCTAAGTTCACTTGGCGAACTACTAGCTGCTTTTAACTTCAATGTCAGAAGTAAGCGTTTTACTAGTTTCAAATTATACCTGTGCATCAGATGTCAAAGAGAATTAATAAAGGTTTATCTATAGTCAGCAAATGTTAATCCCACTTTTAAGGTTGTAAAAATAACATATAGTATTGTCAGTTAGCTACTTAGCTACACTCATAAATACTTGTCAATTTTACACGCCAAAATTAAGACTTACTTGACTTCGGGGTCAATTTTTAAGTCGGGTAGTTGCTTACATTTACCAAAAAATCAAAAATCTTATTCCCTTGTGGGTGGGATTTTTGGCATGGTGAATATAATTTCTAACTCCTAATTTTTGCTGTCAATTTGTCAAATTCACGTTAAGTGTTTATTTAATTAATTTAGATAAGCATAAAAAAAGGTGAAAAACTATAATTTTTATCTATCAAAAGTATGAAATATAAGGTATAAATTTTCCTCTATCTAAAGAAAATAAATATAAATACTTAACCTAAAATTATACTTCTGGCAGAAGATGTAAAAAAATATTAGGTATATTAAATTAAAATGAATATTAATCAAAGTTTCTCAACAATTTAAGTAAGTGTGTTACACACGTACTTGAAACAGCCTAGAGCTTTGTTAAAATCAGCAACACACAAACTATGAACTCTACCACCGAAAAACGTATCGCCTTGATCTCCGTCCACGGAGACCCGGCGATTGAAATAGGGAAAGAAGAAGCTGGGGGACAAAATGTTTATGTGCGCCAAGTGGGTGAAGCACTAGCGCAGCTGGGATGGCAAGTTGATATGTTTACCCGCAAGGCTAGTCTGGAGCAAGATTCGATTGTTGAACATAGCGACAATTGCCGAACTATTCGTTTAAAAGCTGGACCCCTTGAGTTTGTGCCGCGAGATGAAATTTTTGAATATTTGCCAGAATTTGTGGATAATTTCCTCAAATTTCAGGTAAAAAATGAGATTAAATATGAGTTAGTTCACACTAACTATTGGCTCTCTAGTTGGGTGGGGATGCAGTTAAAGACAATCCAAGAGAGTAAACAGGTTCACACCTATCACTCATTAGGAGCAGTCAAGTACAACACGATAGAAAATATTCCTCTGATTGCTAGTCAGCGATTAGCGGTAGAAAAACAGGTGTTAGAAACAGCAGAGCGAATTGTGGCGACCAGTCCGCAAGAACAGCAACACATGCGATCGCTAGTTTCCACTGAAGGTAATATCGATATTATCCCCTGCGGTACAGATATTCAGCGTTTTGGTTCCATTGGGCGAGAAGCAGCTAGAGCTGAACTGGAAATTGCCAAAGATGCCAAAGTTGTATTATATGTAGGGCGTTTCGACCAACGCAAAGGTATAGAAACCCTAGTGCGTGCAGTTAACGAGTCTGAACTACGAGACTCGAAGAATCTCAAGCTAATTATTGGCGGTGGTAGTACTCCAGGTAACAGCGACGGCATTGAGCGCGATCGCATTGAGCAAATCGTCCACGAATTAGGAATCACTGACTTGACCATCTTTGCTGGTCGTCTCAGTCAAGATATTTTACCAACTTATTATGCAGCTGCCGATGTCTGCGTTGTTCCTAGTCACTACGAACCCTTTGGACTCGTAGCGATCGAAGCGATGGCAAGCGGTACGCCGGTTGTAGCTAGTGATGTCGGTGGACTTCAGTTTACTGTAGTTAATGAACAAACTGGTTTATTAGCACCACCACAAGATGTAGGTGCTTTTGCGTCTGCTATTGACCGAATTCTCTTTAATCCAGAGTGGCGAGACGAATTGGGTAAAGCTGGCAGAAAGCGTACTGAAAACAAATTTAGTTGGCATGGTGTCGCAACTCAGTTGAGTGAACTTTACACTCAATTGTTAGAACCATCAGCAAAAGAACCTGCATTGGTTGCTAAATAGTGTTTCAAGCAACTTAATCCACTTCAGATAAAATCATTTTACATAGCAATATCTGTAGAGAGACGCAAAATTTTGCGTCTCTATATTTGTTATGGGAGCAATTGGGGGATATCTACCCTACATTAATATCAATATTAGAGATGATGGAAGTATACTGAGCATCGACCTTTGAACGCGAATGGCTATGCAACCAGTTGACTTCACTACCCTTACAGCTACTTGTAGCGAAATACGCGCTAACTGGCTGCCCTCGCGGACAGAACAGGTTTATCAGCGCGATCGCTATACTATTGCCATAGCATTACGCACTCTGAAACAGCGTGATTGGCTACAGATTTCTTGGCATCCCCAAGCTGCACACATTTGTATTGGCGATCCCCCACCGCGATCGCCAGATACCTTTACCTTTAGCCAACAACTGATACACCAATTGGGTGGTTTGGCATTAGTGGGTATTGAAGCGATCGCACCTTGGGAGCGTGTTATTGATTTGCAATTTGCCCGTCGTCCCGGAGAAAGCGCTCTATATCATGTCTATGCAGAAATCATGGGCAAATATAGCAACGTTATTCTCACCGACGCTAGCAATATAATTATCACCGCCGCCCATCAAGTCAGTCAGCAACAATCTAGTGTCCGTCCCATCCAAACCGGACAACCTTATGAAACACCACCAAAACTGACTGGAACTGTCCCCAGTTTGAGCGAATCTCAAGAACGTTGGCAAGAACGGGTAAGTTTAGTACCAGGAGCAATCAAGCGGCAATTACTGAAAAGTTATAGTGGCTTGAGTGCAGCATTGCTGGAGTTAATGCTGTTAGAAGCAAATATCGCACCAGAAACATCTACCGATACTCTCAACCCTGACGATTGGCGACGGTTGTTTGAGCGTTGGCAAGAATGGCTGCAAGCTTTGGACTCCAAGAAATTTCAACCTGCTTGGACAAAAGATGGTTACACCGTAATGGGTTGGGGTGTAGTTGAAAAAGTCAAAAATATCCAGGAGTTGCTCAACCTTTACTATAGTAACGAAATTGACCAACAGTTATTTTCTCAATTGCGCCATCAGTTGAGTCAGAAATTAAATAATATTCTGGCGAAATTACGCAACAAAGCTCAAACCTTTAAAACGCGCTTACAGCAATCAGATCAAGCCGACGAGTATCGACAAAAAGCTGATTTATTAATGGCTCACCTGCAAAACTGGGAACCAGGGATGAAAGAAATTATCCTTGCTGATTTTGAGACAAATTTGCCAGTAGCGATCGCTCTCCAGCCAGATAAAAATGCTGTCCAAAATGCTCAAGGTCTTTACAAACAGCACCAAAAGCTGAAACGCGCACGTGCTGCCGTGGAACCTCTATTATTAGAAGTGCAGACAGAAATTGATTATTTAGAACAAGTAGAAGCTGCGATCGCTCAGATAGACACCTACAAAACATCAGAAGATTTACGAGCTTTAGAAGAAATCCGTGAAGAGTTGATTGGACAAAAGTATCTAGAAGATCCAGAATATCGCAGTCGCAGTGCAAACGAACCTCCTAGCACCAACTTTCATCGTTATCTTACCCCCAGCGGCTTTGAAGTATTAATCGGTCGCAACAATCGCCAAAATGACCAATTAACCTTTCGTGTAGCTGGGGATTATGACATCTGGTTCCACGCTCAAGAAATTCCAGGGAGTCATCTACTACTACGTCTAGAACCCGGTGCTGTGGCAGAAGAAGCTGATTTGCAATTTGTCGCTAATCTTGCTGCTTACTACAGTCGCGCGCGTCAGAGTGAGCAAGTGCCAGTAGTTTACACTCAGCCAAAACACGTTTACAAACCCAAAGGAGCAAAACCGGGAATTGCAATTTACAAGCAGGAGAGCATCCTTTGGGGAAAACCACAAATAGTCATTAGTCACTAGTCACTTATACTGAGTTTCGACTGCGCGAAAATCGAGCGTTCGCGTAGCGTCTCCGTTAGGAGAAGTCGAGATTCAACTACCGCGTAGTCGTAAAGCCTGCGGCATAGCTACGCTTAGGGCGCAGCCTTTGGTAGAAAAGTATTGGTCAATTCTTTTCTGCTTCCTCTACCTCTGGTTTTATCATTCTATACCCTGCGTTCGACTGAATTCTTCTAATAGATAGAGGCATTTAAGCTTTGCTAATATCTTTTTTTGATGAATATTCCTGAAAAATCTGTGTTGACTGTTACAATATTGTTAAGAAAAGTTGCCCGTTGCATTTTGGGAACGCGCAATTGGGTTTTAACTCTCTTGAGAAGACAACGCAAAAAAAATATTTTATAGACCAGCTGTGGGAGGCTGGTCTTTTTGTATTTAATACAGCACTTTGAGTATTTTTTGAGCATTTATAGCTCAATACGCTACTTCGCTAAAGTCTCGTTCAACTGCTCATATAAGATATCCTTCTCAATCTCCTCTGCTTTAAGTTTTGCCAGTTTCCGACTAGCAGGAGTATCTAGCCATCCTGTGGACAAGTAATAAATGGCGCTTACCAGCATAGTGAAATCTCAACTGTATTCGACCATTAGAGTTAATGATTGATAAAGATCCTTTATATCCTCGTTCCCTAGAAGAATTTTGGTACATAAGTATTAATGGTGTACTTGTCCTCTACACTATTTACACCACTTTTGTATCTAAAGGTATCAAAAACGTCCAAAAATGGCATAAAGACTAGAACATTTATCCTCTATTTTTCAGGGATTAAAAACCAAAAAACCCTTGAAATCAAACGATTTCAAGGGTTTTTAATGATGCCAGGAACCGGACTTGAACCGGTGACACGAGGATTTTCAGTCCTGTCTCAACTTTGCAAAAAATACATACTGTGCAAGGATTCTACGTTATATCCTCATTTATACTCTTACTTTGGATGCAAGCTCACTGCGATAATGGAACTGTAGACACGTAGAAAAGGCAGTCATGAGAGAAATTACACCAAGGAATAACAAGGGGTCAATAATCATTCGGTTCACCTATGGCGGCAAGGAATACTGTTTTAGTCCTATACCGGGTAGCAAGTATTCAGATCCGCTAGCACTCGCAAAAGCTGAGGAGATCGCTAACCGTATTCGTCAAGACTGCATAACCGGGTATTTCGATAGCACGTTGACAAAGTACAAGCCTAATGCAATGCAAGGTAGGACAAAAGAAGCAGCCATACGTGACGCTGAGGAGGCAAAAGCTGAGGTTGCTGCACGGCTGTCAGTGAACGCAGTCGATCTGCTGCAATTGTTTGACGACTTCACGCGGTTTAAGTCTAAAACTCTGGCATCTAACAGCATGATTGATTACAACCGTATTCAAAACAAGCTCAGAAAGTGCCCTCATAAGTTGGTAAGAGATGCCGTGTATGCAATGCAGTGGTTAGTGTCCGATCATAACGGTACGTCTACAAGTAGCCTTGAGAAGCAGTGGAAACTGATAAACGCTTGCTGTAAGTGGGGTGTATCGACCGATAGGTTGCAATCCAATCCATTTGAAGGACTAAGAAACCTTATACCCACGACAAAAAACACAGATACTCAGGACGATATTAACCCGTTCACCGATAACGAGCGTAAGCGAATAATACAAGCCTTCTATGCCAGCGATCGCTACAGTTACTATGCTCCGTTGGTAGAATTCCTGTTCGCTACTGGTTGCCGTCCAGAGGAGGCGTTAGCGCTTCAATGGAAACACGTTAAGAATGGTAAGGTAACTTTCTGTCAAAGATTAACAGCGAGTGGTGTTATCGAAGATGGTACGAAGACAGAGAAAAAACGTTCTATTACCGTAGACAGTCGTATACAATCTGTCCTCAGTGAGATAAAAACCGATAGCACGTCACCAAGTGATTCCCTGTTTCCGGCAAAAAAGGGAGGGTTCATCGACTGGCATAACTTCTCCAACCGTGCATGGAAAACAGTACTCAACAGCTTGCCAGATATCGATTACAGGAACCCTTACCAGATGAGACATACTGCGATAACGAGAATGATAAAAAATGGTACTGATAGCGTAGTTGTCGCTAGATGGGTAGGTAATTCACCGAACATGATATCAAAAAAATACTTGGGTGATGTTAGCGATATTGTGATGCCAGAGAGTTAATAATATTCCTAACGTACACCCCATATTTTTACAACGACGTTACGGAACGTCGTTTTTTACGTCGTTTAAAACGTCGTTTGTGAACGTCGTTCATAAAATACGGTATATAAGGTATACCAAAAGTGACTCTAAAATACTGCATACATGATACTGATCGTTGTTCATTTGTGAATTGCAGACATTCTGAAGTGCTTACTATACATAGGTTATAGATGTATGCTTTTGACGTTGCGTATATATCGTGTAAGAGGATATCTCACTCTCTTGTTAATCACAGAAATTATTCCCTTGTAAATCACAACGACGTTGTAGCGTTTCTTGACCGCAGGCGATAACGAGTGCTTGTGCTTTGACGTTGCCCTTGAATGCTTGTGATGCCCAATACTCAAAGCCGATATCGATAATTACTGGTGTAATCCTTGCCCGTCCTCTTAGGGAGTCAGAGTCTTTCTCGATAGGGATTATGTCACAAGTATAACGCTCGCCTGATAAGGGTTCTAGCCGTTTTTCGCCTAAAAAGCGTGACATCGATTTTCTGTCTTTACCAACAATTTCGGCTACTTGCGTCTGACTCATGACATAACCGCCGTTCGGTATTTGAAATACTTCTACTTCAATACCCGCTATCGTAATCACTGCTCGTTTTGCTTTATCTGACATATTGTCCTCGTGTGTGTATTTCGTCGTTCGGGTTTACTAGGCAAAAGCGTACATATCGGATGTATCTACCGTTTTGTCAAAGCACTCCATATAGACACTTGGTAGTTCCTTATCTAGTCCTTCAATGTCCATACCGAAGCCAAATTGACTGATAATGACGTTGATTTGACGGTCTGATAGATTGCACAAGGAAGAACAAAACCAACCACCTAGACGTTCGTGCCACGGATTGTATGTCATCGTTACGTCGTAAAGGTCGGTACCGCCTACTTTATGCACTCTAAGGTCGAAATCATCGCAATTAAAACCACACACCCTCTTACCAAGGTGTTTCTGATTAATACATCTCATTTGTAGTGACCTAAAAAGTTAAAGGGTGTGTGGTGTAAATTAGAAACGTCGTTTTACTACGTCGTTTAAAACGTCGTATACGAACGTCGTTATTTATTGACGTTTGTGGAATGCCGGTATAGTATCGTAATATCCGACACAAAGGACGCAACTGCTAGCAATGCTAGAGACGACGATACCGACGTATTGGGTGATAACATAAGTACCAACAAATTAGCTCAATTCCTTACACAGCACGGTGTTCAGAGTGATAACATAAATAAGTTCAAGACGGTCGGGGTTCTCGATAAACACACTGCACTAATCATCCAGTATTACGCTGTCTATGCCGATGCGAGTCGATTGTGAGCATTCCGAGGACTTTTCTGCTTCAAGTTGGGGGAATGCACTCCGATGTGGCTCAATAGGGATTTTCATGACACATTATTGACTCGATAGTGCTTTTTTTTATTTAGCGAGGTAAAAAAATGATTACAAGTAACGCGAGGGTGGAAACACACGACGAAGTACTTGAATCTAGGAAGCAATTTTTTATAGATGAAATAACCGAAGCGTTCGGCTATCCCCCAGATGTGCGTCTGCCTTTGAAGGACATATTTGAGATAATCTATGGGCAACCTGCCAAGGATAACCTGAAGGTTTATACTAATTTTTTGATCTGCATTATGGGTAAATAGAACCATACCTATTTCTACCAACGTCGTTTACCAACGTCGTTTTTTACGTCGTTTAAAACGTCGTTCCGTAACGTCGTTTGAAAAATGTAGGGTATTATGCCTGACTTGATAGCAATCTTCTCAATACATTCGGATACGTTACTGCTGAAACACGTAATCAAGTTACTACATAACACGCTCGTTACTACACCACTACTACACCAATAGCACGAACGTCTCACCAATGCCGTCTAAAATCGCCTCTGTCAGACTTGTCTCGCAGTGGACTTGCATTCGTATATAAGACACGTCTCATAGTACCCCGAAAACTGTCTCGGCAAGCGTTCGATAACCCTAACCGAGTAAACATAGACAAGCCCTAAAATCGCTGTGTGTAAGGTGTGTGGTAACGGTCGTTTTTACTCGTACCGACCGCGTACCGATTTTACATAAAAACCATAGATAACTACCGCGTATTTTGGCGTTTACCATACACAAAACCAATGGTTAAGACGATAGTGGGATAATGAGTGAAAATGCTCATTATCGTAACGCCGAACTACACCCCAAAGCTATCGCCTGAAACGCCTACGGTGAACGCACACCGTACTTCGAAACCTATAGGTTTCCAGGGTACGGTTGCATCACGCTTGCACGATCGCAGTGACACGAGAGTCTATTGCTATGGCATTACCTTACAATCGTCTCTGTTGAAAACGGAGGACGGCAATAAACTAGGGGTATGCGAGGGCGGGGGAACCACCCAGTAACGCTACGACTGTTGTCACTGCTGCAATCAAACACACACACAACCTTGCACGGTTCTACGGTATAGCGTTACTCTCTTCCTCATTCATCGTCATTATCCGTTAACAGTGTGTATGTTTATCGTCAGGGTAGGGATAGCGAGAATCTCTACCCTTTTTTTCTGTCTTGCTGTCAACGGTAGAGATAACGCCTGTTACCGCTACTAATGCTACCAACGATTTATTTATGTTGGATGCAAGTCCACTGCGACTGGAAGCAGGATGCAAGTGGTGTTTTTGTCTGTAATGTATGCCAGGAACCGGACTTGAACCGGTGACACGAGGATTTTCAGTCCTCTGCTCTACCAACTGAGCTATCCCGGCTTGGGCTTTTGTGAGCCACGATTAATAAATGTAGCAAACATCCCAAAATATAGCAAGCCCTTGGAGAAAAAAGATTTATGCAGCTTTCAAATTCAACTTAAACCAGATGAAAACAGCTATAAATAGCAGGAATTGTACAAGAACAATACTTGGGCCAGAAGCAAGGTTGAAAATACCAGAGACAATGATGCCAGCAATGCTGCTGATGGAACCAACTATCACCGATATGACTAGAAAGCGGCTAAAGTGGTGACTCATCAATTTGGCAGTAGAGGCGGGAATAACCAAAAAGGCGTTCACTAGTAAAACGCCGACAGCTTTAATCGCTACGGCAACGGCGAGTGAAAGCAAAACCACAAATATATAGCGGTACAATTGGACGGGAACGCCTTGGACTTGTGCTACATCAGGGTTAAGGGTCAACAAAATTTGCTGTCGCAGGGTTGATAGTAAAAATATGCTACCTCCCACCAGTACTAACAGCGTCAAAATCAAATCTGTGGTATCGATCGCTAGAATATCCCCGAACAGCACAGCCATCAAGTTGCCGCGATATCCTTTAATCAGGCTAGTGAGAATCACACCGATCGCTAATGCCCCAGATAGCACTATGCTAAGGACGCTATCGCTACCTAAATCGGTTTTGTCGATGAAGTAGAGGACAATAACGCCGAAAACTAAGGTAAAAGGTAATAGCATCCAAGTCGGATTTATTTGGAGTAGTACACCTAACGCCACACCTACTAATGCTGCATGACCAACGGCGTGGCTGAAAAAGGACAACTGGCGCAAGGTGACAAAACTGCCCAACATCCCACCAAGTATTCCCATTAACACAGCACCGACGATCGCACGCTGCATAAAGGGGAATGTTAACAAGCTTACCAAGTCATTACTACTGGCGATCGCAAGCCAAGATATCTGACAATCATTGAAGAAATTCATACTTATAAGCTTTAATGTTGGTGCTGGTAACGGCTGAAACCTGGGCCGTATGTGGCTAACAGGTTTTGCGGTGAAAGGGCAATTTCCGGTTTACCAGTACAAACAATGCTTTGGTTCAGGCAAAGCACGCGATCGCAATGGCGATTTACCATATCAATATCATGGGAAACTTGTAATACTGTCCAACCCTCCTCTCGCTTTAATTCATTTAGCAAAGCGTAAAAATCTGCTGAACCTTGCACATCAACACCAGCAAAGGCTTCATCGAGTACCAAAAGTTTCCGAGGCATTACCAAACAATAAGCCAACAACACCCGCTTGAGTTGACCACCGCTAAGAGTACCAATAGCTTGATGCTGTAAATGATAAGCATCGGTTCGCCGCAAAGCTTCTACTACTGCTGCCGATTTTTCTCTGTCTTGTTTCCACAGCTTGGAGAAAAATAAATCTCCCTTTTTTCCTTCCTTTGCCCATCCCAGTCCCACCAATTCGCTAACAGAAATAGGAAAGCTGCGGTCAAAAATAAAGTTTTGCGGCATATAGCCTAATAAATGACGCAAACGCCCCAGCCTTGCAATTGGGCGACCGAAAATTTCAATCGTACCAGCACTTCGAGGTATCAAATCTAAAACCGCTTTTACTAAGGTACTTTTACCAGCACCATTGGGGCCAACTATGGCTGTATCTGTTCCTGGCAATAATTCAAAAGAAACATTTCGAACAGCTAGATAACTACCTTGATAGACAGTTAATCCTTCTACTTTTAAAATAGCAATGTCATTAGTCATTGGTTCTTAGTCATTATTAGTCATTGGTCATTAGTCATTAGTCATTGGTCATTGGTCGTTGGTCATTAGTTTTTACAAAGGACAAATGACAAACCTATTTACATGACGTTTCCAAAATTTGTAAGTTAGCTTTCATTGCCTTGAAATAATGCTGTGGATCTGTTTCGCCAGTTTCCAGGGAATCCAGAGGACGCAAAGTTAATTTCAAGTCTTTGGAGAGGCTACTTAGGAGTTTGTTATCTACTCCTGGTTCACTAAATAAAGCTTTAACTTTGTACTTTTTAACAGCATTGACTGCATTTTGCACATCAGTTGGTGAAAGTTGATCTTCGGGTATTTGCACCACAGCAACTTGCTTGAGGTTATAGCGTTTTGCTAAATAGGGAAACGCATCATGAAAGGTAATAAAGGTACAACTAGGAGTTTTTTGTAAAGTCTGTTGAAATTCATTATTTAAACTTTCTAATTCTTTAATATAAGCCGCAGCATTTTCTTCATAAGTAGCTTTATTCACAGGGTCAGCAGCAATTAATCCATCTCGAATATTAGTTACCTGTTGTTTTGCCAAAACTGGATCTAACCAAACATGAGGATTACCTTGGGCGTGATCGTGGTCTTTTTCCTCCTTCGCTGTTTTTACAACAGGTGAAATTTCATTTAAGGGTTTAATACCTTTACTGGCATCAATTTCAGCTAGTTTTGTATTTTGAGCATTTTTGACCGTATTTTCCAGAAATACCTCTAAACCTAAACCATTTTTTACTAACACATTCGCAGTTGCGATCGCTTTGACATTTTCTGGTGTCGCTTGGTATTCATGTACCTCCGTACCAGGCGGCACTAGAATTTCTACATCTGCCACATTCCCAGCTACTGCCTTAGTAAACAAATATATCGGCAAAAATGTCGTCACAACTTTAGTTTTTCCTAACTGCGCTACTGGGGTGGATACAGTCGCCTGTGCTTGCGGCGACTGTTCAGGTATTGTTCCCTGATTCGGATTCGATTGGCTACAGCCAGCAATCATCGACAACATCAGTAGAGTCATTATGGACAAGATGCCGCTTCTTTGTCTTCCTGTGATCAGCCCTTTGCCATTGATCGTCACGGTGTTTTCCTCCTCAAAATGGATGCAAGTCTATGAGACTTATTCTAAATCTTAGACTATAATAATTCTCATTCTCATTCCCAACACATAATATCATTCTCAGTTTCCTGTGTAATGAGTAACAAGAAAACTTTGTCAGATGGTACAGTCCTCTGCAATTTAGTTTTCCTTGAATAATTAGGATTTCTTGACTTTTTTTTGTTAAAAAGGTTGTCTATTTCTGATAATATTACTGACAAATATTTGCATGAAATACACGTTAAAAAAAACGTGCTTTGGGTGTGAATTGAAGATCAGTGTGAGGAGAAAAATGCAAAATTTCTGTAAATATCTGCTAGTTAGTCCAGCAGTTTGCTGTGCAATGCTATTTGTGAATACTGCTGCATTTGCAGGTGAAACATCCGCTACGTCTGAAATCAATCAACCGCAAGTTTTAGCTAGTCCAGACACAAACACTCAAATAACAGGGCAAGTTACTTCCGTATCTCAATTTTCTGATGTACAACCTACTGACTGGGCATTCCAAGCATTGCAGTCGTTGGTTGAGCGCTATGGCTGTATTGCAGGATACCCAAATAGTACTTATCGCGGTAATCGCGCATTAACGCGATATGAGTTTGCTGCTGGTTTGAATGCTTGTCTAGATCGCGTTAACGAACTTATTGCTACAGCCACAAGCGATTTAGTTAGCAAACAAGATTTAGCAACATTACAAAAGTTGCAAGAAGATTTTTCAGCAGAACTGGCGACACTCCGAGGCCGTGTAGATGCAGTAGAAGCTAAAACTGCTGAATTGGAGGCGAATCAGTTCTCAACCACAACCAAGCTGAATGCGGAAGTAGTAATAGCGATCGCAAGTGTCGTCAGTGGTAATGCAGTTAATGGTCAAGAAGTCAACCAAAATGCTGTCCTTGCAGATCGGGTACGTCTGAACCTCGACACCAGTTTCACAGGAAAAGATTTACTCAGAACACGACTTCAGGCAACAAACTTAGACCCATTCTCTGACACTGCTACCTTTACACCAGAAGGTGACTTCCGATTTGCTGGTGGTAACAACAGTAATGGAGTTGTGATAGACGCACTGTTGTATCAGTTCCCTCTCGGTAGTAAAACAGGCATCACCCTGGAAGCAAATGCAGGTGCAATTGATGATTTCACTAACACAGTTAACCCATACTTAGATGGGGACGGTGGTAGCGGTGCCCTTTCTCATTTTGGAACTCGCAACCCAATTTATTATCTAGCCAATGGTACTGGTATCGGAATCAAACACGAGTTCAGCGATCAGCTGGAACTAAGCTTGGGGTATTTAGCGAATGACGCTGCTAATCCTCAGCTAGGCTCTGGACTGTTCAACGGTGCTTATGGTGCTATGGCGCAGTTAACTGTTAAGCCTAGCAACCAAATTACCCTTGGTTTAACCTACCTTAACGCCTACAACAATACTTTTTTTGCCAATGGTAGTGGTGGTAGCAATAACGCCAATAACATCTTGCAAAATGCTTCTAGTAACTCCTACGCTATAGAAGCATCCTTTCAACCTAGCTCAAAATTTGTGATTGGCGGTTGGGCTGGCTTGACCAAAGCTCGCATTCTTTCGGTCACTCCTGGCGATGCTGACATCTGGAACTATGCCGTCACACTGGCTTTTCCGGATCTTGGTAAAACAGGTAACATTGCAGGCATTATTGTGGGTATGGAACCTAAAGTTACCAGCGTCAGCAGTTCTCTCGGTAATGCAGGTATCAACAAAGATCCAGACACTTCATATCACATTGAAGGTTTCTATCAATATAAATTGAGTGACAATATCAGCATCACCCCAGGAATTATCTGGCTAACAGCGCCAGATCATAATAATCAAAACGATGATATCGTGATTGGGACAGTGAGAACCACATTCACTTTCTAATTTTCAAATATTGAAAAAGACGCAAGTTAATCCTTTGCGTCTTTTTTTGTGTGTGGTTTCAAAAATAAAACCTAGTATTTTTGCTGGGCTTGATATTTCAAAATAATATAGCGATTCTATGGCTGTTCCATTTTCATCTAGCCCGCTACGCTACCAGAAGTAGAGACAATAATAATAGTCTTACGCTTTTTTAGTATGGTTCTAAATGGGGAAGGTCGCTGAAGCAGTTATGTTTGCATACCAAATCCCTCTGGGTCTACACCCCAATTCACCCAGCCAATTGCCTCACGCGCTGAATTCATATTTGGTGGAACTCGCAAGGCGTGAATAAACCCTGTACTGGGGCAAGTCATTTTTAATAAGTAAATTGGTTCTTCATCAACATCAGCATCAATTTTTAATAACGTGTATTCTTGCCAAATATCTAATTCAATAGCTTGTAATTCTTGGCAAATTCTGGCGTAACCGATACCCTGAATTAACACTCGCCGTAGTTCGGCGTTTTCTTCTGTTAAAAGCCATTGAGATTGGCATTGCTGCGGGTGAATTTTACCGTATTCTTCAGGCAAGGTTACACCGTGGTATGAGTAAAGGCTATATCCATCAGTAAATTCAATGGCTGGTTCGCCTTCAGCGTGGAGACGGTTTTCATTGTCAAAGCGTAGGTGAAGGGGGCGATCGCAGATAATACAAAGGTTTTCAAATGGAGAAATCCAACCACAAAATCTTGATAGAGACTGTAAGGTTTTCCATCTTATTTTGCTGTAAGAACAATTTAATACAGATATATAAAAATCTAACCAACAACAATCACTAGCCAACTTTTGTGATTTTAACCAAAGACGATCTAAATTCATTTTAGGTTGAATTTTGAATTTTAATTTTTTTTCAAATACATATTCAGATATAATAAAATCTAGTCTAAAAATAGTTAATTGCCTAATAACCTGCCTATCTAGTTTATATAATGTTTTTGAAGTTTTATTAACTAAAGCTGTAGAAATATAGTTAATAAAATTGTTATTTAAATTTATGTTATTCGAATTTAATTTATTATTTCGCTTTTTAAGAATAATTTTCAAACCTGCATAAGGACTGTCACAAAAAATAATTTCCGGCTGTTGTTTACCGATCGCTGTATATGCAGCTTTAATGACTTCCGCCGCCTTTTCTTTATCAATCCGCTCAGTTGAAAGCGCGATCGCTCTCCACTTTTCCCGATAAACTGGAATCAAAGCCTCTTGCTCAGGCGTTAAATTTTCAATCAGCGACATATCGCCAACCTTCCGGTTCGTATTCCCTCTGAATTTTAATCATCCAATCACCTTGGGGAATAGAAATAGCTTTATGCTCCTCATGGGTAAGCAATGCCGACTCTGAAAACACACGCAAGTATAGTGTGCTATCTTTATCGTATAATTCGGCATTTCCCTCAGTAATGCGATGCTTATGCCCCGTAACTTCGCCTTCTGCCAAAGTTAAGTGAGGTATTTTTTGTCCTTCAATTTGCTGCACAGGCAGTAAAATTACATCACCTTGACGAATTGGTTGCATAGTTTTGCTTTCTTGACACAGCTACAAGCCCTACTTCGCTTTTGCTCTCAAATTTGGTTTAATTTTGGCACAAGCTATATGAAAGTGGGAATTGGGAATTGGGCATTGGGCAATAAATAGTTATTCTTCCCTTCCTTCCCCAATTCCCCATTCCCCATTCCCCATTTCCCATTCCCCATTCCCCATTCCCAATTCCCAATTCCCCAAATTTTAAAACTGTAGTCGCCAATTATGCGTTAGATAAGTTAAAGATTGAAATAGCTGGAAATTCACACCCAGCGTAGCCTTCTCTATCCTTTGGGACAGACGGGGCCACAAGTTCAGGGGATTTTCTCCCAAGCAGACAGTTTATGTGAGGATTAAGTCACCGCCCTAAGCGCGACCTTTTATCTTGACAATTTGCAAAAATTACCTCAATTTGACTGTTTAGCTTAGTAGCTATTCTTTTTATTGAAATTTCCATGTCAACTCTCGTCATCGTCGAATCTCCAACCAAAGCTCGTACCATTCGCAACTACCTGCCAGCAGGCTATCGGGTGGAAGCGTCTATGGGTCATGTGCGTGACCTCCCCCAGTCGGCTAGTGAAATTCCTGCTGCCGTCAAGGGGGAAACATGGGCGCAGCTAGGGGTAAATGTGGACGCCGACTTTGAACCGGTATATGTTGTCCCGAAAGACAAAAAGAAAATTGTCACCCAGCTTAAAGAAGCCCTTAAAGATGTAGATGAACTGATTCTGGCAACAGACGAAGACCGGGAAGGTGAAAGCATTAGTTGGCATTTATACCAATTGCTGAAGCCGAAAGTTCCCACTAAGCGGATGGTGTTTCACGAAATTACCCAAGAGGCGATCAAAAAAGCTCTGAAAGACTGCCGCCAAATTGATGAGCAGTTGGTTCGCGCTCAAGAAACGCGGCGGATTTTAGATCGACTCGTGGGTTATACCCTGTCTCCCCTGCTATGGAAAAAAATCGCCTGGGGATTATCTGCTGGGCGAGTGCAATCTGTAGCTGTGCGGCTTTTAGTCACTAGGGAACGCCAACGCCGTGCTTTCCATGAGGGTACATACTGGGATTTGAAAGCCAATTTGTCAAAGGAAAAAACGCCCTTTGCAGCCCAGTTGGTAACATTGGCAGGAACCAAAATTGCTAACGGCAGTGATTTTGACGCAACAACGGGACAAATTATCGCAGGTCGTAATGTCTTATTGCTCAACGAAGACCAAGCGGTAGCCCTCAAGGAACGCCTAACAGGGAAAACCTGGAGTGTTAACGACATTGAGGAACGCCCAGTGACGCGCAAACCGTCGCCACCGTTTACTACCTCGACGTTGCAACAAGAATCTAACCGCAAACTCCGCCTCTCAGCCCGCGACACGATGCGGGTTGCTCAGAATTTGTACGAACAAGGGTATATTACCTATATGCGGACAGATTCGGTGCATTTGTCAGATCAAGCGATCGCAGCTGCTCGAAGTTCTGTAGAAAAGCTTTACGGTCAACAATACCTCAGTCCCCAACCCCGGCAATACACCACCAAATCCAAAGGCGCACAAGAGGCGCACGAAGCAATTCGTCCAGCCGGTAGCACCTTCCGCACTCCCCAAGAAACTGGTTTGGGCGGTCGAGAACTTGCCGTTTACGATTTGATTTGGAAGCGGACTGTCGCCTGTCAAATGGCTGATTCCCGCCAAACTCAAATTAGCGTGCAATTGCAAGTTGAGGATGCTGGATTCCGTTCTTCTGGCAAACGGATTGAATTTCCTGGATATTTACGTGCCTACGTCGAAGGTTCAGATGACCCAGAAGCAGCACTGGAAGATCAGGAAGTAATTTTGCCCAATTTGAAAGTGGGAGATCATCCGAATTGTACAGATTTAGAAGCAGTTGGGCACGAAACTCAACCCCCAGCTAGATACACCGAAGCTTCTTTGGTGAAAACCTTAGAAAGTGAAGGTATTGGTCGTCCCAGTACCTACGCCAGCATCATTGGCACAATCATCGACAAAGGTTATGCCCATTTGGTGAGTAACGCTCTCATTCCTACCTTCACCGCTTTCGCCGTCACCGACTTGCTGGAAAAACATTTCCCAGACATCGTTGATCCTAGTTTTACATCGAAGATGGAGCAAACCCTTGATGACATTGCCACAGGTGAAGCAAAATGGCTACCCTACTTGCAGAAATTCTATCTGGGAGAGGAAGGGTTGGAAACCCTGGTAAAAGAACGGGAAAGTCAAATTGATGCTACCACAGCTAGGACTGTAGAACTGGAGAATCTAGATGCCAAAGTCCGTATTGGTAAATATGGTCCCTACATTGAAGTTACAAATGGTGAGGGGGTAATCACCGCCTCAATTCCCAAAGACTTGACCCCAGCCGACCTCGACCCCAAACAGGTAGAAGTTTTGCTGCGACAAAAAATCACAGGCCCTGACCAGGTAGGTCGGCATCCCGAAACTGGGGAACCGATTTATGTGAAAATCGGTGCTTATGGGCCCTATGTCCAATTGGGCGATAAAACCGACGAAAACCCCAAACCGAAACAAGCTTCTCTACTCAAAGGTGTCACCCCAGAAACCGTTACCCTGGAAATGGCTGTTGGTCTGTTGGCACTACCCCGGACATTGGGAGTTCACCCAGTCACAGGCAGCAAAATCCAAGCAAGTTTGGGACGCTTTGGCCCTTATGTGGTTCATGACCAGGGTAAGGAAGGGAAAGATTACCGTTCCCTTAAAGCTGCTGACAATGTGTTGACAATTAGCCTAGAACGTGCTTTAGAGCTATTGTCCGAACCAAAAAAGGGACGCAGTTCCACCAACAGCAAGTCCAAGGCAGCCTTACGCGAATTGGGCCCACATCCAGAGGACGCGGAAACAATTAACATCTACGATGGACCTTATGGCCCTTACATCAAGCATGGCAAAACTAATGTGAGTATCCCAGAAGGTCAAACTGTAGAAGATATAACTCTGACTGAGGCGCTCAACTTATTGGCAGCTAAGGCATCGACAGCGAAATCGACTCGCAAAACGACTAAATCAACGACTTCCAAATCTAAGTCAACTGCTAAGTCAACTGCTAAGTCAACGACGCCTGCGAAAAAGAAAGTCACAGAAGGCTAACTGTAAGTCAAGTAATTTTGGATTTTGAATCTTAGCTTTGGTGTGCTTCCAGTGCAACTTGGATTTTGGATTAAAAGAATTTTGCGGTTCATACCCCGATGCCACTCGCTTTATACCGGAGAATCCGTCCACCGCAGTGGCTCCCCCTTGTAGCCGAAATCTAAAATCTAAAAGACGCTCCTACGGACGCTCGATGACTCGCTACCGCTAAGGCTACGCTATCGTAAATCTAAAATTCGTAGTCAAGAGTCCAAAGTCCGATCTTTAAACTCTTGACCCTTGATATTTATCCTTGATAGGATGCAGTTCTGTAGGTTGCAAGTGTGATACTCTAAAAAGTAAGGGAGAACACAACGCCAAATTTTAGAAGTGGCTTATGTCCCAAATACGGGATTGTGTCAGTGCCCGGTTGGAAGCCAGAGGTACGACAATGTGCCATATTCTGCGTACCTGTTAATCAAAATTTGAGGTAGTATCTCAGGAGCATTCAGTTCATGGACTATATAGAAAAGGTGCTGGAAAAGCTTAAGGAATTAGCACGCAGGCTGATTGAGAGCCTGTTAGGGCCAGAGGGTGAACCGGAACCGGAACTGATTCCGATTCCTGTAAACGATCGCTCGCGTCGTCGCCACTAGAGCCAAAGTGCTGAACTCGACATTACAACCCTTAAGCATTCTGGCACTGCATGGGCCAAACTTGAATTTGCTAGGACAGCGAGAACCAGGAATTTATGGTTCGTTGACGCTAGCTGAAATTAACCGCCTGTTAGAAGAAGAAGGATTCAAGTTACAGGCGAAAGTTTTTCCCTTGCAGTCAAATCATGAAGGAATTTTAGTAGATACTATTCATGAGGCATTAGGACAACATCAAGGAATTTTGATTAATGCCGGGGCATATACTCACACAAGTGTGGCATTGCGAGATGCGATCGCGGCTGTTAACTTGCCCACAGTCGAAGTACATCTGAGTAATATTTACCGCCGGGAAGATTTTCGCCATCATTCGTACATCGCCCCAGTTGCGATCGGGCAAATAAGTGGTTTTGGTGTTCAAAGTTACTTGCTGGGCTTACAAGCTTTGGTAAATCATTTAAGAAAAAATGAAACGTAAAGAATAAAAAATGAATCGATTTTTAGAGTTTAGATTTGGGATTGAATAATTTTATCCCAAATCTAAGTTACGCTGGGAGCGCTCCAAAAGTGCGACCCAAAATCTAAAATTCTATGCGTTATTCTCCTATAAGTCGATTTAGAGGTACTTTCCTCGGAGCCTTTCTGGGGGGAAGTTTAACATCTAATGGTAAAATACAGTCTCAGAGTTACCTAGATTTAGGCAGAATGGCGATTCTGGGTACTGAGAGTTTAATTAACTTGGGTAAATTAGATTTAGATGATTGGATAGTGCGTCAGCAGCAAGAATCTCTTCATTTAGCAGCAGTTGATGATATATCAATAAAAATAATTATTGCGACACTACCATTAGCACTTTTTTTTCACGAAAATCCGATTAAGCTGCGACAAAAATTGCTGCTTGTACTCAAAATCTGGGAAGATGACCCAGTAGTAAGGGATGGAACACTCGCGGTAGCTTATGCGATATCTCTTGCCCTAACTGAAAAACTCGACCCTCTAACCCTCATCCCACAAACAATTTCTTTTCTTGGTGAAACACCGACATCTATACCAAAAAAATTATTAAAAGTCCAGAATTTATTAGAGCAAGGGGCGGGATTGTCAAGGGCGCAAGCTGAGTTTGCTAGGGAAGAAAAACTCAGTAACACTATTGCTATGGCATTTTACTGCTTTTTGAGTACCTTAGAAGACTTTCGCCTTGCAGTTTTGCAGGCTACTCACAATGGCAATTCTAAAGTGCAAGATGCTACATCTCTAAGCTCACAGGCTACAGGTGCAATTACTGGTGCTTTATCAGGAGCATATAACGGTATAGGCGGAATTCCTGTAAATTGGCAAGTCTTGCTTTTGCAAAGGAATTCTCCAGCATGGGGATTACCTAATTTTTCCCAAATGTTAAAATTGACCGATGCATTTGTGGCGGTGTGGTCAGGAGTGTATGATATTGACCTAAATCCCAGAGAGTTAACACAGGGATATGAAGAGGCTTTGCTTTCAGTTTACGCAGCTCCCCGCGTTATTCGATCGCGTTAATTTTATTTGCACCGAAAAATGGTGCGGGTACTAAACTCTCAAAATTAGCTTGATAAAACATATAGGACAGCTTGAATTAAATCCAGCTACCATCTCAATTAACTAGACAAGGGGCTTTTGCCCATTGCTATAGTGTACTAGTCTTATATACTAGAACTTTTCAGCAAACCTCAGACAGATTCTGTCAGTAGCTATTGTGGCAAATCAGCTTTAATTAGCCTCTGTCACCGTAGTTGCAACAGTAGCGGATGAAATTTCCCTGATGATTGTCTTTTTTTTGAGCTATCAAAGTAGGCAATTGCAGGCAGAGATAATGAAAATGCAGGAATTTTTGCAGTTCTTAACCCAGCAATTGACTCACTGGCGGCGACAGTACAAAGGACTACGCCGTAAAGGAAAGTTAATGAGAAGTCCTAAAAGTAAAAGCGATAGAAAGCAACTTTTAAGGACTTTTCTGAAGAATGTAATCTTATTTTTATCCAAAAGCAATGACAAAAGCGCTCGTCGAAAACAAGAAAGAGCGCTCCAGTCAAAGGCAAAATCGGTGACAACTAAGAGTAGTATTTATTCAGTCTGTTTAGATTGGGTGCATGAACAGAGATCCTTAGGAATTTTAGCGATCGCTGTATTATCCCTTACAGGCGTTATTGGGCAAAAATTATACAACCAAACTCAACTGCAAGTAGGACATCCAGCGCCCCAAACCATTACAGCGCCTTATACAGCTAAAATCGAAGATCAGAAAAAAACAGAAGCCGAGCGCAAAGCCGTCAGTAGAAGCTCCTTACAAGTGTTGATGCTGGATGCGCGAATGAACGAACAAATCAACGAAAATTTGCAACAACTTCTAGATGATGGTAACGAAATTCGCGCTGTTGCTGGAGCTTTTCCTTTTTTTGATCCTGCTGTTTTGCCCATCTCTACCCAGCGTTACCTCCGCTCTTGTAATGACTCAGAATGGCAAGCACTGCTCTTAGCCGTAGAAAATAGTAAAAATCAGCAGAAGAAAGGAACAGGACAAACCACCGCCTCATCCCGTTCATCATCTATAGCTGCACCCAATCAGGAACGCCAACCGCGCACAACACCACAGAAAACAGAGCCAGTTGATTTTTCTCAAAGTACTGATTTTACTCAAGCAGTTGCAGAACTAGAATCTTACCGCCTCACAACTTCTGAGAAAAACTTGTCTTTACTGATTGCCCAAATTTCCCAAACACGCAAAAGATACACCGAAGCGACTACCAAACTTTTACAGTTAGAGACTGTTACCCCAGAAGCAGTATATGAAGAATCCTTTCTTTTGGATTTGTCAGATGTGGAATGGGAAAAAACACAAATGGGAATCCATCAGAGTGCAGAGCGGATTCTCACCCAAGGCATCCCACAAGGACTGCCAAAAAATATCTTACAGGATGCGGTGAGTTTACAATTGCAGTCCTTTGTACCAGAATCCGCCCAACCTTTGGCAAAGAACCTGTTGTTAGCTGTACTCAAGCCGAATCTGCAAAAAGATGAAGAAGAAACGAGAGAAAACGCTCAAAAGGCTGCTGCTGGAGTGCCACCTGTAATGGAAGAGGTACGACATGGTGAGGTAATTGTCAAAAGAGGAGTGCAAATTACTACATGGAACTTAGAGGTGCTGGAGCATTATCGCCTGGTTCGCCGAGAGGTAAAATGGCGGGGGTTGTTGAAGTTAGGAGGCGTGATAGCGATCGCCATTGGCGTTTTTGTCTGGGTAGAACGACATATTGATTACGAATTGCGACAACGCGATCGCCTATTAGTTTTATTGCTAACTCTAAGTGTGCCAGGATTGGTGACAATGGGATTGCCTTACACCACTTGGAGTGCCCTTGGTTTATTGTTGGGAAGCTTCTACGGCCCGACTTTAGGGTTAACAGTTGTTGGACTGTTGTTGCCGATATTAGCTGTTATCTTGGATATGAGCAAAGTTGCGCTTTTAGCTGGTGCTGGTGGGGCAATATTAGGTAGTTACATAGCGCAACGATTGCGATCGCGTGAAGAATTGGCATTATTAGGGGTTGCGATCGCTTTCACTCAGGGCGGCATTTATCTGGTTGTTAAAATCTTAATTGGTCAAGCATTTGGTTCAACCTGGTATATAGTTCTCCGAGAAGCCGGGTTTTTTGCTTTATCCGGTTTAGGTTGGAGTGTTGTAGCTTTAGGGTTGAGTCCTTATCTCGAAAAAGTTTTCGATTTAGTCACTCCCATCCGTTTAGCAGAGTTGGCGAACCCTAATCGGCCCTTATTAAAACGACTCGCTACAGAGACTCCTGGAACTTTTCAACACACGTTATTTGTAGCTACCCTTGCCGAAGCTGCTGCCAAAGAACTAGGATGCAATGTTGAACTCGTTAGGGCTGGGACATTATACCATGATATTGGTAAAATGCACGACCCACTTGGATTTATTGAAAATCAAATGGGGGGCCCGAATAAACATGATACAGAGATTAAAGACCCTTGGAAGAGTGCAGAGATTATCAAAAAGCACGTAACAGAAGGGTTAGTGATGGCGCGTAAACACCTTTTACCGACAGCAATTCAAGCTTTTATTCCAGAGCATCAGGGAACGATGCTAATTGCCTATTTCCATCACCAAGCCCAGCAAATGGCTCAAGAAGATCCAAGTTTAACAGTAGATGATGCAGATTTTCGCTACGATGGCCCGATTCCCCAATCGCGGGAAACCGGAATTGTGATGTTAGCGGACTCTTGCGAAGCAGCGTTGCGATCGCTGCAAGCATCAAGTTCAGGTAAGCGTGTGGGAGAGAAGCGATCGGTTAAAGATGTCTCTACTGAACAAGCTTTAACAATGCTGAATAATATCTTGCGTGCTAAATGGCAAGACAATCAACTCGTTGATTCAGGATTAAAACGGGAAGAGATGTCACAAATTGCTCAAATATTTGTGGATGTTTGGCAGCAATTTCACCACAAACGGATTGCTTATCCTAAGTTGAAGGCTAGTAACACTGTGCGGAATTCGTAATGGTAATGCTCAAATTATTGCCAATCACAATACCCGTTAAGTCGAGATGCCTCAGATTTTGTAGAAGTGGTTTCTAGACTGCTTTGTCATTACGACTGGACAGTAAAACCGGATTATCCTGCGATCGCTCCAGTTCGTCAACCTTCTAAAGTTAAAGATACTCTACAAGCATATATTGAGCCTTTAATTAGCAACCTAAGTATTTAAAGTGACATAAAGTTCGGTTTTGTGCATAAACTGAAAGCTAAGCATAACTCTTACAACCCTTTCAAGCAGTGTTATACGGTTCAGTTTCTAGGGAATCCTATATTTGAAACTCTATAATGCTTGTTAGTCAAAAGGCATGAAAATCACAGGAACAATCAAGACTATTAGTATCCGGGAAGGTAAAGCACCTTATGGCTTCATTACTCCTGATACAGTAATATCTGGTCACGAGGGAGATATACGTTTTTTTGCAGATAAACTTATTGGAATCGTGATTAAAGATTTAGAAAGAGGGAACTTAGTAGAATTTACTGTCAAAGAATGGAATAAAAAAGATGGCACTGTAGAAAAAGTTGCTGAAGAAGTACACTTTATTAATAAGTCTAGTAGATTAACAGGAGTAATTAATTGGCTAAATCAAGAGGAAGGTAAAGGTTTTATTAGACCTGATACACCTTTAAAAAATCAAGATAAAGATTTGCTTTTCTTTAAGCAAGATTTAGAGGAAATTACACTTGAAAATCTTTCTAAAGGGGATAAAGTAGATTTTATAGTAGAAAATATAAATTATAAAGATGGAAGAGTTTTAAAATGTGTCAGAAAAATTCGTTTACTTTTTCCAAATTTACCTAAATCAATACCATCTTTTAACAACCGAACTATTGGTCATATTGAGAATTTTAATGTTAAAGATATCAAAGAAAAAATTAGTTCATCCTTGGCTAATTCAATAAAGCTTTCAGATTCAGCAGAGTTTGAGGATTACAGCAGTTCCGGCTGTTATGAGGTACAGTAGCAGCAATTAGCAAACCAGTTTCTTAAATGTTGAGGATTTATTAAGTCGAGTGCAACTGATATTAGTTTATCAAC
>NZ_JACJSF010000059.1 GCF_014698035.1 Desmonostoc muscorum FACHB-395
TAATTTTTTTCTTCCCGTGTATTACACGGAAAGGGTAATCTACCTTCCCATGTAATACACGGTAAAATCGGCGTTTTTATGTTAAGTAATGTTTCGCCAACAGTATCACTTTATTCCCCCCGAATGGGATACAGCATTGGATGCTTACTACACCGAACAATTTTTTCCCCGCCTGCAAAAGAATCTATCCCCTGAAGCAGTTATTCCCAGTGTCTATCAGCCCCTCGGACAAGCGGCTCGCTATCTTCAGTATCACTACATTGCGTCTAATCCCAATCCAGTTGGCAAAAAAGACCAGCTTCTTGATGCTGGTGATGGCAGCGCTTACACCAAAGCTCATGCCAAATATCAGAAATTCTTTGCAGGAATTATCGAAAAATTCGGTTATTACGATTTATTTTTGATTAATCCTAAAACAGGAGATATCGTCTATTCCTATTTTAAAGAGTCAGATTTTGCTACTAATCCGCTACAGAGTTATGACTCCCAGAATGCACTAAAGGATTTGGTACGGGCAGTCCAGACAAATCCGACTCAAGGTAGCATTCAGGTTGTTGATTTCAAACCTTACCGTGCTTCTTATAATGCTCCGGCTGCTTTCCTGGGAACACCCGTTTATAGCGGTTCTAACATGATTGGCATCTTGGCAGTGCAAGTACCTGTTGACAGGATCAATCAAGCTATTAGCCGGAAAAATAATTGGGAAGGCAGTGGTTTGCAGAAAACGGGGGAAGCTTATTTAGTCGGGTCTGATTTCCTCATGCGTTCGACATCCCGTTTTTGGGTTGAAGACCCCAAAAAATATGAAAACGTTGTTCGTTACACGGGGACTGACCAGAGAACTCTGCAATCGATGGAGAACTTTAACACTACCATTAGCTTACAGAAAATCAATAGTCCAGCCGCCAAAGCCGCCTTAGAAGGGCAACAAGGGATGATGGTAGACCGCAACTATCGGGGAGCAGAAGTATTGAGTTCCTACACTCCTTTGAAGTTGAACGGGTTAAATTGGGCGATCATAGCAGAGATGGAGGTAGGGGAAGCTTATCGTCCGCTTTACACGTTACAGATAATTTTGCTGATTGCAGCGGCGCTTTTCTTACTGGGGACGGCGTTTTTAGCGGCAATTGCTGCGAAAATTTTCACCTCTCCCCTGCGTCGTTTGACTGATAGCGCCCGGAAACTGAGTGCTGGGGAACTGGATACAGAAGTTGATGTGACATCCCTTGACGAGTTTGGGGAATTGGCAACAGAGTTCAAAGAGGTGGCGAACAAATTACATCAAACTGAGGAAGAGCTGGCAACCAAGAAACAGGAGAACGATATTCTCTTGCAGAATATCTTACCAAGAGCGATCGCCGAACGCAGGAAACAAGGAGAGCTATCCATTGCGGAAAACTTCAAGCAAGTAACCATCCTCAATGCTCATCTGGCTGGGATTGCTGAGTTGAACAAACATCTGTCACCGCCAGAGATCACAAAATTGCTCACCGAGCTATTTGATGAATTCGATGACTCCGCAGAACGCTACGGGTTAGAACGACAGAACTCCCTGAGTACAAGCTATGTGGCAGTGTGTGGACTCACTGAAGTGAGATTTGACCACAGCCAGCGAACTGTTGATTTTGCTCTAGCCATGTTAGACATAATCCAGCGTCTGAATGTTAATCATAATTCTGCCTTGGCTTTACGTATCAGCATTCATGCAGGTTCTGTGACAGCAGGGGTAGTAGGAACACAGCGATTTGGATACAGCATTTGGGGAGAAACAGCATATATAGCAAGCAGTCTCCAGAGCCAAGCTGATTTGAACTATATTTTACTGACTAAGAGTGTGTACGATCGCATAGCCGATAGCTACACATTTATCCAAAACCCAGTCGTGAAAATTCCAGGACTGGGTGAAGTAGAAACCTGGACGCTAGTAACCACCAGGAAGTTAGTTCTAAGTCAAGTGGAGTTGGTTCAGTCATCCTTTGCTAAAGTTAAACCCATCGCTGATAAGGCTGCCGAACTGTTCTACAACCGACTGTTTGAATTAGAACCTTCTTTTCGTGCTTTATTTAAGGGGGATATGAAAGAGCAGGAACGTAAGCTAATGGCTACGCTTGCACTTGCAGTGGAAGGTTTGCGTCAACCAGATAAGATTATCGGTCCCGTTCAGAAGCTTGGTCGCAGCCATGCCAGCTATGGTGTCAAGGCTGAATACTACGATATTGTCGGCGAAGCTTTGCTGTGGACGTTAGCGCAAGGACTTGGTGAAGACTTTACTACGCCAGTGCGAAAAGCATGGGAAGAAGCTTACATATTCCTGAGCGAAATTATGAAAGAAGCAGCAGCGGAACCTGAGTTGGAAAAAATAGGTGTTTGAAGGAGGCAGGGGGCAGGGGGCAGGGGGCAGGAGGCAGGAGGGTTTTAAGACTTAATTTTTTGAATGCTTGACACTAAAATTCCTTGAAATCTATCGACTTCTTCCAAAACGGAAGTAAATAGTTCAGGGGATGCTAATCCAACTTCCTTGGAAATAATCAACTGAGTGTCAAGTTCCCGAAGCGAACCTAAAGCAATATGTAGAAATTGGATATATTCGTTCTGCGTTCGTCTTCCATACCCTTCTGCTATATTTGATGGCACAGAAACTGCGGAGCGCCTAATCTGGCTAGTTAATCCGTAAAGCTCAGATTTCGGAAATTTTTCGGTAAGTCGATAGCAGTTAATGGCAAGCTTGACTCCACGCTGCCAGATAAATTGCTCTCTGTAGCTCATGGTGAGTGAAGTTTGAAGTAGGAAGTTGGGAGAAACTAAACTATTCTACACCTCCTGCCTCCTGCCTCCTGCCTCCTGCCTTTTTCCCCGCTACTCACCGTTCATTATTCGTAAAAAAAACAGTCATGGATAAATCATTTCTGGGATGGATATTACTTTTGGGGCTGGGATTTCCATTGTTCGGTATACTGCTTGGTGAAGCTGCCTCAAGATTGGAACGGCAGCAGCACCCCTTAGCAGTTGCTCTGCGTCAGATACGGGAGTATGTATTACCTCCCTTAGCCGTAATTTTGGTCATGCGACAACTTTTAAGCGTTGCTGGCAAAGATTCCTGGGCACGCTTTGTGGAAACGTTAACTTGGGTTGCCGTGATTGTGGCGGGAATTTCTTTAATTAACGCCTTGTTGACCACAAAAAAAGAACCGATCAAATGGCAGATTCATGTACCTAGCCTGTTCTTTCAAGTAGCTAGGGGCGTGGTAATCTTCGCCATTGGTTATCACATTATCAATGGAATTTGGAATATAAATTTGACTGGCTTGGGTTCTGCTGTGGGGATAGCTTCAGCAGTAATTGCCCTAGCGCTGCAAGATACCCTCAGCAACCTGGTATCAGGATTGCTGCTGCTATTTGCCAAACCATTCAGAACGGGTGACTGGATTGAGTTCGACGGAAAGCAGGGGCGGGTACTCGAGCAAAATTGGTGGTCGGTTACTATTGCAGCTCCTGGCAGAAAATTCAACGTTCCCAATGGGGTATTGTCGAAGGCAAGCATTATCAATTACGGTCAGGGAGCAATGTGGAAAAGTATTTCTGCCAGCTTTTCTTATGACGACTCTCCTAATGAAGTGATTCCAGCACTAAATAGCTTGGTGGAGGGCATAGATGCGATCGAAGAAGGTCTTGCTCAGGTTAGTTCCTATGGAGACTCCAGTATCACCTATGACCTTTACTATAAATTACTGCCTGAAAATAATTTTGGCGTTTCTGCGACACTCAAAAGCCGACTTTACTATCTAACCAAACGTTATGGTTTTACCGCCCCCTATCCGATCGCAGTACAGTACGAAGTCGATGCGAAACTTGGGATACCGAGCCGGATTCCTCAAGTAGTAGAGAACCGCCTACAGGAATTAGTAACTTATTTGCGATCGCTCCCATATTTCCTAACGCTCAATGATAATCAAATTGAAAAACTGAGCGAACGGGCTAGATTTAAAGCCTATGGTAAGGATGAGTTAATTATTCAGGAAGGTAAAGAAGACGAGGGACTTTATATTATCTTCAAGGGTGCGGGACAGGCTTATCTCAAAGACGCGCAAGGGAACCGTCAGATAGTGGACGAGCTGGAACTTAACGAAGTATTTGGTGAAATGGCTATCTTTCCAGGTGAGGTCAGCCCAGTTACAGCGATCGCCAATGAAGATGTCGAGGTTGTAGTGATTCCAGCCAAAGATATTATCGAAGCGATAGAGTCTAACAACAAATTTGCTTCAGAGATTCTTCTGTATATCGAAGAACGGAAAAAGATGGTTCGACTTGCTAAAGGAATTAAGGAGGATGTGAATCTGCCAAATAACAAAAATGGTCGCCGAGTGCAAGTGGGAAGATAATATATGTCATCAATCAGGAGAACTTTCAAAAATTACTTATTTTTGTTCAGCATAGTTTTACTATTAATAGCTTGTACTGGTCAATCAAAAACCTCAAAAGCAAATATTGATAATCAAGCTAATCCGGACAAATCTGCAAAAGAAAATTTAGGTATTCAGAAAGTCGAGAGGAAATTAGTTAAATCACTCTCAACCCAAGATTCAGCTCAACAGGGTATTGTGCTTCCGGAGGTAAACCCCCTAGAACTAGAGGGAACAATAGCGATATCGGGAACTCAGGTAGTTTTGCCAATTAGTCAAGCTATTGCTCAACGCTTTATCCAAGACGGGTATCCTAGCAAGATTAATCTCGCTGGTATTGATACGGTTGTTGGCTTCAAACTATTTTGCCAGGATAAAACAATAGATATTGTCAATGCAGTTCGCCCGATTACCAGTCAGGAGTTAGCCGCCTGTGCTAAGTCAGGTATTCAGCCGATCGGCTTTAAAATTGCTACCGATGCAGTGACTATTGTAGTTAGTTCTCAGAATAATTTCGTCCCCAACACTCTAACACGCGACGAACTGTCAAAGGTATTCACCGTTCAAAAGTGGTCAGATGTCAATCCCAAATGGCCAAAAGAATTGATTAAACGCATTATTCCAGCCGGGGCTGGTACGGGGGGAGCAGTTGACTTGTTTGCCCAAGCTATTCTCAAGGGCAACGTTAGCCAACTTACTGGTGCTCCCAATACGATGTTTTATGACTTTGTAGAGCAGTTATACTCAGAAGCTTTAATTGATTCCTACATGGTTGGCTTTTTAGAGTATGGCTCCTATCAAGAAGACCGCGAGAAGTTGAAGGCGATCGCTATTGATAAAGTAGACCCTTTCCTACCAGGATATCCTCTAACTCGCCCTTTGTACATTTATGCAGATGCTAAAGCGATTCGGAAGCGACCGGAATTAGAAGGGTTTATTAACTATTACTTGACCTATGTGGATCAGGAAATTTCTAGTCTTGGCTACCTTCCAGTTAAACCAACCGTATTAGATGAGTCAAAAACCAAGTTTTTACTAGTGTTGGGTAATAAAGAGTTATTGAAGTCAGCAAGTAAGAAAAATTAGTTAGTGGGACAATTTTATACTTTTAGAAAAAAAATGAACAATAAAAAACTGATGCTTTTCTCCACAACTAATTTGCAGAAAATTTTAACAATTACAGGAATAGCTATCCTCACCTCTTCTATTTATTTGGGTGATGCTCAGGCTCAATCTCTGGCTAACAATAGAACTTTATTAATAGCCCAAAATCTAGGGGGAATAGTCCGCAAAATTCCCCTAGAAGAAGTCGCACTTCCAGCAATGTCTTCAGCAAAGACAGCGACCAATGCTAAATTTAGCCAAGCCCGAATCGAACTTAAGTCAGATGGTTCATTAATATACATACTCAGAGGTCAAAACCAACAAGGCTTTGAAGTTGAAGTACAAGTTACTCCCATTGGCACTCTGATTCAAGTTGATGAGCAAATAGAGTCTAGTGGAGTTCCTGAAACTGCTGTAAAAGCGTTCAAAAAATGGGCACCAAATGACCCACTTATCAGCACTTGGCGGAGTACCCGTCTTGGCGAATTTTTCTATCAATTTGTTATTAAGGATTTTTGGTTAGAAATTGCTGCTGATGGTAATAGAGTCCTTATTTACCGCAAAAAAATCAATATTTAGCTTTTCAACAGTCAAAATATGCAATTCGGCGACACAGAGCTATGAAGACATTCACAATCAGTAATTGGCAGAGAATTGTCGCTACCACACTAACTGCAACAACAATTTTTTACACTACTAATGCTGCGTCTGCCCAATTACTGAAGGGTGGTGGAGCTGCTTTTTCCGAACCTCTTTATCAGCGCTATAGTACAGAATACGAACGGGAAACAGGTGTCAAGTTTCAATACACTGCTATTGGCAGTGGTGGTGGCATTCGTTTGTTCATGAATCAAACTGTGGATATTGGCGGTACTATTTTAATTCCTACCCCAATTGAGAAAAATCAAATGCAAGATGGGTTGCTAATGGTACCAACAGGGGGAGGGTCAATAGCCATTGTTTACAACCTTGAAGATGTGACTTTCGATGTCAAGTTATCTCGTGAGCAACTGGCAAAAATATTCACAGGTAAAATTGCTAATTGGAACCAAGTTGATTCCCGTTTTCCTAACAAAAAAATTCAAGTCGTAGTTCAATCCGACAGTAGCGGTACTACCTTAACCCTGACTAAATACTTGCGAAAAATTACGGGTGGAAAGATAGAAGCTAGCCGAGAACCTAATTGGGGATTTCAGGTCTTCGCTGCCCTGCCTCAAGATAGTGCAGTGGCTGGAGAAGTACGTAGAATTGATGGTGCTATTGGCTATGTTCAAACAAGCTTTGCTCGTCAGAACAATCTGCCTACAGCTAGAATTGAAAATCGGGCTGGTCGTTATGTGGAACCAAATTTGGCAGAGACGGAAAAGGCTCTAGCTAATATCAAGTTTAATGATGACTTCACGACTGAAGATATTGATGACCCAGAAGATGGCTACCCCTTAGTTAGTTTGAGTTGGCTACTATTTTCTGAAAAGTATCCTAACGAAAATCTTGTCCAAGCTAATAAGAGTTTATTGATATGGATTTTAACTAAGGGGCAAAATTTTAATCGAGAGCTAGAGTACACGAAAATTCCCGAAGATGTAGCTAAAAAAGTGATTGAAACTACCAATAAAGAACTTAGAGTTCGTCCTTAAAAAAATGCTTGTTATCTATTGTCTGTGTGACAAGAAGCAGAAATTATGAGCAAATTGGGTGTGCCACTGCCGCTGACTTTGGTAATACTGGGTTGTAACTTGTTAGTATTATTTCCAGGCTTGGCGCAAGCAAATCCGGCTAATACGACCGTATCTGAAATTCAAACAAATGCAAACTTGGCAGAGAAGAATGGGGCTACTTCTCTTCCTGAATTGGCGTTCCCTTCTGGTGTGATGGTCACATTAAATGAGAGCTTCCAAAACGTACAAATTCATGATTTTATAGGGCGAACATCTTGTTCACATACCATAACAAGTGAGCAATATGCTCACACTAACCCTCTAAAGGTGAGATGCTCCTCATCAACTAAAGAAATTAGCACTACCAATCAATCTCTGCGTCCCTCCTCTGTAACAATTTTCAACTCAAATGGTTTTAGGCAAGAATCTTTGCATAATTCAAGTGTTATTCCCAGCACTTGGAAAAACCAAGTATCTTCTGGTAATAAATTTCCCTCAATAACCTCTGGCGGAGAACCTCAAGTCCAAGAAATTCAATTACAGCAGCCCAAACTATATAGTCAACCACCCGATTTGATGGAGGAAGTTACCAGTGTTGAAGATTTGCGAGATGTTAGTCCTGGAGATTGGGCTTATGAAGCACTGCGAAGCTTGGTAGAAAAATATCGTTGCATTGCTGGTTCTGGCAAAGGTATTTTTGAGGGTAATAGCGCCATCACCCGTTATGAATTTGCTGCTGCTTTTGATACTTGCTTGATCAAGATGGGACGTATAATTTATAGCTTGAGTAATACATTCCCTAATCAAGAAGATTTGGCAGTTGTACAAAAGCTACAAGCAGACTTTGCTACAGAACTGAAAACCCTCACCACTAAAGTAGATAACTTAGAACAGCGATTAGCCTTTGTTAACGACCATCAGTTTAGCACTACTACAGTTCTTCGGGGGACTGTAGATTTTAATTTCATTAGTGCTTTTGGAGGACAGAAAGCTGTTTCTTCTGGGAGTAATCCTAGGGAAGACTTGAATGAAAATTCTACTTTATCAGCGCGAGTAAATCTCAATTTCGATACCAGTTTTACAGGTAAAGACCGATTACGTACTAACATTCGGGCTGGAAATGTTAGCAATTTTGGTAACAGTGTTACTGGAACAGATATGACTCGCCTGATTGGTGCTGTTAATACTGGTAACAATATTACGCTAGGCTCGTTGTTTTATGAGTTTCCCATCGGAGGTACACGCGGTAAGGTGGCGATCGCATCTGTTGCAGACTTTCCCACTCGCATTTTCCCTGCTCTTAATCCTGTTGCTTCTATTTCCAATTTTGGTGCTGAAAGTCCTATCTACTCATTTGCTTTTGGTACGGGTGCTGTACTTTACTATAACTTCACTGATAAAATTGCCGCTGGTGTGAGTTATTTAACTACGAGTGGTAGCAATCCACTGGAAGGACTGTTTAGTGGTCAATCTACTGCTTTAGCTCAGGTAACTTATACTCCATCTGATAAGTTAGCGATCGCTTTTACCTATGGTCACTACTACGCTTCAACACCTAATGTAACTGGGAGTAAGGGTAGTAGATTTGCTCAGTTACCTTTTGGAGGCAGTACAGCGACTTCCGCCAACGCTTATGGTTTACAGTCTACTTACAAGTTGAGCAATAAGTTGATTTTAGGTGGTTGGGTTAGCTATTTCAATGCTAGTGCTGAGTCTGAGCCGAGCGTTAGTGGTTTAGATGGTTCAATTGGAGCTAATGCTGACATCTGGAGTTGGGCAATTACTGCGGTAGTACCAGATTTGGGTAAGTTAGGTAGTCAGTTAAATTTGGTCTTGGGTATGCCCCCGAAGGTTATAAGTAATGATATTTCTGCTCGTTTAGATCGGGATACTTCGATGCATTTTGAGCTATCTTATCGCTATCCAGTGAGTGATAGAGTTTTTATTACTCCGGGAGTTTTATTGATTACTAATCCTGAGCATAATGCAGCCAATGACAATATTTGGATTGGATTATTGCGAACTACTTTTTCGTTTTAATTAAAACTAATCTCCAGAATATCAAGAGCAGTTTTGGCAACTGATAGCTCAGGTTGAGTTGCTTTATAATAGTCGTCCTGAGCAATTTTCCTACTTTTCCGACTTTATTTATTGGTAAATAAGGATTAATATCCTTAGAAGGGAAGGCAACGCGACTAAAGATTAAGGGTAAAAAAACTAGAGTTTGTCTTGAATGCCACTTTGCAACAACTCCTTCTATATTTTTAAGAAATCAAATAGTCGCGGAAGCTAGCTAGCTTTAGCACTCTAAGCTATCTCGACTGCTGAACAAATTAGTGGAAAAGTGTAATACCAGCCTTCCAAATTCAGTATGAAAAGAGAGTATGAGCAGTATAAATTTTCTTTGGAGATTAAAAGCCAGCTAAAAGAATTAACTAAGCTGGATAATTGGCATGGTTTACTAGCATTGTTAGAAGACAGTCTGCTCATTCTTACTAGCATCCTGATTATAATCCATGTCACATGGTTTTTTTACCCAATAGCACTTTTGGTGATTGGTTCTCGACAACGAGCTTTGACTACCATATTGCATGATAGCGCTCATGGCGTACTGGCTAAAAATAAATTGCTCAACTTAGTACTTGGTACATTCTGCTCAGGATACTTGATTTTTCAGCAAATGATTCCTTATAAAAAGTCTCATTGCTCTGAGCATCACAGTCACTTGGGCAACCCTGAACTAGACCCTGATTTTAAGTTTTACCTGGAAGAAGGACTATATTGTGTACAAAGCTCCAAAGACTTTCTCGTGAAGCATATTATCAAGCCTCTGCTGCTGTTCAAGGTTCCGCAATACATATTTTACTTAGTCAAGTATAGACTCTTTGGCAAAGGTTGCAATTTGTATGAAACTATCATCATGCTTGCCTATCTACTCACTATTGTGAGCGCATCCGTCTGGTTGGGATTTTGGGACGAACTCATATTATTCTGGCTAGTTCCCTATATAACTGTATTTCAAGTATTAGGGTACTTCATAGAAGTCAGCGAACATTATCCGCTAGTAGGAAAAAACACGGTTGATTTGTACATGACAAGAAATCGCTTTAGCCCCTGGTATGAGGCATTCTTTACCAGTATGCATAATGAAAATTTCCATCTAATTCATCATTTAATGCCCTGTATACCATTCTGGAACCTACCATTAGCCCACAAAGTTCTTCTTGCCGATGCTAACTACTCAAAGCACAACAGCCTAACCGGAGGGATTTTTTTCTCCTCAAAGGATACTCCCAGTATTGTGTCAAGCTTTATTGAGTACGTTCGAGAAGGCTCATATGTAAGAAGTGTGTGCAGAATGTAGGGAAAGGCATTGGCGAACTTCAGCTTAAAGCTTGTTCAAGATCCCAAATCAGCGTTTTTACGTCCTCAATCCCAACTGATAAGCGCAATAAGCGTCAGGTATAACAGTTTCAACATTACTGATATCAAGGTTATGCATTGATTCCATGAGTGCCCCGATTTCTACCAAACTTTTCATCCCTTCCAAGCAAGCTGGTTGCTGATGTAAAACCTGCAATTTCCCTGCGACTTGAAAGGCTTCTTCGCGGCTACTTACCTGATGAGCCATTTATGCGATCGCCACCCTTCGTTCTCTAAGCCAAACAGATTTCTAAATTTAGGTACAAAATTTATGAAAATAGAACCTTCCTTACTAGAAACCTGGTTGTCAGAATATGAAAAAGCTCCCTATAATTTGGGGGAAAGTAGTGTTACTAACTTGTCGGTAGCAGAGTTAATCAAGCTGACAGAATGTGAATCGGAATTTTATAGCTTGAGTTTGGAAAATAATGATACCTACGGTTCTCTGGGCTTGAGAGAGGCGATCGCTTCAGTTTACGAAAACGTTACCTCTGAAGATATTTTAGTCACCGCAGGAACCACAGAAGCCATTCTTATTTATTATCACGTTCGCTATGAACCTGGAGCTAATGTAGTCGTTCCCGTTCCAGCTTTTCATATTTTACATGAAATTCCCAAATACTTAGGTTATGAAGTCCGTTACTTACCTTTGCGACGGGAAGAACAATTTCGACCAAATTTAGCCAAATTAGCAAAATTAGTAGACGATAAAACTAAAGTCATCGTCTTAAATAGTCCCCACAATCCCACAGGAGTTGTCTATTCTCCTGAAGAAATACAAGGATTTATCGAACTGGCAGAAAAATATCAGGCTGAAATTCTGGCTGACGAGCATTATCGCTTCCTACCCCATCAACAAGAAATAGATTTTATTCCCTCATTATTTGGCAGGTCTCCTTCTGTGGTTGCTTTGGGTTCAACTGGCAAGTGTTTTGGCTCGATCGGCTTGCGAATTGGTTGGTTAATTGGCTCACCAGAAATTCTCAAAGCCTGCCATGATTTTAAAGATTACACAACCCATACAGTGTGCCCAATTAATGATATGTTGGTTAAACATTCATTGTTAAGTTGGCGAAAAATTTTGCCCAAATATCGAGGATGGATTGTCAAAAATGCCACTTCCTTGCGCGAATTGATTGAGCGAAACCATGACCTGATGGATTGGGTTCAACCTGAAGCGGGAACGATTGCTTTTCCTTTTTTGAAAACTCTCAATAGTCAAGACTTTGCTTACCGATTAGTGCAAGAAACTGGAGTATTGGTATTACCAGGAGAAGCGTTAGATCGTCCGGGTCATTTTCGTATCGCTTTGGGCGTTGAACCCGATCGTTTTCAAAAGGCAATCGACGAACTTGAACGCTGCCTTCAAACTTAGCTATCCGCTACAACATTCGGTATGGACAATGGCTGGTATTTAGCCAAAGCTATACGGTTGCTAATAACCTATAATGTCAACAATATCTAGAAAATCTAGGAGACTTACACATGACAGTAACAACGACTTCTCCCTTATTTGATTGGAAGTTTTCTCTAAAACTGGCTTTCCTTTATATCCTGGCAAAACTCAAGTTTGTTCATCGTTGGTTGCCAGAAACATTGAAAGAAAAATTACCGACTGGCTGGAATAATCAGATGTTCTGGGTGGCTTTTAAATCCGGCGGACAAACAGTATACTATGACTATTATTGCCGATTGAAAGAACCGAAATCTTACAAACCTAGAGTATCGGTTGCCCCCGAACTTCAGCTCACTGAGGAACAGATTCGTGGTTTCTATGATAATGGCTATGTCGGTCCATTCGATTTAGTGCCTTCAGAGGATATAGAGGATTTGAGGCAATATCTTATCAATTCATTAGTGAAAACTGAATCAAAATGTTTCTCTTTCACTGCCGGAGATTATGAACTTGATGCGACTAGCAAAGATGATTCATTGATACCTTGGAGTAAAGAAATAACGGAGGATTATAAAAAATATCTTCCCAATAAGATGAATCAGATAAATCGTCATTTAGATGATGAGCGATTACTAAATCTGTTTAATCATCCGGCGATTACTGAACGAGCGGCACAACTTTTAGGACCAGATATTCTTTTGTGGAGAACTAAATTTTTTGAAATTCTGCCCGGTTTGGCAACAAAATTGCATCAAGCTAGCAGGTTTTCTGAACATCACCAAGAATCGATGATAACTCCAGAAGACAATGAATCTCTTTACCAAGTAACCTGCTGGATTGCTGTAACCGATGCCAACAAAGAAAATGGCTGTATGACGATTTTCCCAGGAACTCATAATGAAATTTATCCCATCAACTTAGGGGAAGTTACCCAGAATTGGATAAATAATCTTTATGGCGATCGGGATTCCAAGATCGATTACCCAGGCAACTTGCCACAACCCCATTACATCGAAATGAAAGCTGGGCAGTTTTTTCTGTTTACTGAGCGAGTGATTCACGGTTCCGTCGAAAATAAGACTAATAAATCACGATGGGGATTGAATGGACGGATTGCCACAACTAGCACTCGTATTTATACCCAGAAAATGTTAGAAGACTTCTATCGTAACAGGTACACAAAAGTGAATATCAAATTGGACAAGTGGAGAGCAGTTATGCTCAGAGGTGACGATAGTTTTGGATACAACAGATACACAGAAAAATTGGATAAGAAGCTTGCTTCTGCTTCCACTAAGTAGGAAATGATAAGTTGTTCCATATTCAATGTGTTAAAGCGAGCTTAAAGCGAGCTAGGCTAGTAAAAAGTTTTAGATCACGAATTATGCAAGTTGAATGTGGAACAGCTTATCACTAGCAACGCTGTAATCATTAAGAAAGATTCCTCATGTACAAATTTCAAGAGTCCCTCCTAAACTGCCTTTGCCACAACTTGAAGATACCTTAGAGCGCTATCTCGAAATAGTTGCACTGCTCTTGAGCGAGATAGAACTGGCTCAAACAAAGGCAGCAGTGATCGACTTTCAGCAAGGAATTGGGCCAGCTCTCTAGAAGCAATTGGAGATGATTGACCGCTCAACGAGTACGAGCTACTTGCATGAATTCACACTGAATAACCGACTAGAAAATCGGTTGTCTATTCCCTTCGATCAAGGCAATGCAATCGGGAGCAATGCGATTTTGTGGAAAGAACCCTATGTTCTCAACTTTTGAGCGAGAATCTTATTTTCAATCAGGGAGTAGTGGTTGCCAGGAATATTATATGTAGTAATGCTTCCGGCTGCTACAGAAGCCCAGCCAAGACTTGGGTCTTGGTTCTGCTTCATTGACTCGTCAGCATAGAAGAAAGTAATTCTACCTAAATAGGGCTGGGGCGTATAGCGAGCTATCGCTTGGGAGTTGGCTTTGAACACCCGAAATAGCGAACTTCCTTGCTTTTGTCCCATTTCTTTTGGTAAGAGTCCGACTTCTTTAGCTTGCTCTAGAACATAGTTTAATTGCTCCTGTGCTTCTAGAAGGCGCAATGTTTCTGCTGATATTGAGAAAGCTTTGTTAGACAGTCCACTTAGGTTTTTTACCCAATCAGCTAACAGCATTGCCTCATCCATCAAGAGAGAACCTTTGAACTTTTGGATAGGCGCATAGCTGTCAATCAGAGCTAGCAGAGAAACCATTTGCCCAGAGGCTTTCAACTGCACAGCCATTTCAAAAGCGATCGCCCCACCGATAGACCATCCTCCAAGTTGGTAAGGACCTTCTGGCTGAATGGTTTGCAAAGCTTTGATATAATATAAGCTAGCGTGGCAAAACTTACTAGAGAAGAGCGGAAATCCTGTAATCTTGACCTTGTAGCGAAATAATGGTGCAAAAACTTGGCAAGAAAAAGTTTAAAACCAGAGGCAACATCGTTTGAAGTACTCGATTGTGTTCAAAAAAAATGCCCCTCGTGCGGTCAAGCAATGTGGAATGAATACAATAATCCTCGACATATAAGAACGTTAAATGGGGTAGTAGAACTACAGCTAAAAATTCGTCGATGTCAAAATAAGTCATGTATGCGGTATAAAAAAGCATATCGGCCAGAGCAAGAAGGATCACTCGCTCTACCACAGAGCGAATTTGGTTTGGATGTGATTGCTTATATAGGATCGTTACGATACCAGGAACATAGAAGTGTTCCCCAAATACACACTCACCTTGAATTAAAGGGTATATGTATAAGGTAAGCGTTCGGTCACATACCTAATTGACAGATATGATGAATTACTTTCTTTATGGCTAAAAGATCATAAAAGGTTAAAAGCAATAGTGGCTAATCAAGGACGGGTGATATTAGCGATCGATGGAATGCAGCCAGAAATTAGAATATAAGTGGCAGCCATATCTTCAATTCGGGTTAGGGGAAGGAAAAACATCCTTCCAGACTCAGAGAAATTATTGTCTGGGTGACATTCGTAAATACGCTCTTATCATTTCAATGTAATTCTGAATCATTGAGCGAATTTCTTGGCGGCTAAAATACGTTTTATCGTATTCCACACTTAGGCGTATATTTCCTTCAACTGGCGACATTGACACAGCATAATTTAAAGGAAAATTGAACTTGTCATGAGAGCTTCTAGCATTTACCTTCAAGCCAGTGTCAGCCTTTATATTTTTGGCATTATGGAAATTCACGAAATTAAACGTAGCGAAAAATAACTCAGTTTTTTGTTGGTTTGCTAAAATTTCCAGAAGTGGATACCTAACATATGGTTCGATATCAATTAGAGATTGCTGCACATTTTGAATTTGTACGCCTTTATCTTCTCTAGTTGGTTGACAGAGTGGAACAATATTCCAGAACAAGCCCAAAGCTCCAAACGGGTCAGATAATCTTTCTGTCCTACCATTTGAGATGATTCCTACACAAACCCTGTTTGATTTCATTACAGTACCAATGATGTCAAGGTAGGAACTCAGGAAAAGTGCTTTTGGTGAAACTCCTAAATTTCGACACAATTTACGTACATCACCAATAATTTCCTCTTCAAAGTTGTATTTTTCAGCAACAGCTTCCACTTGAGCCACTGAAGTGGTTAATGGTTTCTTTGGTTTATATGTATAATCTTTCAGGTGAAGCTTCCAGAAATTTGATGCAGATAGTGAACCGATAATCTCTTTTTCCAAAGCCACAAATTCCTTATACACATTAGCACCAGGAACCACTGTTATTTCTTCTCCTTTCTTGAGGGTCAAATACAACTCATACAGTTTGTTGAGAAATTCAATATTGCCCCAACCATCAATAATTGCATGATGAATTGACATCAAGAATTCAAATTTATTCTCGGCTTTCTGAAAAATTCCGAAACGAAAAAGTGCTTCATTGGGATTTTCAATGTTAAACAAGTTCTGCCTGTCTCGCTTCATCACTGCATCAATATAATTCGACTGCTCTTCCGATTTGATGTGGCTGATGTCTTTTTCATTGATGAAAAATCTTAGATTCTTTTTGACCACCTGAACTGCTGGTTTGCCGCTAGAAGTGACAAATACGGTTCTCAAAGCCGGATGTTTTTGCACGCTTATTTCTAGTGCTTTCTTAAAGGCATTCAAATCGAGGCTTTCGTCATATATCTCGTAGGATTGTTGAGTATGGTAAACCCCCATTTTTTGATGGTCATTACAGTAATGATGCAACATAAATTCCTGCATTTTCGCAAGAGGATATGCCGATTCTGTATCTGAGGGAAGTAACTCAGAGATATTCTCTGGAAGTTCTAATAAATGTAGGGGTAGAGGAACCTTATTTTCCCGACGCTGGTAATTGTTTATTTGTTGAGCCGAGCTATGAATGGTTTGTTCATATACATCGGGTGTATAGCCCCGTGCATCAGCAGATAAACAATGAGCGATTAACGTTCGCAATGCTTGAGCAAAATCTTGAGCTAGACTTTCAATTGTGGCAGGGGAGTGAAAGTTTTCGCTGTATGTCCATTCCAGTTGTAACTGGTTTTCTACTACAAGTCCGTTAATCTCTAGCAAATGACTGCGTTGTCCTATCTGGCTGTGTCCAAGACCAACTGATTCAGGGGCTAATTTAACGAAAGAATCGGATTGCATTCCCCAATCGAATTGCCCCAGGTAATTGAAACTTACCTCAGCGTGTGGGAACGAAGAGAGTTGAGAGGTAATTTCAGCATCCCCACTCAAATAGCGCAGCAAACCGTAGCCGATGCCTCGGTTGGGTATGGCACGAAGTTGTTCTTTGATAGACTTGATTCCATCTGCGATATTTTCTGTTGCTTTTAGTTCTAAAAGCACGGGGAAGATAGTGGTAAACCAACCAACTGTGCGGGATAAGTCTACATCTGGTAATATTTCTTCTCGTCCGTGACCTTCTAAGTCAATTAAAACTGAATTACACCCGCTCCAAGTAGCTAATACCTGTACTAAAGCTGTTAGCAATATGTCGTTGATTTGGGTATGGTAGGCTTTATGAATTTCTTGGAGTAGGGCGCGAGTTTCTTCTTCGTTGAGAGATACCTTTACACTCCGGGCTGAGGCTTCCGTGTTAGCTCCCCCCTTACAGTCTACTGGGAGAGGGGTGATTTTTGAGGTGGAAATGTTTGACCAATAAGTTAATTCTTTCGTAGCAGTTGGCGACTGGGCGTATTCGGTTAGTTTTTCTGCCCAGTGTTTGAAAGAGGTGGTTTTGGCAGGAAGTTGAATGGGTTTACCTGATGAAAGTTGTTGGTAAGCTGTCTGTAAATCTTCGAGTAAAATTCGCCAGGAAACTCCATCGACGGCTAAGTGGTGGATGACTAGCAACAAGCGAGAAGATTTTTGAGTTCCTAAATGGAAAAGTGCAACTCGCAGGAGTGGGCCAGAATTGAGGTTTAAGCTGGCTTGCAATTGAGAAGATGTAGATTCAATTGTTTGAGAGAGTGCTTCTTCTTGTAATGTGGATAAATCTATGAGGGAAAAAGGTATAGTCTCATCGGGTAGGGCGTTAAATTGCTGCCAACAAGCTTCTGATTGATTAAAGCGCAAGCGTAGAGCGTCGTGATGGAGTAATAATTGTTGTAATGCTTGCTGTAACAAGTCTGGGTTGAGAGTTGATGAGACTTTTAGTAGAAAGGCTTGGTTGAAGTGGTGAGGTTCTCTGAAATTTTGTGCAAAGAACCAGTGCTGGATGGGTGTAAGTGGTAATGACCCTGTCACTAAACCTTGGAAGGCTTTTTTCGTTTCTGTTGTCGTTGCAATGGCGGCTAATTGGGCAATTGTTTGATGTTGGAAGATTTGTTTGGGAGTGAGTAACAGACCTGCAATGTTAGCTTTAGAAATAATCTGAATACTGAGAATAGAATCTCCGCCTAGTTCAAAGAAATTATCGTGAACGCCGACAGTTTCTAGTCCTAAGACATCCTTCCAAATGTCTACTAGAATCTCTTCAGTAGAAGTACTCGGTAAAACAAAGCTATCTGAATCATTGCGAAAAGAAGGCGCTGGCAGGGCGCGACGGTCTACTTTACCGTTAGCAGTCAAAGGTAGACTAGGAAGCAGCACAAAAGCTCCAGGCACCATATAGTCTGGTAGCTTTTGTGTAAGGCGATTACGTACATCACTGATTAAGCGCTTGGGGTTTGTCCAAATCAGGCTGTCATCACTGGCGCTCATGCTACTGGTCTTTTCTGGAACTTCCTGCACTTTGAGCGAATGTCGCACCGCATAGATGTTGTAGAGTCCAGTATCTTTAAGCAAGGCATCCTGCTCAAGAGTCAACTCATACCCATGCTTCTTGAGCAGTGTTGTAATTTGCTCCAATCGCCCATCGATATCGTGCACCTCTACAATTATCTGCCTAATTTTTGACCAGTCTTCCTCTTCAATACCAGCCAAAACAAACATTTCGCTTTTTTCGGCATCGATCTTGAGCAAATCGATCTGAGCAATGCCATTTTCACGAATTACACTAGAAATTGTTTTTAAATGGCAATTGAAACGTTGACTGGTCAATCGCTCAGCCAGTAATTCATCAATTTCTGCACTCGATAATGCGGTTTGACCGTTGCCAATTGATTGTTGGTTGAGCAAGAAAGATTTGACAACCTCTTGCTCATCCGTAGCATTAGCAAAGCGTCCCGAAATCACGGAGACATTAGGATAATAGGTAAACTCGTCATCCATCTCCTCACTGGAAAGCCCACAGTCAAAGAGCTTAATGTTTAATCCATACAGAGATGCATTAAGACTTAAGACTTCAAAAACTGGTGGAATTGGCTCAAAGGCATAAATCACAGCATCTTTACAGGTTTGAGCCATAAAAAGTGAGAACATCCCAATGTTGGCTCCCACATCAAAAATGCAACTCTTTGAGTTGAGAGTAATGCCATGCTTCAAATAAGTTTTTTCTTCAAAAATCTCCTGATACACAAAGTCTGTTTCGCTGTGATTCAGGTGAACAATCACCATGCCATTCGGTAATTCGTAACGGAGATGACTGTTGAGTCTGCCATCCTTTTCTAAATTCAGCAGTTGCCGAACTGTGAAGGCACGCTCAAAGTCAGGAACAATATAGGCAACTAAGCGCTTATCGCTTGGATTGTCTTCTCGAACGATCGCTACCGTTTCCTGTACAGCCAGGTGTTGACTCAATACGGACTCAATTTCCCCAAGTTCGATGCGAAGTCCGCGAATTTTGACCTGGTTGTCAATGCGCCCCAGGTACTCAATAGTCCCATCACTCAGGTAGCGTGCCTTGTCCCCAGTCTTGTACAAGCGTGCCTCTGGTTGCTCACTAAACGGGTCGGGAATGAACTTCTGTGTCGTCAAGTCAGGACGGTTGAGGTAGCCTCGCGCCACACCAACACCACCAATGTGCAGTTCACCCACCACACCTACAGGGACAGGTTGGAGATACTGGTCTAGGATGTAAATTTGCGTGTTGGCGATCGGGCGACCAATGGGTACTGTTTTCAGATTGCTGTCTGGTTGACATTGCCAGAAAGTAACATCGATCGCTGCTTCTGTTGGACCGTAGAGATTGTGCAACTCACACCCTAGACGCGCAAAGAAGTGGTCTTGGAGTTTCTTGGGCAGTGCTTCACCACTACAAATCACTCGCCTCAAGCAACTACAACTTTCCACACCTGGTTCTTCTAGGAAAATTTGCAGCATGGAAGGGACGAAATGCAGTGTGGTAATCTGCTGCTCTAGGATCAGGTTAAGCAAGTAAGCACTCTCTTGATGTCCACCTGGTTTAGCCACAACTAAACGCCCTCCAGTCATTAATATCCAGAAGAACTCCCAAACTGACACATCGAAGCTGAAAGGCGTTTTCTGTAAAACGCGATCGCCACTGGTTAATTGATAGGCTTGTTGCATCCACAGCAGGCGATTGCAAACCCCTCGGTGAGTGTTCATCACTCCTTTGGGCTTTCCGGTAGACCCGGAGGTGTAGATGACGTAAGCAAGGTTATCGGGTGTCACCCTGCTAATTGGGTTTGATTTGCTCAATAGAGCGAGCGATTGCTCAAGAATGTCTAAGCAGACGACACGCGCCTTATGTTTGGGAAGAGACTCTACTAACCTTCCTTGAGTTAGCAGCACTTGCACTTCTGCATCTTCTAGCATATAGTGCAAGCGCTCAGTAGGATAAGTTGGGTCTAAGGGTACATACGCTCCGCCAGCTTTGAGGATGCCAAGCAATCCCACTACCATCTCCAGGGAACGCTCTACACAAATCCCCACCAAAATTTCTGGCCCCACACCCAGAGTTTTCAAGTGATGTGCTATTCTATTCGCTCGTTGGTTAAGCTCGCGGTAGGTCAGTTGTTCCTCTTCAAAGACTACCGCAATAGCATCGGGCGATCGCTCCACCTGTTCCTCAAACAACTGATGGATACACTTATCTTTGGGATACTCCCGCTGAGTCTTGTTCCACTCCACCAACAATTGATGTTGCTGGGCTTCAGTTAGTAGAGGTAATTCTGAAACTCGATGCTCCTGGTTCGCAACAATACTCTCTAGTAAAGTTTGATAGTTTTCTACCATCCGCTCGATTGTAGCGGCATCAAATAAATCAGTGTTGTACTCCCAGAAAACTGTTATGCCCTTCTCTCCCGTTTCAGAACTGCGCCCGACACGTTGCTCGGAACGCGGGATAACAATTATATTCAGATCAAACTTTGCTGATTTGTTGCTGACATTTTCATCCAGGCTTATGTTCAAACCTGGGAGGTTCAATTCCGGCAGGGGAGCATTATGAAAGCTGAACACTACCTGATACAGGGGATTATAACTCAGGTTCCTTACTGGCTTCAGAGCCTCCACCACTTTATCGAAGGGTAAGTCTTCGTTGGTATATGCTTCCAAAGTACAGGAGCGCACTCGACCAAGTAGCTCGCGAAACGTGGGGTTGCCAGACAGATCTGTGCGTAGAACAATAGTATTGACAATCATGCCAATTAACCCCTCTGTCTCGCGCTTCCGCCGATTAGCGACACCAGACCCCACGCTGAGGTCGTCTTGCCCAGTATAGCGGTGCAACAGAATTAGAAAAGCTGCGAACATCGTCATGAACAGGGTGCTCCCCTCTTGACGGTTCAGAACTTTGAGGGATTCACACAAGCTAATGGGAAGCTCTATCCTCAGTAGAGATCCATGATAACTTTGCTCTTCAGGTCGCGGACGATCATAGGGTAATTTCAAGAGGGGCGAACTACCAGACAACTTCTGCTTCCAATAATTTTGTTGATCTTGGGCTTCCTGGCTTTTGACCCATTCTCGTTGCCAATATGCAAAGTCCACGAACTGGAGTAGCGGTTCAGAAAGCGGTGAAGGATTTCCCAAAGAGAACGCTTGATATAGTTCCACCAACTCACCCAGGAAGACGTTCAAAGACCAACCATCGTGAAGCATATGATGCTCGACGTGGATCAACACATGTTCTTGGTCGCTCAATCTCAACAAAACCCACCTGATTAATGGCAGTTGATTCAGATCAAATGGCTTTTGAACTTCCTCATCAATCAGTCGTTGAGCTTCTGTTGAGCGCTCAGATTCAGAGAATGTCTGGAGGTCTACCACAGGTAAGATAATCGGTAGGGCTAGATGAACCACCTGAACTACCCGTCCATCAACCGCAGGAAAAGTAGTTCGGAATATTTCATGACGCCGCACAATCTCGCTGAGGCTCTGTTGTAGTGCCGCTACATCAAGCTTGCCCTTAAGTCGGAGTGTTTCTTGATATTGGTAGGCGCTATTGCCCTGAGCTAATTGCTCGATGAAGTACACTCGCTCTTGGGCAAAGGATGTAGGCAGGTTGCCATGACGTGGCATTGGCTGAATGGAAGGAAGTGGCAACTGCTGCTCTATACAGCTTTCCTGTTCGATCAGCTTGGCAAAGTTGGCTATGGTAGGGCTTTCAAAGATGCTCTGAAAGGGTAGCTCTACTTGTAAAACATCCCGTACACGGCTCAGGAACTGAGTTGCTGTAAGGGAATGACCACCGAGATGGAAGAAATTGTCATTGACTCCGAGATGCTGGATTCCAAGTACCTCAGCCCAAATTTTTGCTAGCTTCTCCTCAATAGGGGTACTGGGTGCCACAAAAGTTTCTTCCAGTTCGGGGCGCGTGTTCAAGGGCGCAGGAAGTGCGCGACGGTCTACTTTGCCATTGAGAGTCAGGGGCAGAGCGTCTAGTGTGACGAACGCTGCGGGTACCATGTAATAGGGCAACTTTTCCTTGAGAAAGTGGCGCAATTCGCCGATTGTGGGTTGCTTCTGGTTGGGGACAAAGTAAGCCACAAGGCGTTTTTCGCCTGGGATATCTTCGCGGGCGATTACTGCTGCCTCCCGTACATCAGAGTGTTGACTCAGTGCTGCTTCAATTTCTCCTGGTTCGATGCGGAACCCGCGAATCTTGACCTGATTGTCAATGCGACCTAGAAACTCAATGTTGCCGTCCGGGAGGTAACGTGCTTGATCACCTGTTTTGTAAAGACGCGCTTCAGGTTCATGGCTAAAGGGATTGGGGATGAATTTCTCTGCAGTTAGATCTGGGCGACCCAGATAACCGCGAGCCAAGCCAGTTCCACCAATGTGTAATTCCCCTGGAACACCAATTGGGACAGGTTGGAGATGATGGTTCAGAATATACGTAGTAAGATTTCCGATAGGGGTTCCGATGGGTACGCAAGAAGCAGCAGGATTCTTGGCTATGAACTCGGACAAGTCATAGTAAGTAGCCACGGCTGTTGTTTCCGTTGGTCCGTAGCCATTGAGCAATTGCGGAGGATTCGCCAATTCCTTCACGCAACGTTGCCACAGCTTTAAGGTTTCTGGCAAGACGGCATCTCCCCCAACAGACACCACCCGCAAAGATTCTGGGAGTGTCTGTTCTGCCGCTGCCAGTTCCCCCATCACCTGATGCCAGTGGGATGTCGGCCAATCCATCATTGTTATTTCCCACTCGCGGCATCGTTGCACAAACCTGCTGCCAGACAGTAGCATATCGTCTGTCCGTAGAACTAATGTTCCGCCTGCACTTAGGCAAGGAAAAATTTCTATCACCGCCGCATCAAAGGCGATGGAAGCAAACTGGAGAACGCGGTCTGACTGTGTAATGTTGTATATCGTTATAGCAGATGAGGTAAAATTGACAATAGACTGATGCTCAATCATCACTCCTTTTGGCTTTCCGGTAGACCCAGAAGTATAAATCACATAAGCCAAGTTACTGGCTTTAACCTCAGTGAGTGGATTTTCTTCACTATGAGCGTCGATATTCTGCCAGTTGCTATCCAAGCAGATTACCCGTGTTGCACTCACAGGCAATGAGGACGCCAATTTTTCTTGAGTTAGCAGTACCTTAACCTGAGAATCACTCAACATATAAGCCAAGCGTTCAGCAGGGTAGGCTGGGTCTAAGGGCACATAAGCACCACCAGCTTTGAGAATTCCCAACAATCCTACGATCATCTCTAGGGAGCGCTCGACACAGATGCTTACCAGCACATCGGGTTTCACGCCCAGTTTTTGCAAGTAATGTGCTAACTGATTCGCCCGTGCATTCAACTGACTGTAGGTGAGTTGTTTGTCTTCAAATACCACTGCTACCGCATCCGGTGTGAGTTCCACTTGGGCTTCAAACAGTTGGTGGATACATTTATCCCGGGGATAATCAACAAGAGTGTTATTCCACTCCACTAATAGCTGATGGCGTTCAGTTTCAGATATCAGAGTTAGGGAGTCGCTCATTACACGTAAATGCTCGAACATAAATGAAGAATCTTTCTTAATGACTACAGTGTAGTGATAAGTAGTTGGTGGCGATAGGGGAAAAGGAAAAACAAATTCCTTTTCCCGTTAGCTCGTAATTATCCAGTTCTTAGGGTGGGTTTCGCTACGGTGCTACCCATCTTACGAGCGATCACTGTATGCAGCGGGAGCTAGTTAGTTTGAACCGTTGCCGAGAGGATAACATTTGCTTTTTTGCTTGAAAGACTACAAAAGCATTGGCATAAGGAACTTTTTTACATTGTGTTGACTGATAACTTCACCGTTGCATTCTTCCATGCATTTTCTAATTCTGAATTGAGTTCCGGAGGAACCTTTTTGCACTGCTTCTCCAAGCTTTCGATCAACCCAAAGAGCGATCGACCATTCATCTTGTGGATTTCCTGCTTTTCATAATCACAATTGGAGATTTGCAGATCATTACAAAACACCTTTTCGGCTTCCGCATAGTTTTGCTGGCGATAATAGGCTGCACCCAGCGATTCCCGCACTGGGTAATACCAGTCTGGTGGCTCGTTGTATTTCAAACCATCTTCCAGAGCCACAGCTTTTGTCCAAATATTGATAATCCGCTCATTAGGGGTATTTCCCTTGAAAGACACGGAGTCTTGATTCAAGGCTGGGTATTTCTCTTGCCTATTTTTTATCTCGTTAATAAAGTCATTACTTACTTCTGGAGTCAGAGCCTCTAGTGTACGCGCTACAAGAACTAAGTTAGCAATCCGAAATAGGTCGGAGGCATTGTTGTTACCGTATTGCAATTCTGGAGGAGCTTGACCAACTTTTTTCCAAAATTTCTCAAGCTTTGCTAGAGCTGACTCTATTGTAACGGGATGAGTAGTAGTAGCCAAATATTTCAAAACTTGCCCATACGACTGCATTGCGTTGGTAAAGGGCAAATCGCGCTGGGTGAAAAATTCAAATAAGGCTTCCTCACACCTGATCTTCGACAGAAAATCCCATGCGTTAAAGCGTATTGCAGTCCAGATAGGAACGGTAAAGAAATAATCGTCCTTGGCTTGAACCAGTGTCTGATTATGGAGTGGGTTATAACCATTCCAACTATATTTTTTTGTGTTTTTTAACAATTCTTGCGCTGCTGCGATCGCCTCACTTGAACGTCCTTGAATTGAGAGCGTATCAGCCAGAAAATGCAGATTATGACTTAGATAGTGTAGGGGATAGCGGGCTGTTTCGGAAGTTTGGTGGATATAAGCTCGGTCTACATATAGGGCTTTATAGTTAGCCTCCGTTGCCTTGGTGTACTTACCAATTCGTTCATAGACATGGGAGGGCATATGTTGTATGTGACCTGCTGCGGGCGCGAGTTCTGCGATTCGACGGGCACTGGGCAAAGCCACTTCCGGACAGGGGGATTCCTCGGTTGCGTGAATAAAATAGTGATTTGCTCCTATATGTTTCGGCTGGCGAGTGAAAACCTCTTCTAGGACTGGAAGAGCCTTTTCAATTTCAGGAGTTGGTTTGCCTTTTCTCCAACCTTGCCACGGACAGTGTTTTGTTCCTGTATTTCCTATATAATTCGAGTCGAGAGGGGGAGATTTTTCTAGTAGGTTATCGAAAAACTTTTTAATTTCAGGAGTCAGATCACCTTGTGTCCACCATTCCCACGGATGAATATTCATTAGAGCCGCCGCGTAGAGCGTTGCTACATCATCGTTGTTTTCGTGTGCTTTTTGAAGTTTTTCCATTGCATCAGCATAGGCTCTCGCATCAACACATACATATTTCCCTGTTGGATCTACATACACTTTGTTTCCCTGTGCATCGACACACACTGGTAGACCAGATTTAACATCGGCGTTGAGTGAAGCCGCTTCGATGTTTGCATTGGAAGTCACTTGCTCCACTAGCACTTTGCTAGCATTATCATGTACTGGCTCTTTATTAGTGCGTTTGTACCGTTGGGCAAGAGCCTCTGCGTAATCCTTTTCTGGCGATCGATTAGCCGCTTTCTCCTTTGCTAAATTGACGGCTTTGTAAGCCAAATTTAAACATGCATCTGTGGCACCCGTGTTAATATCTGGACTTGCTGCCATTGCAATTCCCCAGTAGGGCATTGCTGCTTCTGGGTCATACTTTGCAGCCTGATTGAAGGAATGGATTGCTTCCGGGTGGTTGAAAGCATAAAGCAGGGTCATGCCTTGGTTGAGATAATCTTGTGCCTCTTGAACACCCGACCCTTGTCTCATAATTGGGTACTTATGATTTCCCAGACCTGAAAAAAGCGGTTCGGTGTAGCCTGGTGGCAGGGCTTTAATGCAATCTTCAATGTAGATAGCAGAAGCTTCGGCATTCCCTGGGTGTATTGCTAAAACTAGCGCAACGACAACACACGCTATCAAATACTTTACCAGAGAAAAACTCATAAGCTGAAATATATTTGTCATCTCTTTTGATGAATTGAAGTGTATCTGAGATAAGACTGGCTTCGTTTGATTGTTAGCGGATAACTCATAAGTTTCTTTTATGATGTATTAAAAGCAATCAACTTTTTTGGATTCTAGAGAAATGTATTATAAGTTACTCTTTTTTGGTGAGTGCAAAACTTTTCGCTCTACGGAATTTGCAGCATCTTATACTGAAATGGCAAGGCGATCGCACTCACACTTTTACAGAAGCGCGAGCGATCGCACGTAAAACCAAACTTCAGCTACTGAGATGACTTCGAGAGAAATTGTTGTATAAACCTTTGCACGTTAGAAAGAGCATCTCCACCCACTTCTGGTGCTTTGACTTGTCCATTCAGAAGAATGAAACTGAAGTCTCCGCCTGCATTCGTTGCATTGCCATGACAACCCATGCAGCCTCCCATGTTAAATTGATTGCCTTTATGGACAACATTCGCGTACTGATTTTTGGAACCGAAAGCAAATCCGGGGATCTGTTTTCCAGAGGCAAAGTCGGTAATCAAATTCTCCTTCTTGTTTGGATCAAACTGTCCACTGAAGAACTGCAAATTAAAATCAGTCTCTACCACCTCGTTAGCCAGATAGTAGCTGGCGACATTCGGACCAGTGTAGGGCTTACCAGGAGCATCCGCATCTTTAGTCAGAGGAACCCACTGAACATTCACCAGCTTGTAATTGAGCCAGGGAGATGAGGAAAGATTATGGTTATGAATATAGTCTGAAATCACGGAGTGGGCCAATTTATTGACTTCAATGATCTCATTAGGAATTTGGTTGACGCGCCTGTTAATGCTAATTGGCACTTGAGGCAGAGCCTTCGAGCCGGGGGTATTCCGATAGTAGAGGCGTAGATCGGTTGGAGAATGAGTTGTAGATGCATCTGGAGGTATCAGCGGATCAAATTTTTGAGAATCATTCATCCCGATCCCAGTGGCAGCAGTCTCGTATATTGCGTCCGGATCGGGGTTTGAAGGCTTGGGTGTATTGCTGAAGATTTTGGGGTCAAAAGGGTTCTTAGAAAAAATGTTAGAATCTTTTACCTGACCGTCTACGTCTTCAACAGGAAAGCCATCTTCTTCGGCAATGTTGTCAGCCTGACTAAAGGTGGCGAAGATGAAGTAGGGAGCGGATGGTGTCTTTTGGATAATGTGCAAAGCTCCCATGCCCCATCCATTTTCAGATTGCACAAAACAGTACCCACCTGGGTTATTTGGAAGCAATCGATTTTTGTAGAAACGCACAGGGGCAACGTGGAACTTGCTACTATCTTCATCCTTATTCAACTGACGCCAAGCACTCTTGATCTCGATCGTGTTGAATGGCAAGGAAATAAAATAATGATTAATGGGGTCTGGGATTGGATATTGCTTATGGCTCTTAAGCATATTTTGGGTTCTTATTTGAGCGCTATCAAAGAAGTAGCGGCCACGCAGAGCAATATTCCATCTTAGATTTTTAACATAGTCGTACTCTTGTTGATTCGCTTTGGCCAGGTATAAAAATTGCTGTCCTAGTAGAGGATCTGTAGGAGCCTTGCCAGCGGACATGACATTTAGGCCAATCTCGTCGTGTTCATCTAAGTTAATGTAAGGATTTTTTAGTGGGGTGTTGCCATTGCAGCTATCGATTTCTTCAGGGCTGTAATAGTAATGTGGTCCATTTTCGGAGGGAGAACCATTGTCGAAGGGGTTTTTGGCTTTTTTGCTATCCCCTGGATATATCTCCACCTTATTCCTTAGCGTTTCCCATACAAGGGGCTTGTCATCTGAGCCAAAGAATGAATTTGTATCTAGTAGACCTCGATGGTTGGGGTCAGCCGGCCAATTGAGGGCAATGAACTCTTTCCAGGCAAAAATGGCGGCTTGTGTCAAAGTGGCCTCTGATGCAGGCTTACCATTAGAGAAAATGTCTTTAGGTATATCACCACTGATGCTGATCGTGTTGGGGTCGTCTGCTGGTTCACTCGCCAGTGTATGGGTGGGATAGCTCACAACTAAGAGGCTAAAGAGTATAATTCCAAACAACACAGCTAAAATTCTGGTTAAACTTTTCATAGTTCCCCAAGTCAGTGTGTGGATAGAAGGCGATCGCTGACTTTAGACATTTTGTACTTAGCCTCCTGTTGGTTTGTTCGTTCTACTTATGAATTATTAAGTTATTGAGCTTCAACGAGAAATAGATAAAGTTGGTATGTTTGTGTAAAGTTATATTGCTGTAAACCACAATGTACACAATAAGTTAATTTTGTCAATATACTAAATTGGTCAATTAATTTCCCAACTAGAAGCTGAGGTTGGTTCCAAGAGGCGCGATGACGAATTACAGATACCAAGTCAGCAGGCGTTTAACCAGAAGTTGGCGATCGCTCTCAACTGCCCTTTCTCCACAATCTGTTCGGTAGTTAAAATTATTTAGAAGCTTTTCCAGCAATTCTTGCTTCTTCTAGCCAACCATCAACCAGCGCTTGATGGTTTTTCACCCACTCTTCGGCATGATGACGGATATCTTTTGAGCGATTTTGACCCTCATGGGCGAGTTTTTCTTGGGTAATAAGATCCTCAAAAGGAACCTGAACCAGTTCAAACCAGCGTTTGGCGGCTGGGTTAGCCGCTAAAAATTGCCGGGAAGCCACAAAACGCCCTCTATCCGGAATAAATCCAAGATTCTTCCCGCCTACCGTGGTATCTTTTTGTGTCATTTCTTTTCCCTTTTCTCCTGGTAAAGAGGTAAAGGGGACTTCTAACCAAACCACATCTTTACCTGGTTGTAAGACTGAAGTCAACCAGTCAAGATTAAAACTGTTATAGAGTACGGGTTTTCCTTGCTGATAGCGAGCAATGATATCTGCTTTTAGAACTTCAAATTCTCCTTTATCCTGTTTGACAGTATCCTCTAATCCGTAAACTTTTAAGTGACGATCAATAATCAGCTCACAGGCAAAACCCGGATTGCAACCCGTTAAATTTGCTTTACCATCTCCGTCTGAGTCAAACAGTTTAGCAAGTTTTGGGTCTTTAAGTTGCACGAGATTCGTAATTTTATATTGATCGGCAGTCTTCTTATCAATCGAATAACCTTGAATAAGATTACTGGAAACAAACATTCCAACACGCTCCAGTTTCTTTTCACCACCAGCTTTTTCAAAGAAGATGGAATGCAACTTTTCTGAAGTGGTAGCAACATCTATTTCGTCATTACCGAGAGCAAGAAATATAGTAGTTGTATTCGATACCTTTAGTTCTTCGACTTCATAACCAAGCTTTTCTAACCCAATGCGAAGGATTTCTACAGCAAATTGTGACGCTACTATACTACTAGCAGCAGGGCGTACTTTAACCCCCTTACCAGGTAACTCTACTTCTGTCGATTGACTGCTACCTGGAGATTTTGTAGCGCTTTCGGGAATTGATTGGCAGGCAATTAAACCGACAAGCAAGGCTAATACTAGAGCAAAAGTTTGTTTTATTTTGTGTGCTTTCATTATCAATGGGTTAATTAACTTTGACTATCTCACCTGAAAATAGAAGTTAGAAGTTCGGAGTATGTTCTTAAAATATGGGCGCTTAGGCTAGGGAGAAAAAAGTTTTTTATCCTATTTTTTGAGAGTGATAGTTGACCGGTCACTGAGCGTAGTCGAAGTGTTAACTCTTAATCTAGAAACGAGAAAACCAATCGGCCCTTGTTGCAGCCAAGAACCTTTGCTGCTGACTTTCCCTACAGCCTGAGTAATCCGGTCCAGCATAATTGCCAGCAAGACAATGCACAATCCTCCAACAGCAGCGAGTCCCACATCCAGGCGACCAACACCCTGCAATACCATCAACCCTAGTCCTGGCACAGCAATCATTGAGGTAACTACCGACATTCCCAATGCAAACAGGATAGTTTGGTTTAACCCCGTAAGAATGGTCGGCATAGCTAGGGGAATTTGAGCCTCCCACAGAACCTGCCAAGGAGTTGACCCAAAAGCGATCGCCGCTTCCACCACTTCTTCAGAGACTTGTCGGATACCCAGATTCGTGAGGCGAATCAGAGGCGGAAGTGCAAAGACGATGGTTGCCATCACCCCAGGAACTTTGCCAATGCCAAATAGCATGACGACAGGAACCAGATAGACGAAGATGGGGATGGTTTGCATGACATCAAGAAGTGGTCGGACAAATCCCACTAGGCGATCGCTCCTGGCACAGGCAATACCCAGCGGAATACCGATCGCCACGCAAAATGCTACCGCAGTCACCACCAAGGAAAGTGTCACCATTGCCTCCTTCCACGCCCCAACAAAACCAATTAAGGTCAATGCAGAGATGCTATAAATCGCAATTTTTCTCCCTGCCACCTGCCATGTCATTAACCCGATAATCATCAGGAAAATTAGGGGAGGAATGGATTGGAACATCACTTCTATAGAGTCAAGCGCGAATTTAATCGGGACACGAATCGCTTGAAAGATAGGGCGAAAGTTGTCAACGAGGAAATTAACCGCAGCGTTAACCCAATTATCTAAAGGTATAGTATAAAGCTCAAAGGGGTTTAATATAATATCCAACCCAGATTGGCTCTTGGCAATGAGATAAGCGCCTAGAGTTAACTCATTTAACACAATAGAGCCTCCTGATACAAATGGCAAAAAGAGCGAGGAGTTAACTTAACTTACTTAATATTTAAATCGCACCTCGAAAAATTTGTTTAGCAGTTAAATTCAATTCTGGAAAAACAGAAGAAACAATTTGCTCATCCCCACAAAATTGTGTGATTTGATATTCATCATCAGTCAACTGACAGATAGAAAGTGTTGGCTGTTTAGGATTCCCGGTAAATCTTTTAGCTCCAAGTCCTAGATAATCAACAATCCAGTATTCGGGAATTCCAATGCTTTGATATTTCCCAAATTTAGTGTAGTAATCATCATCCCAATTAGTGGAAACAACTTCCACAATTAATGGAACTGAAGCACCTTTAATTACAGTAGATTTTTTCTTCCATAATGGCTCATTCACAAGATTTGTACGATTTAATAATAATACATCAGGTGAGTAACATGCTTCGCTCGTGGGAGATTTTACTAATGCTGTTTTTGGGATGAAGTAAGGTAATTTTAATCGAATATATTCAAAGCTTATTTGACCCGCTATAAAACCTACAATATCCTCATGGTCGCCTGTCGGTTGCGCCATTTCAATTATTACTCCATCATGTAGTTCGTAACGTCCGCCTTCTGGACGCCATTCTGTAAATTCATCAAAAGTTACTAGTTTAGGTAATGCTTGAGTCATACTGTTTCCTTCTCTGTAGATAATGGTTTATTTTGCTAGCTTGTTTCCTTTATTTATGCCACCTCTTTATCTTGCTTATTTGTAGCCAAATTAGGTTCATTTTCAGTCAGCCTTCGGATAACGTTTTGCTATCAGTTAAAATTGGGGATTTTGCTGTAATAACTAAATCAATACTACTGAATGTTGCTAATACTAGTAAGAATATCAGACGCTTCAATAACACCTTGGAATTTCTCATCGGCATCAACCACCGCCACTGGAAGTCCTTCTTGGTAGAGGTGAAAAATATTTTCTAAGCTGATATTAGCATTGGCTTGAGGAAAGTTTTGCAGCATCACAGAAGTAAGGTCTTCACTTCCTTGTCGGATTGCTTCTTCAAGAAATTTTTTCGTAACCATGCCAACGAGTTTACCACCCCGATCGACAACGTACATTTGTTTGAGGTTATGGTGTAACATTTCCTCAAGTGCCACTCTAGAGGAGTTTTGACCGAGAATCAAGGTAGTGGTTTGACGAGCAATTGACCCGGCTTTGAGGACTTGGGCGCGGTTGACATCTTGAGTAAAGGCGCGGATGTAGTCGGAGGCTGGTTGAGTAATGAGTTCAGAGGGGGTACCAACTTGAACAATACAGCCATCTTTCATGACGGCAATGCGATCGCCAATTTTCAGTGCCTCATGAATATCGTGACTGATAAATATAATAGTTTTGTGCAGTTCTTTCTGGAGGCGCAGCAATTCATCCTGCATTTCCCGGCGAATCAGTGGATCTAGGGCGCTGAATGGCTCATCCATCAGTAAAATCTCTGCATCTGTCGCCAAAGCACGGGCTAAACCCACCCGTTGCTGCATCCCACCACTCAGCGAGTCAGGCAAATAATTCCCCCATTGCGCTAAACCTACTATTTCTAAGGCTTCCAGGGTTTTTTGGCGGCGATAAGCTTTGTCCACTCCCCGCACCAAAAGACCATACTCTACATTCTCAGCAACAGTTTTGTGGGGAAACAACCCAAATCGCTGAAAAACCATCGACACTTTCGTTAGGCGAATCTCCCGCATCCGTTTCTCGCCAACATGGGCAACATCTTCATCATCAATGTAAATATGTCCGCTAGTGGGATTAATCAGACGGTTGATGCAGCGAACCAAGGTAGATTTTCCCGAACCGGATAACCCCATCACCACAAACAATTCCCCTTGATTAACCGTCAGAGATACATCGGCAATGCCCAGCACGTGAAGAGTTGCTTGCAAGATATAATCTTTAGACTTGCCTTCTCGAAACAGTTTGAGAGCAGCATGAGATTTTTCTCCATAAATTTTGATGAGATGCTCAATGCAAATTTTGGGTTTTGAATTTGTCATTCCCTAACTATGCTCAAAAGTAAAGAACGTGTTATAAAACTCTAAATATATGGTGCTTCATAAGCGTGATGGTTCACCATAATAGAGATTTATGATTTCTTCCAAATTTACAAAACTGGCATTCAGACTTCATGTTTTTGAATTTAAGCATAATTGACTATCGTTGGCTAGCTTCCCTTTCTGAGGAGCGGAAAATAACAGGTCAACTATCTAATTTGGGAGCGTATCTTAAAAGCTCTATATTGCAGTAAATCGGCTAAATTTTTTTAGGTATATTTTTCTGGAAATTAGGGGTGCAATAGCGTTCGGCCTTGGCGCATAGTAAGTAGAGCTTTCAGCAGATCGCGCTCACTTGTTACTATTGCTCCTTTGGCAAACTCTTGTCAACTTAACTTGTCAACAATAATATATTTATCCTACTTTTCCTACTTTCCTAAGTAAAACCCCAAGTATTATTAAGCTATTCTTTGAAACAACTAATATCTTTTGTGTTTTTAGTGTTATTCTCCTACCCAAATTCTATTACGCGGTTTTGGTAATAGGCTATTCTAAATCTTCTCTCTTATTTCTGTTCTAACTGGGCTAAACACTGCTTAATGAAACCGACCAGTTCCTCGACCCATGCTTGACACTCATGCCAAGCAACTATCCAATTTTGACCATATAAACCTATCCAGAAATTACTGTGACGTTTTTGAGTTCTATTTTTTTCTTGTCTACGACAAATAAATATAAGATTCAGTTAGACATCAATAACAAGGTGTTCGACTATAGGACTAATATTTGATTTCTGAAAAAGCTCCGTACATTTGAAGAGTAGCAAAATCAAAGTTAGTGTGTCGGAGAAACCACTCAAACATCCATTTGAGATGCAAGAACGAAGGAATCAAAGCACAGAAACGCCGTACCCAGGTTTTAGCTTGTAACCAAATATCCTCAATTGGATTTTGTGATGGGCAATTAGGAGCAAAGCGGACGCAGTGAATTCTCCACTGCTCTTGAGACAAATCTTGGTTTACCTCGCCTAAAAAGTTTTGAACCAGATGTGAACGATGGTAAGAAGCACCATCCCAAAGAAGAAGTAATCTTTGATTGGGGGACTGATCTAATAAATAACGTAGATAATCAATTGTATTTTCTGAGTTACCTGCGTTATATGCTTTCAGTAGTAAACTTCCCTCCAGATAGTCAACCGCCCCGTAGTATGTCTGTTTTTCTCGTACATTAACAACTCTCACTGCTATTTCTTCGTCAGTTTTTCCCCACACATATCCACTTAAATCTCCCCACATTAAATGACACTCATCAAGCAGTAATACTCTCAACTTTCCTTCTTCGATTTCCTGCCGATGCTTTGCCAATAGTGTTTCAATCTCTTTTTTTTTTGCCGCAACAGCCTCCTCGTCAGCTTTTGGATTCAAAGAAGTAGTTTTCTTCCAACTAATTCCTGCCGCATCAAATAAGTCATAATAGCTCCGTTTTGACTCATAAGTTACATCATATTCAAAAGCCAATTTATATTCGAGTTCGCCAAGTTCCCAACATTCTTTTGTTTGTAACCAACTTAAGACTTCTTCTCGTTGTTGAGCAGTTAAGTAACTTTTCTTTCCCTTGTGGTTCAGGCGCAGTCCCGAAATTCCATCTTCCTCATAGGCTTGCTTCCAGCTTGTTATCGAACCTAGTGACACATCTAAAATTGTTTGAATTTCCTCATACTTGTAACCTTGATAAACCAGTTTGACTGCCAACGCTTTCCTCACCTCACGCGCATCTGGGCGATTATCTATAAATTCTTGTAGTTCTGCGATCGCGGCTTGTAGATGCTGGTTTGTCATTGTTCGCTATTAGACAGACATATCTCACCGTATTATCTCGTAGGTTTTTTCAGAAATCAAATATGATTCCTATATGAGAGTTCTTGAAACAGAGCGTTTAGTTCTTCATCGGTTGACAGTTGAAGATAGCGAGTTCATTCTTGAGATATTGAATGACCCTTTGTGGTTGCGCTTTATTGGTGATAAAAGTGTGAGAACTCTTGATGATGCTCGTGAATATATTTTGAAGAATCCGGTTGCTATGTATGAACGTCTTGGCTTCGGGTTGTATTTGGTTGAGCTAAAGGGGAAGGGCGTCTCGATTGGAATTTGCGGTTTGATAAAAAGAGATTCCTTGGAGGATGTAGATGTTGGGTTTGCCTTTCTTCCTAAGTTTCGGGGAAAAGGATACGCCTATGAATCTGCTTCTGCTGTCATCATGTATGGGAGAAAAACCTTTGGCTTAACTCGTATTGTCGCTATCACTACACCGGACAATTATGGTTCAGCAAAGCTGCTCAAAAAACTAGGACTAAGCTTTGAGCGAATGATTAAACTATCTGATGATAGTAAAAGTGTTAGTTTGTTTATTTCTGATGTCTAACAATTGCGGTGCAGCGGATTGAAGAAAGCCGCTCGTGCTGAGTTCGAGTTTTTAGCAACCTCTGAGCGCAGCCGTTATACCGCGAATCTCAGTTACCGTCGTAAGCATTTCACAAGCTCATTAGTGACTGCAATTGTGTGTCTGAATTATCTCCCAATTCTTGTTGTAATTGGGCTAGTTGATTTTCTAACGCTTCAGCAGTCTGAATGAGATTCGACTCTTGAGCTATTTTTAGCTGAGTTTCTTTAATAGAGATTTTTCTCACCAGTTCATTGACTGCATCGACTGAATCATCATTTTCAGTAATCATGGCTGAATTACGATTCCTCTAAATTCTGTTTTGAGATTAATACTCTGCTTCAATTTGATAAAGGGCAAGATTAGCAACAAGAGGTAATTGTTGTTCAAAAATCTCATTTTGGGAAATGCGTTTAGAGAATGCCGATTTCCAAGCTTCTTTACTAGACCATTTTGCAATATTAATAAATTGAAATCTCTCGGTTGGGTCAAGACTGCGATGTAACGCCGGTATCGATAAACCCTGGCTCATTTTTCATCAACAGAGCAGTCTGATTCCATTTGCGAAGAAATTCATCTTCCAAACCTCTCCGAACAGAGAAAACATTGATCAGTACCACAGGTGAATCCATAAAGGCAGTTCTTTTAACTCTGTCATGCCAGACAATAGCATTTATCAACAGAAACTTGAATGTACCTATAGTAGGATTATACAAGTTTTAGATGCTGCTCACCGACAAAAATCATCAACCCTCAACTCGCGCCACACATCAGACGGTTGCCACCCGGAGTTACCCACAGAGCGGAGGGGGCGATAGTGTTCAGAAATGTATTCGGATTCGGAAACGTAGTCTTCAATGTACACAGGTGGGTTTGGTTCAATCACTGGTTCAGGAATATTTTGATTCTCAGGAATCTCAATGGGTTCAGTCGGTGGTGGGGTTACTTCTGTTTTCTTGCGAACTGGGTTAGAGTTTTTTTTGATGAGTCGTTTCATATCTATAGGAATCATTCGGCTTTCCATAAAGAAGGGATATCCCAGAATACAAGAACTTATCAGCGAATCAGAGGCATTTTGCCAGAAACTTGTATGGCTATTGGGTCGTGTAACCGAAAGTTAAAGATAATTTTTAGAGATTGCTCAGACGGGCCAATATCCCTAAACCTAAACCAAAAATTAAGGTAAGTCTCAAAATTAGCACAGTGTGCAACTGACTAAAAAATGGAAGTAATTGATTTTTTACTGCGACTGAACTAAAAGCACCAGCCCAAGCGATACTTAGTACTACCAATAAAACTACATATAATGTTATTCCTCCACTAAAAGCTAAAAGTAAAATTCCAGTTACACCGTGGCTTAATATGTAACACCAACCTAAAGTTTTAGCCCAACTGATAACGCCAAAAAATTTCCAAGCAAAACTGCGAGTCAATGTTAAAGTCAAAAATATTAAAGTAACTCTGGATAAAGTAAAGGCACTGCCCTGCTGTAAAGCCTCATCCCAAACTGCTGTCCAAGCAAATAACCAGCCTAGCATTACATAGCAAGATAAGCTAAACACCAGTTTTATCCAAACAATATATATTGCAAACATTTCTAAATTAACCTTACTTATTAATAAATATTTGAACAAATAGTATTGAATATATGAACCATTAAAATAATCCATAATAACTCGTTATTAGTGATAATAATTCTTGTAACTTATTGAGCGACAGTTTATAATATTCTATAAAGATGATTAAGAAAAATGATTAAGCCTAAAAATGTGTATCGCGGACACTCAATGGAAAAAGTTGGTCACGGTAAAAGAGCGGAATTTAAAACAACTATCAATGAAAAAGAATGGTCTGCTGTGACTGAATTAGAGGTAAAAACAGCAATTGATGCTTGGATTGATGAAGGAGTAGAGCCTTAGTTATTGCCTGCATAGCTTAAAAATGCCCTGGACAATCCGAATCGATAGCCCATCACCGTAAAATCGAAACTCGACCAACTCACCTAGTCGAAACATAGGTTTTTCTTTAGTGTTCGGTTGTAAGTTGCCTGTGCCGACGCAAGGAAAACCCCACGTAAACTGTAGGCAAGATTTGCAGTATTCATGCAAAGGTATAAATAATTACTAAATTATAAACTGAATGCTGGTAAAAGATGATTATAGTAAATTTATATACTTTATTGATGTGAATAACTCAGTAGAGTATTTTTGTGAAAGTGCGCCTAATGTAAGCGATCGCTTCTCCCCTCTCCTTGTTACAACCGCCCTCCACAGCCTACGATTGCTCCTTGGGGTAATGGTGGATTTATGTTTGACAAATGAGTGATAACCATTGGTTTACACGCATTCAGCTAAGGGTGTTGGATTGGGCTTGGTTGATTGCATCTAATCGTTACATAGTGCAGGTTTAAAAGTTTTTCGTTCTTTTTGCATAAAGTACAAAACTTGAACTGAAGAGTCTTACATAGTGAACGAATTATATGTAAAGCAGGGGGCAATAGTTTAAAACTCCCATATTTTTTTTTGCAAGCGTCAAGTGCGACTCAGAGGCGCGATCTCAAATCCCAAAATTTCGATTCTCTCGTGGCAGTTTCTCGGTAGCCAGGGTAGTCAAACACACATTTGAAGATTTTTCAAATATCCTCCAATGCACAAACTAATTTATTAAAAATGGTGTACTCCCAACTTCCAGCTATCCATTGATAACTCAGATGTAACACAATTTCTGCATTATTTTGTAACCAAAATTTACTGTTTACTTTCATGCTTTTTGTTAAAATGCGTTGAAATTACTAGTAATTTTGATTTTTTTGTTTAGAATTAGTTTCCTATAAGTTTTTGTCTTTCCTTATTTAATATTTTATTATGGAATTAGTATTGGTGAAGCTAGGAGGTTCCTTAATTACTGACAAGGATAAACCTTATACTGCTCGAAGAGAAGTTATAACACAACTGGTAGAGCAAGTGAGCCTAATCAAACATGAAAATCCTAATCTGAAACTGATTATTGGTAACGGTGCTGGTTCTTTCGCACACCAATCAGCGAATAAATATAATACAATTAACGGTTTTTCAGGTGAGGGAGAAAAACTAGGGTTCTGCTTAGTCCACCAAGATGCTTTAGATTTAAATTTTCTACTAGCTAAAAAATTTTTACAGGCAGGTTTGCCAGTGGTAAGTTTGCCACCTATTACTATGATAATCACTCACAACAAAAAACTATTGAAGAGTGACTTTAGTGTGATAGAAAGTAGTCTACAAGCAGGTTTGATTCCTTTAGTTTTCGGTGATGTCGTTCTAGATGAAGCTATTGGTGGGACTGTCTTCTCGACAGATGCAATGCTTGCAGAACTAGCAAAATACTTTTATCTTCAAGGTAAGTTTAAAGTTAGACTAATAAATGTTGGGAATTATGCAGGTGTATATGACCAAGATGGGCAAGTAGTTTCCAATATTACTCAAGCTAACTATTCTCGGATTAAACCTTTCTTGGGCAAGAGCAAATCAGTAGATGTTACTGGCGGGATGGCTAAGAAAGTTGAGGAGTTTTTGACTATTTCTAGTTTAGGGATTGACTGCTGGATAATTGATGGGAATATCCCAGGGAATTTAGCCTCTTCAGTTTTAGGTACGCCAACTCTAGGCACTTTAATTAGGGCATTTTAACTAAAATGATTTCAAATTGGTAACTAATTGTAAGTTACCTGTACCAATGATTTCACGTCCTAAAACAGTTAGATTATCCTTGCCGGAGACAATCTCATAATTCCAGCCTTTAGCTGACCACTCTACACCGCAACAGTAACCGAAAGATTTGGTGGTAGTGACGTAGACTTTCTCCAGCAGGGAAACTTCTAAGGGGAGAATCTCTTTACCCCAAGGTGGTGAAAGATACCAACAAGTTTCTAGATTCGGGACTTGGTTAATCATGCTTATGCCTCCTGACTGGACTTTAGACCCCACAAGTAATCAATTCGTTTCCATGCCACAGCAGCTTGCCGGGGAGAGCAACTCAAACCATAAGCACGACGGGCATCGTAATTCCCCTTGATTCCCTTGGCTACTCCAACGGGAATCCCAAAAGCCACCTCACGAATGCCGGGTTCAAAGCTTCGGTCTTCATGAGAGAGCCGTACTTGCGTAATCTGATTTCTAATTTGGTCTGCCCAGGGGGTTGGCTGTTGACGGTAGAATAAGCCATCGGCGTAGGCAATGATAAAGACTCTTTCTCTTTCATGTGGCAAGCCGAGGCAGTACGCGGGTATAGTTTCCCATTCGCATACGTACCGGATTTGGGAAAGGTCTTTGAGGACTGTTGCCATTCCTCTAGCGAGTAGCCCTGTTGGGTTTTCGATGAGAGCGATTGCTGGTCTACACTGTTTGATAATCCGGAACATTTCGCGCCACAGTCCAGACCTGGGGTCGTTGAGTCCTTTTTTATCTCCAGCGTTACTGGTGCCGCTACAAGGGAATCCCCCACACAAAATGTCGAATTGTCGTCGGTGGCAATAGTAGTTGGTAATATCTGCGTGGATTGGAATTCCTGGTTGTTCATGGCGCAATTGTGATTGAGAATAAGGGGAGATTTCGACAAATTGCTGGACTCGGAATTTGTGAGATAGACTTGCGGCTGATATCCCGTGGTGGCAAAGTCCGCCGATGCCAGAGAAAAGCGAAAGGACTGATTTCATGAAGCGATCGCACTCCTCACCAATTCATCAGGTACTTCAAAAATTCCCAACCGGCCAATGTAAGGAATCGGTGTAATCTCGCGCGGATTCTCCAGATGCCAATGGTATTGCCCAGCCATCCCCCAGCCAGATGCAACTTGTGAGAACTTGCAATCTACTATTGTGACAATGCCAATAACTTGGCCGCGACGTAGAGAGATTAACTCTGGGATTACTACCCCCATGCTTTGGCAAAATTCTCTCGCTAGCTGGTAATCTTTTTTGGTGCAAGTTTTGGCAGCGTGAATCAGAATGTCGCCGCGATAATGAATGGGCCAGCCTCGGTTTTCAACATTTTTGAGAGCATAAATAATTGCCCATGCCCAGGGTTGGCGAACAGATAGCGCTTTCATGGGTTTTAATAATTAGATTTAGCCAAATTTTTAAACTGTCCAAATCTTTCATCAAACAAGAGATTAACAGTCGTTTCACTACTAAATCGGCTTTTCAAAACTGAAACTTCAAAAATGCCTTTTTGGGTAGTCTGCTTGTCGTAGTAATCTTCTCGATACAAACCCAACATGACAGCAGCTTCTTGTTCAAATCCTCCAGATTCCCGAAAATCAGCTTTTGTCGGACGTTTTTCAGAACGTGAATCAACTTCTCTTTTTAACTGCGCCAAACCCAAGACCGCGCAATTGAATTGTTTAGCGATCGCCCTGAGTTGTTTCAAGATGGAGTCAATTTCTTGTACACGATTTTCGCCACGTTCACGGCGCATTGGTTCAATCAACTGCACATAATCCACAATCACCAAACTGACTGACCCGCAACGAGCTTGTATATCTTGCAAATCACCTTTGATTTGTGATGTGGTGATTACAGGGTTGTCATTCAACCAAAATGGTAGTGCCATCGCATCAGCACAAGCTTGAGCCAAAGGATTCCAGTGAGATTCCCGGAGTGCATTGCGTTTAAAAAGCAGATCAGCAGGAACATGGGGCGCTGCCAACCTTGCGAGGGTCTTTTTGACCATTTGTGAGGCAGACATCTCTAAAGCGAAATAAGCGGTTGTTAAGCCGCTAGCAGCAGCCCGAATGCCAATATCTAATGCCCAGGTGGACTTGCCGATGCCGCCGCGACCTCCAACAACGGTCAAAGCACCGAAGGGCATCCCGCCAATTACCGAATCCAAATCATAGAATCCGGTGGGGACATTCACCTCAATCGCATCTTCACCGTTATTGGCTAATTCAATCTCGGCATAAACGTCAGGGATGATGTCAGCCATTAGCTTCATCTGACAAGGTGTAGTTAATTGGCGCAACTCTAAAAGTTTTTGTTGCCCCATTTCGATGACTGAAGTGGCGGTAGTTTCAGTCAAAGGAGCATCCATCGCGTAGCGTGCCATTTGTAAAGCCGTTTGGATCACCGCCCTCAATTGCGCTTTTTCTCGAATCAATTCTGCTAAGGCATCGACGTTAACTGCTGACACGCAAGAGCTAAACAAGGACGCAAGTTTATTTCTTCCGCCAACATTATGCAACAGTCCATGAGATTCCAGCCAACTGGTGACAAACAATAAATCCGTTGGTTGCTGAGACTGGTGCAATCGCACTGCGGCTCGGTAAATGTCCTTATGGGAACCAACGTAAAAATCTTCTGGTTGCAAAATCTTAATTACACGAGCGATCGCTTCGGGGTCAAACAAAATGCCACCGAGTACTACTTCTTCAGCTTCAATCGCCTGGGGCGGTAAGCGGTTAGGCATTGAAACTACGTTATCTGGGGTAAAATCTGGTGAAAACATCGCTTTTCCTCCTACTATGCTACTTTTGTAAATCTTCGTGCTTGTCTGATTTCGGGTAGTACTGCCCTCAACTCATTAGGGGCAGCATGAGCCGTTTGTATGGCTTTTTGTTGGGCAAGGCGTTGAATTTCGGCACTATGAGCTTGGTGATAACGCTGCATCAGGTTCGTCCACCCACCCTTGGTTTTCTCCCAGGTGTTCATGACTGCGATCGCATGATCTATTTCCTGTCGTGCGGAGCGTTTCGACTTAGTGGCTAATTCTTGTGCTAGGAAGTCTACAACTATCGGGTTGAAGTTCTGGTAGAGGTTATTGAGTTTTCGCTCTCCATTGCGCCAAGGTAAAACCCAGCAATTCCACTTGATTGAGTCTCTAACAAGCAGGGGCACACAATCATCACTCATCGCAGTCGGGTCTGTTAGCCAGGCATCAATCAGTTCTTTCACGTTCCGGGCTGTCTTGTAGGGACAGGTTATTTGCAGCTTATTCGCTTGTTCGGATTTCTCGAACGACCCCGCCGCAATAGTTGATCTCCTTGAGGTGTTATCGGTTTGTTGCGAAGACTCGGAATTTATTGACAACGAAGTGGGTTGTTGTGGGGTTGGTTCTTCTAGGGTTGATTCTTCTAAGCTTGGTTTTTCTGGAATTGGTTCTTCAAGTTCAATTTCTTTCGTTGTTAAATCAAGTTCTTCTTTTTCACACACACTTTCATGGGTGGGGGGCGCGGGTGGCGAAGCCAGGGGCGCATTGTGTGTAATCTCTGAAGTAATCTTTGAAGTAATCTCTGTAGATTCTATATATATAGAGTTTGTTGACCGTGAGCAACTGGGATTGTTGACGGTCATCGGACTAGCTTGTTGACCCTCAGCAGGCAAGTTTGTTGAGGGTAAGCAAACTGAGTCAGTTTGTTGACGGTCAACAGACTCAGAGATTTGAGAGTATTTTTTTGTATTCTTGTTCTTTGGTCTAATGGATGTGAAAGAGCCTTTTTTAATGGCATCTAAGAAGTTATTCAATACTTTATGGTTGATCCGATAATAAAGTCGTGCTGGAGAGCTTTTCAATTGGGTTTCTAAGATATTGATACTGGTGAGATGATGCCTAATTTTGTCTAATTCATAGCGATTTAGTGCTGTTTCTGATGTCCATTCTTCATAGGTTTTGTAGAACCATCCTTGTGGGTCATTAGTTCTCAAATCCCAATACATAGCTTGGCTTAGAAAAAGTCCAGCACTCGCACTACCAGCTATCGTGGCGTAGACTCGATGAAATGCTATTGGGCTACCAAGTATTTCAGCAGATTTGTTATTCTTTTTAGCTGTAGGTGTTTTTGTAGCTTGGGATAAACTCATAAATATTTCCTCTTCCTCAGCAGTGAATGAAGTAATTACTACGCTTTTGTCAATCTAAAAACTCTTGAAATTTACAAACTGTTCACATCTTTTCTAGATAATTGCGTCTTTGTATTACTAAAAACGCTTGGTTTAGTCTTCTGAAGCATTCGTTTGACCGTCAGCAGATGCTCGTTTGACTAGCTCTCCAAAAGCTTGGCTTTCATGTTCTCGTTCTAAAATCTGTCTAATCAAAGTACCAATAGGAATTTTCTTCCACGTAGCTACAAGGCGAAATTCTTCGTAAGCCTTTTCTGACAAAGTGATCGAAAGCATATATCGTTCTGGCATAAGGCTCTCCAAAATCTGAGATAATTCAAAAATACGTTCTGCGCGTCTGTTAGTACTCATGTACTAAAATTATATCGAGGTTTTCCTACAATTGCCCTACAATTGTCATGCAATTGTATAGATTCTGTTGATGGTAAATATCCTAAATTCTCTATTGACTCAATCGTTCGAGGTAGTTAACAAGATATCCTCATCTGTTAAAAGCAGCAGTCCCATCAAACCGATCCCTTTCGTTGTCCCACTAATGCCTTTATCTCTTACCTCCAACGTGCGGTCGAAAAGTTAGATTAATCCGTGTACTAACGACCTTATTGGTCTTCGGAACTTGATGCAGATGTGTGGACTGACAGCCTGGAAGCATTACAAGCAGACTCCCATGCTCCAGCCAAAAGTCAGTCGGCTTGCCCCCGATGGGCTTAATTTGGAATTTCCTCACCGAACCCAGACTAATGGATGCGATCGCGGGATTTACACCCATCGAAGCTTCACTATCGTTGTGCCAGCCGATACTGTCTTGTCCACTTCTATACTGATTGCCGATGACAATGCGGAAGCTGTAGCCAGTAGCCGCAGTAATCCTATCTCGCAGTTGGCCCAGCGATGAAGTCCAAGGTAATGGTTTGAGCAGTACACTCTTGGAGTAGAGGTAATTACAGCCTTCATCGCCATAAATGCACTCCAGACGCGGAACGGGCATAGTTTTACCCAACATCCTGATTTGGTTTTGCTGCCATTGCAGTTCTTGGCAATGTTGGTAGAGTTCGTCGGCTTCTTCCTTGTTCAGAAATTCTGGATAATAGTTGACTGGTAAAGTAGGAGCAGATTCGGGAAATAAAGTTAGTTGTTGCATAATTCTCCTTTGGCAATCGCTTGAACAATTTCTTCTGCCCGTTCTTGTGAAATAGCCTGTTCTGGGTTCTTGTAAAATCCAGCGATCGCTGACTTGGGACGAATAATAATTTGCTGCCCTGTTGCGCGTTTGTCCCACACAAAGCACGAGATGGTAAGGGACTTGCGGAGAAATAAAGTACCAGTCATTCTAGAAGAATAGGAAGCGCGGATCTGCCCGCGCCTGTTCTCAATTTCTAGAATTGGAATCACAGGGTTTATGCTTACCGACACTATAAAATTTACCTTCAAAGATGCAGCCAAGAAACTAACTGGCAGCAGTAAAAGAGACTTCATGGCAAAAGTTACCGAAGATTACTTCGATAGTTCAGCACGCATTGCAGAAACAGTGTTGGGATGGAATCGCCAGAGTGTACAACTTGGCTTGCATGAACGGCGGACGGGGATAGTCTGTGTAGATAACTATCAGGCAAGGGGAAGACACAATAGTATTGAGATTCTGCCCAATTTAGAATCGGATATTCATTCATTGGTAGATGCTCAAGCCCAAGCTGACCCAAAATTTCAATCAACCTTTCTGTATGCGCGCATTAGTGCCAGAGCAGTAAGAGAGGCATTGGTGAGTGTTCATGGCTACGACGAGAGCGAATTACCATCTCGCCAAACCCTGGGGACGATTCTCAATCGCTTGGGGTATCGCCTAAAAAAACACAAAAAACCAAGCCTTTGAAAAAGATTCCCCAAACAGATGCCATATTCGAGAATGTGTTCCGAGAAAATCAGGCATCAGATGAAAATCCTAAATCGTTGCGAGTGTCTATAGATACTAAAGCCAAGGTAAAGATTGGCAACCTTTCCAGAGGCGGTAAAGCCCGAACATTGGAGGCAAAAGCGGCGGATGACCACGATACACAGTGGCAAACAGTTTTAGTTCCTTTTGGCATTCTCAACACCCACACTTCAAAGCTATCGATTTACTTAGGGCAGTCGGCTGAAACTAGTGATTTTATTGTCGATTGTTTAACCGCTTGGTGGCATGAGAATCAACACAATTACCAAGATATTAATGAATGGGTAATTGACCTTGATGGCGGTACCGCAACTCGTAGTAACCGCACACAATTTATCAAACGCATGGTTGAACTGTCTCAAGCGATTAATTTAAAAATCCGGCTAATTTATTATCCTCCGTATCATAGCAAGTACAATCCCATAGAGCGGTGTTGGGCTGCCCTAGAGAACTATTGGAATGGCGCTATTTTAGATTCTGTTGAAGCCGCAGTAAACTGGGCTTCCAATATGACTTGGAAAGGGATTACACCCATTGTTCACCGAGTTGAAACCACCTATGAAAAAGGAATCAAAGTTTTATCACAAGAGTTAGAACAGTACCAAACTCTATGGCAGCGTTCTGAAACATTACCCAATTGGGATATTACTATTGTGCCTGTTTAACTGGTATTTTATTTTCTTGCAAGTCCCTAATGTTGTCCGTTGCCCAACGAGTACCCCGTTTGTCTTTCCGAAAGCAGAAGCGGGGCATGATGATTACAAGTGACGGCGGGTGCTGCTGTAAGAAATCCGCCCGATCATCACAGGGTTCGAGAAAGCTGGTAAGTAAAAAAGCGGCGACACCCACACGCGCTTTTTGGTAGGCATTCTTGATAATTGGTGCAGCAAATTCCGCGTATGGTGGGTTAGTACAAATCCAGTCACAATCGGGAAACTTAGCCCATGATTCGGCTAATGTTGCATCGTAGTGAAAATGTGCCTGTTTGTGCGGATCAATATCGTTCGTCCACATTTGCTTGGTGTAGGGCCACACCGATAATAATGATGCGATCGCTCCATGCCCCACACAAGGCTCACCAATGACACCGGATAACGGAACATGACGCAGTAGTTCAGTTGTGAACCATGAGGGAGACTCGTAAAAGTTTAGAGGATGTCGGGTAACAGTTTCGATGACGGTGATTTCTGGTGTTAATAATGGTGCAACAGTCATACTTCATCCTCACTAAATTCAATGTGGCTTAAAGTCTGAAGTTCAACAGCTAATCCACTTAAGAAATTTTGGAGTTCGACTGTTGCCAATTCTTTGGATATCTTTTTTTCTGATATATAAATAAGTTGCTTATAATGCCCAAAGTAAACTTCTGTACGAGTTAAATTTTGCTCTATATCAGTTAATAGAGTCAAAATAAATCTTCCGAGGTTACAAAAGTAATACTGACGGGTTGCACAAGAAGTATCTCCTTGATGCCAAGTAATATTGATTTTTGAACCAATGTGAGCGCTAATAGATTCAAAATCTACTTGGTAAATATTCAAATCTGCTTGCATTTCTCCACTGTTGTAGTAGCCAACAATGTGTTGCCTGATTCCATCAACTGATAGGCTATCAGGGATATTAATATGGGCAACAGATGCAACTTTTTCAACTACTGTGACTACGACTTCCATATCTCCTGCCTCAAACCCCAAATTCAAAAACTTTAATTCCATCAACATCAACGGGATTAAGGTTAATTAATCCGCCGCCAGCGTAATTACAAGGAATCTTGCGCTTATCCTTATCATCGAAAGCATCTTTACAAACTGGCATCCATCGTCCTACACAAGAAAATCCTGCGGCAGAAGATGGAGCGCCAGCTTTTTTGTAATCTTGGACAGAAGCAATGTGACCACAACATGGACACTTAAACTTCCATTGCATCTTGTCTTGTCCAAATAGTGTTTCTCCAAGAGTTAGCCACTGCTCTTTATTCATATTTAATCCTCCTCATCTTCTAATTCTTCGTCTTCATGGAAACTTACCCCAAATAATTCATGAATAAAAGCTCCTACTTTTTTCCAATCAACTTGGGCTTCAGCTACTTCCGGTATAGGATATTTTTTAGTGATTCTTTTTAAACTAGAAAAATCTTCCCAAGTCCACTCGCCTAACTTATCTGATTCAGTCTCAGTTAGATAATTTAGGCTAATAATATAATCTTGTACTCTTTCTTTGATTTGTTCTCTGTCGCCAAATTTCCAAAACTCACCAAACCAAGTAATTACTTTTTTTGTGCTGTCTGTTTCTGAAGAGTCTTCCTCCACCTCCTCATCTGAACATTCATCTTCGATGGATTCAAATTCTTCGACTGCGAAAATAGCCATAGCCACACACGCTCTTTCTGCTGGATGTGTAGCTGATTGCATCCGATAGCTTTCGGGGACTACATAGCCTTGGATCGCGTAGAATTTCTTAGCTAGTTTTTCAATGAATACATCTTTCTGGAAGTAGCCGAGTTCCATATCTTTTCCCCTCAAGGTAAAATTTACCTTTGTTGTAAAAGTCTTAATTCTTGATTACTTGGCGATCGCTCTGCTTGACCAATGACCAATGACCAATGACCGATGACCAATGACCATTAAGCAGTAACTACAGCTTTCTTACTAGCGAAAGCTCCCGCCTGCCTTAGCGCTGCACCAGGACTCGGATGAGCAAAGAACTCTTCTATAGCTTTGGTCAACCCAGCCGCAACAGCCGGATCGTGACAAGCGTAGACATAGATGGGCTGTTGAACCCCATTAACCAATCGCGTTTCTTGGCGATCGCCTAACTGTGGGTAAAACGTGCGAACCCATGTGCCCAAGTGTCCGCGATAGTGAGCGCCATTGATAGGGACTTTTTTTCCAAGTTCGTTCTCTGCAAAGTTGACCACGCCGAGCCAGCGTTCTTCTGAAGGGGTTAGCAATTTTCTGTTGTGTTCAGCCAAAAGATTCCCGGCATAGTCTTTAAATTGCTGTTCCATGTATGGGTTGAGTCTGCCACCGGTTAACTCAGCTAAAGTTTTCATTGCCAGGACAAGAGTATGCAATCGCTGTTCAACTGGGGGGAGGGCTGGTGTAGTGGGTTGTTCTTGTGGTTGAGTAGCGGGTTTTGTCCAGCCCAATAAATCTTGCATCCAGGCGCGAACACCGATACTTTCAAATGCTTCACAGGCTAATTTTGCTTGGAGGCTGCATCTTTTCCCCGCTTCATAACCGTAATAGTGAAGTATAGTTGCTACAGCTATATCAGGGATACCGGACTGCGACCATCCTAAAATGTCAACGCCTTCAAAGCCTTTACGGACAAGCTTTTCAACCATTTTAGAGCGAGAATTGTCAACGGCTGTTTTGAGACTTCTGAATAATCCAGCAGCATCAACCCCAGCTAATCTTGCTGTTGCACGAAGGCTAGCCTTACCTTGTCCATTGGAGTCAACAGTGATTTCTTGCTTTATCTGTTCAATAATTTGAGCTACTTCAATTTGTGACATAACTTTAGTTGGCTGATAATTTTTCGTAGTTGACTAAAGAGAATTAGACATTCACACGCACCAAACTTTTTTCACCAACCAGTGAGAAACGATTAGATATAGTCCGTGATTGACTCAAGGTTGGCGACACCAATTCAACAAGGTAAAACCAAGAATTATTCACAAGCCCAATCCCTAAAATCAGTCGTTGCTTTGTTCCCTGATCGTGAGAACAGAGCATCACTCTTTCGCCCAGAACAAAAGCAGGTTTTTGCACTTTGATGGCTTCTAATTCTCCAGTCCCGATGATTTGGTTTTGTGTACCGTGGAGTATTTCATTACGGCAATCAATTGAATAAATCCAGCACTCATGCTTCCATTGCATACCGCAGCAATAGCCAAATGTTCTTGTGGTTCTTAGGTAAACTCTCTCCAGTAAATTCATCTCAACGGGTGGAATTGTTTGACCCCAAGGTGGGGAAAGATACCAACTTGTTTGAAGTGCATTAATATGGTCAATCATGCTTTTCTTCCCTGGGATTAATAACCTAAAAATCTTCGGCAATGTTTGGAGAATAACGCCCAAAAAATACCTAAAAGTGAGCAGCAATTTTCACTGCTGCCCACATGAGGCTTTATGCTGTGACTAATTCTTGAAGAAGAGATCGCACTTCATGGTTGAAAAGCTGCTGTAATTCTTCAGTAGTCAGTTGTTCCAAGGGTCGGGATTGCAAGTATTTGTGAACTGGTTCAGCCAGCGATGTATCCACCATCGACAGCGATCGCACAGCATCAAGCACCGAGTTAGAATACTGCTGCTGGACTGAATAACGCCTCTTCACCCACCAGTTACCGTCAGTGCATCCGACTTGCCCCAGTTTCACACCCTTGTTGTTGTAAATACCATCATCGAGAATTTCAAACCCGTACTTCTGGCACTCGTTGAAGATATGCGCCATGATTTGGTTTTCGGTCGTGGGGGGTGTTTCTGTTTCTACTTGGGTGGGGGCTGTTTCGTTAAGTATTTTGTCCTGATGATGCCATTGGATGAAGCGATCGCAACGCATTAGAGTGTTAGCACGAAATACTTCTTTATCGTTGACCATTACTACCCAGCGTTGGGTTAAGTGGTCGTCGTCATGGCTGATGCTGGCTATGAGTTTGTCAAGAGCGTAATATTCGTGATGGTCAAACGAGATTTCGACTATTGTGAAGGGTTCAGGAGCAACAGCTTGGGCTTGGTCAGCGATGAAGTGGTCGAGTTCGGCTTGTGCGAGGGCTTGGTTATCGGGGGCAGCAGGGGTGAGTTTTTGAATCTTGCTTGCCTGATAGTTAACAATGGCAGAAATCCAAGAATCCTTGCAGCGTTTGTCGTTTACCTCAACTGTGCAGGCGATTTCGCTGTACATTGGTTGAGTCGATGGGTGGTATTATCCACCGCACCTCTCATTTAGATCCGGACGTGCCCATTTCTGTGCATCCGGCTCCCGATGTTCTTGGCTATTCGCTTTTGCCC
>NZ_JACJSF010000006.1 GCF_014698035.1 Desmonostoc muscorum FACHB-395
AAGCATGAACCCTGTGATTCCAATTCTAGAAATTCAGAGCAAACGCGGGCAGATCCGCGCCTCCTATTCTTCTAGAATGACTGGTATTTTATTTTCTTGCAAGCCCCTTATGTTTTACAGCCTGGGTGATCCCCTGCTAAAACATCCCATCAAGCAAATCGGTGATGCCGGTAATATAGCTGCTAATTTCTCTCAAATCTAATCTAGCTGAAGGCGCTAAAATACACCTACTCATTATTTAGCAGCTTCAGTTTGTTGCATTTGGGCTTCAGCACGTCGAATGTCTTCTTCTATTTCTGCAAATACCTCTTCACCATCAATTCCTTCACCACGTTCGAGTTCTTCAATACCAACTTGGATTTTAGCTTTCAATTCTGCTAGACGCTGATCTCGAATGCGTTGGCGTAGCCCGCCGCAGGCATCGCGTTCTTCTAGCAATCTTAATGCTTCACCCATCACTTCACTAACTGAGTGATATTTCCCACTACTAACTTTATCCTTAACCAACTGCTCCAGTTCTGGGGTCAAAGATATATTCACAACTATTACCTCATTCCATTTACCCTATATCGTAACCGACAGGGGTTAGAGCAAGGCTAAAATAATTCGTAATTGATAAGACTAGCCTTTAACGAGTATTACAAATGACAAATTAGTTAATTCGCAGCAGTTTGGGCTTCTTGATAAATTATTTCTTGAAATTGGATCATATCTTTTTGCGGATCGGCATGGCTGACTTTCACCACTATCTGTTCGCCCAAGTTAACAGAACGCTTGAAAACCATTGGTAATTGCAAACCTAAATCTTCGATCAAAATTAAGGCCAAGTTGCTGTCTTCTCGCAGCCACATCAACACAGTTACATCCCAAGCTTCCTCTGGATGACGGCGTAAATACTCTAGAGCATAATATCTATTCGTTTGCCGTTCTACCATCGTTACCTCTTGGGTAATGCTGGTGACATTCATCATCACTTCTTTAAGTTGATCTGCGGAAAATGGCAGAACTTCACCGCGCAAATGGGCTTTCAGTTGAAAGTGTGTAAGCAAATCACTGTAGCGGCGGATGGGAGATGTTGCTTGAGTGTAGGTATCTAAACCTAAGCCAGCATGGCGCAGAGGCGTAATGCTCATTTCACTCTTGGGCATACAACGACGCATGGCGCAAGCGCGAACGAATCCGGCTGGAAGTAGCAGTAATTCTTCTTCTGGGGGTAATTCCGGTTGGGGCTGGCCGCGAAAGGGTAAAGGTATGTTATGAGCTTTACCATAACGAGCCGCAACTTCACCGGCAACAATCATCATTTCTGCGACTACTTGCCGTGATGGGGAATCGTCCAAAATATCAATATTGATCTCGTCACCTTTGACTTTGATCATCGCTTCGGGCATTGTGATGCTAATTGCCCCTTGAGCGTAACGCCAAGTTTTGCGCTTTTGTGCCCAAGTTGCGATCGCAGCAATTTCTGGTTCTGCCTGTACCCGTAATTGCAGCATTTCATCTACATCTTCGTAGGTGAGACGATAAGTCGGCTTAATGGAACTGGTATGAATGCTGTAATCTTCTACTCCCCCAGTTGTACCTAAAATAATTCCGAAACTGAGGGCGCAACAAACCCGTCCCTGGATCAGACTCATTGGCCCAGTTGCCAATACCTCTGGGAACATAGGAATCATTCCCGTAGGTAAGTAGACTGTACTACCCCGCTTTCTGGCTTCCAAATCTAACTCATCTTCCGGCACTAACCATCTAGTGGGATCGGCGATATGCACCCACAGGCGCTCCCGTCCATCGGGCAGAATTTCCCAACTTAGACCATCGTCGATCTCTGTGGTAGTTTCATCATCAATGGTGTAAACCTTCAGGTGAGTCAGATCAAGGCGGTTTGTATCTGAGTCAATCGGCGGGAAATCCAAACGCTGTTGCGCCACTTCTAACACCTTATTAGGAAATTGAATCGGAATTGAAGAACGACGCAGGAACAAGTTTTCATAAGGACTCCAGCAACCCAAATCTACTAATAGTTGAAAAGCCCCTTGGGGCGTTGTGGGCCGTCCCAGCATAGTCATAGTTTCTAATACTGGAGCGCTTGGCGGATAAGCGCGAGCTAATGAGTCATAATTAACTCCCGTCCGCACTGTGTCAGCAAGCAACGCTGCGTATTTTTCTAGTCCTTCTAGACGCTGGCGATCGTGGCGCTGCCATTCTACTGCTTCACCTTTGAGCGCCTGCTCAACACGAGTTAAAAATTCCTGCTGTCCTTTAGCTTTTAATGCCTCTACTTCCATCTGGTGCTTACGTTCTGCCACCTGAGCAGCAGTTCGCGGCTCGTAAGCGTCTCCTTTTTGCTTGAAATAAAGTTTGTCGTCTGATAACAAGCAATAGGCGGCGTAACAATGAGGCGCGGCTGATTCCGAAAATAAGAGATTCGCCATCAGCTCTGGGGTGATTGTTTCCCCATCTTCAACCAGTATTTCCCAAGCTACCTCTAAGCTAGATGGGTCTAAATAAGGGTTGATTTGCTCTAAAAAGCTCGCGATCTCAGAGGGCTTGTAAGTTTGTCCGGTAACTGTATAAGTTATTTGTCTAGGCGCGAGGCTGTGGGATTGACCACGTTCGTCTACCACAAACCAGCGGGTTTTACCGTCTGGACGTTCTACGATCCCCAGACGGCGATCGCCTTGAACCCTAAATTCAACTAGCGTGCCCTTCTCCACAACTCTCGCGCTCTAATAATTTTAGATTTTGATTCCACCTTTGGTGCGCTTACAGCGCAACTTGGATTTTGGTGAAGCAGCGCGGTCTTGGGGGTTTCCCCCATGAGCGACTGCTGAACCCGAAGGGATTTTATAACTGGTGTTTATTAAATCCTAAATCCAACAATTTTTCATGCAGCAATTCATTTTACACTCTCTGATTCAGATTTGAGATTTTGGACTCAGAAAGACAAAGCCAGATGTTTATTTAAATGCAGCTTCCCTTTAATAATCCAAAATCTAAAATTCCAAATCCAAAATTGATCTAACCTTCTGCATTGATAAATGGCAACAAAGCCACAATCCGCGAACGTTTAATTGCTAATGTCAACTCTCGCTGTTGCTGAGACGTAAGCCCAGTAATCCGCCGTGGAAGTATTTTACCCCGCTCGGTGACAAACTTACGCAATAAATCAACATCTTTATAATCGATTGGTTCTCCTGGCTTAATTGGAGAAAGACGACGACGGAAATAACTCATCTCTACTTAATTTCCTTGTGAACGGTATGTTTGTTGCAGTGGGTGCAGAACTTTTTCAGTTCTAGCCTGTTAGTGGTGTTGCGGCGATTCTTGGTACTGGTATAACGTGAAACACCAGCAGAACGCTTATCTGAATTTGTCCGACACTCAGTACACTCTAGTGTCACAATAATGCGGGCACCTTTACTCTTAGCCATAATCTTACAAACAGTGAAGCCTGAAGAGAATTAACACAAATGACTATCTTCTCACATTCCGCCGCATATTTTCAACTAATCTTTTAACTTTTATATCAAGTGAGTAGCCACGACGCGACGAAACAATGAAAGTTCCACAATAGCGATCGTGTAAAGCCTGCCGCATCTGGGTATCAGAGAAGGCAGTCGCACAATCAATTGCTAGGGGAAGTACTAGCAGTATAGCAGTGGGATTGGCTCTAATATTGCTCAGGGCAATTGACACCAAAAGCGCACCCAAGCCGATGATCGATTCTCGCTTCACCAGTGAGAGCAAATCTGGAATTCTGCCCACGACTTCCCCATCTTCGACTTCCAACACCTTTAAATCGAACGCCCAACGCCCTAAACTTTGCCCTTGATTGTTGTATACCACCAACACCCGCAAAATCAGCCAAAATATGACAAAAACTAGGATTTGCAAAAATTGGATACCGATATCGCCTCCTCCCAGTAGGGAACTGACTAACCAGACACCAAGGAAATCAAGCCCTAATGCCATACCTCGCCGCCCAATCTCAGCCTTGGGATAGTGTTTTTGGGGAAGTCGTTCGATAGTCATACATTAAGTATTTTTATTTAGGGGTTGGAGAATAATGATTGCTGCTGTTTTTTATATTAAGGTGATGATTTGGGTTTGGCCTTTAAACCCTTACATACAGACAAAAGTTCCATAATTAGGGCATTTATGTTGCTAATTCCACAAGAGTCTGTTTTTGGTAAATATTGTATTGTTTTGTTGTAAAACCTATTTGGAAGTTGTATCTATGACAAATCTGTTTGCTAAAACAGCTATTGGGATGGTGACGACTACTGCTTTAGCATTAGCGATCGCTATAACCACTCACAATCTAGCTAATGCTGCTGAGTTCAACTTTAACTGGAAAGGAGACACTGGTTATTCAGCTCAAGGTTCATTTAACTACGATACAACAACCGCTCCCAACGTCATTTCTGAAGCAGGTTTGGGAGCTACGAATAATTTGCAGTCTCTCTCAATTTCCTTCTTCGATCCATTTAGTACTCTGATCAATAGTTTCACTCCAGTGGTTAATAGTGTGTCTAACTATAGCTTTTTGAGATTTAACTTTGATAACACTACTCAGCAAATCTTTGGCCCCTTTGATGTTGGTAAGGATGATGAACTTCCTGGCGACACCTGGCTTAATAATAATCTTGCACTCATAGATGAAGGTTTTGGCGATGAGGTTCTAGCTAAAGAATTTGGTTTTAACAATAGAGATGCAGCAGGGACAAAGCAAATATTAGACTTGAGTAACAATTCTGTTCAGGTATCCAAAGTCCCCGAAGGAAGCATAATTATAGGTTTACTAGCAGTGTGGAGTTTAGGATTTACCCTCAAAGAGAAATTCAATCCAAAATCTAAAATCTAAAATTGGTCAGAGAGATAAAGAAAACAGTCGGAGGCGATCGCTATGGTATCAGTCAGCGATGCACAAGCAATTATTTTAAATTTAGTACAACCGTTGGATTGTCAACGGGATACAGAAGTTGTAGATTTATTGGCAGCAGATAGTCGCATTTTGGCAACACCTGTCACCAGTCCGTTAGATTTCCCCCATTGGGATAATTCGGCAATGGATGGTTACGCAGTTCGGTACGAAGATGTGCAGCACTCTAGCGCCGAACAACCAGCAGTTTTAGAAATTGTTGAAGATATTCCGGCTGGGTATCAGCCTAAGTCTACGATTCAACCAGGAGAAGCCGCGCGGATTTTCACAGGTGCGGTGATTCCAGCAGGTGCGGATACTGTAGTCATGCAAGAGAGGACACGCCGCGAGGAAAACCGCGTATTTATCCTGGCTGCGCCACAACCGCAAGAATTTGTCAGACACAAAGCATCTTTTTACCAAGCTGGAACACAATTATTACCAGCCGGAATTAAGTTAAATGCCTCAGAAATAGCTGTATTAGCGGCAGCACAGTGTCCGACATTAAGTGTTTACCGCCGTCCCCGTGTGGCAATTTTTTCGACTGGTGATGAATTGGTGACAGTTGATCAACCGTTGCAACCAGGGCAAATTGTGGATTCTAATCAGTATGCGATCGCAGCTTTGGTAAAGGAGAGTGGCGCAGAACCAATACTGTTAGGCATTGTGAAGGATGATCCAGTTGTTCTGGAGAGAGTTATTGCCCATGCCGTTGCGATCGCTGATATAGTTCTCTCTTCTGGTGGTGTCTCAGTGGGAGATTATGACTATGTTGACAAAATTATAGAGTCTCTAAAAGCAAAAATCCACATTCGATCTGTGGAAATGAGACCAGGTAAACCCCTCACCGTGGCCACTTTCCCTATTCCTCTATCTCCCTCATCTGCCTCATCTCCCCCACTCTACTTTGGTTTACCAGGAAACCCTGCGGCTGTGTTGGTGACATTTTGCCGATTTGTGCTACCAGCAATCAAGAAACTTTCGGGAATTACTGAAGGTTGGGAGCCAGTGTTTTTGAAAGTGCGATCGCACGATGAATTGCGATCGGATGGCAAGCGGGAAACTTACCTTTGGGGTAAATTGCATTTAATTAATGGTGTTTATGAATTTCACAAAGCTGGTGGTAGTCACAGTTCTGGAAATTTAATTAATTTGGCTCAAACTAATGCTTTAGCTGTTCTCCCGGTGGGTAAAACATTAATTTCTCCACAAGAAGAGGTGCAAGTTTTGCAGCTTAGTAATGGGTAATTGGGAATTGGGAAGAGGACAAGGGGACAAGGAGAATTGGGGACAAGGGGAAAGACTTGTTTCAAATTCTCACCTCTTGTCCCCTTGTCCCCTTGTCCCCTGCTCCCTTGCTTCTTCCCCATTCCCCAATTTTAAAATAATTGCTCAAAAGCCTCAATCAAGCTGTTAACTTCCTCAAGGGTGTTGTAATGCACCATACTCACCCGGACTATTCCACCTTGGGATGCTAACCCTAAGTATTCAATGAGCCGTTTAGCATAAAAGTCCCCATAGCGAATCCCAATATAATGTTGGTCAACTTTTGCCGGAATGGTTGAGCTATTTATTCCATCTACTACAAAAGATATAGTCGGTACACGGCATTGACGGTCAGCATTTGGTTGGCCAATTACTCGGACATTAGGCTTGCTGTTGAGGTAGCTTAAGAGGCGATCGCTAAGTTCTTCTTCATGTATGCTAATTAAATCAAATGCTTGCACCATCTGACTTCTCAAATCAGGTGCAGTTTTATCGCCGTAGTGCAGTTGTGCTAATTCACTTAAATAATCACATAAGCCTAACATTCCATAACTTAATTCAAAATTGACATTCCCTAACTGAAATTTATAAGGTATATCTGTCTGTTGAATAAAATAATGATTAAGTCCGGGCAATCTTAGTAAATGTTCTTCTTTGCCATAAAGTAAGGCATGGTGTGGCCCATAGACTTTGTAACAACTCAAAGCATAAAAATCAACATCTAAATCTTGCACATCAACTAATCTGTGGGGTGCATAAGCTACACCATCCACACAAATCATCGCGTTGCGATCGTGTACAAATGTAGCAATTTCTTTGATTGGGTTAATAGTTCCCAGAACATTAGAAGCATGAGTCAAAGTTACTAATTTGGTGCGCTGATTCATCAATTGTTCTAAATCTGCTAGATGAAGTTCTAAGGTATCTGGGCGAATTTGCCACACTTTAACCTTAATTCCTTGTTTTTCCAAAGCCACCCAAGCACCAATATTGGCTTCATGGTCACAATTAGTAACAATAATTTCATCACCAGATGTAAAGGTTTGACCTAGACAAATTGAGAGAACTTTCAACATCATTGTCGTAGAAGGGCCCATCACTACTTCTTTAGAAGAATTGGCATTAATCAAAGTAGCCATTCCCCTAGTTGCTAAAGCTAATCTTTCTCCCGCAAGTTGAGAAACCGCATAAGAAGCTCCCAACTGGACATCGGAACTTAGGAGAAATTCGCTAATTCTATCTACTACTTTTTTTAGAGTTTGTGAACCGCCAGCATTATCAAAAAAAGTCCATTCACTAGCTAGTGCAGGAAAATATTGACGAACTTTATCAAGATTCAAAAGCATAGTATAAGTTTTGTAGAGAATGTTATTTACCCTAACCTACCTTTTGGTAAGTCGCCCAAAGAGTATCTACATCTGCTATTTACAGCTTCTTATATTAGCGTTATTGCTCTGCAAAAATCTCTCTTGGGGGGGTATACTGGGAAACTCAAAGAGTATCTTACTGAGATATCTAACTTCCAGCAAGAGTTAATGTCTTGATTCTTCACAATTCTCGCTAATTTATTTGATAAGTTTAAGGTAGAGTCAAAGAAACCATTGTTTTGATTCTTAATTCCTTGATTGAAAATAAAGGAACGACCTATGAACACTACGGTTAAATACGACATCGAAGTTATCAAGGAAGAAGCACTTCAACTTGTTAGAAAGAGACTTGTTAACCGTCAGCAGCCGATTTATACCCTGTGTAAATATATTCCTCATCGTGACTGGGTTAATTTTGAACTTGAGTTAGAAAAAAACGAATTTCTACTCAGAGATAGAATTATCGACCTACTCAATCATGAATCTTGGGAAGATGATACAGGCTGCATCTAGAAGCAGTGCCCCATAGCAGTATCCCGATAAAATCAAAATTAAAAATTCATTTTTCATGCATTTAAAACCCTCGAATTAAGTCGGGGGTTTTAAACAAGATAGGACTTACACAAAACTACATATTGTAGGAGCAATACCCTGCGGGAAGCCGCTTTGCGTCTACATGAATTGCCCCTACCAGAGAATCAGGGTTTTGACTATTGTTTGCGTAAGTCCTAGAAGAGATTATTGAAGTCAACAATAAATCTTAATGAGCGGGTTAGGTGCTGGAGAATAGCAGAGAACCAGTGCTAGCGTTATTACGAATTACGAATTGTTAATGGCTGACTAGAGGCAAGGCATCTATTAGCCATTCCTATGTAGAGGCGATAAATGAGATAACAATCGAAAATCAAGCTTTTTTAGACTTGATATTTCTAGCCGTGTCAGTTAATACCTCAAGGTTGAACTATAGCCTTACACTTTATGACAATTACTTGCCAAATTATTGAGAGCTAAATGATACTAAAAAAATCACATTAAGTTGAGATTAGGCAGATAAATCTTGTAGCCCTATCCATTCTTTGATAGGTTGCCATTGGCTTGCGTAAACAGTATTATTTCTACATTTTTCTTTTTGAGGCTTCCTAGGTATTTTCCCTATAACAGCTTCGGTGAATAAACTGGATTCGTTCAGGTTATAAACTGGCATTTCTTGCCAGCAGTGGCGACAAAACCAGTAACTATCTGCACCGCGTATATGTTCTAAAAGTAAGCTTGAACAGCAAGGACAGTAATTCATATTTTTCTCAAACCTGTTAATAAAAGTGTTATTGCAAATCAGAGTAGTCAGTTGACAAGCACGTAGATATTTAAAACAACTTGTTTATATTTTGACTATAGTTTAAAAAAATGAGTAACTTGTGAGGGAATTTAAGATACTTAATATTTTTGCAATATTTATACATACTTTTTAAGTAATAACTTTAGGCTATTAAGAAATTCTCTAATTATCTATAAATATGGGACTTAAGAGCAGCCTTACTGGTGGCGTACAATTCGCCATGATTGATTGACATCCTCACCGCCGTGTTCGCCCTTGGCGTTCCCGTTCGCGCAGCGTCTCCGTCAGGAGAAGGGTACGCACGGTGATTCTGGAGTAATGAGTAACAAGTAATAAGTAATAAGTAATAAGTAATGAGTAAATACCCATTTTTTATCCACTCATTACTCATTACTCCTTACTCATTACTTTAAAGCCGTGCTGGATGGTTACTGAGCCTAGCCGAAGTAAACACGGGGTTTTAAACCCATTTTTCTGATAAAAATGTCAAACCCTTTTCCTTTAAGGCTTCTGTCTCTTGAAAGTGTGGCTGGAGCCTTATCAATAAAAGCCAAAAGTACAAACCTTCGGGAGCAAGGTTTTAATCTTTACACTCTTCAATTAATTTCAAAGATTTCATACTCATAAGACTACCAAGACCATCAATTAGGGTAATCTCTTGAGATAGATGATCTGCTATCTCTAATTTGACAATAGAATGAGTTTAGCAATTCTAAAATTCTATCTACTTCCTGGTTTAGTTACTAACTTGTATCGTATCGCCTGTGTTAGGTCTTGTAAGGTTTACAGGGCGAATAGTTGATTTATTAGCAATTGCAGCAGAATAATTATTGATTTTCAACAATTTACTTACTTTAGCTTTTATTATTTCGTACTGATATCAAAAAGATCATTAGAATTGACGAATTAACTATGCGATTCAACGATCCTCTGATTAACATACCTAGCTTAAATAATGTTATTAATCGTTCTCCCTTAACGATTAGCATTGATAGTTTTGTAGTCGAAGCTATTGCCTTAATGAGTCAAGAAATAGCTAGCAATTATGCACCTATTAGTTTAAATTCATTAGATTTAGGCTTTAGAACTCAACCACTAACTAGTTGCATCTTCGTTTTAGAGGCAGGAAGATTATTAGGTATTTTTACAGGAAAGGATGTAATCAAACTTATAGCTTCTGGAGTAGACTTATCCACGCTAACAATGGCTGAAGTGATGACGCAGCCAGTAGTTACCCTTAGACAATCAGATTCTAATGATATTTTCATTGCCTTGTCATTATTGCGTCAGCATCAGACTGACTATTTGCCCGTTTTGGACGATCGCGGGCAATTACTAGGAATCATTACCCAGACTAGCCTGCTACAAGCATTTGACTTGGTAAAAATGGTTGGGGTCGTTGAAGGCTTGCAAGAATATTTACAAAAACCCACAGATGAATTCAGGCGGGTTAATCAGCCAATTGAGATAGAGCAAGTCCGCAGCCAAACTCAAAATCACTTAAAAGCATGGGTTGAGTCCCAATCGGCTGAAATCATGCAAGTGAATCAGGAACTTCAGCTAGCTCTCGAAGAACTCCAAGTAGTGGAAGAAGAACTACGCGAACAAAACGAAGAGTTGTCTCTTGCCCGTGAGCTAGTAGAATTGGAGCGCCAACGTTACCAGGATTTGTTTGAATTTGCTCCAGATGGTTATTTGGTAACTGATGTAGCAGGGATTATCCAAGAGGCCAATCGAGCGGCAGCAACCATGCTGGCTGTCCGGCAAAAATATTTGCGAAACAAACCATTAATTTTATTTATTGCTCATCAAGACCATCAGGCTTTTAACGCCCGACTAAATAATTCGCAGCAGTTACAGGAGTGGGAAGTTTCCCTAAAACCGCGCGGAGGCAAAGCTTTTCCGGCTAGCATTAGAGTTGCTGCCATGTACGATTCACAAGGGTATCTTGTTGGCTGGCGCTGGTTACTTTGCGATATTAGCGAACGTCAACAGACAAAGGAAGCACTGCGCCAAGCTTACGATGAATTAGAACAACGAGTAGCGGAACGGACAGCAGAACTTGCCATGTCCAACGTTTTGTTGCAACAAGAAATTAGCGATCGCCAACGCGCAGAACTTGCATTACGGCAAAGCGAAAACCTCTATCGCCAACTAGTGGAAAGTCAACTTGACGTAATTATCCGCATTGATTTGCAGGGGCAGATTACCTTCGCTAACATGGCTGCCTGTCAAACCTTTGGCTGGAAACAAGATGAGTATCATGGTCAGTCATTTTGGCAATTTTTTCACCCAGATGACTTGCCTCAAGTGATGGATAATATCACAGCTTTAGGATCTTCATCCCAACCCTTGACTAATTCTGAGCGACTGATATTTACAGTTAAAGGTATTCGTTGGTTTCAATGGAATGCGATCGCAATTCATAATGACAAAGGGGAAGTTGTTGAAATTCAAGGGGTAGGCAGAGATATTACCGAACAGCAAGCCGCGTTACAGCAACGCCAACTTGCCGAAGCTGCACTACACCAAAGTGAGGAAAAATTTCGCACTTTTGCCGAAAATACCCACGCAGTCATCTGGATTGCCAGCCCAGATTCATTCCGAACTTTGTACGTTAGTCCTGCCTATGAAAAAATTTGGGGTCGCTCTTGCCAAAGTCTATTGGAGCAACCTGAGTCCTGGATAGATAACGTTCATCCAGACGATCGCGATTGCTTAACTATTGCAGCAAAGCAACAGCTTATTAGTGAGTTGGTTTCAATAGAATATCGAATTTTGCGACCTGATGGATCGATGCGCTGGATCTGGGATCGGGGCTTTGCTATCTATGATGACCAAGGAAAAGTTCCATACTATGGTGGTATCGCCGAAGATATCACCGAGCGTAAATTGGCAGAAGAGTCATTGCGAGAAAGTGAAGCGCGATTGAGTTTAGCTACCGAAGCAGCCCACATGGGCATCTGGGATCGGAACCTGATCACCAATACTTGTATTTGGTCTGCCAATATGGGGCCACTTTATGGTCTACCGAGCAACACCTTGTGTCCAAGCCTTGAAGATTATTTCAATTTAATCCATCCAGAAGACCGGGAATCTGTGGCTGTGAATATAGCTCGGATGATTGCGGAAGGACAGGGATCTATAGAGTATCGGATTATCTGGCCCGACGGCAGCCTACACTGGTTAAACTGCAAAGGTCAGACTTACTATAACGAAATTGGTCAACCGATTCGGATGATCGGCACAAATAGGGATGTCACTGAGCGCAAGCTGGCGGAACAAAAAATTTCCGAACAAGCCGCTCTACTTGATATCGCCACCGATGCCATATTAGTTAGAGATTTCCAATCTCAAATATTAGTTTGGAATAAAGGTGCAGAGCGGATGTATGGTTGGCTCTCTACAGAGGTTATAGGAAAAGACCTCCGGAAAATTTTGTACCCAGCAGGAACCCAGCATCAACTGGAAGTACCGCTAAAAAGTGTAATTGAGAGTGGCTCGTGGCAAGGTGAGTTATCTAAAGTGACAAAATCCGGTAAAGAAATTGTTGTGCAAAGCCGATGGACATTGATGCGCGATCCTGAAGGAAAACCTAAATCTATCCTGAGTGTTGACACTGACATCACCGAAAAGAAACAACTTGAAGAACAGTTCTTTCGCGCTCAACGGTTGGAGAGTATTGGTATCCTTGCAGGTGGTATTGCCCACGATTTAAACAATATATTGACACCAATTTTGGCAGCAGCCCAATTGATCCAAGGAAAATTTTTCCAAGACGAAGAGCGGTCTGAACAACTGCTAGCACTTGTAGAAAGCAACGCCCAACGTGGAGCAGCTTTAGTGAAGCAAGTCTTGTCATTTGCGCGAGGATTTAAAGGAGAGCGGATAATTATCCAAGTTAAGTATCTGATTTCAGAAATTATCCAAATCGTTAAAGAAACATTTCCCAAATCTATTGAATTGTCCACGATTATCCCAGAAGACACTTGGGCTATCACTGGGGACATCACACAGCTGCATCAAGTGTTGATGAATCTGGTAGTAAATGCCCGCGATGCTTTACCAGATGGTGGCAAGATCACAATTTCTGTAGAAAATAAGTTTATTGATGAAGCTTATACCAGAATGAATCTCGATGCCCAAGTTGGGCATTACATTATGATTACCGTTGCCGATAATGGAGTTGGGATACCACCAGAAATATTAGATAGAATTTTTGAGCCATTTTTCACTACAAAAGAAGTCAACACAGGTACAGGACTCGGACTTTCAACAGTGTTAGGCATCATTAAAAGCCATGCCGGTTTTATCAAAGTGTCTACCAATGTTGGTAAAGGCAGCAAATTTGACCTGTTTTTACCAGCAGTGGAAGCAACTGAAGCGTTCAAGATAGAAGACCTAGATGTCCTTCCAGGAGAGGGAGAATTGATTTTAGTTGTAGATGATGAAGCACAAATTAGAGAAATTGCTGCAATCATTTTAGAAAACTATAACTATAGGATACTAGCTGCCAGCAATGGCATAGAAGCGATCGCACTCTATGCCCAATACAAGCATCAAATCAATGCCGTGTTGATGGATATAATGATGCCGGAGATGGACGGAATCACCGCTATTCGCACCCTGCAAAAAATGAACAACCAGGTTAAAATTATTGCCTGTAGCGGACTGAACTCGATGGAAATATTTGCTCAAGCTTCTGATGCTAATGTGAAAGCAGTTTTATCAAAACCCTATACGGCCAGAGAATTATTGAAAAGTTTACACAACTTATTTAGAGGCAGTGCTGAGTTATGAGCTAGGAGTAGGTATTGTGTATTGGTAAGAATTGATTCCCAATGCCCTATCCCTCACAAGTTCCTCAAATTGTTTTCTTAAATTTAGAGGGTGACCAACATTGATAAAATGGGATAAATGTAGCTAATGAATATTGTTAGGAAGATTAACGATCAGTTAGCGATCGCTGGACAAATTACACTAGACCAGCTCAAACAAATAGCTGATGAGGGTTATAAGTCTGTACTGAACTTACGTTTACCCGATGAAATAGGCTTGTTAGCTGACGAACATAAGAAGACTGAGTTTTTGGGATTATACTACGTTAACTTCCCAACCAAAACTGAAGACATTAATCATCAAAGTATGCTCCAGATATATCAAACGATCGCGGAATTACCCAAACCGACTCTGATACATTGTGATAATTCAATTCGTTCCGCCGCAATAGTATTGTTGTATATCGCTATTAAACAGGGCATAACTTTTGAAAAAGCCCTGCAAAAAGTTATTACTTTAGGCTTGATATAATTATAAATTAAATTTATTTTTAATATAAAGAATTCAGGATTAAGAATTAATAATTAATTCGGTGCAAAAACCCCCACATCGCTAGCGCTACACTATCAGTTATGGATCGGAATTCTCTATTCTCTTGATTCCTATAGCGGTTCTCGAATGGAAGCAATACAGTTTGACCTCTCTCCTAAAAGGAGAGAGGCTTTGAATTTTACTCCCCTTCCCTTATAGGGAAGGGGCTGGGGGTTAGGTCTGTATTGCACTCAACTGATAACCGCTATAATTCCTGAATTCGGAATTCTTCTTCAATAATTTAAATTTTTCAGCATATTTAAAACCTGAGAAGAAGCTTGACCACTAGAGCTAGTCACAGAAGATTTGATATTTGCTTGGCTCTGATTTTTTGTAGATGTAGACGAATTTGAAACCTGGCTATTATCTTTAATTAAACGGCTGTAAGTTCGTTGGGGAATGAAGTGGAGTGGATTGTAACCAACGAAACGCAAAATTAGTACACAAGCCCAGGAATATCGACCATCACTAATAGCTTCCATAACTTGCTCTAATTGTTCTGGACTAATGGCTTTGTGAAAATTTTTCCCAGAAGAAGAAATGTGGTAGTTCATAGCTAACCTGATGTAAGTTATCTAAATCGAGGTGTATCAGTTTATGCCACCATAAGCTGCTGCTTGAATTGGGCTGAGTAGTATGTCTGCAATACAACGACGACGGATGATAATTTTAGCAGTGACTGTTTTACCAGCCTTTAATCTGCTTACACATTTGGTTTGATTATGCTAAAACTTGCTGGATTTAACTTATTTATGGAGTAATTTCTACTAGCGATCGCTCAAATTTGGCTGTATTGCTTGACCGAGAATAGTGTTTTATGCCTGATTGAGAACTAACTACTATACATAGAATAATCTGTCTTTGCTGTTACTCTGGCCAAATTGGCAGTTTTTTGAATTGGGCATTGGGTATGGGATCAAACAAAAGCTCTTCTCTGCTCACAAATGACAAATGACTAACTCCGGATTTCTCACGCATAGTGTAGGCAGGGGAGTGTGCGGGGTCAGATTTCTTCCCCATCCTCCCACACCTCCCACGCTCCTGGATTTCTCACAAGTGAGAAATCCAGGTAACTCCCTCATCCCATAGATTTGAAGTCCTCGCAAGGTTTCATCCCATAGCTAGACGCGCGTGGTCTTCATAGTTACCTACTATTAGGTGGGAAATGTACCTCACGGAACCGGAGACTGGAAAAAAGAATGAGGTCGTGGACTAGCTAAAGTTTTGGAATTCGTCATCATGTATGAACTAGTTCAAGCTGTCTTCAACGGTGATGAAAAAACTGCTCTACATCAGTTAATTTATACGTTGAGTGCTTCAGGTAAGCGTTACTTACTAAGAAATGAGATTTTGCAAGCTTTTGCCGATTACTGTCATGAATCCCAAAAGCCAGCGTATTTTTACCACTCTTCTTCTATTGGCAAACTGATACAGTACACTCACGAAATAATTATCGAAGAGGAAAGTATCTGGTTCGTGATTCGACCCACGATTGCTAACCAGGAAGTTTGGCGATTGACAGCCAATTTGGATAGCTTCGAGCAGATGACGCAACAAGCGCTGTTAGATGTAAGAGATCGCCTAGTCAACCGCTACCAACCCGGTATCCTCGAAATTGACCTCCACCCCTTTTACGAGGATTCTCCAAGAATTGACGACCCCAGAAATATTGGTCAAGGTTTAGCCTACCTTAACCGTTACCTGTGCAATCAATTGTTGGCTGACCCCGAATATTGGGTAGAAATGTTGTTTAAAGCATTACAGGGGCTACAACATGATGGGATTCGGCTGCTGTTAAGCGATCGCATTCCCTCCGGTATTCATTTAGCCAAACAAATTAAGCTAGCGCTCAAATTGCTGAATGAGCGATCGCCTGATGAACCTTATGAAAAATTCCGCTTAGACCTCCAAGAACTCGGCTTTGAGCCAGGTTGGGGTAACACTGCGGCGCGAGTCTCCGAAACCCTAGAACTCCTCGACCGACTCATTTACTCTCCAGAACCGGGCATATTAGAAGCATTTGTCGCCCGCGTCCCCGCCGTTTTTCGTGTCGTCCTCATTTCCATCCACGGTTGGGTTGGACAGGAAGATGTTGTCGGAAGAGATGAAACACTCAGTCAAGTTATTTACGTCCTCGAACAAGCTCGCAGCTTAGAAAACGAACTGTGCGAACAAATCAAACTCGCCGGACTAGACCAGCTAGGTATCAAACCCCATGTAATTATTCTCACCCGACTAATTCCTAACTGTGAAGGGACATTTTGCTACCTGCCCCTAGAAAAAGTCGAAGATACTGAAAATGCTTGGATATTGCGCGTTCCTTTTGGTGAATTCAATCCAGAAATTACTAACAATTGGATTTCTAAATTTGACATTTGGCCTTATTTAGAACAATTTGCTTTAGATGCAGAAAAAGAATTACTAACTCAATTCAAAGGTAAACCTAATCTTCTTGTTGGCAATTACAGCGACGGTAACTTAGTTGCTTCTCTTTTATCTCGCCGGATGAAAGTTACCCAGTGCAATATTGCCCATTCTTTAGAAAAGCCTAAATATCTATTTAGTAATTTATATTGGCAAGATTTAGAAAATCAATACCACTTTTCGGCACAATTCACTGCTGATTTAATTAGCATGAATGCAGCCGACTTCATCATAACATCCTCCTATCAAGAAATTGTCGGCACACCAGACACCATAGGTCAATACGAATCGTATAAATGCTTTACTATGCCGCAGTTGTATCACGTAGTTGATGGAATTGATTTGTTTAGTCCCAAATTCAACTTAGTACCACCGGGAGTAAATGAAAGTATTTTCTTTCCCTATAGCCAGAAAGAAAACCGAGATTCTAACCTTTGTACGGAAATTCACGACTTACTTTTTACCCGCGAAGATCCTCAAATATTAGGTCATTTAGATAGCCCTAATAAGCGACCAATCTTTTCCGTTAGTTCCATCAGTTCAATCAAAAACCTTGCGGGATTAGCTGAGTGCTTTGGTCAAAGTCAGAGGTTGCAAGAGCATTGTAACTTGATCCTCTTGAGTAGTAAACTGCATCCTGATGAAGCTACAAACCCAGAAGAAGCAGAAGAAATCCAGAAACTCCACAATATTATTGATGAATATCATCTCGATAGTAAGATTCGCTGGCTGGGGATGCGTATTCCTAGCAGCAACCTTGGCGAAGCCTACCGAGTAGTTGCAGATTGTCAGGGAATTTCTGTCCACTTTGCCCGCTTTGAATCCTTTGGACGGAGCATTTTGGAAGCGATGATTTCTGGCTTGCCAACTTTTGCTACTCAATTTGGCGGTTCTTTAGAAATTATCGAAAACCAAGAGGAGGAATTTAATGTTAATCCTACCGATTTAGGAGAAACAGCAAAGAAAATTTTAGATTTTATTGACCAATGCAATACTCATCCTGAACATTGGTACGAAGTTTCAGAGTGGATGAGTCAGCGAATTCATAATCGATACAATTGGCATTTACATAGTAATCAATTACTACTACTGGCAAAAATGTTTACTTTTTGGAACTTTGTTGCGCCAGAAAATAACGAAGCCAGAGATCGTTATATGGAAACATTATTCCATCTCATTTATAAACCTAGAGCCGAAAAGATTTTAGAAAAACACATGGGAGCTAATTCGTAATTCGTAATTGTGACTGGATGGGGATTTTGAGTCTATAAGGAGTGTTATACCAATTTTTTATGAAGCTGCATAGAATTCGATCCCCCCTAGCCCACGCCAGTCGCTCCACTACAGCGCTTCGCGCATCCTGCGGCGGGGGAGACCCCATCGCTTTTAGCGTCTCCCCTTAATAAGGGGGGAACCGGAAAACATCTATCAAAGTCCCCCTTTTTAAGGGGGATTTAGGGGGATCAAGATATGTGCAACTTCACATTAAATTGGTATTAGAACTTGAAGAATTAAGCTCAAAGACTTATTCATCCACCTTTGAACTCCGTTAATCCACCTCTGAACTTCGTTCATCCACCTTTGAATCAAATTTCCCAATTTCCAATTCCCAATTCCCTACTCCCTACTCCCCACTTTATGCAAACAAAAGACCGTTCTCGCCATTTTATTTACACAGACTGGATATTAATCGAAACCCAGTTTGATCCTGACCAATTGCAATCTAAAGAAACCGTCTTTACAATCGGCAATGGATACTTGGGAACAAGAGGTAGTTTTGAGGAAGGGTATCCTCATTCATTGCCGGCTACTTTTATCAACGGTGTCTACGACGATGTGCCGGTGGTGTACACGGAACTGGTAAATTGCCCTGACTGGCTACCCTTGATAGTAATTGTGAATGGCGATCGCTTCCGTCTCGATCAAGGTGAGATATTGAGCTACGATCGCCAACTCGATCTCCGTCAGGGATTAGTCATCCGGGCTTTGCGTTGGCGTTCTCCTAGTGGAAACACCATAGACATCAGCTTTGAACGCTTTGCCAGTCTTGCAGATCCGCACGTTTTGGCGCTACGCTGCCATTTAACGCCAATAGATTTTGATGGGTTAATCGAAATTCAAGCTAGTATCAACGGCTATCCTGAAAATCAGGGTTTCAATCACTGGGAAGGACTAGATCAGGGCAAAACTGACCAAGGAATCTGGTTGCAACGCCGCACCCGCCACTCCCGAATTGAACTCGGAATGGCTGCTAAGGTGACAATATTAGGTGCTGAAGCATCTTTGCAAGTCAATACTGCACCTGGTTATCCAACCTTAAGCAGTAACTTCTTGGCCAAGGCGCAACAGGTCGTAACAGTAGAAAAATTAGTGACTATTTTTACCTCACAGGAGATTGATACCCCAGTCTCAGCTGCTCAAGAAAAACTTGCACACCTCCCAGACTACGCAACACTACAAAAAGCCAATCAGCAGGCATGGGATGAGGTTTGGCAGCAAAGTGACATCTTGATTGAGGGGGATAGCACAGCTACTTTTGCTGTTCGCTACAATCTGTTTCAGCTGCTGATTGCTGGCGCACGCAATGATGATCGGGTGAGCATTCCTGCTAAAACCCTTTCGGGGTTTGGCTATCGCGGTCATATATTTTGGGATACAGAAATTTTTATGCTGCCCCTATTTATATTTACCCAGCCAGCGATCGCCAGAAACTTACTTACTTACCGTTGGCATACCTTACCAGGAGCGAGACGCAAAGCAGCACATTACGGCTATAAAGGGGCAATGTTTGCCTGGGAAAGTGCTGATACTGGAGATGAAGTAACACCACGTTGGGCACTCGGAAATGATTTTTATGGTGAAGACGTGCGGATTTGGTGTCGCGATCGCGAAATTCATATCAATGCAGATATCCCCTACGCCGCTTGGAATTACTGGCAAACCACTGGTGATGATGAGTGGATGCAAAAGTGCGGCGCAGAGATCATCTTAGATACCGCTATCTTCTGGGCCAGTCGGGTAGAATTCAATCCTGAGCGTCAACAGTATGAAATTCGCGGCGTGATCGGAGTGGATGAATACCATGAACTCGTTCACAACAACGCCTTTACAAACCGGATGACGCAATGGCATTTAGAGAAAGCGATCGCAGTCTATGATTGGCTGGTTCAAAAATTCCCCGAACGAGCCAGAGAATTAGAAGAAAAACTACAACTCACCGTCCAAGAGCGATCGCACTGGCAAGATATTATCAACAAAATATTGTTTCTCTATGACCCATCAACAGAACTCATTGAGCAGTGCGAGGGGTTTTTCCAATTAGAAGATATAAATTTAGCAGACTACGAACCACGCGATCGCTCTATGCAACCGATCTTGGGTGTTGAGAAAATCAACAAATATCAAGTAATCAAACAACCAGATATATTGATGCTTCTTTATTTAATGCGAGAATCAGCAGATTTTCCCTACAGCGAAAAAGCATTGCAGGCAAACTGGGATTATTACGCACCCCGTACCGATATTACTTATGGTTCTTCCCTTGGCCCAGCAGTTCACGCCATCTTAGCTTCCGATTTGGGCAAATCAACCGAAGCTTACGAAGTGTTTATGCAAGCATTAATGGTGGATCTTGAAGATAACCGAGGTAACACCAGCGATGGAATTCATGGTGCTAGTGCTGGTGGCATTTGGCAAGCTGTAATTTTTGGATTCGGTGGCATCCAAATTACTGAAAATGGCCCAGTAGCTAACCCCCATCTGCCTGATGGCTGGACGCGCCTAAAGTTTAAACTGCATTGGGGCAATAAATGGCACGATTTCGATCTTCGCAAAGGACAAATCCCCCAAGATATAACTCGTCAACTAGAATATCTCCAACTTTCCCTATCCCCAAATCCCCCCTCAAATGAGGCAGGGGGCAGGGGGCAGGGGGCAGGGGGCAGGAGTGATTCTTCTTTATCTGTCTCATCTTCCCCAATCCCGAATTCCCAGTCCCTCAACATCCAAGGATTCATTTTCGATTTAGATGGTGTGCTGACAGATACAGCAGAACTTCATTATCTAGCTTGGAAGAAGTTAGCAGATGAAGAGGGTATACCGTTTAATCGGCAGGATAACGAAGCGCTGCGGGGTGTATCTCGTCGTGCTTCCCTCATGCTAATTCTTGGGGATAGACCATATTCGGAAGCACAAATCCAAGAGATGATGGAGCGGAAGAATCGCTACTATGTGGAATTGATTCAAAATATGACATCCAAGGATTTGTTACCAGGTGCGATCGCCTTTTTGGATGAACTGCGCCAAGCTGGGATTAAAATCGGCATTGGTTCAGCCAGTAAAAATGCCCGCACAGTAATCGAGCGATTGGGCATTGCTGATAAAGTAGATGCGATCGCAGACGGTTATAGTGTACAGCAACCCAAACCAGCACCCGATCTATTTTTGTACTCAGCCAAACAGCTAGGACTTGAACCAGCACAATCTGTAGTTGTAGAAGATGCCGCAGCAGGCATTGAAGCGGCTCTAGCTGCTGGAATGTGGGCAGTAGGACTTGGCCCCGTTGAACGAGTTGGAGCCGCTCATGTTGTCTTACCCAGCCTAGAAGGTATCAAATGGGCAGATTTAAGAGCCAAATTGAGTGACATTGCCAGACAAAAACATTCAGGGACTTCCAAATAAAATTTATGAAGTGTGATGCGTATGCGTAAAACCCCTTGCGTTTAGACCAGGAGATATAAAGCTAAGATCGTCCAAGAAGGGAATCTAAAATAAAACTCAACTTTAGATATCCAAATTAGGAGTAAGAGCGTGAATTTGGACGATTTAGCCTTACAGATAGAGCTTATGCGTAAGCGCGTCGCCCTTTTGCAACGCCAGAGTGAACAGCAAAAAGCACAGGAAGATATTGAATTCATCACAGATGTATTCAAGGAACTCTACCTAGCTTTGGAAGAAATGCAAATAGCTAATGAAGACTTACAGCAACAGAATGAAGAATTATTTAACGCTCAACAGTCTTTGATAGCACAAGGTCAACGCTACCAAGAATTGTTTGAGGAAGTACCAGATGCCTATTTGGTAACTGATCCAAGAGGAGTAATTCAGGAAGCTAATTCTGCCGCCCAGAATATGTTGAACATCTCAAAGAATTTCCTGTTGGGCAAACCTTTAGGAATTTTTGTGCTTGAGAAAGAACTGATTGCTTTTCATTTGAAACTGACTCATCTGAGCGATCGCGCCGAAACTCCAGACTGGAAAATGCAAGAGTGGGAAGCAAATATGCGGCCACGTAACAAAACACCCATTGTTGCTGCGATGAAGGTGGCTGCTATCCGTAATCAACAAGGTAACTTAGTTGGTCTGCGTTGGCTATTGCGCGATATTAGCGAAAGCAAGCGCATTCAAGCCAAGCTGCAATGGGCAGAAGAGGCGATGCGACTAGCGCTTGCCAAAGAAAGAGAGTTTAGTGAACTTACATCCCGGTTGCTCACCACCGCCTCTCATGAGTTTCGCAACCCTTTGGCTACCATCCACTCTTCGGCAGAACTACTAGAACATTATCGCCATCTATGGAGCGACGAGCGCCAACAGATTCACCTACGTCGCATTCAAACATCTGTTATGCATATAACCCAGTTGCTGGATGATGTACTGGTGCTGAATCAGGATGAAACAGGCAAGTTAGAGTTTAATCCAACACCCCTAAATTTGGTCGAATTTTGCCGCGATCTATTAGAAGAATTAGAACAGAGCGATCGCTCCCAACATGCGATCGTTTTTAGCAGTGAGTGCCAATGTACCTCAGCTAACCTAGACGCTAAACTACTGCGACAAATATTGACTAATTTATTCTCGAATTGTCTAAAATACTCTCCCATTGGTAGCACAGTTAAGTTTTCTGTAACCACTGCCAACGAGCGAGCTATATTCCAGACTCAAGACTCTGGTATTGGCATTCCTCCTGCTGACATTGAACACATATTTGAACCCTTCCATCGCGCCAGTAATACAGGCAATATCCCAGGAATGGGATTAGGAATGTCCATCGTCAAGCAGGCTGTAGATTTACATGGCGGCGAGATTATTGTCGAAAGTGCGATCGATGCAGGAACTACCTTTACAGTCATCCTGCCATTTTCGAGAAATTTGTATGTATAGTCGCTTGTACTAATGCTTCTTTTTATTTCTTATTAGTTGGCGATTGAATGTTCTTGCCTTCCAATGGATGCATAGACCCCCAATTTCAGGCTAACAAACTGTGACAACATTGGGTTTCAAGCTAGATATACGAAGCTTTTGAACCACTTTCAACCGAGGAAGACCGTACAATAATTAATCACTTTTATTTATTGAATTCAAAACAAAAAGTAATTGCTTCTATACTAAAAGGTATTTAAAGTAAAGTTAGCCGGTCAACAATTAGTTGATTGTAAAGTTTTTCTTAACAATAGCTTAGGGAAACAAACTCAAGGACTTTGTATATTTAAGTGTGAGTTTCAAATATTACGCCTGTGGTAATCTCTAACAAATCAGAATACGCACTTCTAGCCCTGTTAGAGTTAGCAACCTGCTACCCTAAGGGTGAAGCGCTGCAAATTCGAGAAATAGCGGTCTTACAAGATATACCAAACCGCTATTTGGAACAACTTCTGGCAACATTAAGACGTGGAGGTTTAATTAAAAGTATACGTGGAGCCAAAGGTGGCTATGTTTTGGCACGAGACCCTGGAAAGATTACAGTGTTAGATGCTTTTAGCTGCATGGAAGGGTCAGATATTGTTGTATCTGATTCTGAGCCGACTCCCAACACGGTAGAAGGTGAGCTAATTCAGGAAGTCTGGCAGGAAGCACGTCAAGCTGCTAACTCCGTTTTGGAAAAATATACACTCCAAGACCTTTGTGAACGAAGATCGCTAAGAAAGCAGAAGGAACTCATGTATTACATTTAGAAAGGGTGAAGTGGGAAAATTTTCATCAGAAATTTGGGTCTGAAACCCCGCCCTTTAACGAAGTGGAGGGCGGCTTTACATAAATCTAGTAAGCAATAACTAATCCCGTTGAACGTCGGATTAGTTGAATTTTGCTAGACGATATCTGCCCTAATCGTTTCCAATTAGCATCGCTGACAGATATCTGTTTTTCCGTGTCACCTGACACATAGCCAACCCCTTTGGGGGAGTTAACCAGATCCCCTTTACGGAATCCATGACGAGTTGTAGATCCGCCATACTTACGACGAACCCCACCCTTAGCAGGAACCATTAAATGTAATTGCCGACGGGAGTAAGGAGGACGACGAATTACTTTGAAAATAGCAGGTGTAATAATGACACTGCCAAACCAGTTCGCCCCATCTTCCCGTACTGCATGATATTGCCGATACTCCACAAAAGCACTGGCTGCGATTGCCACACCATCAACTGCATGAGTATTGAATTCAGGCGTAGAGAGGCTTTGCTCGTTCCCATACACCGTATGGGAATGTATTCATTGAGGCTCTGGCTAAATGTATCACTAGGTCAGAGCCTCTAATCTGCTATTTCTATACAGACAAAGTATAGCTTTGGCAAAGTTGCCTTTCGTGGGTTTAGTAAGTAATCAGACGGGCATAATATAAAATATTTTTTACAAAAAATATAGTCGAAAGAAGAAAATTTTGAGTAACTAGGTCAGTTGAACCACACCTCAAGCAAGATAGTTTTGAAAAATTTGCTATCTCAATTGTCTAGTTAGACGTTTTTTGTGATGTAATCCTTATTAATATTAATAACGAGACAACCTGTGAGGCTGTTATATGCCTGAAGTTAATTCTCAACAGCCCATAAATACTGCCGCTACTCTTGTGGAGAGTTATGCAGCAGGAAAACGGGACTTTAGTAAAGCAGAACTGGGTGATGCCGATTTGCAAGGCATTAACTTGAAAGGATGTGACCTGAGTTATGCTGACTTGAGTGAAGCTAACCTAAGTGGCGCTAATCTCAGGGGAACCGACCTGAGTTTCGCCGATCTCGAACAAGCTAATCTGAGGAATGCCGATCTTAGGGGAGCATTGTTGATGTCAGCGAATCTCCGCCAAGCCGATCTCAAAGGAGTAAAGCTAGAAAAAGCAGACTACGATCGCAGCACCCATTTTCCCCAAGATTTCGACCCAGTGAAAGCTGGTATGCAAATAAAAGTTGAAGATTAATTTAACAATATAACCAGTTCAAAAGAGAAAAATATTGCCCTCCTACCTCCTTCAATGACCCTACTTGCCTCAAGATAGAAGATATTTTTGCTAAAAGAGTTGTATTTTGGTGAAAAAGCCTATCTATGAGGTTGACAATGGAGGCAAAAAGTGGAACCATCAACCGACGCGCACCATTAATTACTGCTGGGATTTTTCTTGGTGTGGGTCTTGGGGGGTTTATTGATGGAATTTTACTGCATCAGATCCTCCAGTGGCATCACATGCTTAGTAGCATTCGACCTCTGACAAACAGAGCGAATATCGATTTGAACATGGTGTGGGATGGGTTCTTTCATACCTTAGATTGGGTATTCACCGCCACTGGACTTGTGTTACTATGGCGTGCTGGCCGGCGTGATGATGTTCCTTGGTCATCACAGACCTTTATTGGATCAATACTGATTGGTAGTGGGTTGTTCGACTTGGTTGAAGGTTTAATTGACCACCAAATTCTCGGTGTTCATCATGTGAAACCAGGCCCAAATGAGTTAGCTTGGGATCTAGGATTTTTGGCATTCGGTGTGCTACTTGTTGTTATCGGCTGGATAATGATAAAAAAGGAGTCATTAGTCAAGAGTCATTAGTCATTAGTCATTGGGCATTGGGCATTGGGCATAGGTTAATAATCATAGTTCTTCTCCCCCTGCCTCCCACACCTCCCACACCTCCCACACCTCCCCTGCCTCCCCTACTCCCCACTCCCCCCCTATGCCTACAGATACTTTTGAAAAAACTAGCTGGAGTTGGCAGCTTTCCCAATTTCAACAACAAGCGGGAGAATGGTGGGAATACCAGTTTTACCGCTTTGAGAAAACTCTACCAGAATTGCCTAATGGATGGTCGATTAGCCCTTGGTTAGGTGAGTTGCTGAAATTTCTGTTTTGGCTGGTAATTGGCTTATTTATAGTTTGGGTGGGTTGGCAATTATGGCGGGAATTCAGCCCTTATGTATATTCTTGGCTGAATAGAAGTGGAAATCTGACTGATTTTCGTGCAAAAACTCGCTCTAGTGAGGCATCCATAGCACTTTTGTTGGAGCGATCGCAAGAATTTTATCGTCAAGGTAACTACCGTGAGGCTTGCCGTTGTGTCTATTTAGCAATGTTGCAGCAGTTGCATCAAAAAGCGATCGCACCCCACAAACTCAGCCGTACAGATGGAGAATATCTGCAATTACTGCGATCATCTGTAACTCCCATACAGCCTTACGAAACTTTAATTACCACTCACGAGCAATTATGTTTTGGGAATGCCGAGATTTTGCCAGACAATTATGAGCAGTGTCGGCAAGCTTATCGGGAAATTTCCCCAGAATGAAAAAGAGACGTTGCATTGCAACGTCTCTACACAAAACAAACAATATTCTATTTGGTGAGAACCGCGATCGCCTTGTCTACAGCTTGCAAGGCAGTGTTTACTTCCGCCTCTGTGACAATTAACGGTGGCACAAACCGGACGACTTTTGGCCCGGCTGGTACTAGTAATACACCTTCTTTGATGGCAGCATTGACAATATCTGCTGCGGTTAATTGGATATCGGCTCGCAACTCCAAACCGTTGATTAAACCCCAACCCCGAACTTCGCCAATTTGCTGAGGATATTTCGCTGCGATCGCTCTCAACCCAGATCGCAACTGTTCACCCCTGTCTTGCACATTCTGCAAAATATTTTCCCGTTCCAATGTCTGGCAAACACTGAGTGCTACACCACACACAAAAGGATTGCCGCCAAAAGTGCTGGCGTGTTCCCCTGGCTGAAAAACATCGCAGAATTTCTTACTCATCATTGCACCGATAGGGATACCGCCACCTAAGCCTTTGGCACTGGTGAAGATATCCGGCTCAACGCCAAGATGTTCGTAAGCCCATAATTTGCCACTGCGCCCCATACCAACTTGCACTTCGTCAAAAATCAATAAAATGCCAGTTTCATCGCAAATCTGCCGGAGCTTTTTGAAATAAGCAACATCTCCCGGACGCACACCGCCTTCTCCCTGCAATGGCTCAATCAGAATTGCCGCTACCCGGTAATCACCTTCATCCAACTCACTAATCGCCACTTCCACAGCGTTAATATCGTTGTAATTTACGTAGTAGAACCCAGGAACCAAAGGATCAAAATACTTTTGATATTTCGGTTGTCCTGTAGCGGTAACGGTGGCCAAAGTCCGCCCGTGGAAACTGGCATTGGCGGTTAAAATAATTGGTTTTTCAATGTCTAATACTGTGTGGGCATATTTCCGCGCCAGTTTAATTGCAGCTTCGTTAGCTTCAGCTCCAGAGTTGCAGAAAAATACGCGATCGGCACAAGAATGTTCAACAAGCCATTTTGCCAATTCACCTTGTTCAGGAATATAGTACAAATTAGAGACATGGTGCAGCTTCTGAATTTGGCGTGTTACCGCTTCTACCATAACTGGGTGGGCGTGTCCCAAAGTGCAAGTGGCAATTCCCGCTACAAAGTCCAGATATTCTCGCCCCTGTGTATCCCAAACCCGGCATCCAGCACCCCGTTCTAGAGCTAAAGGAAACCGACCGTAGGTAGACATGACAGCTTCATTGAAGCTATCTGCATCAAAGGGACTAGATGCTACAGACCCTGAATCTGGGGAGATGGTGGCTTGGTCAACGAGAGTTTGTAGGCTCACTACCGCTCCTCCTGAAAGTTTTTCATTATATAGTTATTTACTAGTTTCCTAGAAATCCCTAAAAAATACTTTTTATTTATCACAATTCGGACTTCTTCTTAGAGTAACGCTTATATAACCTTGGCGGTGGTGAAAAAACTTTGGACTTGAACACTTGTGCAAGAGTCTGAGCGATAGCCAATTTGCGTAGATGTAGCCCAAACTAGGCATCGCAAGTCTTGGGTAAAGTCTAGAGATTTTTTTCTCACTGATGTTCAAGCTTGACTAGTCAAATGTCAGCCTTGGACACATGATGAAATCTCTACTGAGAATTATTTCTCCGTGATTTTTAGCTCATCAATATTCCAAAAAGTTGGACTTAAGGCAGAAAACTTGATGGGATTGACACGTTCACGCACTGCATGAAACAAGATTGGGTTTACAAGGCAGAATATCGGCAATTGTTCTGAAAAGATTTGCTGGAATCTGCCATAAATTGCCTTGCGCTTGCTCTGATCTAAACCTCGTCTACCTTGAGAACCGTAGTTTTGTAGCGACTGTCTTAAAAGTCAAGTGCGATCGCGTAACCCAACATAAATAAGGTGGTAATGTTGGGTTGCGTTTCACTCCACTCAACCTACTAGCACGGCAAGCCTAAAATATTGGGTTCAAACAATCTAGAAAATCCAACAACAAAAAAATATTCTCTGATGACTCAACCCAACAAATTAAGCTTGCCGCGCTACTACGTCCAATGCACTATTTTAGTCTTGCCACACTACTACGATGGTATATGTTTTTACCGGAGTCTCTAGTTATAGTGTCCGGTAAAAGTGTATTCCCGCCATACTATGCTAAATCTGAGTTCTAGACAAAAACATTACCACCAACTACTAGATTTGTCGCTGTGAAATTATCTAAAGTTGCGAAGGTGTAAAAAGAATAATAACCAAGGACTTGAACTAGTGTAGAAGTACCCGATTGCACAAATTGTAGATTGCCATCTAAGATGGGGTTGCTGGTACTGTAGCCCCGACTCTTAAACAGGTCAGTGAAGACTAACTTATCCTGGTTCCGATCAAAGTCAGTGATTGTATCATCAGAATCACTCAAACTTTGGTAGATGAACTGGTCATAACCGCTCCCGCCAGTCAAGGTATCGCTACCTGAACCACCAATAAGAATATCATTGCCAGCACCACCAAGAAGGCTATCATTTCCAGCACCACCGAGAAGGCTATCATTACCTAGACTACCAAGCAGGGTGTCGTTACCTTCACCACCCCGTAGTAGGTCGTTGCCACTCTTGCCATCAATGCGGTCATTTCCCCCTTGACCATTAATAACATCAGCTGAGTTGTCAAAGCCATTGACATTGTTGTTTAGGTCATTAAAAAAGGTGACTGTATTTTTGTTGAAGATGGTGCTTTGGGTAGAGTTGGCATTAAAGACATCAAAGCTGTCACGAATTTTGGTTTGCCCATCAAACAGGATATTGCCAATACTGGAGAGATTGTCTAGGTTTTCTAGGGGAAAGTTTTGCAGAATAACTTTGTCATCATCCACTCCTTCAAAGGTGATTTCCAGATTGTTACTATTCTGGGTAAGTAGCATATTTCGAGCAGTCAATCCAGCCCCTTGAAATTTCAGGGTATCCAATTGGCCAATGATTGCTGCTGACGGATTTGAGCCTTTACCTAACCCACCGAAGTCGGTAATGGTATCAACACCGTCACCTAAGTTGTAAACAAATTTATCCTTGCCACTGCCACCAGTTAAAATATCGTTGCCTTGATTACCTGCAATAATGTCGTTCCCAGCTTTAGCATAAATTATGTCAGCGTAGTTGTTGCCCACTAGATTATCAGCGCCACTAGTTCCAATCAAACCGTTGAACTCTAATGCACCAATATCAACTTTACCCTCAGATATTCTGTCAAATCCGATGCCGCGCTGGTCTGTTATAATATCTACCGGAATCAGGGCATTGTTACCAGCGTTAATGGCGGGGCTATCTTCAAATAATGCATGGGTAAGGGTTGTACCACCGTTATTTTGCAATGGGCTAAGTTTGGGATCGATTGGGTTGGTGCTGTTGCCAACGATACTGCTACTGCTAGTAAAACCAGTGCTACCAGTGTTATCTCCAATCAGGTTATTACCGTCATCGATGAAGTCGCCGGAAACGTCGGGGTTGATATCACCGCCATAAAGATTCCTGTTGTTGAAGTTGCCTGCAATGATGGTGTTCCCAACGTTGATAGTCCCACCACCAGAAACACCTCCACCAGTGCCGCCTCCCCAGTTGTAAAGGTCTTCTGCGGTGTTATTAGTAATCGTGGTGCTGTTCAGATTGAGGATACCTGAGCTAGAGATGCCGCCGCCGTTCCCTCCACTTGCCTTATTGCCAGAGACAGTACTGCTGGTGATGTTCAAGATACCTGAGTTAGATATGCCACCTCCAGAAAGTGCTGAATTACCAGAGATAGTACTATTACTCAAGCTGACACTGCCAGAGTTATAGATGCCGCCACCGTAGGACGGGTAAGGGTCAGGCCCATAACGATTCAGACCACTGGCGGAAGCCCCATTACCAGAGATAGTGCTTCCTATTATGCTGAGAGTACCTGTGTTGAATATGCCACCACCGAAGGCAGAGGAGTAACTGATAGATGCACCATTACCAGAGACAATGCTGTTAGTGAGGCTGAGGTTGCCTTTGTTAAATATGCCTCCACCGAAGGATGAGCCACTGTTATTAGAGACAGTGCTGTTAGTGAGGCTGAGAGTACCTTTGTTAAATATGCCGCCTACTGCTCCCTTATTGCCAGAGACGATGCTTGCCGTCAAGTTAAGGCTAGTATTGTTATTAACCAAAATACTGCCAAACGCATCGTTAGCATTAGCAATCTTCAAGCCATTAATGTTAGCATCTGTGCCTGTTCCTGATATCTCAAACACGCCAGAGGCATTATTTCCACTCAAGGTAAGGTTTGCTGCCCCAGTCCCCAAAAGGGTAATATCATTGGTGATTGTGAGTTTATCGGTGGTGAGGGTGATAATATCTGGAGTTTTATCACCAAAAACTCCTGCAAAGGTAATAATATCTGCCCCAGCAGTAGCATTAGCATTGAGGATAGCTTGCCGCAACGACCCATCTCCAGAATCGTTGGTATTAGTCACGACTAAATCATTGGCTGCGATCGCTACTGTGGCGGTATAATTCACATTATCGATTTGGTAAGCCGAATCTGCTGCCAAGTTGAGAGTCAGATTTTCCGCCGCTTCTGCCTGAATATCGTTGACAGGTATCAAAGTGATATCTACATAGCTTTGCCCATTAGCAATCACGATACTGTTGCCGATGACAGGTTTGCCACCCACGCTTAGGTTGTAGTCTGCAATACTCGCATTGCCATTGGCAGAGAAGTTGACTGTTAATGCCCCATTGCTGTTGCTGCGGCTAACGCGATAAGTACCACTATTCCCACTGTTTTCATCAGCAGTGTTATCAGTGGCGATGATGCTGATGGTGGGGACGAGGGGATTGGGATTATCAGGTGGCGTAATTATACTAGGCTGGACTTCATAAGCACCAGTATCAACTGCAACGCCGGATATCCTGTCAAATCCAGCGCTTCTTTGATCGGTAGTTACACCAGGAGGAACTAGGGAATTATTGCCAGCATTAAGAGCGGGGCTATTTGCAAGTAAGGCGTGAGTAAAGGTTGCACCACCGTTATTTTGCAGCGAACTGAGTTTTGGGTCAATGGGGTTGGCGGTTGTGCCAATGAGAGTGCTGGTGGTAAAGCCAATACTACCAGTGGCATCGCCAATCAAGTTATTGCCAAAGTCAGTGACGCTACCGGACACGTCAGGTTGTATATCATCGGCAGGGGACTTGTCAAAGTTGTCTGCAATGATGGTGTTACTAACTTTCATGGGGCTACCATAGCTGGCAACACCCCCACCATTACCAACACCATTGCCATCTGAGTCGGCTGTGTTGTTAGTAATTGTGCTGTTGATCAGAGTGAGATTGTCGTTATTTGTGTAGCTGCCGCCATTATATATACCACCGCCTTCGTCATTGGCTGTATTGCCTGAGATGGTGCTGTTAGTTAGAGTAGCTGAACCACCAAAATAAGTACCATCATCTGCGTTAACGACACCACCGCCGTTATAGTTTGCCTTATTGCCAGAGACAGTACTTGCCGTTAGGTTGAGAGTACCGCCTTGATTGTAGATGCCGCCGCCATAGTTTGCCGTATTGCCAGAGACAGTACTTGCCGTTAGGGTAAGATTACCAGTGTTTGCGTTGGAACCGTCATTATAGATACCACCACCGAAGTCACCCGTATTGCCAAAGACACGACTTTCTCTAAGGCTGAGGATGCCACCGTTATAGATTCCGCCTTTGGTATTACCAGAAACACTACTTCCCGTCAGACTAAGGATGCCGTTATTAGAGATGCCGCTTTCCTGTGTATTGCCAGAAACACTGCTTCTTGTCAGGCTGAGAATGGAATTTGAATTTACTTGAATACCGCCGCTAGCGATCGCCAAACCATCAATACTAACACCTGTCGCTGTTCCCGATATCTCGAATGCTCTGGAGGCATTATTCCCACTCACAGTCAGTTTGGATGCGCCAGTTCCCAGGATAGTAACATCATCGGTAATGGTGAGTTTTCCAGAGGTGAGGGTTATTACATCTGGGGTAGCATCAGTAAAGATTTTCCCAAAGGCGATCGTATCATCCCCAGCAGTAGCATTAGCTAAGTTAATAGCTTCCCGTAAGGTAGTGACATGATTATTCGGATTCCCATCATCTGCATCCCCGGTACTATTTACTGTAAAGGTTGCCAAGACTCCTGTATAAGCTTTCTGCGCCGTTTCTGTAAACGCTAAAGTTACTTCCATATCACTGGTGCGAACTTCCAAATCCCAATTACCGCCTAATGCTGCATTGCCTGTAAGCTGACGGGAAGCGGCAATATTCGCTCCTGTAAGTTGGTGCAGTTTGGCAATAAATTCTGCCCCCGCATCACCATCAGCTACGTTACAACCATAGATGAGTAATTTAGCTGGAGATTCTGTAGCAGATTCAACCGATAACCCAACGGTTTTTGATGAGGCGGTAAATATTTTCTGCCACTGTTGTAGTTGCTGAGTATATTCATCAAGGGTATCAAGTCCCAAACGGGTGTTACCCAGTTGCAAGCTACCAGGAAGACCGTGGCAAACAATATGAATGCTGCTAAGATTCTGGTTGGCACGAGTTGCCAAAACCTCTGTAATTTGCTCAACACCGTTCTGTGTTGGATCGATTACGAACACATCAGCGTTGGAAATAACACCTTTGACTAAACTCTGATAGTCTTCCACCGCCATGTCGATAAAGACCAGGTTGCGTGTGTAATGTGTGGGAATTAAGGAATTTACTTGGAAGTATGGAGTACGTAGCGTTGCCATTTTTTTACTTCAAGCTAAGGTTTAAGGTTTTGAGGTCAACTCAAACTGACTGAAGCCTTGTCATTACGAGTTTTCACACAATTAAGAACAGTAATAGGGAATTATTTTTACTATTAATTTCTTTCTTATCGTCACGCAAGTTGCTGCTTTTGTAAAGCGATGCAAGTATATAGTTTTACTAAATTGCTAAAGTCACTAAGGGACTTCCAAATAAAAAAATGTCCCAAAACTGACGAAAAAACCATCTCTATTTCTCCTATCTCTGTGTTCTCTGTGGTAGCCTGCGGCAAGCCACTCCGCGTCTACGTTTATTTGGATAATTTATTTCTTGGAAGTCCCTAAGCTATAAAACATCTAAACCAAACTAAACCAAACTAAACATAACTCTTGTCGGATGGGCAACATCAGCGCCCTAATGATGGAAGTTCAAGTTCAATGTGGGACAGCTTACTATTCGTGCTGAGTCCCTTCAAAACATAGTATGTATAGCTGTCGTCGCTATCGGAGAAATCGAAAATAAGACTATAGGGACTGAAATAGCAGATTCAGTCTTGAGAATTTTGGAGTTTTACCCAGATTTATCGAGCCGTTACTGAATAAGTCTTTAAGCTAAGTAACTCGTTAGAAGCGTTCTTATTCAGTAGCAAGTGGTCAATTTTATGCACTACTAATTACTCTTGAGTCGTCGCTGAAGACATCAATGATTATATTGATTTACACCCAGTTACTTGTCTTGATTTTATACATATCTCAAAGATTATGCGAATTATACATATTTTGAACCACGTTCAAGAAATAGGTAACGGTATTGTGAATGTGGCTGTGGATCTGGCTTGTTTACAGGCAAAATCTGGTTATGAGGTAGCGGTTATTTCTGCTGGTGGTGAATATGAGAAATTATTAAATATCTGTGGTGTCAAACATTACCAACTAGACCAAACTAGAAAACCGAACAGTATTATCAAAGCGGCTGTGCGTTACCGGGCGATCGCAGCAGAATTTCAGCCGGATATCGTTCATGCTCACATGATGACGGGGGTAATTTTAGCACGTATTTTTCAAGGAAATAAATATACTTTAGTTTCGACAGTCCACAACGAATTTCAGCGTTCCAGTTTGCTGATGGGTTTAGCTGATAGAGTAATTGCTGTCAGCAAGGCGGTGCGGGATTCTATGGCAAAACGCGGTATCCCAGAAAACAAGTTGCGGGTAGTATGCAATGGAACTTTGGGCAGCCCCCGCACCCGGCAAATCCAAGATTATCAACCTTTAGGGTTACAACGTCCAGCGATCGCAACTGTAGCGGGAATGTATCAACGCAAAGGTATCGCTGAGTTAATCGCTGCCTTTGAACAAATTGCCCCAGATTTTCCCCAAGCGCATCTTTATTTGGTAGGAAATGGCCCTGATAAACAGCTATTTGAGGCACAAGCACAAGCAACTTCTGTAAAAGAACGGATTCATTTTGAAGGCTTCCAGCCGCAACCTCAACGCTACCTGATATCTTGTGACATATTTGTGTTGGCTTCTCATCGAGATCCTTGCCCTCTAGTACTTTCGGAAGCTAGGGAAGCTGGAACTGCGATCGTTGGCACTCAAGTAGATGGGATTCCTGAAGCTTTGGATAATGGGCAAGCAGGTCTTTTAGTGCCAGCTAAAGATAGTAATGCTTTAGCTGGGGTTTTAGTGCAATTACTGAGTAATGCCGATATGCTGCATGAGTGGAAGAATCGGGCAAATCAAAACCTACAGTGGTTAAGTGTTGCCCGCGTTCATCAGGAAACACTGGCAGTATATCGTGAGTTAATTACAAAGTAAGGGGAATGGGGCATTGGGCATTGGGAATTGAGAATTAAGAATTGATTATTCCTCTTGTCGCCTCATGCCCAACTCCCAGTCATAGAGAATTATAGAAAGCGTTAATAGTGTAGCGATCGCTTTAATTTTAAAGCTACACCTAAAGCACCAAGGGCCACTACACCCAAAACGTTCGTTGATTCAGGAATGGCTGTGTAATAAGATGCGACTCTAATAGGCCCATCTTTATCTGTTTGATCTGCTGCTATTGCTGGAATGATTCCAGCACCGGGTGCTAGATTTGGTAGTGTAGCGAAGGGATTGTAAAAAATGCTTCCGTTTCGGATTACACCACCACTAAAAGTAATAGTGCTACCACTGATGGTAATGTCTGTAAAAATATCCTTTAGATCGGGGTTATTAGATAAACCAATCTTTCCATCTCCATTTACATCTCCCCACTCTACAGGCTCATTATCAAATGCTGGAGTCGAATCGGGATTAGTATAGAACGGCGTTTTTAATTCAAAAACCAAGCTTTCTATATCGTATCCAGTGTTATTTAGAAAGTTATTAGCTACATCTGGCACACCATATTCTATTACTTGTCCTGGTTGAAAATCTGTAAGGATTCTTGGCTTTTTCGTGTTGAATATATCTTCATTCACACTCGTTACAATGGGTTCTACCAAGATAACGGCTCTCGCTGGTGTCAAAGACAAAAAACTAATTCCTGCTGCTCCTAGAAGAGACAAGGCTATTTTGGTTACGCTTGTAGTCATATTTCTGTCCTCTTCATATTGATTGAGAGAATGCTATATTGCGTGAGTTAAATCAAACAGCAAAACCTCACTTTTCAACTGCTATCTATTTGCTAGATAAATAGCGGTTAATGTGTGTCTGCTCAGTGAGTTTACACATACTCGTATGTTGATTTATAAAGCAATTCTTGTAATGCTTTATCACAATAACTAGTAATTTCACGCAATCTTTATCAAAAATCTAAATTAGAACTTATTAATTGACAAATTAGACAATGTGTGAATTTTAAATACAAAAATCTTTGCAACACAATAAATAGTAATGGCGTACATCTGTACGCCACTACCGAAATACTTAGTTTTATGTAACTTATATGCTCATTAGCTTATAAGTTTTTTGGTAAATCCATGCAACCTGCTTAACACTGGCTTCGCCCAATTTCCACCCATCAAATCGTGTAACAGAGTATAAAAGCAGGGAATGATAAACAGTGTCAGCACTGTTGCCAAAGATAAACCCGAAAACACTACTACACCTAATGGTTGCAGAAATTCTGAACCTTCCCCGATTCCTAACGCTAGGGGAAACATACCTAAAACAGTTGTAATAGTTGTCATTAATATCGGTCTTAGGCGTTGAGGTGCAGCTTTCAAAATGGCAGTTTTCCGGTCAACTTTTTCCCGTTCTAGAATTTGATTGGCCAATTCCACCATAATGATGGCGTTATTGACCACAATACCCACCAGCAAAACTGCACCGACAATCACTGTTGCCCCAATTGCAGTTTTGGTAATGTAAAGCCCAAAAATTCCCCCAGCTAATGCCAAGGGAATTGTAAACATAATTACTAGCGGGTCAATCAGGGAATTGTATTGCACCGCCATCACTACAAAGACTAGAAAGGCAGCTAATCCACCTAAAAGTTGCAATGAACTTTGCAGCTGCTGATTAGATTCAGAGGCTGCACTGGGTAATATGGTAATTCCTTCAGGTAAATCGATACTATTTAGTACCGTACTCACCTGTTCTAGGGCACTACTGAGGCTAGCTCCCTCGGTTAAGTTGCCAGCAATTAATAAAACCTGACGCTGGTTAATTCGCTGAACTTCTCCAGGCGCTTGAGCTTCGGCAATTTTGGCAACATCGCTCAAGCGGACTTGGCGATTGTTATCCACAAATAAAGGCAACCTTTCTAATTGAGAAGGTACTTGGACTGATGCTTCATTCAACTTTACTCGGACATCAACTAAACGGTTGCCGCGTTGCAACTGAGTTGGAACACTGCCTTCGATCGCAGTTTGAATTGTCTGCCCTATTTGTGTAGCAGTTAGCCCTAAAGCTGAAACCCTTTCCCAGTCAGGAAGAATCTGTATTTCTGGTTGGCGATCGTCTGCATCGGGACGAAATCTCGCTAAGGTGGCTTGTTCTTCTAAAGCTGTTAGTACCTGACGGCCAGCTTCTTCTAAATTATTTACGTCATTTCCCTGAATTATTACGTCAACATCAGCACCACGGACAGGAGAATTGCTGAGAATCAAACCCCGCACTTGACCGGGGGTAAGGCGCAGACGAATTCCTGCTAAATTTAACTTGTTCAACTCTTGGGTAACTCGTTCTACATAAGCTTGCACGTTAGTACCGGTTTTCAGGGTAATATTGCTGGAAGCTCGTAGGGCATTAGCATTGGTAGTGTTGCCAAAGAGAGAGCCACCAATTGTAGAGAAAACATATTCCGTTTCTGGCTGTTTGCGGATAATCTCATCTACCGCAACCATTACTTTTTGGTTGGTTTCTAAAGGTGTACCGGGAGGAAACTGAGCATTTAAGTTAGCTTGTCCGGTGTTGATGCGAGGGAGAATTTCTTGGGGAATTTGGGGAGCCATCCACAAACTACCGCCGCCGAAAAGGATAATAACGATCGCTACTGTAACCAACCGCCAGCGTAATATTCCAGTTAAAAAACTGCTATATACCCTCGTAGAAGCATCGAAACGGTTATTAAACTCCCGCAACAGCCAAAAATTGCTCAACCCGCTAGAAAACTTCCATGCCAACATCCGAGAGGCGAACATCGGTACAACAGTTACGGCAATTAAAATTGAAGCCGCTACGGAAAAGGTGATGGTAAGAATTAACTCATTGAATAGTAGTGCAATAAAACCACCAATGAGCAAAAATGGCAAAACTGCCACCAAGTTCGTACTAGTGGAAGCAACCAAAGCTGATTCTACTTCTTGGCTACTTTTTTCTGCTTGAGAAATTAGTTGCTGGGAATTCAAGCGGCTTTTATTATCCTTACCGGGAGTCATCCCAGCACCCTCGGCAATATTCTCCAACATGACGATGGAGTTATCGACCACAATACCTACACCTAGCGCTAGACCACCCAAACTAAAAACGTTGAGAGATAAACCAAATAGCCCCATTAAGATGATGGCAGCTAGACTTGCTAGGGGGATGGCGAGGACGATGATGAAAGTTTGCCGCAGAGAACCAAGAAATAGAAGAACTGCGATCGCTGCTAGTGCAGTACCAATCAATCCAGAACTAGTAACATTCGAGATGGAGTTGCGAATAAACCGCGACTCATCCAAGGTTGGTGTCAGAACCGTCCCTTCAGGAATTAGACCGGACTTCCGAAGTTCTTCTAAGCGTTTTTTCACACCCTCGACAACGTTGATGGTATTAGCATCTGGCTGCTTTTGGATGCTGACTTTTACAGCTTGTTGCCCGTTGAGTAAGACGTACACCCTTTGCTGTTCTGAGCCATCAATGACTTCGGCAAAGTCGCGCAAATAGACGCGGCGCTTGGGAGTAGTGGAAGCCGGGAGAGATGAGGTAGTGGAGGAAGTGGGGGAAGAGACTTCAAAAGAAAGATTGCTGATTTCATTAGCATTTTGGAACCGTCCGACGGTACGGGTTAATGGTTCAGCATTCTGCCCTAAAAGCCGACCGCCAGAGATATCTAGGTTGCGATCTCTGAGTTCATCTAGGATATCGGTCAAACCTACACCCAAAGCTTGCAACCGATCTAAATCTATATTGACCCTAACTTCTTCTAGAACTCCGCCCGATATGTCTACCCCTGCAACTCCGGGTACAACACTCAGTTCGCGGGCTAATTCTTCTTCAGCAAAAACGCGCAAATCCACGCCTTCGAGGGAGGGTGAAGTTAATGCCAATTCGTAAACGGGTAACTGGGAAGGATCGACTTTAAATAAGCGTGGTTCTTCGATGCTTTCTGGTAATGTGCTTCTAGCTCTGTTAAAAGCAGCCGTAGCATCGTTTAAAGCTTGGTCAATATTGCCACCTGGCTGAAAATACAGATCCAAATTTATCTGTCCCTCACGAGTTTGGGAAAAAATTTGAATCACGCCTTCGGTAGCACTAAAGGCTTCTTCTAGTGGTCTTGTGACTTCATCAACTGCTACCTCTGGGGATATTCCAGGCGCTTGTATTCGCACACCAATCCGAGGATAGGTAATTGATGGTAGTAAATCTACTGGCAACTTGACGACAAAAAAGACACCCATCACTATTACTGCCAGCGTCAGCATCAGTGTCCCGATGTGTTGGCGGATTGATATGGCACTGATACTAAATCCGCCACCGTTTTTTACTTGCTGCATGACTGTGGTCTGACTCCAATTACAAATACAAAATAAAAACTCAAAACGTCATTTTTAATTTTGAATTTTTAATTTTGAATTCCCCGTAGGGGCTACCTCTGCTGTTTCAGAAATAATCGATAAACGTACAGCGTCTCCATCTTTTAAGGGTTGACCACTGCGAACAACATAGCGTTCTCCCGATCGCAAGCCAGATAAAATTTCCACTTTGCCATCGGCTCTTTTTCCTAATGTCACAGCACGTGCTGCCACTTTCGTGCCGTCTGTTTCTTTGACCACAAATAGCGTTCCAGCAGGGTTTTCTGCCCCGGCGGTATTAGCTGCGTTGGACTGGGGAGACTTACCTGTAGTCTTGGAGTTGTTTCTACCTGCTTGTTTCTGAATAGCTGTTTGCGGTACGACTACACGCTGTTGAGTCTGGTTTTCAAAGTTGACTCGTGCCAGCAGCCCACTGCCAATCTTGCCTTGAGCGTTGGGAATCACTACCTCTACAGGTATTAAGCGAGCAGTAGCATCGGCAGCTGGAGAAATCCGCGTAACTCTCCCAATTAATGTTTCCTTGGGAAAGGCATCTAAGCGAACTTGTACAGACTGTCCAACCTGAATTTGTGCTAGTTCTAATTCAGAAACTTGCACAACGACTTTGACACGGTTAAAATCGCCAATCTTTACGACTTCATTACCTGGTTGCAGAAGATTGCCTGGTTCTGTCACCTTTTCTGTAACTATGCCAGTGATGGGAGATGTCAGCCGAGCGTAAGACCTGCGTTCTTTGGTTTGGGCAACCAATGCCTGTTGGGCCAAAACTCTACCTTCGGCGGCAGCGACGGCTTGCTGTTCTGTACGGACTTGCTCTTGGGCTGCCCGCAGTGCCTGGGCTGCTGTTTTGGCCTGGGTACGTGCTTGTTGGGCAGTTTGTTCAGCGATCGCTCCGGCTTTAAACAACCTCTGTTGCCGTTCTGAATCTGCCTGAGCTTGTACCACTTCTAGCCGTGCCCGTTCAACGTCAGCACGGGCATTGCTTACCTGATTGTTTGCCCTGGCTACTTCAGATTTCAGGGCTGCTAGTTCTGCTTCTGCTTGCTTTAATTCAGTCGAAAGTATGGCATCATCTAACTGCCCGACGTTTTGCCCAAGCTTAACTCTATCGCCCACATCAAGGTTCAAGGCTAACAAGCGACCTTCTACCTGCGATCGCAGTGATACGATGCGGAAGGGTGTTGTATTACCTGTATATTCTGGTTGTTTTTCGAGCAAGTCAGTTCTAGCGATCGCCACATCTACAGGCGTTACCCGACTACGTTCCCTATTACCAGGACTCTGAGATTGTGCATCTGCTGATTCTTTGGGCGACGAACCGCAACTTGCCGTCAGCAATCCTATAGCTACCAAACAGGAAATTAATAAACTTCTTACAGAAGTGGAGGAAAAAAAGGAATTTTCCCCTTTCGCTTTGCCACCTGTTGCACAAGTACTGTTTGCAAGAAGTCTACTTTTGAAATCTGCGGTCGCCACCTCAGTTTTCACAACTGAATCTAACTGGATAATTATTAGTTGGTTAGCGACTACGGGATCTTTCATTTTCACCTGTTTGTGCGGCTTATCTTTTTCCAAAATCATCTGTTTTTCTCTTATTGGGGAGCTTTTGGGGTTAAACAGCCGTGTTTTACCAAGTAATTTTGAGAGATATCATTAACAAAAAACGGCGAGAATGAAGCATAAGCTGTATGACAGTAATTTTTGATTCAAAAATTACTGTTTTCCCACAAAATTCCAAAACTTCTCACCGTTCTACTTCTTACGCAGAGGTAGATAATCTTCTTGCAGTTAACAAATTATAAACTTTAGTATAAATATTTGTCATTTTTCTGGAATCTACCCAGAGGAGAAAGCTGGTTTTTTCCAAAGATATGAAGCTTTTTTGCTGAATATCATAATTTGGGCAGTATTACAATAATTACCCTTGTTTTTACCTACTCAATTTATTCTACTATAACTAGCAGGTATTACGGGTATTTACTATTTTATTAAGAATGTTAAAGATTTATTGCTTAATTGTGTCTATAATGTAATAGAAAACACAATTTCTTCTTACCCCCCTTGCGTAATATGGCAAGAAATAGGGCGACAAGTACCATAGCAACCAATACGGTTCGGTTAAAGGGGAAAGGGAAAAGGGGAAAGGTTTTGAATACATCCTTTATCCTTTACCCTTTCCCCAGACCACAAGGAAAGTGAAAAATGCTTATCCGAACCGTATTGCTATAGCAACAACAGGTAAGAATGAACTTTTTTACCAGAAATATATTTGTATTAGGTGAGGAATGTAAGGCGTGACATCTCTGTTTAAAACTGCACAAACCACTGATGAATCCCAGATTTCCGAATTTTTCCAGGAATCAACAGGTAAATGGCGATCGCAACGACGCTACTACACCCTACCGAAGGGAGAAACTAAGGAGATCGAGAGTATAGTTACGATCAATTTTTTAGAGCAGGACTGTGATGAATTACAAAACCTAGCTCAGATGCACGATTTGTCTGATACAAAGAGTTTAATCTGTGGTGCAGCAGTTGTCTGGGAAAGTACGGATTTGCTGACGACAAAGAAAGAATCGCAAGGTTCAACAATATTTGGAGTGATGGGAAATACCTTGTATCGCGATCGCGGTTTTGCCATATCTAAACCAGTCACCGCCCAGTATTATTTCTCCAACCCGAAAACAATGTGTTTGCGAACTGAATACAACGGTTCAGTGTTTGAAGAAGAGTTAAAGCTAATTGGCAGTAAATACCGCACCAGACAGACTATTATCTCTCGTGCTGGTGAACAGTTGATGATTGGTCAATATTTAGAAAATAGAATAGAGAGTTAGTTTATCGGGTGCGGCTGGCTGTAGTCTCACCCGTTTTGAAACTACCTAGCACCTAGCTATCAACTTCCAATATAACTTTTTATAACAATTTTTCAAACTTTCCCCCAGAAAGTTAGTCGCTATGTAAAAATTGGAAGTGAAATGAGAATTAATTCGGCGACAGTGTTTGATTTTAGTATTGACAGGCTTTTCCCTTTTGGTATTACAGACTTCTCTCCGAAATCTAAATCTCTACAAACTTACGATTTTGGAGACATTTAATGTCAATTTACGTTGGTAACCTCTCCTATGAAGTTACACAAGATGCGCTGAGTACTGTTTTTGCAGAATATGGTTCTGTAAAGCGCGTTCAGCTACCTACTGACCGTGAAACAGGCCGTTTACGCGGTTTTGCTTTCGTGGAAATGAGTTCAGAAGACGAAGAAACCAAAGCCATTGAATCCCTTGATGGTGCTGAATGGATGGGTCGTGACCTTAAAGTGAATAAGGCCAAGCCCAGAGAAGACAGAGGTGGCGGTGGTTCTTTCGGTGGTAATCGTGGCGGTGGTGGCGGTGGCTACAACCGTGGCGGTGGCGGTGGTCGCTACTAAACTCAGGCGAAAACCATTTAGTTTAATCTAGAAAAGGCTCAGGCAGAAATGCTTGAGCCTTTTTTATTCCGGTTCAGTTAGCTATAAAAACCTTAACTTGCGTAGGATTGGGTTTCACTTGTTTCAACCCAACCTATTGCTGGAGTTAATTATACCTTTGATAAGACGGCTTGCGATCGCCCAATAAAACAACGAGGTCATGAGGCTGGCTCACCGTTTGCAGTTTGTGGCATCGACTCAATCAGGAACTTTTCAGTCATTCTGCTACATCAACCGATTTCTCATATCTTTAGGTGAGAGTACTGGAATCGGCGAACCTGTGAATCCATTTACATCACGAGTAACGATCACCTCCAACCCCAACTTCATCGCAGATGCTACCTGCACCGCATCTTCAAAATCAGTCAACCCTAGTGCTATCGCCTGTTCCAGTACCCCGCGATCTACCGCACAAATTTCCATCAATGCCAACAATTGAGTTACTGCGGCAATCGCAACTTCAGCACTCTTGGTCTGTCGTCCAACTAAATAATGCACATCCGTAACCGTTGTTGCCGACATAAACCCTTCAACTTGTCCCGATTCAACCGTCTCCAGTAAAAAAGCAGCATCCGCCACAAAAGGTTCACGCGCTAGCAAAGCATCTAGCAGAATGTTCGTATCAAATAAAACTCGCATTACAGATACTTTTGCACCAACCGCTCATCTAGCATTGCTTTCACTTCTTCATCTGTGGGTGCCAGGGTGTCAGTCTTCGCAATGCCGATTAAACTGGCAGCTAAACCCTTTGGCTTTGACGTTGGCTGAAGTTTTGGTTGGAGCGATCGCATTAATGTATTGATTAACTGCCAACGATCCTCGGCAGATAATCTCAGTGCTTGATCTTCAAGTTCACGTAACGTCATGGCAATAACTTTTAACAGATAGCGTTGAGTTATCAGAATAAGTAGGAAATACCTCTGTCTCAAATTTTAGCGGTTTGTGCTTCCCAATATCGTGACAATTTTACTCAAAGGCTTTTAGCTACCCCCTTTTCTAGATAACATCCACGCTTGGGAATTATGCAGAGTTTCTCGGTTTAAGTACCCTTTATGGGGTATTCTCAGAATTTTTCTGCATAAGATTAATAATGAGTTGCCGACTTGCGATGATGCACGGCTGTGATGCCATCATTATCTAACAATTTGCCATTCTCGACAGTGGCATAAACTAGCCAATGGTCGCCAGATTCCATCCGGTTTTGTACAGAACATTCCAGATATGCCAAGGCATCTGCAAGTATGGGAGAACCGTTTTCAGCTTCTTGGGCGGCGACATCGGCAAATCGGTCTTGTCCTGGGCCAAAAGGTTTGAGGAAATGCTTCATCAACCCCAAATGATTCCCTTCTTTAAGAATATTGAGGACAAATTTGTTTCCTGTATGGGTCAGTGTTTCTACTGCCCGTTCTTTAGCGACGGCTATGGTTAAACCAGGCGGATTAAAGCTAGCTTGAGCTACCCAAGAGGCTAACATGGCACTTGAGCGATCGCCTTCTTTGGCAGTTAGAACGCACAGAGAACCAACAATACGACCAACTGCTTGTTCTACAGTAGTAGCAGGTTGACTTGGCGATCGCACTTTTCTAGCTTTCTTCAGTGCTTGGGCAAAGTCGGTTCCGGCTTCTTCACACAATTGTAAGGTGGCATCGTCGGGTTTAAATTTCACGCGGATGGTATCAAAACCAAACCGATAACCAGCATCCTTTAATTTACCTTCAATTAAATCAACTGCTTCCCCACTCCAGCCAAAGGAACCAAAAACACCAGCGAGTTTATTATTAGTCGCGGTGGATAGCACAATTCCTAAAGCTGTTTGTACGGGTGTGGGTGCATGACCGCCGAGAGTTGGAGAACCCATGATGAAACCACCAGCTTTTTCTACAGCCGCCCGAATTTCTTCTGGTTCAGTAAATTCGCAGTTAATTGATTCTACAGCGACACCGGCTTTGGTGATGCCACGAGCGATCGCTTGGGCTAATGTTGCCGTATTTCCATAAGCTGACGCATAGATTAACGCCACTGTCAAGTCAGCAGAAGTTTGCTGTTGACTCCATTCTCGATAAGATTTGGTCAGTTCGATTAAGCCATAACGTACCAAAGGCCCATGTCCATTGGCATACATTCTCACGGGGAAATCGGCTAGTTTTTCCAGCGCAGTTTCTACTTGACGGGCGTGGGGAGCCATGAGGCAATCAAAATAATAGCGCCGATCTTCGTTATATACTTCCCAGCCTTCATCAAATACCTGATCTCCACAAACGTGCGCCCCGAATAACTTATCTGTGTAGAGAATTTCTGTTTGCGGATCGTAGGTGCAGAGTTGATCTGCATAGCGGGGATTCGGGGTGGGAATAAATTGTAAATTATGCCCGTTACCCAAATCTAGAGTTTCTTCACCGCGCATAACCAGAATTTGCAAATCTGGATTTTCCAGCGCTGCACGTAAATTTATCGCTCCGGGATTAGAACAAACAAAGGTGATTTGTGGAGCAATTGCTAACAAAGCTTTTAAAGTTGCAGCCCGGTTAGGGTTGATGTGTCCCAAAATTACATAATCTAAATCTTCGAGATGGAAACGCTGCTGTAAGGCTTCTAAATAAATTTCTGTAAACGTTTCCCCCGGAGGGTCAATGATGGCATTTTTATCGCTTTCAATTAAATAAGAATTAGCAGTTGTACCCTTGGCAAGGGCATATTCAATTTCAAATCTGAGCCTTGACCAACTGCGCGATCGCAGTATTCTTGTATCTGTAGCTATTGGATAAACTTGAACATCACGAGGTTTATTTTTTGACATGGCTTTATTCGGGAATAGGGCATCGGGTATTGGGTATGGGGCATGGGGCATTGGTTATTATTTTCCCTGTTTCTCTGCCCCTCTGCTCCCCTTGTTAATAGTGATTTCCGACTTTGCGGTGATGCACAGCAGTTAAAGCATCGGGTTTAGAAACTCGTCCGGCGTAGACGGTGCTGTATACTGCCCAATGGTCGCCGCAATCCATTCTACTGACGACTTCGCACTCCATGTAGGCGAGGGCATCGTTGAGGATGGGGGCTCCATTTTCGGCTGGCTGGGTTCTTACTCCTTCAAAGCGATCAGCACCAGGGGCGAACCGTTTCAAAAAGTGCTTCATGAGTGGTTGGAAATTGCCTTCTTCTAAAATGTTGAGAACAAAGCGATCGCCTACTTGCATGAGTGATTCAATCGCCCGATCTTTGGCAACTGCAATGGAAAATCCCAAGGGTTTGAAGCTGGCTTGAGCAACCCAGGAGGCTAACATGGCACTGGATACATCGCCTTTTTTGGCAGTAATAATATACAGTCCGCCACTGAGTCTACCCAGTGCTTTATCTAAGTCAGCACCCAGAGATTTCATTGCTTTGATGCTGCGATCGCGTGTTACCCATTGAGCTAAGTCTGTACCCGCTTCTTCACACAGCTTGTAAGTGTTTTCTGTGGGCGCTTGTTTAATCCGAATCGCTGGAAAAACTGTTGTCAAACCCAAATTACGGAATTTACTCACTAAAGGATCTATCGGCTCATCATCGCCACCGCCAGTTTCAAATACGCCGATAGCTTGCTTTTCTTTGGCAGATCCTAAAACTGTGCTGAGTGCAGATTGGATGCTAGCAGCACCAGAAGCCGGAGGTAGACCAACAATTAGCCCTGCACAACGGCTAACTAGTTCCCGCAGTTCTTGTAAATCAACTTCAGAACCCAAATCGACAATTTCCACGGCGACACCGGTTTTACCGATCCCATTGGCAATTGCTTGCGCGAGGCGATCGCTATAACCGTATTCGGAAACGTAAAATATTCCAATTACCGTTTCTGGCTTGGCTTGGGTTTGACTCCAAGTGCGGTAACGTCCAACTAGTTCCTCAACATTGTGAGATAATAATGGGCCGTGTCCTGTGGCAATCATATCGATGGTTTTAAGTTCCCCCATCCGCTTCAGGGCAGACAAAACCGACCGCGCATTTGGCCCCATCAAGCAATCGTAGTAGTAATGAAAGTCTTCTTCGATCGCTGCCAAGTCTTCATCAAAGGTGCTATCTGAGCAATAGTGCAGCCCAAAAGCGTCGCAGGTGTAGAGAGTTTTGGTTTTGTGGTCGAAGCTGAAAATGGTATCTGGCCAATGTAAATTTGGGGCAATCACGAATTCAAATTCATGACCATTGCCCAAATCCAAGCGATCGCCATTTTTCACAATCCGCCGCTTGAATGGCTGATGTACGAAATCCTCAAGAAACTGAATCGCCACCTTAGAACCGACAACGGTAATTTCTGGAGCCATAAGCAACAAGTCTTTAACCAAACCGCTATGGTCTGGCTCAGTATGGCTGATAATCAAATAATCAATATCTGTTGGGTTGATTAGTCCGGTGAGCGTATCAAAATATAGTTGACGAAACTTTTCGTGGGAGGTATCAACTAAAGCAGTCTGCTCCCCACGGATGAGAAACGAGTTATAAGTAGTGCCGTTTTGCAAACCAAACTCAATATCGAAGCGATCGCGATCCCAGTCTAAAGAGCGAATTGCCGTCGTCTCTTGAGCGATTTCCACAGTCTGTATGGTGAGCCGTTTTTCAGTTTTTTCGGTGAGCGCTACCATAACTCCCTCCTTGACACAATGAGTATTTGTTCCTCTTCTTTTATTGTTACACGTGATGAATGTTAATTTTTATTAAAAAATCTATGGCTGACTTAAAAAAGTTAAAAGTGTGAAACCGCAGAAGTACAGAGAGGAAATTTGGCTAGCGTTGGAAATTGGGAACTCTCGGCTACATTGGGCGTTGTTTATTGGCGAGACGCTTTATTCAGCGTGGGATACTGACTATCTTCCTGAGTCTGTTATACAACAGTTGGCTGAATGTCAAACCCTGAATGATTTACTAGAGAAAATTTTTCCCAAATTTAAATCTCTAACAAACACTCTCCCCCTCTGCCCTCTCTTAATCGCTTCCGTAGTTCCCAGTCAAACTGCTATTTGGCAAACTTACCCAAATACTTATGTTATTACATTAGACCAAGTACCGCTAAAAGGTGTTTATTCCACACTAGGAATTGACCGCGCTTTAGCTTTGTGGGGAGCGGGAAAAATTTGGGGTTTTCCAATGTTGGTAATTGATGCTGGGACAGCGCTAACTTTTACGGCTGCGGATGCTAAGGAGTGTCTAGTTGGAGGTGCAATTTTGCCGGGGTTGGGCTTACAATTTGCAACTCTCGGTCAAAAAACAGGACAATTACCATTAGTAGAAATGCAAAATTTTCCATCTCTACCACCACATTTTGCTATCAATACTATAGAGGCTATTCAGAGTGGAGTAGTTTATACAATATTAGCTGGAATTAAAGAATTTATTGGGGCATGGTTGCAATTATTTCCTGATGGCAAAATTGCGATTAAAGGGGGCGACCACACTTTATTATTAAACTATCTACAAGCCTTGTATCCTGAAATTACAGAACGTTTGATTGTAGAACCAAATTTAATTTTTTGGGGAATGCGGAAAATAGTAATGGGTGATTAAGGCAACTGACCAAATTAAGTATTTCGCAGCGCTAAAAAATGAAAATTTCGGTTTTAAGACCTAGACATTATATTGACCCTGATGTTTATTTAATTAATATAAATAAACCTTCTTTTATGGATATCTCTAATTACTAATTTCCTTTAATAAACTCCCGAATCTCAAGTGCTACAACCCCAGCACAAGATTCGGGTAAATCATTTCCGGCATGGGAAATCATTTTCAACTCAACTTTGGGCATCAGTTGAGCATAAACCCGACTCTTGGCCAAAGCATCTGGTGTATCTTGGCCACCTTGTAAAATAAAAACCGGCACATCTATCATATAAAGCCGCTTTTGCACTAATTCCGCTTCAATTTCTATCTGTCGCCGTTTGAAAAGTAACTGGCAACCTCTGGGATAAGGCAATAGCGACTGACGCAACTGCAAGTCTTGGGCAATTTTCTCATGCCAACCCAGGATTTTAGTTAAGGGAGTTAGCGATCGCAACAATTTAACTACTAGTGGTGGATAATTCAATAATCGCCGCATCTTTCGGCAATACTCTTCCTGTCCTGCTATCTCTACGCCCTCTGGTGCAAGCAATACCAAACCATCGATTTTCTCAGGATACTTTAAAGCATAACTAGCAGCAATCCAACCCCCAAGAGAATGTCCTACTAAATATACTTTTTCTAGCTTGACAGCTTGCAGAAATTCAGCTAAACACTCTACTTGCAAATCTATTGAATGGTGGATATTAGGATTCTCTGACTCACCAAACCCTAACAAATCAGGTGCAAAGCAATGGAAATCTTGTGCAAGGGACTCCATCACAGATAACCATTGACTGCTTTCATTCCAAGCACCATGTAAAAAAATTATAGGAGTTTTTTCACCGACTTCACGCCAGAATACAAGCCCTTGAGAGAGCTTTATCCGGGAGTTACGGAATAGTGTATTCATTTTAATTTAGTAGTTAACTTTTAGCACCATAATAAATAGTCATTTGTCATTAGTCATTTGTCACTAGTCATTTGTCATTTGTCATTAGTTTTGGGCAAATTATAAACAGAGAAGTCTGAACCGTTAGCCTAGCGTCTCGTAAAGCCTGCGGCATAGCTACGCTTAGGGCGCAGCCTCTCGTAGATAATAGAGGCTTCCTTAAATCAGAACTTTGGCGGCAAATGACAAAGGACAAAAGACAAATGACCAATGACTAATAACAAAATATTATTATGCCAGTGTTGTCAAGCCATTTAAGTAGTCTTGCAACTGCCTAGTATGGTCGTGAGACATCTGTCCTGAAGGTAGCAAATTCGGAGAAAAAGCTTGGATTTCCATGACTTCCAAAGTATCTTGAATCTCCATTGTCCCATGCACCTCGGCTTCAACCGCAATACAAATTGAATGGATTCTGGGATCACGGTCTGGTGCAGAGTAAACTCCTACCAAACGGTTGATTTTCACCAATTCTAGCCCGGTTTCTTCGATCAATTCCCGGCGGACTGTGTTGGGAATATCTTCTCCCCAATCCACCATGCCTCCAGGTAATGCCCAAAGACCATCATCACGCCGTCGGATCAGTACTATCCGACCATCAGGTAAAATTGGGATGATACTAGTACCAGTAATGGGATGACGAAATATAATACCCAATACTGTTTGTCCAATACGCCATAAGCTACGTGTGGACTGGACAGCTGCCGGAAAAAAAGCAATAACGTTCAATCTTCAAAATTGATATGTTGTATTCTATATCTCTCTACCACTTACATAAACTCAACTCATAAAATTTCGTCGAGTTTTGTTTTATACAAAACTGTTTGTGGTTTGAGATTTTATTCTCACGATTTACGTAGAATATCACTAATCTTAACATTAACTTTCAATAGAAGCACTGTATTTACATATACATACCATTTGTTAAGTTAGAAAACTTTTCAGTTTATAAATAACATTAGCTTTGCTCAAACCAGCTATCATTAATATTTTTTCAAGGCACTTTCAAAAAATTAATCTGAATAAGTATGTCTAAATTCTGAATTTTAAACAGGCAATTAAGCGGTATTGGAGATTGCCACCAAATTCTTGCTAATTCAGCTTAATATACGAAAATCCTTTACAAAAACCGCGATCGCCTTTGGTGTGCTAAAAGCGATCGCACAAACAACCCAATGAAAAATCTAGCTCTACTATCTGCCGTAGCCCTCACCACCACATCTGGATTGGTTTTCGGTACAATGCAAACCGCCTCTGCTTTAACTTGGAATTGGAATTATTCTGGTATTGATATAGAGGCGATTGGTACTTTTAACACTGATAACACCCCTGACGATTTAGGTTTTTATCAGATTTTAGGAATTACGGGTACACGAAATGGTGAAACGATTACTGGTCTGCAACCTGTAGGCACTCCAATACCAGGAAACGAACCTTTTAATGTTGACAATTTAATTAGTCTTAATACTCAGCAGTTAACAGGTGATGGTTTTGGTTATTCTACATCGGGGGGAAACTATTCTAGTCCATTTTTCGCTAGTTTTTTACCAACGCCAAGTTATTTAGAAGTTTTTTCTGTTCCACCACTGATACCAGGTTTTGAAAATTTGGGGACGGAAGATAGTGAGTTACCCATCAGTTTTTCTGCAAGCATAATCACCGTACCTGAACCCACCTCTATCCTTAGCTTATTTGCCCTCGCTACTGTTTGTGTCCCTTCAGCACTCAAACGTAATAAGCCATCTAAATTAACTGATAAGAAGCTTGAAAAAGTTTCCTAAAACCATCAATAAAAGGCTTTGTTGCACGAATAGGGAAAAACGGTCAATTTTGCTTGTACCTATTGCATTTGCTTTGAATGAAGTTGAAAACAATGTATTCAGTTGAAGTTTAGCGAATACTGAATTTTATTAGTAGGATAGCTTCCAATACTGCTTTGTTAATGGAAAAAAGGGAAAGAAAAAATCTTTAACCCAAGCCCAGTTATCTTTTACCTCAGCCAAATTCTTTGTGTAAAATGTCTGACTCCGAGCAGTATTGAGATAGCTTCTTCATTGGTTTGTTGCAAGAACAACTAGTTAGCTAATTTACGTATTTTTGATGTATTTGCATCTAATAAAATATATTTTTTGTCTAGCTGGTGGGGATAATTCTAAATTGTTATTGACAAAACAAGGTAAAACGCGGTAGACTAGTACACTGTTTAAAGCGTATTGATTGCTGCACTAGGCTACAAGTATATCAATAACATTGGTAGCTAATATTGCCTACGTGATGCCTAGTTGCTACTCTTTTGTTGTTTATTTAATGAGGTGAACATGGCCAAGCGCCGTAACCCGAAAAAAGAAAAGGCGCTACGGAACCAGGCGTATGCCAGAAAGTTTCGTAAACGAACTACGACAGGAAGAATGCAGAGAAGGTTCCAACAAAGACCACCCAAGAGTGAAGAAGAAGAAGGCGCAGCAACAGCAGCTGACACTGACTAAGCTGTCTGCTTAAATCCTTTTTATATAGATTATTTATTGTTTAGGGCGCACATTTGTACGCCCTTATTTATTATTGCGTATGGGGCATTGGGGATTGGGCATGGGGCATGGGCAAGAGGACTTGGGGACAAGGAGAATTGGGGGCAAGGGGAAAGACTTGTTTCAAGTTCTCACCTCTTGTCCCCTTGTCCCCTTGTCCCCTTGTTTCCCCTGCTCCCCCTGCTCTCTACTCCCCATTCCCTTATTGATCGATTTGAGCGCGAGCAGCTATGAGTGCTTTGCTAACCTGTACAAAGCCAGTACCACCGTGACTGTTGCGGGCTGCCACAACTTGACGGGGGGATATTGCCTCATAAATATCTGCTGCAAATGCCGGATGTAGTTGTTGCCACTCTTCCAATTCCAAATCTTTCAGGAGTTTACCTGCGGCAATACTAGTTTTGACCACTTTACCCACGAGGTTGTAAGCTTCCCGGAAAGGAACGCCCCGTGCTGCCAGGTAATCTGCTACATCGGTAGCGTTGGAAAAATCTTCGGTTACGGCTTCTGCTAGACGCTGGGTACGAAATTCTAAGCCTTCTCTGAGCAAAATCGTCATTGCTTCTAGAGATGCTTTGACTGTGTTAACGCTGTCAAATAGACCTTCTTTATCTTCTTGCAGGTCTTTGTTATATGCCAGAGGTAGCCCTTTCATAATCACCAGCATTGCCTGGAGATGACCAAATACACGCCCTGTTTTCCCCCGCACGAGTTCTGGGACATCGGGGTTTTTCTTTTGAGGCATGATACTGGAACCTGTAGCACAGCTATCTTTGAGGGTGACAAAACGAAATTCTTCAGATGACCAAAGAATGACTTCTTCTGCAAGGCGGCTGAGGTGAACCATAATCAAGCTAGCAGCACACAAGAATTCGATCGCAAAATCGCGATCGCTCACTCCATCGAGGCTGTTAGCATAAATATTGTCAAAATCTAATAGTTTGGCTGTGTAGTGGCGATCAATAGGGAAAGTAGTTCCCGCTAAAGCACCACACCCCAAAGGTGAGATATTGACGCGGCGAGAAACATCTCCTAAGCGTTCCCAGTCGCGTTGTGCCATTTGAAAGTATGCCAAGAGGTGGTGAGCTAAACTCACTGGTTGAGCGCGTTGCAGATGGGTATAGCCTGGGATCAAAGTTTCAACGTGCTTTTCAGCTATATCCAGTAAAACACCTTGGAATTCTCGCAATTCGCTTTTGATTTGCTGGATTTGGTCGCGGAGGTAGAGTCTAGTATCAGTACCAACTTGGTCATTACGCGATCGCGCCGTATGCAGTTTTTTACCCACATCACCGACAATTTCTGTCAGTCGTTTTTCAACTGCAAAATGTACATCTTCTGCATCGACACCAGGCTGAAATCTACCTTGGCGGTACTCTTGGCGAATTTCTTCTAAACCTGCAACCAGTTGCTCACCTTCTTCTGAGGAGATAATGCCCGTGTGAGCTAGCATTTTTGCATGGGCTTGAGAACCAGTCAGATCATATTCTATTAATTCAATATCAAAACCTATACTGGCATTAAAACGAGCGATCGCTGGATGCAACGCTGATTCAAACCTCTGGCTCCAAGTTTGTTCTTTGGTCATAAATATCAAGAGAGTTGGGGAGAGTTAAGAGTTAAGAGTGAGGAGTTATGAGTTTTTAACTTCCATAACTTCTCACTCCTCACTTTCAACTCCTAACTTTTAAATTTAACCGTAGCTAGTTAAATTCCGAATCATATAGCCAATGACTAAACCAATCAACAATGCCCACACTTGACCTGTTTGTATAAAGTGACGCCAAGATTTTTCAATTTGACCCATCAAGTCTGGATCGGTAATCGTTTGTGCTATTAGTGCTGCCAAATTTGCAGGCAAATGCCAATATAACCGAGATATCAAATCGCTGTAATAGCTCATATTTGGTGATTAAGAGGTTGGGGGTGGCAAATTTCAGATCAGTTTATTTTTCAGATAAATTACTGATAACGTACTGAAATATTGGGTGTAACTTTAAAGTCTTAACTCAAGATTCAGCCGATGCCAACCGCAATTTCTCGGCAGTTCGCAAAATTTGCCCCGCCAAAACTGCTGCACCAAAACCATTATCGATATTCACTACGCCTACTCCCGCAGCACAAGAGTTAAGCATTGTCAATAAAGGTGCTAAACCGCCAAAACTTGCACCATAACCAATGCTGGTGGGTACGGCAATCACAGGACAACTCGCTAAACCAGCAACAACGCTGGGTAAAGCGCCTTCCATCCCCGCCACAACAATCAACACCGATGCTGACTCAATTAGGTGGCGGTTACTTAATAAGCGGTGAATTCCGGCAACGCCAACATCCCAGAGACGCTGTACCCGGAAACCAGAAAGTTCAGCAGTGACAGATGCTTCTTCAGCAACAGCTAAATCGGCAGTACCAGCAGAAAGAATGGCAATTTCACCCGCAAATTGTGGTTCGATCTTAGGAGGAGCGATCGCACAAATTCGCGCCGAATCGTAATATCGCAAACCGCTAACTTTTGATTGCAGTACGGTATAAACTGCTGGTTCAATGCGAGTCGCCATCACCACCGGGTTACGGAGGCGCATTACTTCCATAATTTGAGCAATTTGATCGGGAGTCTTACCGGGGCCCCAAATCACCTCTGGGAAACCAGTTCTTACCTGGCGGTGATGGTCAATTTTGGCAAACTCACCTACAGATTCATAAGTTAAGTTTTTGAGTGAGTCTAATGCCGTATCTGGGGTAACTTTACCATTGGCAACCGCAACGAGTAGCGATCGCAAGGTTTTTTCATCTGTCATTAGTCCTTTTTCCTTTATTCTTGTCACTAACCACTGACTAATAACTAATAACTAATCCGTTACTTTTATTTCATGAATGTTCCAGAATGCACCACCCAGTGCAGAGTATTGGATACCTTCAAAGCGATTACGCACTGCTGACATCGACAAAGCGTTAACTAAATAAATAAACGGTAAATTCTCTTGAGTAATTCGCTGGGTTTCTGCATAAATTTCTTTTCGCTTGGTTGTGTCTAATTCCTTTGCCCCTTGAATGTATAACTTAGCAATTTCTGCTTCCCAAGGAGCCACTTCCCAACCTTGAATCGGTTTTTGTCCTGCTTGGGGTTTCTGATTAAACATGTGCAATCCACCTTCGGGCGACCAGACATTAGCCCCATCATTTGGTTCTAAACCACCAGTCAAACCCAGCATAGAAACTTCCCAATCTAATGAGTTTGACAGCTTATCTGTGTAAGTATTCCATGCCAGAGGTGTGAAATCAACTTGAATACCAATTTTACTCAGGTCTTGTTTAATCTGCGATCCAATTGCTTCGCGGATTTTGTTACCAGCATTGGTGAGCAATGAGAAGCGGACACGGTTTCCTTGAGCATCTATTAATTGGTTGTTGTCGTTATATTTGAATCCTGCTTTAAGTAGCAGTTCTTTCGCCTTTTCTGTATTGTAGTTATAAACTTTTAGTCCTTGTTCAGGCGACAGATAATAAGGGCTTTGCACGGAAATGGGTGAATTTTGTGGTTTACCCAAACCACGAAAAGTATTGTTAATCATTGTTTGTCGGTCAATCGCATAAGCTACTGCCTGTCGAAATTCTACAGTATTAAACCAAAGCGATTTTATTGGATCAACCAGGGGTTTTCCATCCCTTTTACCTTTATTTAAATTAAATAAAACAAACGTTGTACCTGTTGCTGGCCCACCATTGAAAATTTTGAAATTCCCCTGTTCTTCTTGCACCTTTAGCAAAGAAAAATAATCTGGTGAGACTCCCACAGTATCTAACCCGCCAGAACGAAATTGCAGCAAGGAGGTATCGGTTGATTCCACAATTTCCCACACAATCCGTTCAATATAAGGTTGCGACTCTCCTTTAGGCCCTTTGCGCCAATAGTAGGGGTTGCGCCTAAATACTACACGCTGACTTGTATCGTAGCGCTCTAGCTTGTAAGGGCCATTAACAATAATTTGATCTGGAGGAGTATCAACGCCCCATTTTGACAAAAATATTGGCTTACCTTCTTGGTCTTTTGTCTTGACAAATGGTTCTAGAGTATGGGCAGGTAAAATTGGCACTCCTAAAGCTCCTAAAAACGGTGCAAATGGTTCTGGAGTCGTAAATTCAATTCGTTGAGCATCAATTTTTCGTACCTTTGGCAATGCCCGACTTTCACCAATCCGTAGCACATCTCTAGCATCTGCGGGAATCGCTTCGTTAAAATAAATTTGGTTGAAGGTAAATACTACATCATCTGCTGTTAAAGGCTGCCCATCAGACCATTTCAATCCCTGGCGTAGGGTAAAAACAAACCGTAATTTGTCATCAGAAATTTCCCATGATTCCGCTAAAGAAGGCTCGATTTTGCCAGTTATAGGGTTTTCTGTAGTTAATCCTTCATAAATCAAAGGAAAAACATTCGGAATCTCTTGACTGAGAGGATAATTAAAAGTTTTAGGGTCGCTGAGAATAGCACTTACCAATTGCGGCACTTGAGCAGCTACACTTTTGAAGTTAGCGGGGTTGCAAGCGGTAACTGTAAGCGCTGTTGCTAAAGTCAGAACTATTGGCAACCAAAAACGTTTAATTACCAGAAATATCTTACTAAAAAATTTCATACTTTTAATGCACAAATAGTTCATCAATTGAACATACAGGTCTTATAGCAGTCCTAAATGATTTGTGAAAATTATATATCTCTTTCTCCTTTCTTCCCTTTGTGCCCTTAGCGTACTTTGCGGTTCGTTTTCTTATTTATATTTTTCACTAATCAAATAGGATTGCTATGTAAGTATTTAAGCGAATTTGATATGATGAACTTTAGTCTTGATAACACATGAAACTTAACTAGTTTTTTTAGTTTCTACTACTTTTAGTTCATAAATATTCCAATTATAACTTCCTATCGCTGAGTATTTTACGTTCTCAATAGTATTACGCACGGCTACTAAAGCTAAGGAATTAAATAGGTGAATAAAAGGCAGATACTCTTGTGAGAGTTGTTGGGTTTCTGCATAGATAGCCTTGCGTTTTGTTTCATCGAACTCCCTTGCTCCTTGGATGTAGAGGTCTTCAATTTTCTGCTCCCAATCAGTAGCTTTCCAACCTACCGTTGGGGATTGTCCGGCTTGAGCTTTCTGATTAAATACATGAAAGTTACCATCTACAGACCAGACATTGAAACCATCTTGCGGCTCAATACCACCAGTGATAGCTCCATACCAACATTCCCAATCTAGGGTATTAGAGATTTTTTCTCCAATAATACTGAAGTCAAGAAATTGTAAATCAACTTTAATGCCTATCTTGCCGAGATCCTGTTGGATTTTCGGTGTAATTGTTGGTCTATTACCAGCAACACCCATCATTGTGAAGCGGACTCGATTACCATCCGCGTCTAACAGTTGACCTTTATCATCATATTTAAATCCTGCTCCCAACAAAATTTGTTTAGCTTTTTCTGGATTGTAATCATAAGTTTTTAAACCTTCTTTGGGAGAGAAATAATAGGGACTGGGAACAGAAATTGGAGAGTCTTGTGGTTCACCCAATCCCCGCAAAGTATTGTTGATCATCGTTTGGCGATCAATAGCGTAGGCGACAGCCTGTCTAAAAGCAACGTTGTTAAAAATGCGGGACTTAATAGGATCTACAACAGGTTTGCCATTGCGACTACCTTTGTTGAGATTGAAAGTGATAAAACTTGTCCCAGAGTCAGGACCAGCATTTTTAATAGTAAAGTTACCCTGCTTTTCTTGACGCTTGAGCAATTGAAAATTTCCAGGGCCAATTTCTAGTAAATCTAACCCTCCAGAACGAAATTGCAGCAAAGCTGTATCAGGCGATTCCACAATTTGCCAAATTACACGCTCAATATATGGCAGTGGTTTTCCTTGTGCATCTTTTTTGCGCCAGTAGTAAGGATTGCGCCGAAATGTTAAGCGTTGATTGGTTGAATAACTCTCGATCGCGTAAGGGCCATTAACAATAATTTTTTTCGGGTCTGTGTCGGTTCCCCAAGTGGACATAAACACTGGCTTACCGTCAGAGTTTTTCGCTTCTACTGCTGTACGCAGGGCGTGTTCTGGTAATATTCCTACCCCTGCTGCAATCGATCGCAAGAAAGGAGCAAACGGTTCTGGCAGAATAAATTCTACTCGGCGTTCATCGACTTTGCGGACTTTCAGAAAAGTCTTACTGCTCCCAATTCGGAGAGCATCTTGGATATAAGTGGGAATGCGCTTGTTCATGTAGATGTCATTGAAAGAGAAAACGACATCATCGGCTGTTAATGGCTTACCATCTGACCACTTCAATCCTTCTCGCAAGGTAAACACAAACCGCAGTTTGTCTGGGGAAAGTTCCCAAGATTCAGCCAAAGCTGGCTCAATTTCTTTAGTTATTCCGTTTTGGGTCGCTAATGCTTCATAAGTGAAACCAGCAATATTGGGAGATTCTTGGATGAGGGCGTAGTTAAAGGTTTTCGGGTCACTCGTAGTAGAAACAACTAACTGTGGAACTTGTGCGGCTGCGGTTTTAAAGTTAGATGGATTGCAGGCGGTAACTGTAATTGCTGTTGCTGAAGCCAGAATTATTGGTAAGCAAAAACGCTTAATTATGTGAAAAATTGTCGAATATTTCATAATTTTTATTCTTTCAAAAGCAAGACAACAGCATAAGCAGATATACCTTCCTCACGTCCAACGGGGCCTAATTTTTCGTTAGTGGTAGCTTTGATACCAATTTGATTTGGTTCTAATTCTAAAATCGCCGCTAGCTTGTCGCGCATAGTATGAATATGCGGCTTTAATTTGGGACGTTCTGCTACTATCACCGAGTCAATATTTCCTATTTGCCAGCCTTGATCCCGAATCAGTTGATGTACTTGAGTTAATAGTACTAAACTATCTGCTCCCGCCCATTTGGGATCGCTTGGCGGAAAATAATGACCAATATCCCCCAAAGATAATGCCCCAAGCATGGCATCCATAATCGCGTGCGTTAATACATCAGCGTCACTGTGTCCTAATAAACCCAGTTCATGGGGAATTTGAATTCCACCCAAAATCAAAGCGCGATCGCTCACTAATCGATGGATATCGTAGCCGTTACCAATACGAATTTTTGTCATTTGTCATTTGTCATTTGTCATTGGTCATTCGTTAGGAGTTAGGAATTATTATTCTCCCCCTGCTCCCCTACCTCCCCTGCTCCCCTGCTTCCATTCCTCTAGAAGATCAGGGCGGCGATCGCGGGTTTTTTGAATTTGTTGTTCGTAACGCCACTTGGCGATCGCTGCATGATTCCCACTGAGTAAGACATCAGGTACTTTCAAACCGCGAAAATTGGCAGGACGAGTATATTGGGGATAGTCCAATAACCCTTCCTCAAAACTTTCTGCTGTGAGAGACTCGGTTTTAGCCACGGTTCCTGGTATTAGTCGCACTACACCATTAATCAAAGCCATTGCTGGAATTTCTCCACCAGTCAGAATAAAATCGCCTAGAGATACTTCGCGAGTTACCAAATGCAGCACCCGCTCATCGACTCCTTCGTAATGCCCACAAATAACCACTAGCTGGTCATAATTTGTCACCAATTCTTTCAAAAGAGGTTGATTAATTGTTTGACCCTGTGGACTCATCAAAATTATTTCTCTTCGGGGCAGAATCGGCAGCGACTCCACGGCGTTAAAAATCGGTTCTGGCTTCATTAGCATCCCAACGCCGCCACCGTAGGGTTCATCATCCACCTTTCGGTGCTTATCAGTGGTAAAGTCCCGTGGATTAACCAGATGCACTTCGGCAATCTGTTTAGCTAAGGCTTTACCCAGTAATCCAGAATTGAGAACAGAGTTAAAACAGTCAGGAAAAAGTGTAACTATATCAAAGCGCACAGTTATTCGTATTCAAGGACACTAATCTTAAATTTGGATGTCTAGCAAACACCGCCAAGCCAAGGTCGAGTCAAACTCCAGTTAAACTTTATCAATAGTATCTAAAACTACCAGACCTCTTGGATTTTAGATGGGATCAAAAGTTTTTCTAATTACTTAATTTATGTTTAAATGTTGTCACAACTACATTTAAATTAATAATCATATCAAGTTAACAACTTCCAGGATGCATCGAGCCAGCCTCAGAAAAAAGCGTAGTCTTACCTGCTCGTCCCCAGCCCCAGGGTGGGAATCTAGCCCCCTAAAGACTATTTTGCCCTGCTGCAAGTGGACAGGTGAAAAACAAGGCCCTGGCTTTGAGGAATGGGAACAAACACGTTTAGACTGAGGCAACGCGAGCGTTAAGCGAGAATTCGGAGAGTGGCTGCCCAGTTTCAAAACTTCCACAAAGTGTCCTCTCGAAAGTTGCAAAGCGCAAAAATCATCAGCCTTCTGAACCTTGTTAAATTCACCTGAAGTTGTTGACAGGAGAAACAAAATGCCGCAATTACAAGCTAAATCGCTAGAAATGAGGACACCCCAAGCAACTAAAACCGCCGTTCTGGTTATCGGAGGCGCAGAAGACAAAGTTCATGGGCGCGAAATCCTACGAACTTTTTTTGGACGTGCCGGTGCTAGTAAGGCTTATATTACAATTATTCCATCTGCCTCTCGCGAACCCGCCATCATTGGTGGTCGGTACATTCGCATTTTTGAAGAAATGGGTGCCCAAAAGGTAGAGATTTTAGACATCCGCGAACGCGAACAGTGTGAAGCCTCTCAAATCAAAGCATCCTTAGAAGCCTGTAGTGGGGTATTTTTGACAGGAGGAGATCAGCTGCGTCTCTGTGGCGTATTGGCAGATACGCCAGCAATGGAAATTATTCGGCAGAGGGTTAGGGCAGGGCAACTGACGTTAGCAGGCACCAGTGCAGGAGCGGCAGTGATGGGGCATCACATGATTGCTGGCGGCGGGAGTGGAGAGTCGCCAAATCGTTCCCTAGTAGATATGGCAACGGGTTTGGGATTTATTCCTGAAGTCATTGTTGATCAACATTTTCACAACCGGAATCGGATGGGGCGGTTGATTAGTGCGATCGCTGCTCACCCCGATCGCTTAGGTATTGGCATTGACGAAGATACTTGTGCAGTGTTTGAACGTGATGGTTGGTTACAAGTTATGGGTAAAGGCAGTGTTACTATTGTCGATCCCACTGAAGCCACCCACACCAACGAACCCCATGTTGGTGCTAATGAACCATTAACCGTGCATAATTTACGTCTCCATATCCTCAGCTACGGCGATCGCTTCCACCTGTACCAGCGCACTGTATTGCCTGCTGTACACCGGATCTCCAGCTGACGGGATAGAGTATCTGAGGTTACACTGAGTTGACCACAAATTTTAGATTTTGGATTTTGCGAAAAGTTGTAAGGAAGGTTTCCCGACCTAGCAAACTTTTCAAGACGGATTTTAGATTAAGAGAGCTTTTCGGCAGATGCCGCCAGAAAGTGGGTAAAACAAATCTAAAAACCCCTCGATGACTCGTTGACGCTACGCTATCGTAAATCTAAAATTACCAGAGCTAAGTACCCTAATTGTCTCTTTTAATCCAAAATCATAAATCTCAAATCCAAAATCGGTTGACCGCACATTTATTTCTTGTTGTAGAAAAATGATGAGAATACTATGTAAAAAGAAAAAACTGTTTGCAACGAACAGTTTAGCGGTCAATTACAGTAAGAAACTAGAATTTTGGTTCCGAATCTCCATCTACCTATTCCCATGAGAATCCTCAAGATCCAGACCTTACGCGGCCCAAACTATTGGAGCATTCGACGCCACAAGCTGATCGTCATGCGCCTCGATTTAGAAACCCTTGCCGAGACGCCCTCGAATGAAATCCCAGGCTTTTATGAAGGACTAGTTGAGGCGCTGCCGAGTCTGGAGGGTCATTATTGTTCGCCTGGCTGTCGTGGTGGTTTTTTGATGCGAGTCAAAGAAGGCACGATGATCGGCCACATCGTAGAACATGTAGCTTTAGAACTCCAGGAATTAGCTGGTATGCACGTCGGCTTTGGTCGCACCCGCGAAACTGCCACACCCGGAATTTATCAAGTAGTAATTGAATACCAGAATGAGGAAGCAGGACGCTACGCTGGACGAGCCGCAGTGCGGCTGTGCCAGAGTATCATCGATCGAGGCCGTTATCCCAAGGCAGAACTAGAGCAAGATATCCAAGACCTGAAAGACTTCACCCGTGATGCTTCCTTGGGCCCTTCCACTGAAGCGATCATTAAAGAAGCAGAAAAAAGAGGTATTCCCTGGATGTCTCTAGAAGCCCGCTTTTTGATTCAGCTAGGCTATGGCGTGAACCAGAAGCGGATGCAGGCCACAATGACAGACAACACCAGCATTCTGGGCGTAGAACTAGCTTGCGACAAAGAAGCCACTAAACGCATCCTCGCGGCAGCCGGTGCGCCAGTACCCAGAGGTACAGTGATCAATTTCTTAGACGATTTAGAACAAGCTATTGAATACGTTGGCGGCTATCCCATCGTTCTCAAGCCCTTGGATGGCAATCATGGACGTGGGATCACTATTGACATCAGAACTTGGGAAGAAGCAGAAGCCGGCTACGAAGCTGCTAGACAGGTTTCTCGATCAATTATTGTCGAAAGATATTACGTTGGGCGTGACCATAGGGTATTGGTGGTAAATGGCAAAGTAGTCGCAGTCGCCGAACGCGTACCGGCTCATGTCATTGGCAATGGCAGATCCACCATCTCCGAACTAATTGAGGAAACAAACCTCGATCCAAATCGCGGTGAAGGACATGATAACGTCCTGACCAAGATTGAACTAGATCGCACCAGCTACCAACTCTTAGAAAGGCAAGGCTATACCCTAAATAGCGTTCCACCCAAGGGTACTATTTGTTATCTCAGGGCAACAGCCAACTTAAGTACAGGTGGTAGCGCCGTAGATCGTACTGATGAAATTCACCCAGAAAATCTGTGGTTGGCACAACGGGTAGTCAAGATTATTGGTTTGGATATCGCCGGACTCGATATCGTCACCACGGATATTAGCCGTCCCCTGCGGGAAGTCGATGGCGTAATTGTTGAAGTTAACGCCGCTCCCGGCTTTCGGATGCACGTTGCCCCAAGCGTGGGTATTCCCCGCAACGTCGCTGGCGCAGTGATGGATATGCTGTTTCCCAACGAGCAATCTAGCCAAATTCCTATCCTCAGCATTACTGGTACTAATGGCAAAACCACTACTACCCGACTACTAGCACATATTTATAAACAGACTGGAAAAGTAGTCGGATATACTACAACCGATGGCACATATATCGGTGATTACTTAGTGGAAGCTGGCGACAACACAGGCCCCCAAAGTGCCCATGTCATCCTCCAAGATCCCACAGTAGAAGTAGCGGTACTGGAAACCGCTCGCGGTGGCATTCTCCGCTCTGGATTGGGCTTTGAAGCCGCGAATGTGGGAGTAGTATTAAATGTAGCCGCCGACCACTTAGGAATAGGCGATATAGAGACTATTGAGCAATTAGCTAACCTCAAGAGTGTAGTAGCGGAAGCCGTATTCCCTGATGGCTATGCGGTACTTAATGCCGACGATCATCGCGTCGCCGCTATGTCAGAAAAGACTAAGGCTAATATTGCTTACTTCACCATGAATCCCGACTCGGAATTGGTGCGAAAGCACATCCAAAAGGGTGGAGTAGCCGCAGTTTATGAAAGTGGCTATTTGTCAATTGTTAAAGGTGATTGGACACATCGGATAGAAAGAGCAGAAAATATACCTTTAACAATGGGCGGACGTGCGCCGTTTATGATTGCCAACGCTTTAGCTGCAAGTTTGGCAGCATTCGTGCAAAACGTCACAATTGAGCAGATTCGCTCTGGTTTGAAGACTTTCCGGGCTTCAGTTAGTCAAACGCCGGGACGAATGAATTTATTTAATTTAGGCAACTACCACGCTTTAGTAGACTATGCTCACAACGCAGCTAGTTATGAAGCTGTAGGTTCCTTTGTACGGAACTGGACTACAGGACAACGGATTGGCGTAATTGGTGGCCCGGGCGATCGCCGCGACGAAGATTTTGTTACTTTGGGCAAATTAGCAGCACAAATTTTTGACTACATCATTGTCAAAGAAGACGATGACACACGGGGACGTTTACGGGGTTCAGCCGCCCAATTGATTATTCAAGGCATTACCCAAGTGAAGCCTGATAGCCGCTATGAATCAATTTTGGATGAAACGCAAGCGATTAATAAAGGCTTAGACATGGCTCCTGATAACAGCTTGGTGGTGATTCTACCAGAAAGCGTGACTAGGGCTATTAAGTTAATTAAGCTGCGTGGTTTAGCCAAGGAAGAGACACACCAACAAAATACTGGCACAGCGATCGCTGATTCTCAAAATGGAATCGCACCTTCTTCTGTAGTCAACACACTACTGTAGTCAACAGTCAAGAGTCTCAAGTTCAGCATTTCAAAGTTTTTCAGCCTTGACTCTTGACTATTGACTATTGTTTTTCTTCTTCTGAATTAGTTTCATCACTGGGGGTTTTCATCTCCTCCTTAAAACCTCGTAGGGTTTTGCCTAGTGCAGTGCCCAATTCGGGAATTTTTTTAGGCCCAAAAATTAGAATAGCGACTATGGTAACTACAGCGATTTCTGGCCATCCTAGTCCAAACATATAAATTTCCTCTAAGGCATCTCTAATTAAATATAGACATTGATGGCTCAAATCTGATTATTTAGGGGCAAACAAGAGGTAAAGAAGTAGGGAATAAGGTGAAGTTCAGGCGGGGATTGACCCCGCTTGTTGCTCTAGTGGTCTGTCCCATTAAATTTGATTCACCTATCAAATTTAAATTTCTCTTCTTTCCTTCTTCCTCTACCCTTCGGGAAGCCACTTCTCTACGAGACGCTGCGCGAACGTGTCTATGTGTCTTTTGCGGTTCGTTCTCTTATAGTCATTTTCCCCTACCTATTCATTCAAGCAGGGAAGATTGTGCTAGGATTGCGCGTCAGGACAGAGAAACCGCGTAAAGGTTCCTATTATTTTTGAACAAAGCGATCGCTAACTCAACTAACTTCCCATTGGCTTGGTAATTGGCAAACCCAAGCAATCACTTAATTCATGAGCTAACCATTCAAGTTCTACTTCGGATTTAATACCGATATCGTTTCCACCAAGCTGATATTTTTGTACTCCTGAGCAAATATATAATTCTGCTGGAACGGCAATTCTAGTGCCATCAGAATTTTTAGTAAAATGTTTGGGAATGTAAACTAACTTACTAATACTTTGCCTTGACGATGCACGGGGGCGATAAAATTTCCAACTAAACAACTCCCAACTTAGGGTAATTTGTTCTGCATTCAGGCGTAAGCAGATGCGTCCACATAAATGAAAGAGAAGTTTATACACCATGAGAAAGCCAGCACCCCAAAAAGGAAGTGAGAACAAAGCAAAGGGGATGTTGACAGGAAAAGGAATAGAGAGTGCGCCAATTGTCCAAAAGAGGATAAATGAATTCCAGACGATCGCAAATAAACCTGTAAATACTATTGATGGATCAAAACCAGATGGTGGAACGATAATTTCTAGAGAATCCCCATTTTTGGTTAGTTGAATCTTACTCCCATCTGGTTTACCTACAACCAAAGTAGGCAAGTTTGTCGTTTGTGGTTTGTCTAAAGCTGCGTAGGCGGAGCCCGTCGTAGACATTGCACCAGCAGCAGAATTAAAACGCCTTTCTAAACTGGGTTCAGTCATTTGCTGCAACCAGCGAGTCAATTCAGGACTTACATTAGCCACCTGTTCAAACTGAATACGAAAATCCTTTTGGGGTAAATCGGCTGGATGAGTACCCGTCACTAAATAAATTAAAGTTGCACCTAAGCTATAAAGATCAGAAGCCGGAACCGTGCGTCCGCCAAATTGCTCCTGTGGCATATACCCATAGCTTCCCACCACAGTCCTAGTTCCACCTTCTGTAGCAAGGACAGTTTGCACCGAGCCAAAATCTACTAGGTAAACTTGACCAACACTGTTACCAGAACGCTCTCCCAATAAAATATTGCTAGGCTTAATATCACGATGGATAACAGGCGGATATAACCCATGTAGATAAATGAGAATTTCTAAAAGTGCTTTGGCTATCTCTTTGACTTCTACTTCGGTAAAAGTCCGGCCAGATTGGACGTATTGCTCTAAAGTTTGTGCTGGGATATAACTTTGTACTAGGGCAAATCCTTTGATGGTGGGTGAATTTACCTCAAAATAGTCTAAATAGCGAGGTATTAAGGGATGTGACAAAGATTTTAGAGTTTCAGCTTCTCGCTCAAACAGCTTGAGTGAATCCCATTCAAAGTCACCATCAAAAGAGAGTAACTTAATAACAACCAATTCCTGAGTGTTCCAATCACGAGCTACAAGCGTCCGTCGCCCTGCTTTCTTGCCTAATAGCTGCTGAACTTGATAGCGTTCGCCTAATATCTCACCAATCATTATGGTTTCTTATAATGCTACGTTTGAAAAGTTTTTATAGCTTATGACTTTTCAATTTCGGCAAATCCATATCTTTAGTATAATTGCGTAATTCTATGCCCTCCCAACTTTGGCCTTATATTACCCCTGGTATTCCTGATGAACTGTTCGAGCATTTGCCAGGAATTCCCCTGAGTCAGCGAGAAGTCCGGCTACTGTTAATTGCCCAACTGCGGCTAACATCAGATTCTGTATTGTGGGATATTGGTGCAGGGACAGGTACAATCCCCGTAGAGGTGGGGCTATTGTGTCCAAAGGGTCAAATTATTGCTATAGAAAGGGATGAAGAAGTAGCTAATCTGATCAAGCGCAACTGCGATCGCTTTGAAGTGAAAAACGTCGAAGTCATTGAAGGTAGCGCCCCAGAGTGTTTACATGACCTCAAAGTTGCTCCTCACCGCGTTTGTATTGAGGGAGGAAGACCTATCCAGGATATTCTGCAAGCAGCATGGCATTATTTGCCACCATCCGGTCGGGTTGTAGCTACAGCTGCTAATCTAGAAAGTCTGTATGCTATTTCTCAAACCTTTTCTCTGTTAAGGGCTAGAAATATCGAAGTTGTTCAGTCTGCGGTTAACCGCTTAGAAACGCGCGGCTTTTCTCAAACCTTTACTGCCGTTGATCCCATTTTTATCCTCAGTGGTGAGAAACTGGATTAGAGAATGGGGAATGGGGAAGGGGGAGTAGAGAGCAGGGGAGGCAGGGGAAGAAGAACTATTGATTATTGACAATACCCCATGCCCAATGCCCCATACCCCATGCCCAATGCCCAATTCCCAATTCCCAATGCCCAATATTTAATACTTCTATGCCTTGGTCTCGGATTATTAGTGGAATTGTTGCGATCGCTCTTGCTCTTTCTGTTACCCTTTTGGGTGGCTGGTACTTTACCATCATGTTTGCGGTTGTTATCTTTTTGGGTCAACAGGAATATTTTAATTTGGTGCGAGCCAGAGGCATCGCTCCCGCCGCGAAAACCACTATGCTTGTCAGCCTAGTTTTGCTAGTAATTTGTACCATTGATGGCAGTTTAGCTGACGCTGTGATGCCCTTAGCTGGCACACTTATCTGTTTTTACCTGTTATTTCAGCCCAAATTTGCCACGATCGCTGATGTTTCTGCTTCTATAATGGGGCTATTTTACGTAGGTTATTTGCCGAGTTACTGGGTGCGATTACGAGCAATTGATAGTGCCGTTTTTAGCAATCTACCTTTAGGGGGTTACTGGCCTACAACCTGGGCAGACTTCTGGGAAAAAGCAAGTTCTGCTTCTTTACCACAAGGTTTTACAGCAACAATGCTGACTTTTTTGTGTATTTGGGCAGCCGATATTGGTGCTTACACCATTGGCAAATTCTTTGGGAAAACCCGTCTGTCTGAGATTAGCCCGAAGAAAACTGTAGAAGGTGCTGTATTTGGCATTACTTCAAGTGTTGCTGTAGCCATAGCAGGAGCCTATTATCTCCACTTGCCCAGATCCTTATTGACTGGTTTAGCATTGGGTTTGTTGATTGGCATTGCTAGTCTTTTAGGGGATCTTACCGAGTCTATGCTCAAGCGTGATGCTGGAGTCAAAGATTCTGGACAATTAATTCCCGGTCACGGTGGTATTTTAGACCGTACTGATAGTTATATTTTCACAGCACCTTTGGTTTATTATTTTGTAACACTACTGTTGCCGCTACTATAAAGCTTTTGGGTTGAGTTCAAAAGAGGCAGGGGTAAGGGAGCAGGAGGAAGGGAGCAGGGGAGGCAGGGGGAAAGATGGTGCAATTAACCCTTGTACAGGGGTTTCAAGCCCCTACATTCATATATCACTTTATACCCTAGGTTTGAGTACCCTGACCCTTTTGCTCTGGTTCTCCTCATCCCCTGAGAGGCGCTACGTCATTTAAAATAGGGTATTAACGTGATGTGCAACTTAATTCTTAGAACCCCTCTCCAAACCTCTCCCCGAAAGGTCAAGAGGCTTTGATTTTTGCTCCCCTTCCCTTGCAGGGAAGGGGCTGGGGGTTAGGTTTGAAAGAAAGTTGCACACGGCGCGTATTAGTATTTTTTAATTTTTCACGATCTAAGGATTAACGTTAATCTGCCCTCGACACACCAGTTTGCCTGGGATCAACGTTAGTTCTTGGATATCGACATCTGAGCCAAGATCCAGATTGTACTCATGATTGTCGTCTAATATATCTCCCTCGTGGGGTTTAATTTTTATTTGTGTCAGTTGTAACTCATGGCCACTAAGTAACTGTAAGCCGCCCAGACAAATCTCTAGAGGCATTGTTTCAGTATTGGTTACTCTCAAGCCTCGCAGTATAATTTGATTGTTATCAAGGATAATTTCTTGCCAGTTTATTGGTTGTGACTTGGGGAAATTTGTTGGTAAAACTTTAACCAGCAAATCGCTCAAAGCATTTGATAATAAGTCAGATGAGAGAGAAGTATTCAAATCATTCTCGTCTACGATCAAATCGCCAACCACTGATACTGTTTCTAACAGTCGTAATGGCTTTCCCTTAAGTACGGAACCAATGTTTATCTGAATATTTTCTGCCGTTAATTGAATTTGTGTAATTAGGAGACCTTGATAAACTGCATGAGTAGCAAAAATAGATACTAAGGGGATACGCCCAGAGAGAAGTTGGCGATCGCTTGCTTTAATCTCCACTTCTAATTCTGATATTTGGCTCACTTGCGCTCTCAACCAGAGCTTTAGGGCTTTTGTGAGTACCTGCGTAATTATGCGGATTTTATTTGCATTTGTCGTTTGAGAATTTTGCTCTGGCATCTAAGCAATCTGTTTATGAGTATTTGCTCAACAGCTGGACAGAAATTAAACAAGTCTTAAATGTAACATTTATGCCTACTCGCTACAAAATGCAAATATCATTTAATTGTTAACAGTAAATAAGTAATTCCAGATGGAGGAACGGTTACAAAAAATTCTTGCTCAATGGGGCATCGCCTCACGTCGTGAAGCTGAAGAAATGATTAGGCACTCACGGGTGCAAATCAATGGGGAATTGGCACATTTGGGTCAAAAGGTTGATCCCCAAAAAGATGCGATCGCAATTGATGGTAAAACTGTATCCGAAAAGCAGCGTCCGGCTTTAATATATCTATTGCTACATAAACCTGCGGGAGTAGTTTCGACTTGCTACGACCCTCACCGAAGAACAACAGTCCTGGATTTACTACCGAAAAAATTACGGGAGGGTTCAGGTATTCACCCAGTTGGGCGTTTAGATGCAGACTCAACGGGAGCATTAATCCTCACAAATGACGGAAATCTGACATTTGGACTAACCCATCCCCGCCACAGCATTTCCAAGACATATCATGTTTTGGTCAAAGGACATCCCCCAGAAGCAGTACTCCAAATGTGGCGTGAGGGTGTGGTGTTAGAGGGTAGAAAAACCAGAGCTGCTAAGGTACACCTAATAGAACATCGTGCCGAACAAAGCTTTTTAGAAATAGTGTTGCAGGAGGGAAGAAATCGCCAAATCCGCCGGATAGCTCAACAGTTAGGATACCCAGTAATCAAGCTGCATCGAACTGCTATCGGCCCAATTAAATTACAAACTCCAAAAGAACCCTTATTGTCAGAGGGTAAATATCGTTCCCTCAACGATCGTGAAATTCGCTTTTTGCAAGATCAGATAACGCAACCTATTAAAGATTCAGTGGAGTTAAGGAGTGTCAGTAGGCATGAAATGGCTAAGAAAGAAGAATAATCACCAGCCATCGCTTTCAATAGAGCAACAACGAACCGAAAAGTTGGCAGAATTGGGCGCTCAACTTTTGGCTTTGCGTCAAGAAAAGGGCTTATCTCTAGAGCAAGTGGTTGTATTAACCAGAATTCCTCAACGATTATTACAGGCGATCGAAGAAGGTAATATAAACGATCTCCCAGAACCAGTCTATATTCAGGGTTTGATCAGGCAATTTGCCGATGCTCTAGGCTTGAATGGAGTAGAATTTTCTGGCACTTTTCCCATCAGTTCTGCACAATTAAATCCTCAAGGTATGGGGAATACTTCACCCATTAATCAACTACGTCCGATTCATCTTTACTTTCTTTACATATTGCTAATCGTATGCTCTGTAAATGGGTTGTCTCAGTTATTAAATAACGCGGTACTACAAGCAAGTAATAGCCAAAACCAAATATACCCAAAACAAAAATCCATTGTTAACCCAGAGCCAACCCAACCAAAAGATTCCCTAAAAGTTCAACCTGTCAGTAATCCCCTCGACGGCGGACAAGAGGGACAGGTTGTACAAATTGGTGTCACTTTGAAAGCGTCATCTTGGATTCGCGTCATAGCCGATGGTAAAACCGAGTTTGAGGGTATTCTTCCAGAGGGAACTCACCGAATTTGGAAAGCTCAAGAGCAACTGACAGTGAAAACTGATAATGCTGGTGGTGTATTGATGAGCGTCAATCAGGAGAAAGCTAAGGAAATGGGAGAGCCAGGGAAAGAGGAAGAAGTTAGGATTGCTGCCAAGCCTAATGTTTTAAGATAAGGGAGAAATAAATTCAAAATTTTACCCTTACAAAGAAGCAAACTAAGCGCAGCGTGTCGCAGACAATAAAAAGACTAGGGGAGATGAGAGGCATGAGGAGGACAAGGAAGACAAGGAGGCATTTACTCCTCCCTCTTCCTTGTCTCCCTTGTCTCCCTTGTCTCCCTACTCCTTAATTTTCTTGCGGGGCGCGTCCATTAAGTCTGGTAAGAACTTTTAAGCGATCGCGTAATTCATCTCTCAACGCTTCTGCTTGATAGCGCCACCCCCAGTTACCCTCAGCAGTACTAGGAAAATTCATCCGCGCTTCGTTTCCTAATCCCAAAACATCTTGCAAGGGAATAATCGCTTGATTAGCTATAGAACTCAAAGCTAGGCGAATTAAATCCCACTGGATGCCCTCAGGACTAATAGAACCTAAATAAAGCCATAAGTTATGCTTTTCGTTATCATTAGCTGAATTGAACCAGCCTACAGTTGTGTCATTATCGTGAGTGCCGGTATAAACTACAGCATTTCGCGGGTAATTGAATGGTAAGAATGGATTACCGGGATCAGAACCAAAGGCAAACTGCAAAACCTTCATTCCAGGAAATTCATACTTGTCTCGGAGCGCTTCTACCTCTGGTGTAATTACTCCCAAATCTTCTGCCAAGACGGGTAGCTTGCCCAACTTCTCCCTAATCGCTGCAAAAAAAGCGTCTCCAGGCGCTTCCACCCATTCGCCATTCATGGCAGTTTCTTCGCCTTTGGGTACTGACCAATATGCCTCGAAGCCCCGGAAGTGGTCAATGCGAATTATATCGACATAATCCAGCATTGCCTCAAAGCGTTGCACCCACCATTTAAAGTCTTGTTTTTGCAATTCCTCCCAGTTATAAACCGGGTTGCCCCACAATTGACCGGTGGCGCTAAAGTAATCTGGTGGGACTCCCGCCATTTGAGCAGCTTCTCCAGTCTCTTCGTCTAAGCAAAAGATGTCGGGATGTGCCCACACGTCAGCACTATCGTGAGATACGTAAATAGGGATATCGCCGATAATGTCAATACCGCGCATGTTGGCGTAGCTTTTCAGGTCTGACCACTGCCGGAAAAACTCAAATTGGACGAACTTGTAATAAAAAATATCTCCCTTGAGCCGATCCTCTGCTTGAGCTAATGCTTCGGGTTTACGCTTGACAAATTCTGCTTCCCATGTGTGCCAGCTTGCACCATTATGGGAATCTTTCAGCGCCATAAATAAGGCGTAATTCTCTAGCCAGTAGGCTTTACTGTCGCAAAAACCTTCAAACTCTTTCTGCTGGATAGGCGTAGCATTGGCTCTAAAGTTTTCACAGGCTTTTTTAAGTAGCCCAATCTTAATTGGCACAACCTGGTCAAAGTCTACCTTTTCTACCGGAAATCCTGGTAAATGAGCAAAGTCTTCTTCAGATAGCAAACCCTCATCTCGCAGTTTTTCTGGGCTAATCAACAGGGGATTTCCTGCCATTGCCGAGTAGCACATATACGGGGAATTACCATATCCAGTGGGGCCCAGGGGTAAAACTTGCCAATATTGTTGATGGGTATCTTTGAGAAAATCAATAAAGCGATAGGCTTCTAAGCCTAAATCTCCAACGCCAAATCGACTGGGAAAGGATGTAGGATGCAGCAAAATACCACTGGATCTAGGAAAAGGCATAAGTAACCTGAATTATGAGAGAGAGCAATTGTTTGATGCACACGCTACGCGATTGCATCGAATTTATCACGGAACAGTATTTGCACGGTAAATCAAGTAAACTCATTTTGATTGTCATTTGTCTTTTGTCATTTGTCCTTTGTGAATAACCAATACTTCGACTACGCTCAGTACAAGTGACTAATGACCAATGACCAATGACTAATGACTAAATAAATATGACTTACCGAAATCCTGCACCGACAGTTGATATCATCATTGAACTAGTAGATCGACCTCATCGGCCAATAGTGTTAATTGAAAGACATAATCTACCTTTAGGTTGGGCTATTCCTGGTGGGTTTGTAGATTATGGGGAAGCCGTGGAAGTGGCGGCCCGGCGAGAAGCTGAGGAAGAAACGGGTTTGCAGGTGGAATTAGTTGAACAATTACTGGTGTATTCTGACCCCAATCGCGATCCGCGTCAGCATACGATTAGCATCGTGTTTTTGGCGACAGCTACGGGGGAACCAAAGGCTGGGGATGATGCCAAGGGTGTAGGAATTTTTGAGTATTGGTGTGTGCCGGGGAATTTATGTTTTGACCACGATCGCATTCTGCGCGATTATTGGCGGTATCGGCATTATGGGATACGTCCGAGGTTGGGGTAAGAGGGACGAACCGCAGAGGCGCAGAGAGCGCAGAGAGAAGAGGAGAGGAATACCTGTGACACAAAGTTTTTGTGATTATACTGTGTCAGTGGTATTCAAAGGTGCATTATGGATGCTGAGGAACTGTTGAAGAAATACGCCGCAGGCGAACGGAATTTTCGTTCAGTAAATTTGAGTCAAGAAAATCTCAAAGGTGCAGACCTCCGTGAGATAGACCTATACGACGCAAATTTGACTGGAGTTGATTTAAGTGGGGCAAACCTAACCCAAGCGAAACTTAATAGTACAAATCTCACTAAAGCGTCTCTAACAGATACAAATTTAAATTCAGTGAGTGGTACTTCAGCAATTTTTGCTTGGACAGACCTCAATGGTGCTGACTTAAGTTGGTCAACTCTGAATAGCGCAAATTTGAATCATGAAAATTTAGAACAGGCAAACCTAACAGGTATAGACTTAAGTAGTACAAAATTAATACGTGCCAACTTAGATACAGCAAATTTAAGTGGAGCAAATCTTAGTAGTGCAGACCTGACTGCTGCTTCTTTAGCTAAAGCTAATCTCAGTAAAGCTAATCTAACTAAGGCAAATTTGGTTCAGGCGTACTTGATTGGAGCAAACTTAACTCTGGCAAATTTAACTGAGGCAATATTGCAAAGTGCCAAACTCCAAGGAAGTATATTTCATAGAGCTAATCTGTACCAAGTTGATCTCTCAGGCATGAATTTGGCTGATATAGATTTTACAGCAGCATCTCTTCAAAGTACAAACCTTACAAAAGCATTTCTTCAAGGAGCAAATTTAGAAAAAGCCAATTTGCGATGGGCAAATTTAACCAAGGCAAATTTGGATGGAGCAAATTTGAGAAGGGCTGATTTAACTGGGGCAGATATCTATGGGGCAACCTTTAAAGATGCAGACCTAACTGGTGCGATAATGCCAGATGGAGAGATTTACAAACCGATCGCAGCTGAAGCGGAAATCGGTAAACAGGAAACATCGTTAGAGAAAGTAATATCTATGACCCGTAAAGTAATTAATACTGATAACGCACCCGCACCAGTCGGCCCTTATAATCAAGCGATCGCAGCTTCAGGTCAATTTGTATTCATCGCTGGGCAAATTGCCATCGATCCCCGTCTTGGTGATGTTGTCTACACTGATGATGTCAAAAAGCAAACTGAGCAGGTATTAGCTAACCTTGAAGCCATCCTCACAGCAGCCGGTGCAACTTTTGAAGATGTGGTGAAAACCACCGTATTTTTAGCTGATATGAATGATTTCGCGGCGGTGAATGCCATTTATGCTAAATATTTCCCGGAAAATACAGCCCCAGCGCGGGCTTGTGTGCAGGTATCGCGCTTACCTAAAGATGTGTTGGTAGAGATTGATGCGATCGCTGTAATTAGCGGTTAGTGCCAATACACTCACAAAAGAAGCCTACAACTCTCCAAACAAATTAGGCTTTGTTATTGACTTTTGTTCTTAAAAGCTATAAATATTTTTTAGGAGTTAATTGCAATTAATTAGCAAAAAAAACTGAGAAAACTTCCTAATGGAGAGTTGCAAATGAGTGTGAGGAAAAAGAGCTTATTGGGTGCTGGTGCAGCATTTGCAGTACTTACAGGTTTAGTAGTCAGCACAGTAGGGGCTATGCAGGCAACGATCGCTAACCCCACCACTAATCAACAAACACCACGCTTACTTGCTCAAGGGCAGAAGACTTTAACAATAGTTTTTCCCAGTCGTGCTGATTCTACAGACTTGCAAAATAAGGCAAATGCGGTAGGAGCTTTTTTATCCAAAGAGTTAGGAATTCCAGTCGTCGCCCAAGTTGGTGATGATACAGCTGCTGTAGAAGCTTTAAGAGCAAATCGGGCTGATGTCGCTTTTTTAAGTAGCCGTCCAGCTTTGAAAGCGAAACAATTAGCAAACGCCAGCTTGTATCTAGCCGAAGTTCGTTCAACTTATTCTGGAAGATACACCTATAGCTCAACATTTGTTGTCCCTAAGAATAGTCCCCTAAAAACTCAAAATTCAGCTAAAGCCACTTTAGAACAACTACGGGGCAAGAAAATGGCTTTTACTTCCCCTACTTCTGGCTCTGGGTTTATTATCCCTGTCGCTGAGTTGGTCAAACAAAAATTTGTACCAAACCGCGATCGCTTAGATGATTTCTTTGGTCAAGTTTCTTACGGCGGCAATTACAGCAAAGCCTTGCAAGCAGTTGTGCGCGGTCAAGCTGATGTGGCTGTTGTGTCAGAATATGCTCTGAATCCACCTTATATCACCGCCGAAGAGAAGAGTCAGTTACGGGTTCTACACAAAATTACTGGTGTACCTGCCCACGGTATTGCCATTGATGATGATGTTCCAGCCCCAACACGGGAAAAAATCATCAACGCTTTACTGAAATTAAATCAGTCGCAAAATAATAAGTTGTTAAGCGACTTGTATAATTCCACAGAATTAGTGCGAATTAACCACGATCGTCACCTAGCAACTATACGTGACGCTCTGCAAATTGCTGGCATTGAACCATAATTTAGAATTCAGAATTCAGAATTCAGAATTCAGAACTTAACAATCTTGACATTCTCTACGAGACGCGGCCCTATCCGCAATTTCTGTCAAAATTCATTCTGTTAGCGGATAGCTAAGGTTTAGCCCATTCTGACTCTGACTTTTCAAGTTATGTGGAAAAGTCCACAAAAAATCTCCTAACCCCCTTCCCGATGCGGGAAGGGCAGGGTGGTTTCATACGAAAAAAGAAAAATACATAAGTTTTTATTTCTTGTTTTGTGGCATGGTTTTTTACCCCTCTCCAAACCTCTCCCCGAAACGGAGAGAGGCTTTGAAACCCAGTTTTAGTTTTTCTCTGGTTGTATGAAACTACCCTGTTCCCAATGCGGGAAGGGGGAAATTCAAAGTCTCTCTCCTTTTAGGAAAAAGATTTAGAGAGAGGTTTTTCAGATGCCGTGAAAAGTCAGATTCTGATTCCTGACTCCTGACTCCTGAATTCTGTTCAATAAATTTCTATGAATGATTATGTTATTGAGTGTCATAACCTAGAAACAGCTTATGCTCCATCTCTGAATCGTCCTATTCTCAACGGGATTAATTGCCAGATTAAACGCGGTGAATTTGTCGTTTTGCTGGGGCTAAACGGTGCTGGTAAATCTACATTACTACGATCGCTAGTTGGACTAGTGCCATCAGTGAGAGGAGAATTGCTCGTCAATAATGTTGAGATGAATTCCCGAACACTGCCAAAAATTCGGCGCGATGTTGGGATGTTATTTCAAGGTGGAGGATTGATTCGGCAGTTATCAGCACTGGAAAATGTCTTATGCGGATGCCTTGGTAAAAGAACAACTTGGCAAACACTGTTTGGATTTTCCAAACGCGATCGCTTGTTGGCACTAAATTTATTAGAACAGTTAGGACTGGGAGAGTTAGCTTTTCAAAAAACCAGTCAATTAAGTGGCGGACAGCAACAACGAGTAGCGATCGCTCGGACTTTAATTCAATCACCGCAAATTCTCTTAGTTGATGAACCCATCACTGGTTTAGATGTTATCGCATCGCAACAAGTCATGGAAACTCTATCTGAATTGCACACTCAGCAAGGTATGACTATTGTTGCAGTTTTGCACGATTTGGGAATCGCAGAAAAATATGCAGGGCAAGCGATCGTCTTAGATGCTGGACGCGTCGTTTACCAAGGACTTTGTGACAACTTACAAGCTCAATTTGCGAAAGTTTCTGCTTAAGGGACTTCCAAATAAAAAATATCCAATTAACTCCTGTGGGGTGGGCATCTTGCCCGCCCAGTCTATATGGCGCTCATGTTGTCCACCCCACAATATTGGATAATTTATTTCTTGGAGTTCCCTGAGTGGGATTTGATTTAATAAAACAGAATTCAATCGCCAGAATTCAAAATTCATTCTGACTCCTGGATTCTGACTCCTGAATTCTTCTTCAATACAATATGAGTTACTTTTTTAAGTCAAAACGCTTACGCTTCTACCCTTGGCTAAGTTCTCTACTCATCTCATTAATTGTTGTGGTAGTTTATGGTTGGGCTTTGCGAGGACTCAAACTCGATTTTGAACTGCTAAGTTCTAGCTGGCCATACATCACCGATTTTATTACCCGGTTATTTCCTCCCGATTGGAAAGTTTTAGATATTGCAGTTAAGGCATTAATTGAAACTGTACAGATGTCTTTATGGGGAACTACCATTGGGGCAATTCTTTCTGTACCGATTGCTATAGCTAGCGCCAGCAACGTTGCACCTGGGTGGTTGCGATCGCTAGCTAATTTGCTGCAAAATACTGTACGTTCCGTCCCCTCAATTATTCTGGGGCTAATTTTTGTTGCCGCCACTGGCTTAGGCGCACCAGCAGGAACTTTAGCTTTGGGAATCTACACCATCGGCTACCTTGCCAAATTTTATCAACAGGCAATTGAAGCAGTTGATCCGCGTTCTCTTGAATCGTTGGAAGTTATCGGAGCCTCCAAGTTACAGATTGCTCAATACGGCATTCTCCCGCAAGTACTACCTCTGGGATTGGGTTACACCTTTTGGATGTTTGAGTACAATATTCGTGCTGCTTCTGTCTTGGGTGTAGTTGGTGCAGGTGGTATTGGCTTTCAGTTAAAAAGTTACATCGACGGGTTCGAGTACACCAAAGCAACAACCATGATGTTAGTGCTTTTAGTAGTCGTCACAGTAATTGATGCTTTTAGTAGCCAATTACGTCATCGGCTCGATTCTATGTAGTATTTAATTGTTAATTTTAAATTTGAGGCAAAGCTATATAACTTTGGGAATACTGAAATCAAGTACCCTAAAGGAGTATTAAAAATGGCAGAAAATCGCATCAGTGCCAGCCTAGCCCCAGCAGATAAAGAAGCAGTCATGCAGGCGATCGCTACTATTAGAGAAAAGTTACCATTTTTGGTAGATTTGACCCCTGAAGATCGGCGAACGATGCTGAAGATGGGAGATAAAAGTCGGGCTTTTGTTAGCAAAGCCTTAGAAGTGGCGACACAAAATCCTAACTTTTTGCCTCGTTACTTTGATTTAGAAGAGATGCGCCGGGACTTGGAAATATATGAGGACTTGTATCCGGTGCTGTTGTCTCTAACGCAACTGCAAGAATTGGTGGATGATACCTGTATCACTGCTGCTAGTGAAGCCTATGCAGCAGCATTAGCAGTGTATAGCTATGCCAAAGCTAGCGGTGATGTCGCAGGTTTAGATGCAGTAATTGATGAGATGGGACGCAGGTTTAACCGCCGTTCTAAGAAAAAGCAACCCGAAGCCTCAGTTAGCTAAAGCTTGCAACAGGCAATTATACCAATTGCCAACTTGGTAAAATACACATCATTTGTAGGGGCATAACAATGTTATGCCCTTTTTGCGTCTTGAATCCAAAGATTTTTGAAACTTGCGGAGGGAGGTTTTGTTTGTATAGTTACGATTTTTATAGCGTATCTCGTTTATCTAAAATACACTTTGACCTCTCTCCAAACCTCTCCCCTACAAGGGGAGAGGCTTTGAATCTTACTCCCCTTCCCTACAAGGGAAGGGGCTGGGGGTTAGGTCTGTATTTGATTTCAGCGACAAGCGCTAAGTCACCAGGGCATTTTGAGCCTCAGAAGGTCAAAGTTGAGCCTCAGAAGGTCAACGTCGAGCCTCAGAAGGTCAAAGTTGAGCCTCAGAAGGTCAAAGTTGAGCCTCAGAAGGTCAAAGTCGAGCCTCAGAAGGTCAACGTCGAGCCTCAGAAGGTCAAAGTCGAGCCTCAGAAGGTCAACGTCGAGCCTCAGAAGGTCAACGTCGAGCCTCAGAAGGTCAACGTCGAGTCTCAGAAGGTCAACGCATAAAAATTATCTCGAAAAAGTTTAGTAAATTCCGAAATACATTTTGTATATTTCGTAGTTCTGTTTATAGACATTAACGCCTCAAAATTAAATCTTGTTATGAATACCCAAGACAAGCCCAAGAGTTTACAAGATATTGTTAAGCAACGTCAACAATCAAATTTTGTCGGTCGTGAAAACCAGATAAACCGATTTCGCCAAAATATAGCATTACCCGTAGAAGACAATCGCCATTGTTTTCTGTTTAACGTTTCTGGTCAAGGCGGAATTGGTAAAACTACTTTGCTGCGGCAGTTTCGGAAAATTGCTGACGATGCAAAAATGATTTTGGCTGACAGTGATGAAGTTGAAAAAACTATACCAGAAGTCATGGGTCGTATAGCTGAGGAGTTAGAACAGCAAGGTTACAAACTAACGCAGTTTAGCGATCGCTACAAAGTTTACTGCCAAAAGTGCCAAGAATTAGAAACAGATCCAGAAGCTCCTCAAGGTTTTTCCGCTTTTGTCGGGAAAACTATGGTAAAAACTGGTGTGCATCTAGCGCGTCGAGTTCCCGTTGGCGGTGCTGTATTTGACTTTGTAGATGAGAATGCTTTAGCCACCCAAGCCGGCGAATGGGCAGCTTATGTTGCTAAGAAAATAACAAATAAAGATGAGGTACATTTAGTTAAAGAACCTAAGGAAGTTCTGACCCCGCTATTTTTGCAAGATATTTCTAAAATTGCTGATAAAACTCCTGTTGTCCTGTTTTTTGATACCTCAGAACGCACCGGAGAATTCCTAGAGAACTGGCTACGAGAAATTTTTGAGAACCAGCACGGTAAAGTATCTGCCAATATATTGGCGATCGTTGCCAGTCGGCAAGAATTAGATAAAAATGACTGGGCATCTTATGAAGAATTAATAGTTCGTTTGCCTTTAGAACCCTTTACAGAAGAAGAAGCCAAACAATATCTAACGCACAAAGGTATTACAGACAATCGCATTATTGAAGTGATTTCAAACGTTTCTGGAAACTTACCACTGCTAATAGAAATGCTCGCAGATGCTCATCCCAATGACCCCAACCAGGTAATTGAGCCTAGCAGCAGTGCTGTAAAAAGCTTTTTAAGATGGATTGACGATCCCAAACGGCGACAAGTGGTGCTTGATGCTGCCATTCCTCGGTGCTTGAACCGGGATGTTATAGCCAAGTTAAGAACAGAAGAAGAAGCTGATGAGTTATTTACTTGGCTGAAAGAAACATCCTTTATTAACGAACGTAGCAACGGCTGGGTTTATCATGATGTCGTCAAAACCCAAATGTTATGCCACAAACGCCTTTCATCGCCGCAAGGTTGGGCTGAAATACATGGTAAGTTGGCACAATATTACGACAGCCTACGGAACGATTTGCAATTAGATGAAGATAACAAACACCGTGATTCTAGCTGGCAAAGTCACACATTAAATGTTTTGTACCATAAATTATGTCAGTCACCGCAAAAGAATTTACAAGTAGCTCTTAATGAATTTCTTGTTGTCTTCAAAAATCAACCCACTTTTGCCCAACAATATGCAAAAATAATGCTTCAGGCTGGCAAAGATGGGGATTCTGCTGAAGTTCAGCGTTGGGGTAAGCAATTAGCAAATGGGTTAAAAGCTTATGAGGAAAAACGTTATGAAGATGCTGTGTATAATCGCGCTTTAGTCTACTTAGCCCTTAACCAACCACACAAAGCACAAACTGTCTTAGTACCTGCCATCAAGCTTGCTACAGAGCATTGCAAAAAAAATCCCAAAGACTGGCGTAATGCCTTTAATTTAGCTCTTTACTATTTGGCTGCTCAATACACTCAACAAGCAGACCACTTGTATCACTATGTCTTATCAAAGGGTGCTTCTTCAGAATCTATTGGTAAAGCTATCCAAGACCTAAATGACTTTTTAACCGTGTTCCCTAACCATCTGCAAGCTGCATCCATGCGACAGTTGTTGCAGTCTTCTCTAACTAAGTCATGTAATTTTCAATCTACTCTCCAAAAAACCTACGAGTCCCAACAACAAACTGCTAATCAATTCCCTCTCTCATAATGCAAGTCTACTTAAATGGACTTGCATTATGAGCCTGGGATTTCAACCTTTGGCACAGAAACGAGTAAGCGAAACATTCCAGCTAAGTTGCATTTGGGCGACTGACGGCTCAACGCAATTACATAAAAATATTAAGCAATTTTAACCAACTCATCAAAACTGCTTTGCGTAGACGTAGCCCAACCCAAGCATCGCTCAATGTAATTTTGTATAGTATTTCCTTTAAATGAGACAACTACACTTAGCTTGCTTCACCGCAGAAGTATATAATCCAAAATGGTAATTGTCTAAATCCACTCAAATCCCTGTGTAGCTAAAAATTCTTTAGCTGGTTCCAAAATATCTTTGCTTAAAATCAGTTTGACTTTTGGAGAACTAAGATACAAACGAAAACGCTCAATAAATAGTTGGTTAGCAGGTTCAATTTTCCTAATGGCACTCCAGGGAATCAACAACGGCGGAAGTCCCAAGCCAAATAATGGGAAAATACTCAAATAAATCCCTTGAGGAGTTATCCCAACATTTAAAGTTCCTTTGTAGTGAACCAAACCCACAGAACCGCTTTGCATTCGGGAAAAGTTTTGTGGCGGCGCTTCTTTCGTGCGGTAGAGTTTAGCGAGGCGATTCCAGTCATGACGGAATAGAAAAATCATGACTATCGTGGAAAATGTTAAACAAACGGTGTATATCCACTGAGGGGTATGTGGCATTTGTTTTTAAATCATTGATGATTGACGCTTCAACTGTAAGCGATGTCTAACAACAAGTCTCTTTGCGCCTACGCATTCATCAATCAACTACATTCCCTTAAATTTTTCCAAACTATGGGAGCATCCCGGTAAAAAATTGCTTAATAAAAATCCCATTCATTCAAAAAACTGACTTTAAATTAAAGCCAGTTTTTTGATTTTATTGCAAACTTCTATCGGACTTTACGGCCGAGTATTAACGGAACACACTTGAGAAGATATTATTAAGCTTTCTCATTAAAATGTCAAGATTTCACTAAATAGGTGGGTGGGAAAATCCACAAGTACGTAATTGCGAGTCAAACCTACTCCTGCAAAGAAGCAAGCTACTTGCAGCATCTCTTATGAGAAGCAATCACAAAGATTTCAGCTATATTACATTTTGTTGCATAGTTAGGTTTATTCATGCTTACCTGCTTACGTCAGCAAAACTTGCCATTAGATATGGCCACTTCCCTTAAATTCTCTGGCTGTGCTTCTAAACTCTTGTCACCAAAATGCTTATCCATCAACCTGGGGATTTGTGCAGCCTGAATTCGACTATGGCGTGTTTTATCTGGCATAACTAAGTTTGGCCCAGCTTTACAATTTTTCATACAACCAGTGCCCTTGATTGTAACTTGGTCTTCTAAACCGCGATCGCTTAAAGCTGCCTCCAATGCCTGACAAACTGCTTTACCACCGCGTTTCATACAATCAGACTTTTGACACACCAAAATTGTGGCTTTAGCCTTAGCTGGCTTTACTTTGACATTATCAATAGATGGGGGTTCTTGTACTGGTGTGATCGTTTCAACTCTCCCCATATCAGAACGCGCCGCCATTACCCGTTCAGCTTTCAGAGTGATAGTACCATCCTTCAAATCATGCTTTTTATAACCAACAACTTGCAGCCAAGTCCCTGATGGTAAGCGCAAGTCAAAAGCAGCCCGTAAATGTTTAGCTAGTTTAATGTAAGACTCACCTTCATGAGTCCCCAGCATTAAGCCTTTAAGCTTATAGCCATCTTTAATAACAAAATTTATAAATCTGCCCTCAAGACAAAATTCTGATACTTCCATAGTGTGAGATGCACCCATTTTTTTGATCTCCTTTTAACTAAGTACAAGCAATCAAGCAAGATATTCTCAGCAGTAGCTAAAAATTAGAACTGTTGTTAGCAATTTTCCAACAGTACTCAAGAGCCAAAATTTGCTCTTGACGAGAGGCTGTTAATCGCTGTATCACACTCCAAAGTTGAACAGCTATCACAGGAGAGCTAATTTCAACTTTCAATGGCTGGTTAGCTATACAAGTACAGGGAATATCTAACTCCTTTAGGCGTTGATAGACTTGCCAGCGATCTGCCCAATTCACCTCTACAAGGTGGTTGCTTTCTATTTCTGAACTAAACGATTTCAAGAGAATTGCCCTCAAAGTGCAACAAACTTGCAGTAATTACCGCGATTTAACTCTCTGCTTAGTGAAAGTTTTAGGAGTGTAACCTCTTAAAACCAGCATACCTTAAGTGCAAACAATTCTCATTAATTTTGAAAAAAAAAGTCAAACTTTTACAGCCATTCCATATTGAGAGGGGGATGAGGCAGAGGGTCAGCCCGAATTTCTCACGTATTGTGTGGTTCGGGTGGGGAGTGTGGGAGGTGTGGGAGGTGTGGGAGGTGTGGGGAGAGAGAGGAGGAATTGAGTAACTGCACATCAATGAACGCTGCATTGCCTCCCACACCCCCACACTCACGCTCATTTCTCACTTGTGAGAAATCCAGGGTAGGGGGACAGGGAGCAGAGGGGAAAGGTAATTTAATTCTTTATTTTCCTTCTTGCAGATAAAATGCACATTTAAGCCATGATGTCAATATTAATGAGAATTTTATGCATCTTGATAGGTATATCATCATTGAGCAAATAATAATCTTGAGATTATTAGTAAGCAAAAATACAAAATCTTGTGCTGGCAAATTGGCTTGCACTTATTATTAAAATGTTAATATGTTGAGAATAAGCAGTTAAAATCTATAACTGTTAAAAAGAGAGGAACACAATGTCTGAAACGCAAACTTTGTTACGAAATTTTGGTAATGTATATGACAATCCCGTGTTGCTGGATCACAGCGTCACTGCTCCAGTTACAGAAGGATTCAACGTCGTATTAGCTAGTTTCCAGGCACTGTATTTGCAGTACCAAAAGCATCATTTTGTAGTTGAAGGCTCAGAATTTTACTCTCTGCATGAGTTTTTTAACGAAAGCTACAACCAAGTACAAGACCACATCCATGAAATTGGAGAACGCTTGGATGGACTAGGTGGTGTTCCAGTAGCGACCTTTAGCAAATTAGCAGAATTAACCTGTTTTGAGCAAGAGCCTGAAGGCGTATATTCCTCTCGCCAAATGGTAGAAAATGACTTAGCCGCAGAACAAGCTATTCTTGGCGTGATTCGCCGCCAAGCTGCTCAGGCAGAGAGTTTAGGCGATCGAGGTACACGCTATCTGTACGAAAAGATTTTGTTGAAAACCGAGGAACGTGCTTATCATTTGTCTCACTTCCTCGCTAAAGATAGCTTAACTTTAGGGTTTGTCCAAGCGGCTCAAAGCTAAAACTCTCATAATCTAGATTTGTTTACCTAGACTAAAAGAAAAAGTTGGCAGCACGAACTCTTAAAATATTATAAAGAATGGCAGAGAATGATACCTTTATTCCTCTGCCATTTTTAATTTAAGTAAACATATCATCATAAGATTTAATGTTGGAAATATTTGGCAATTAGATAGTAAATAAATATTTTTATTTAAGAAATTTATTTGGGCTGAATAACCGGACAGATATATGCCATAATAAAATACCATTTGTCGCCAAGTTTCATCAAATTAAATAACAGAAATTTGCAAAAACTTTAAAGATTTGCTCGTCAGAATTAAATAGTATTAGAAATACAAAATAATCATAGGGCTTTAGGTATTTGGGTTAGGGGAGAGGTAACAGGTAACACGAAATAATCTGTACCCTCTAACCTGTACCCTATTCCCTAATTCCCACTCCTTTTTTGTCATCAAACCTAGAAAACTTAATAATAAAAAGCACGACAGGGTGTAAAGACCCTTAAAATAATCAGGATTTGTATTCTCATACTCCAAGGCAACGACTATGCCCCGCCGTGACGACCTCCGGAAGATTCTACTGTTAGGCTCTGGCCCAATTGTGATTGGACAAGCCTGTGAGTTTGACTACTCTGGCACTCAAGCCTGCAAAGCGCTGCGAGAAGAAGGCTATGAAGTAGTTTTGGTCAACTCAAACCCTGCAACGATTATGACCGACCCGGAAACGGCCGATCGCACTTACATTGAGCCGTTAACTCCAGAATTGGTCGAAAAAGTCATTGAGAAAGAACGCCCCGACGCTTTACTACCAACGATGGGAGGACAAACCGCCCTCAACCTCGCCGTTGCTTTAGCCAAAAATGGCGTGTTGGAAAAGTACGGCGTTGAGTTAATCGGCGCTAAACTGCCAGCCATTGAAAAAGCCGAAGATCGAAAACTGTTCGGTGAAGCAATGGCAAGAATTGGGGTAGCTGTGTGTCCTAGCGACACAGCCGAAACTTTGGAAGAAGCCAAAGCGGTTGCCCGTCAAATTGGTAGTTATCCCCTAATTATTCGTCCAGCTTTCACTATGGGTGGAAGTGGTGGCGGTATTGCCTACAACCAAGAAGAATTTGAAGAAATGGCACAGGTAGGTATAGATGCCAGTCCCGTTTCACAAATTCTCATTGACCAGTCTTTGCTGGGCTGGAAAGAATATGAACTCGAAGTGATGCGTGATTTGGCAGATAACGTGGTGATTATCTGTTCCATCGAAAACCTTGACCCTATGGGCATTCACACCGGGGATTCAATTACCGTCGCTCCCGCGCAAACCCTGACTGATAAAGAATATCAAAGGCTGCGGGATATGGCAATTAAAATCATCCGCGAGATAGGTGTGGAAACTGGCGGTTCTAATATTCAATTTGCCGTTAATCCGCTTAATGGGGATGTGGTGGTAATTGAGATGAACCCCCGCGTTTCCCGCAGTTCGGCTTTGTCTTCCAAAGCTACGGGTTTTCCCATCGCCAAAATTGCCGCAAAATTGGCTGTTGGCTATACCTTGGATGAAATTCAAAATGACATCACCAAGAAAACTCCCGCATCCTTTGAGCCGACAATTGACTATGTGGTGACAAAAATCCCCCGCTTCGCCTTTGAAAAATTCCCTGGTTCTGACCCAGTGCTGACAACCCAAATGAAATCAGTCGGGGAAGCAATGGCAATTGGACGGACTTTCAACGAATCCTTCCAAAAAGCGCTGCGATCGCTCGAAACCGGACGCGCTGGTTGGGGTTGCGACAAAGCCGAAAAATTACCCAGTGGTGAACAAATCCGTGCCCAACTGCGGACACCTAACCCCGATCGCATTTTCGCTGTGCGTCATGCCTTGCAGCAAGGGATGACTATTGAAGAAATCTATGAACTGACTGGTATTGACCGATGGTTCTTAGATAAATTGCAGCAACTCCTAGATGTCGAAAAATTCCTGAAGCGGACACCTTTGCAGCAATTGACAAAAGAGCAACTTTATGAAGTGAAGAGGGATGGATATAGCGATCGCCAGATTGCTTATGCCACCAAAACCACCGAAGATGAAGTTCGCGCTTACCGCAAGTCACTAGGAATCATCCCAGTTTACAAAACCGTAGATACCTGCGCGGCTGAGTTTGAAGCCCTTACCCCTTACTACTATTCTACCTACGAAGAAGAAACAGAGGTAATGCCCGCAACCAAGCCAAAAGTGTTGATTTTGGGTGGTGGCCCCAACCGCATTGGACAAGGAATTGAGTTTGACTATTGTTGTTGTCACGCCGCTTATGCCTTGAAGGATGCGGGGTATGAGACGATTATGGTCAACTCCAACCCAGAGACAGTTTCGACAGACTACGATACCAGCGATCGCCTTTACTTTGAGCCTTTAACAAAAGAAGATGTTCTTAACATCATCGAAACTGAAAATCCAGTTGGGGTAATAATCCAGTTTGGCGGACAAACTCCGCTAAAGTTGGCTATTCCTTTACAAGAGTTTCTTAACAATGACACATCAGGACTGCTGACTAAAATTTGGGGTACATCACCAGATTCCATCGACATGGCAGAAAACCGGGAGCGGTTTGAAAAGATTCTCCAACAGTTAAATATTGCCCAACCGCCTAATGGGATTGCGCGGAGTTACGAAGATGCGCTGATTGTTGCCAAACGCATTGGCTATCCGGTAGTGGTGCGTCCTAGCTATGTGTTAGGCGGACGAGCGATGGAAATCGTTTATTCCGATGCTGAGTTGGAACGCTACATGAGCTTTGCAGTACTCATAGAACCAGAACATCCAATTTTGATTGATAAATTTCTGGAAAACGCAATTGAAGTCGATGTCGATGCGATCGCCGATCACACTGGACGGGTGGTGATTGGTGGTATTATGGAACACATCGAGCAAGCGGGCATTCACTCAGGAGATTCCGCTTGTTCTTTACCTTCCATTTCCCTATCACCAGCAGTTCTCAATCAAATTCGCACTTGGACGGTGCAGCTAGCACAAGCGCTGTCAGTCGTGGGGTTGATGAATATCCAATTTGCTGTTGTCGGTGCAAGCAGCTATTCTCCCCAAGTTTACATTTTGGAAGCCAACCCCCGCGCCTCGCGTACAGTACCATTTGTATCTAAAGCAACAGGCGTACAGTTAGCGAAATTAGCATCATTAATCATGTCGGGTAAAACCTTAGAGGAGCTAGGTTTCACCGAGGAAGTCATTCCCACACATATTGCAGTAAAAGAAGCTGTATTACCCTTTAATAAATTCCCAGGAACTGATACAATATTAGGCCCAGAAATGAGATCCACTGGTGAGGTGATGGGGATTGACAGCGACTTTGGCCGGGCCTTTGCCAAAGCAGAACTGGGTGCTGGGGAGCGTTTACCACTGACTGGAACTGTATTTGTATCAATGAGCGATCGCGATAAAGCTGCTGCTGGTGCTGTGGTGAAGGAGTTTATCGATTTGGGCTTTACAGTGATGGCTACCCTTGGTACACGGCGAGTTCTTCTTGAACAGGGGTTAAATATTGAATTAGTGTTAAAACTCCATGAAGGCCGTCCCCACGTTTTGGATGCAATAAAAAATCAAAAAATCCAACTTATTATCAACACACCTTCCGGGGAAGAAGCCCACACTGATGCTAGGTTAATCCGTCGCACAGCCTTAGCTTACAAAATTCCCATCATTACTACCATCGCTGGCGCAAAAGCTACCGTCGCCGCCATCCGTTCTTTACAAAATACAACTCTGGACGTAAAAACCATTCAAGAGTACTGCCCGATTGCGAAGTAGTACGGAGTAGGCGGCAGGGGGAAAGAGGGCAGGAGGCAGAGGAAGCAGGGGGAGCAGGGGAAGAAGAACTATTAATTAGTGTCTAATGCCCAATGCCCAATACCCAATGCCCAATGCCCAATGCCCAATTCCCAAGAAAATTAAGTAATTGTTATAAGAGAATGACTATAGTTCTCATTAGAGATATCTTAGCAAATATGAGGAAGCTTATATTCACCAAATAATTTCTGAAATTGACTTATAGTCAGCCTTTAGAGAGAGGGCGATATTGCATGAACTGGAACAACCAGGAAATTTAATGTCGCTATATAGCCAAAACTTCTCATAAATGTTACAATTATTAATAAGGTTCCAATAAAAAAATGTTTAAGAAGCTAGCTTTTATCTAACTGTAGATACTTGTGAAAAGTAGGAAATAACTGTAACTTTTAGCAGTTAAGAAGCCTAAATTTGTTTATTATGAGCAGCCGAATTTATCGGGCGCGTAAGTTGCAAACCATACATGGGTTCCCAGTCTGACTGGGTAGCACCCTAAACAAAGCATCTATCCCTTAATGACCCTACCGCCAAACCCATCATTACCAAAGAGTAGCGCCATGAAGACCGCTCAGACAGCCACAGACCTCGTGCGGACTTACCTGCGTGAGATTGGCCGTGTGCCACTCTTAACACACGAGGAAGAGATTTTTTATGGTAAACAAGTGCAACGTTCTTGTACATTGCACGAATCAAGAGAATCTCTTGCCACCCAGTTAGGTCGTCAACCGACCTTAGAAGAGTGGGCCAAAGCGACAAAGTTAGAACCAGCAGAATTGAACGAAGCGATCGCTGATGGTGAAATTGCCAAGCGTAAAATGGTAGAAGCCAATTTGCGGCTGGTAGTCTCCGTTGCTAAAAAGTACATCAAGCGCAACGTCGATTTACTGGACTTGATCCAAGAAGGTAGTATTGGTATGCAACGCGGTGTAGAAAAATTTGACCCTACCAAAGGGTATAGATTTTCTACTTATGCCTATTGGTGGATTCGGCAAGCTATCACTCGTGCTATAGCCGAAAAAGCTCGTACCATTCGGCTGCCTATCCATATTACTGAAAAATTAAATAAGATTAAAAAGGCACAGCGCCAATTATCTCAAAAGTTGGGACGCGCTCCTACAGCTGGTGAGCTAGCTCAAGAATTAGAATTAACCCCCAAACAAGTACGAGAGTATTTGGAAAAGGCGCGTTTGCCCCTTTCCTTAGATTTGCGGCTTGGTGATAATTACGACACCGAACTGGGAGAAATGCTGGAAGATCCAGGAGCATCCCCCGAAGAGTTTGTTATGCAATCTTCCCTATCTTATGACTTAGATCGTCTCATGGGCGATCTTACGCCGCAACAGAGGGAAGTTATTACGCTACGCTTTGGTTTAACTGATGGGCAAGCGTTAACTCTGGCTAAAATTGGTGAAATACTTAATATTAGCCGCGAACGAGTCCGGCAAATTGAGCGGGAAGCTTTAACCAAACTTCGCAAGTCTAAAGCCAACATGGGTGAATATTTGGCAAGTTAAAAGCAGAGACGCGATTAATCGCATCTGTACAACAATTAGGAGTGAGGAGTTTTTAATGAGCTTCTCACTCCTTACTTTATTTGTTAGGGTGACGAAAATACGCTGACTTTAGTACGGTTACACCTACTTCCATCAGAAAGCGAGGCTGTTACATTAGTTGACAGGAAGACAAAACAGCTAGCTAAGTCAAATCCAAAACAGGCATTTAGTATTAAAATCACAAGCACCGTAGCCAGTAGTGGTAGTTAAGGAGCTAAAAAATGAGTAACCCATCCAATCGTGTCTCAGAATTTTTCAATAGCGAATCAGAAACCAACGATTTACTATGGCAGTATGTTAAATCCTTGAGTCCAGAGACAGTTACCCAGCTATCTAAACCTACATCTGCCGAAGTTTTTCAAGTGATGGAACGGAATATTACAGGATTATTGGGTAATCTACCTTCAGAACATTTTGGCATCACCGTCAGCACTAGTCGGGAAAGTCTAGGTCGGCTTTTGGCTTCTGCTATGATTAGTGGTTATTTCTTGCGTAACGCTGAACAGAGAATGAATTTTGAACTCGCCCTACAAGGGACTGAAACCAACAACACCGAAGTTGAATAGAAATAGAAAAGTTAGCAAATTCTATATTGTTGTTGGGCTGATTGCTAGCCACAGTCATGGCTATAGGAATTAAACATAAGGCTCTGCGAAATCTTTGGTCCCAATTCCCAATAATTATCAGCTAGATTTTTTTAAAATATCCAAAACAGTGACGCATTAAGGTTGAAATTTAAAAAATCAAAACTCGGCAGAGTTAAAATTAGTCTGCCGAGTTTTGTTGTTAATCATCTCCCCTTTTGTCCATCAATTATGAGTGAAACCAGTTCTTTCCCGCCCCATAAAATCATTGGTGTTGCAGTAATTTGGAATGACCAAAAGCAAATTTTAATCGATCGCCGTCGTCCAGAAGGAGCAATGGGCGGTTTATGGGAATTTCCTGGCGGTAAAATCGAGCCTGGTGAAACTATTCAAGAGTGTATTCAACGGGAAATTTCCGAAGAACTAGGAATAGTAATTGAAGTGGGAGAGCATCTGATTACTATTGACCACACCTATACAAATTTGCGCGTTAGCCTCACAGTGCATCACTGCTGCCATGTTACAGGTGTTCCCCAACCTTTAGAATCAGATGAAATACGCTGGGTAACTTTGGAAGAACTGGATCAGTTTACTTTTCCGAAAGCAAATACTCAAATCATTGCTGCTTTAAAAGGGAATTGAGAATTAAGAATGGGGAATGGGGACAAGGGGACAAGGGGACAAGAGGTGAGAACTTGAAACAGGTCTTTCCCCTTGTCCCCAATTCTCCTTGTCCCCAAGTCCTCTTCCCAATGCCCAATACCGTAACAATCTATTAATTGCATCAGGTTGAGTCCCGCAATTTTCTACAATAGGCGCAGAGACTTTGATAAAAGGTATCAACAAATAAATGCCTAAAACTGTTGCCGATGTGATGAGCCGCGATCCTATTGTCGTTCGTGCGGAAACTCCACTGAAGGAAGCTATCCAAATTCTCGCAGAACGCCACATCAGCGGACTACCTGTTGTGGATGATGTCGGGAAATTGGTGGGCATTATCTCAGAAACCGATTTGATGTGGCAAGAAACTGGTGTTACTCCACCTGCGTACATTATGTTTCTTGATAGCGTTATCTATTTAAAAAATCCTGCTACGTATGAACGTGACTTACATAAAGCACTAGGGCAAACCGTTGGGGAGGTGATGAGTAAAAACCCGATCACAATTTCCCCTGATAAAACTTTAAAAGAAGCCGCTACAATCATGCACGATCGCAGCGTTCACCGCTTGCCAGTACTTGATGGTACAGATCAAGTAATTGGTATCCTCACTCGTGGTGATATTATTCGGGCAATGGCAGCAAGTCAAGAATAATCAATTAACAGTTAACAGCCTGATAACTGATAACTGTTAAATATTTTTTACACTTTTGAAAATCAAGGATAACTAAATGAGTATTACTTCGGAGTCTGTTAAGCAATTGCTAAGTTCTGAGGATTTAGGCGATCGCTTACGTGCAGTAAATCAAATCCGCCAACTGGAACCTACGGTTGGCTTTGAATTGATTCAAACAGCCATTAGCGATCGCAATTCCCGTGTTCGTTACTCAGCCGTGAGTCAAATGGATACACTCGGAACACAAGATTTACAATTATCTTTGGATATCTTGCGCGATCGCTTGCTTCATGACTCTGAAGTAGATGTACAAGCAGCAGCAGCAGACTGTATAGGCGCACTCCAACTACATGACGCTTTTGAAGACTTAAAGGAGGTTTACTACAAGACTGATGAATGGCTAATACAATTTAGTATCATCGCTACATTAGGAGCATTGGGCGATCCACGAGCCTTTGAATTGCTCAAAGAGGCACTCTCATCAGAAACCGAATTAGTGCAAACTGCTGCTATTAGTTCGTTCGGTGAATTGGGAAATTTAGAAGCAGTTCCCCTCTTAGCTCCTTATGCTACCAATCCAGACTGGCAAATGCGTTACAGAGTTGTACAAGCGCTGGCTCTTTTGGGTGGTGCAGAAGCCAAATCTATATTAGAAACACTGGCTAATGATGAAGTCGAAGCGATCGCCACTGAAGCCAAAAATTCTTTGCAATTAGTCTGATAGCAGAAAAAAATTCGATCTGGTTGGTAAAATTTTTCATTCCAGCCAGATCGAATAGATAATAAATGAGAGTGACTTTCAGTTCCTAAAAATCACTTGTTTATACTAAACAACACTTTTGCGGCGGCGAGACATCACCATTACAGTACCTACTGCACCCAAGCCTAGTAATGCAGCAGGTTCGGGAACAGAAGTGGTGAATGTAGAACCAGAAAAAGTCAAATTAGCCAATGAACCACCAGTAGTATCGAGAATTGCATTTGCCTGAGCAACAGTAGTATCATTTCTTTGGAAAGATAAGCTTCCTGCTCCTTTAGTTATCTCACCAGTAGCGCTGGTAAAGTATCCAAACAAATCAACTGCTATAGTAATGTTTGCGCCGGTCTGAGTTATTTTGTAATCAGAAGATGTCAAGGTAAAAATATTACTGCCATCTGCTAGAGAAGCTGTACTTTCCCCAGGCAGAATGGTACCAGGAAGGGTAAGATTACCAAGGTCTAGAAATGGGTTTTGCACAGTATCGCTTGCGAATGAGATGATATCACGTATACTTGCTGAATTGAAACCTAAGAAACTTCCTGTCTGAGCGGCAATAGCAACTGGGGTACTCTTTACTCCATTGGAATCTGCGATAATGCTATCTGGAGTGAAGGTTAGTGAATCTTTTTTCAATGTTACTAAACTGCTAGCAAATGGATTCGCAGTTACACCACCGTTAAAACTGAACTCACCTTTCAGTGCAGCAGCTTGAGCAGAACCGACAGATGTAAATAACCCAGCAACAGCTAAAGGAAGTGCAGCAGTAGCGGCCAGAGTAGCGTTTAGTAATTTAGATTTTAAACTAATCATGATCGTTTGAGAATCCTAATAATAACTTTGACGGAAAAATTGATTGTTTTACTTGTACTATCAGTAATTTATTTAAAATACTGTCAGTGAAAGCGGCACCTGTGTGACGTATTTCTTATTTCCATAAAATCACATAGATTCTGAGTACGCAAGATTTACTTAGTGGTCTTCATTACATCTTCAATTGTTGAGTAGTCTTCATAAATTTTTTATTTCCGGTATATCTATCCTTCGTATATTTGTCATTTAATAGGGTTGAAGCCGATCTATTTAACTTACGTATACTGAATGAAATTAGTGCTTTTTGTTATTGCAAATTACTCAACTATTTTTTAGATAAATAGAGTAAGCAATATATTTATATTCAGCCGTTGGAGATTTCCCAAATTTTTTTAAGGGTCTCAATTTACCTTTTACCCAGACTACAAGAGGGATTGAGAATGTTTATCCGAGAAGTGTTGAAACAAAGGAGATTTATCCAACGCGCAATACACAAAGTAGCGGTTCCTCCCGTCCATAGATGAAATGGGAGAAACCGCTCTGTTGGTGTAATGTAGAAAATTTTAGTCAGCTAATTGAATGCCTGTAATAAATAGCCTGATTACTAGCTATTACTACTATTCTCAAATGTTGAAATGCTAAGAACTAAATACCTGTGGCCAAGTTGTCACAACAAAAACTACAACTGCTGCGATCGCTAACAACCCTTGAATCAAATTTCCCACCAAAGAGCCGACTACAATTCCTATACCTGCTTTAACCGCCAACCCAAATTCACGTCGGTAAATGTACTCACCAATAATTGCTCCCAAAAGCGGGCCTAGTAAAATTCCTAACAGTGGCCCCCCAAAAGGTAATGTTGGCAATAATCCCAAAAATCCCACCACCAAACCGACAATTGCACCAATTTGCCCCCATTTGCTAGCTCCAGCTTGTCTTGCTCCCACATAGCTAGCTAAAAAATCTACTCCGACACTGAGCAGTAAAACTATAATTGTCACAATTAGAGGAATCTTGATAGCCGCGAAGGAACTACTAACGATTCCCCAAACGATAATTGCAATTAAAATTAAGCTGCTACCGGGTATGGCTGGAACTACAGCACCGATGATACCCACAACCATTACGGCAATTAATAGCCAATAAATAATTTGCATAGATAAATTTCTAAATTTCCGAGCGCCCCTACTTTATATTGTATCTGGGCAAAATGCTCATAAATGCTGAGATTTCACCGACAGCAAATATGATTTTCTAGTTCAATCTGCTAAAATCTCTCTGCGATCGCTCTTGGGTCGTCTTAATAATTGTGGGTTGTAGGAATATACCCCTAGCTACAGGCGCACTGAAAGCACAAGCCATTCGTACTGACTAACTGAACTTCCCAAACACTCCAAAATAAAGCTCAAAACTTATGACGAGAAAAATATTAACTGGACTGAGTTCAGAAGCCTACGAACATCCTTTTGATCGCAAAGCCTTGGCTTCTTTGCAAAATATGCCTGGTGTTTCTTTACTACTCAAGAAAGTTAACGAATACGGCATCGATCGCTTACTCAGACTGCAAAGCCTTGGTAGTGAAATCAGAATTTCGCCCCGTAATTTTCCCCAATTACATCAAGCATTTGTAGAAACCTGTGAAATTCTTGATGTTGCTCCCCTTCCTGAACTGTATCTGTTTCAAGGCACAGGACACATTGAAACCTATATTGTTGGCGTGGAAAAACCCCTTGTTGGTATCAATTTAGATGCAATGGAGTGGCTTGGCCCCGATGAGTTACTTTACGTTTTCGGACACGAAATTGCTCGCATCAAGAGTCAGCACATGGTATATCACCAAATGGCAATTGTGATGCCAACTTTGAAAAATTTGTTAAGCAGTACAACGCTGGGTGTGGGTGGTTTGATAGCTGGTGGTATGGAATTGGGTTTGTATAATTGGCGGATGATGGCTAGGTTCACTGCTGATCGGGCAGCTTTGCTCGCTTGCCAGGATATTGATGTAGCAACTACTACACTGATGAAACTCGCAGGTTTGCCAGATGAGTACTTGACTACTGCTGTAATGGAAGATTTCCTTGCCCAAGCCCGTGAGTTTGCATCTAATAACTTTGAGAGTGTGGATAAAGTCACTAAAATATTAAGCTATACAGAGTCTGGGCTTTCTTGGGTAGTTATGCGGGCTGGCGAATTATTAAGATGGGTTGATTCTGGAGCTTATGATAATTTAATTCAACAGACAAATTTAGATACACCGGAAGAATCAGAAGCAAAAGAAGAAAAGACACCAGAAGAAAAGGAAGGATGGAATTTTTTGACTTCTTGGTGAACTAATTTTAGATTTTTAAACTAGGGAATAATCTAAGTAGTAAGAGTAACGGCTAATTTATCAGCAATTCCGGCAATCCAATTTTCATCTTGTTTGGTATAACTGCGAGGAGCATTCGCTCCCAAAATTAACGCACCTTGGTTGCCAATAGGTTGACAAATTACACCTTGAGTATTATCTGGTAAATAATCAAATTCAAGCCTACCTGGATATATTTTGAGAGCAACTAGATAAATCGGCTTTTGTTTTTCGAGTACCTGTTTTAAGATTACTCCTGGTACAACTTCAGATTTAGTACCCAAAATACCACGACGCAACAAAACCTTACCTTGGTAATAAACCACAAGCGATCGCGTTACTGTATTAGTCAACAATAAATGAGATGCCCAGGCTAGCTCTGTTTTCACGGCTTCGGGTAAATCTGCTGCCAGTACAAAACCTTCTTCTCCAATTAGTTCTACAACATCAGGCGATCGCGGCTGAACTTGCTGCCAAATTAAACCAGTTAAAATTAACACCGCACTCAAAATCACGCCCACCACATCACCACGCGATTGAGACTGGGTTAATTCCGGTGTCAACAAACGGTTAATCAATAAAAGTACAGCGCCTAGCCCACCCACAACAATAGGTAAACGCCGCAAAACTCGATTTTGGTCAGTCATTAGTCATTAGTCGTTAGTCATTAGTCATTAGTCATTAGTCATTGGGCATGGGCAAGAGGACTTGGGGACAAGGATAATTGGGGACAAGGGGAAAGACTTGTTTCAAGTTCTCACCTCTTGTCCCCTTGTCCCCTTGTCCCCTTGTCCCCTTGTCCCCCAGCCTCCCCTGCCCCCTGCCTCATCTCCTCACTCCTCCCCTGGTTCAATAATTCGCTGGAAAAGATAACCAGTACCTCTGGCTGTGAGTATCAATTCTGGGTTACTAGGATCATCTTCTAACTTTGCCCGCAAACGTGATATATGCACATCTACTACGCGGGTATCTACATGACGTTCTGGTGTATAACCCCAAACTTCCTGCAAAATTTCCGAACGAGAAAAAGCTTCTCCAGAGCGACTGACTAACAACTCTAACAAGCTGAACTCCATACCCGTCAATCGAATTCGCTCATCGCCTTTGTAGACTTGTCGCTTATTCGTATCGATTTTAATATTAGCGACATGGATTACCCCAGAACTGGGAATGCCAGAAGCACCGTTTTTATCTACCCGTCGCAGCACTGAGCGAATCCGGGCTTCTAGCTCTTTGGGGGAAAATGGTTTAACTACATAGTCATCAGCACCCAATTCTAACCCAGTGATGCGATCGGCTACATCACCCAAGGCTGTTAGCATAATAATGGGGACATCTGATTCTTTTCGTAATTCTTGACATACACCATAGCCGTCTAGCTTTGGCATCATTACATCTAAAACTACCAAGTCAGGCTCAGTTTTGCGAAAAGTTTCTAAAGCTTCTTCCCCGTCGCCAGCTGTCACTACATCGTAGCCAATCATGGAAAGGCGTGTTTCCAAAATCCGGCGAATGCTGGCTTCGTCGTCTACCACCAAGATTTTTTCTTTATGGCTTTCCAAGTTTCTCTAGGCTCCTTGACTAAAAATTTACATGATTAATTTTTAATACCATAATATTAAGATATCATTCCATCAATTGATTTGGAAAAAGCTCTAAATACTACTATTATTGGTTTTTAGTTTTTTTCAAGAATTAAGTAAATATTAAGATTATTTAATAAGATTTAAGAATGGCAAAGCCAAAAACCTTTTTTACTTGTAATGAATGTGGAGCAGAATCGCCCCAGTGGTTTGGTAAGTGTCCAGCTTGCGGTACTTACAACTCTCTAGAAGAACAAATTTCTATTCAATCCTCAGTAGATGTACCCAGTCGAGGGGGCGTAAGTAGTTGGCAATCCGCTCAAGGCAATGGCAAATCTCACAATAAACCAGCTAAAGCACGAGCCTCTTTAACATTCGATCAAATTACCGATCGCCAAATCGCTCGCTGGGAGTCTGGTTATGGAGAATTAGATCGGGTACTTGGAGGTGGGGTTGTCCCTGGCTCTATGGTGCTGATTGGTGGCGATCCAGGTATTGGTAAATCGACTTTATTGTTGCAAGTATCAAATCAATTAGCACAGAAATACCGCATCCTTTACGTAACTGGTGAAGAATCGGGACAGCAGGTAAAATTACGAGCTTCTCGTTTGGGAGTATCAAAATCTCTAAGTGTGGTTAATGAGGAGAATGTTAAGGTAGTAGTAGATCCGGCACTTCCTATAGACCCTGACAGTATAGGTGCAGATTTATATGTACTGCCAGAAACAGATTTAGAAGAAATTTTACGGGAAATAGATTCTCTCAAGCCAAATGTGGCGGTGATTGATAGTATCCAAACTGTGTTTTTTCCAGCGTTGACTTCTGCACCAGGTTCGGTGGCTCAGGTACGGGAATGTACAGCCGCACTGATGAAGGTAGCGAAGCACGAAGATGTCACCATGCTGATTGTGGGACACGTTACCAAAGAAGGAGCGATCGCAGGGCCAAAAGTTTTAGAACATTTAGTTGATACAGTGTTGTATTTTGAAGGCGATCGCTTTGCTTCCCATCGGTTATTACGCACGGTGAAAAACCGCTTTGGTGCAACTCACGAAATCGGCATATTTGAAATGGTGGCGGAGGGACTACGGGAAGTCTCCAATCCCTCAGAGCTATTTTTAGGCAACCGTGACGATCCAGCGCCAGGTACGGCAATTGTCGTGGCTTGCGAAGGTACTCGCCCGATAGTTGTAGAATTGCAAGCTTTGGTGAGTCCCACCAGCTACCCTTCTCCTCGACGTGCTGGAACAGGGGTAGACTACAACCGCCTAGTGCAAATTCTCGCCGTCTTAGAAAAACGGGTGGGAATTCCCATGTCCAAGTTAGATTCCTACGTTGCTTCTGCGGGTGGGTTGAATGTGGAAGAACCGGCAGTAGATTTAGGAATAGCGATCGCAATTGTAGCTAGTTTCCGCGATCGCATCGTCGATCCCGGTACAGTATTAATCGGTGAAGTTGGCCTAGGTGGACAAGTGCGATCGGTTTCCCAAATGGAACTGCGGTTAAAAGAAGCTGCTAAGTTGGGATTTAAAAGAGCGATCGTGCCCAAAGGGACAAAATTCCCCGATTTAAATATTGAGATATTACCAGTATCCAAAGTCATAGATGCGATTATCGCCGCCATTCCGCATCAAGAATTGACAGCCGACGATTTAGAACCCGATGAAGATGAGTAACTACTGGGTACTGGGAAATTGTTCCAAAATTTGGGAAGGGTCAAAGTAAATTCCATATTTTTACAAGTGAAAATCCAGTACCCAATCCCTTTTACGCAGCAAAGGAAAACCCATCATGACAACCCTCACCCAAGACTACCAAATCACTTGGGAAAAACTACCCGATGATTACAAACTCCCGGATGATCCAGTGGACAACATCAATCAACCAGCATTAGCTGCTGCACTCACGGAAAGCCTACAATTAGACGGAAAAATTTCAGCTAACACCCTAACAACAACTAATTACGGCATTTGTGCCACTCTAAACAACAAAATAGTCATTAAAGCGCCTGATTGGGCTTTCATTGCCAAAATTAATGTTAGTAGAGAAGAAGTAACACGCAGTTACACACCTGAATTACAGGGTGACATTCCCGTAATTGTGATGGAATTTATTTCCGATACACAGGAAACAGAATATTCTATCAAAGCGACATATCCCCCAGGAAAATGGTTTTTCTACGAGCGCATCTTAAAAGTGCCAAACTACATCATCTTTGAGCCAGATAGCGGCAGTATCGAAATGTATCGCTTACAAAACACAGAACAGTACATTTTGCAAGAGCCTGATGGAAATCAACGCTACTGGATAGCAGAAATGAATCTTTTCCTTGGGGTATGGCAAGGTACTCGTGAAAACCGCACAGGAAAGTGGTTACGCTGGTGGGATGAACAAGGAAACCTTTTACCTTGGGGTTCCGAATTAGCCCAACAGGAACGCCAACGTGCTGAACAAGAACGCCAACGCGCCGAACAGGAACGGCAACGCGCTGAACGACTAGCAGCACAATTGCGAGCGGCGGGCATTGAGCCAGAAGTGTGATGAAAAGTTTTAGGAAAAATTGAAAGCCACTGATCCCCGGCTTGTCAAACAAGTCGGGGATCTTATTTCTCACAACTCATTAAGTAAGGCTGAATATCAGTTGTTAGAAAAGATGAGGGTTTAATAACTGCGATCGCCATAGGTTGATTACGATTGAATACCCTGCTTATTGTAGGCTGTATCAAAATTGCCTCAAATATCCTTTGCCAAAAACTGAGATTTATGATGTGCAAAAATAAAATATCAGTAAAACTACGGTTTTGACCAATGGCGTGGAATCCAGGGCAGGAGTTATTTGGCGATCGCTACATCATCGAGAGAAAATTAGGCGAAGGTGGAGTTGGTATTACCTATCTCGCTAAAAATCGACGCAGCGAGTTGCGAGTCATCAAAACCCTCAGAGAACAAATCCTGAATCACCCCGCCTGGATAAGCAAGCAAGATAAATTACGCCAAGACTTCCGGGATGAAGCTTTGCGACTGGCTTTGTGTCGCCATTCTCATATTGTGCAGGTAGAAAATGTCTTTGATGAAGATAACTTGCCATGCATGGCGATGGAGTACATTGAAGGTGAAGATTTGGGTAAGCAAATCACCGAAAAAGGAGTTTTGCTAGAAGCCGAAGCACTGCTATACATTAGACAAATTGGTGACGCATTAACTGTAGTTCATGAACGCGGCTTACTGCATCGGGATTTAAAGCCGAGTAATATTATGATGCGTGCAGGTAAACAAGAAGCAGTGCTAATTGACTTTGGTATTGCCAGACAATTTATCCCCGGTGCAGTTCAACAGCATACAGAGAATCTTACTCCCGGTTATGCGCCACCAGAGCAGTATGTCCCCGATGCTGAACGAGGGGAATATATTGATGTTTACGCCTTAGCCGCCACGCTGTATTCTTTGCTGACTGGACAGTTGCCAATGCCAGTAACCGTGAGACTGCAAAATTTTACCATGCGATCGCCAAAAGATTTGAATTCTAGTGTTAGCGATCAGGTGAATGAGGCAATTATGAAGGGGATGGCGCTAAATCACAAATTTCGCCCCCAGTCAGTGCAGGATTGGTTGGATTTGTTGGGTGCGGGGATAGTAGCACCAACACAACCTGTAACATCTCCTCCCTACACGCCCCCATCTTGGGAATGCGTCCACATCATCCCCGGTATTTCTCCATACATAGCTCTTAGCCTCAAGGGAGATATCTTAGCAAGTGTAGCTGTTAAAGTTATTCACTTATTTTCATCAACTACAGGTCAACTTCTCCGCACCCTAAGTGGTCATTCCCAATCGGTTAATTCCGTCGCCATCAGTAGTGATGGGCAAATGTTGGCTAGTGGTAGTTGGGACAACACTATCAAACTGTGGGAAGTCGCAACAGGCAGAGAAATTCGCACCCTCAGAGGTCATTCCTACTTTGTTAATTCCGTCGCCATCAGTAGTGATGGGCAAATGATGGCTAGTAGTAGTTATGACAACACTATCAAACTGTGGGAAGTCGCAACAGGCAGAGAAATTCGCACCCTCAGAGGTCATTCCAGTTGGGTTAACTCCGTCGCCATCAGTAGTGATGGGCAAATGATGGCTAGTGGTAGTTGGGACAACACTATCAAAATGTGGGAAGTCGCAACAGGCAGAGAAATTCGCACCCTCAGAGGTCATTCCTACTTTGTTAATTCCGTCGCCATCAGTAGTGATGGGCAAATGTTGGCTAGTGGTAGTTGGGACAACACTATCAAACTATGGAATCTGGCAACAGGCAGAGAAATTCGCACCCTAACTGGTCATTAAGGATTATAAGTCCGCCGCTTTTGAACTCATCCGCTCCCACTTGCACGACCCTCAAGCGCTGAATTGTTTGTTGATGTTGCTAGCGCCTGCCACCTTAATTGCTATTGCTGTTGCGGTGGTGGTGGTCGGTGAAGGTCGGCGCAAAATGCTGGATTGGCACAGCCAGAGGGGATTGAGTTTCTTACAATTAGGATTACGCGAAATTGAACGGTTGTGTTATCAACGCCTCCCAATTCCTCTATTAGCTACCTTACCTCGGAAGAGTCCCCCATCTGCCACTGCTTCACTTAAAAAACGAACGCAGATAGAGCAACAAATTGAGTTCTCCCGTGTCACTGTGTTCTCAACTTGAGACTTCGGAAAGTTTTCTGCACCACTAAGGTCGCAACAGGCAGAGAAATTCGCACCCTAACTGGTCATTCCCAATTGGTTGATTCCATCGCCATCAGTAGTGATGGGCAAATGTTAGCTAGTGGTAGTTATGACAAGACTATCAAACTATGGGAAGTCGCAACAGGTAAAGAAATTGACAGCCTGACTCATTTTGACGGAGTTAAATCCGTCGCCTTTACCCCCGATGGAAATTGGCTAACTGCGGGAGACTTTAGCGGAAATATCAAAATTTGGCGACGCATCTAGTTTGGCAATCACAGCGTCAAAATAGTAAATAAGACTGACAAATATTAAAAACATGAAAGCATACGAATTTCCAGAAATTCCCTACTATATTGTTTTTAGTCGCTACACAAATCAACTTCAGACATTTCAGTTAGTAGGCGGTCATTATGAACCGATGAATTTGACCAAATGGCGCTTACTAATGCCAGAGATAAATTTAAGCTTAGGCTTATGGCAAGGTTCGGTTCATTTCGAGATATTGAAAGGTTGTGGTTAAGGTGGTTCACCTTGGCAGGAGACTTAATTCTCCTGCCCGCAGAGGAAGCTGCTGCAACTCAACGAGCTATCATTGCAGAACACAAGCTATAGAAGTTAAACAAGAAGCTGCTCAAAGTAAACGAAAAGTGGAACAATTAGCAGAACGTTTGCGTCGACTAGGCCTGAATGCTGATGAACTAGATGAATTATTGTAGCTTCAAGAGTCTTTTTTGATACGGAGGATAATTTTCTGCTTTTGAGGAATCACCTATACTGGAAACTTTGATAGTCGATGCCGAAGTAGCTATCAAATAACAATACTGGCTCCCATAAAGATTAATTTTTGAGAGCGATCGCATATTCAGCACTTGAAATACATATAATATTTTATTTGGAGAAGTCTATAGCAACTTTAGTTTTTTCTCAAAAACCATGATGTCACGCTATATCCTTACTGTTCCAAAACTCAATCCTAATTGAGTTGCTAGGAATGAGATGTGGTTCAGCTACAACTCCAAAAGATGATAACCTGAATATTCGCAGATATTACCGCAGACACTGGTTATATCCCATCTGCTAAAATACGTAAGTACAAGTAGTATCATCTAGCTACCCCTGTAAAAATTGTCTATTTGGTTACACAAGACCGTTCAAAGATTGTAGAAAAGTGTATTTCCTTGTGTTGATAGTGGTGCTAACCTCAATTTTAAGGATGTTATCAGCCCTTATCTGCTAGAGTTTCTGACTTTCAGCAAACTAGATAATTTATCAACAATAAAATCGCGAGGAGTGCGATGAGATGTCACAGTCGCCTATGACAAGACCAGAAATAGCTGCTGGAACTCTAATTGATAACCGCTATATTATCCAAAAACTTCTGGGACAGGGAGGATTGGGGCGAACTTACTTGGCATTTGACACTCGGCGGTTTAATGAAGCTTGTGTCCTCAAGGAGTTTGCACCCATTGGCACAGGGGAAAGTGGGCTGGAACAATATCGCAACCTATTTAAAAGAGAAGCAAAAATCCTTCATCAATTGCAACATCCTCAAATCCCCAAGTTTTTAGCTTGTTTTGAAGGAGATGGTCGGTTATTCCTAGTACAAGAATATGTTGACGGCAAAACATATTCTAGGCTGTTGGGAGAACTTCAACGTCAAGGAAGAAATTTTTCTGAAGATGAAGTTATCCAGTGGCTAAAAAATCTATTGCCTGTTTTGGAATATGTCCATCAGCACAATATCATCCATCGAGATATTTCTCCTGATAACATCATGTTACCTGATGGCAAGGATCTGCCAGTGCTGATTGATTTCGGTGTTGGGAAGCAAATTGCTGACGTGAACGAGGGGAGAAGTTCTAACCACCAAGTAACATTTGTTGGCAAAATGTCCCTTGTAGGCAAAGTGGGGTATGCACCCCGCGAACAGATTAGTTTAGGTTTATGCTCGGCTTCTAGTGATCTATATGCCTTGGGTGTAACAGCTATTGTACTACTCACAGGTAGAGATCCATCTTTACTAATGGATCAGTATTCACTTGAATGGAACTGGCGTTATTATACTTACGTTAGTGATGAGTTCGCTCAAGTACTTGATTGTATGTTGGCAGATAGACCCAACAAGCGATACCAAACAGCCAGGGAAGTTATCAAAGATTTAGAGCGGATTGGAGAACGAGAACTAGCAATGTCTCCTCCAGTCATGCTTGATGATTTGCCTGCTACGGTATTTAATCCTGAATTTCAGGCTATGTCGGCAATATCGCAGTCATACAACCCACCTGGAGAAACAATTTTTAGTCCACCTAGTTTACCTGCTAATGTACAAAGTGGGCAAATTGAACAACAACAACCTTCACTCCAACCAGGATTTATTAAACATTGTCAACAAGAATTAGCCTACCACATCGGGCCAATGGCAAATCTGATTATAGAAGAAATATTAGATGAGAATCCTTACATTTCACCTGATCAATTTGTTGAACTTATAGCCAACCAAATTCCTAACTTTCAAGCAGCTTTTGAATTCAAAAAAAGCTTATTTTCATAGATATTTTAGACTAATCTGGCAATCCAATTTGATTTCTGTTCGTGCAGCATGGCATAGCCATAATTATTTGGGTAGCAAGGCAATAGTCAAAAAGCCTCTCTGAGCTATACTAGATTTTTTAAAAAATCAAATAAGAGTCCTATATCACTTTAGAAATAAGTTAAAATAGTTCAATTATTTATATAAAAATTAATTGCATTAGCGTAGCGCGTACTCTTACAGAGAAGCAAGGTACGCGCAGCATCTTGTAGAAAACGTCCATTTCATTACTAATTATTTTAATCCCCTGTTCCCCCCTGAGTGCGTTTGATTCTTTTCATTGCCATTTCTAAACTTAACTGCATCCGTTTAAAGGCTCTAGCTAAATTACCGATTTCATCATTAGACATCTGCTCAAATTCAACTTCCATGTGTCCTGTACTAACTTCTTCCGCTATGCGAGTCATGCGTTTGAGAGGAACAACAACCTGTCGATTCAAGAACAAGTTAACTAACAGGATAGTCGCTATAAATATAGTTGATACAATTAAGATAATTAGTAAAGAAGACTGATTTGCTTTGCTGATTACATTCTTTGCCGGTACTGATATAATTTGAGCGCCGACAATCTCATTCAGCTTCCACCCAAATCCATTAGCTGTGCCATAAAGAGTAATCATACTTTGAGGGGCAGCCTCTGGTACGCTATGACACTTCAGACAACTTTCTTCAGAAACTTTTAAGGGACGAGCAATATAAAAGATATCCCCACTAGGAATTGAGCGAAATCCACTCACTTCTTTAAGGTCTGATTTATTTCTGAACCTTTCTACAATTTCCGTCTCAAAACCGTCAGCCTTATCCCGCAGATTTGTGGGATTGAGAGTTGCTTCTTTATAAAAGAAATCACGATATTCTGTTGTTTTCCGTAAAATCTCAAATACCTCCCGTGCTGAGTATCCAGGTACGGTTTGCGGCAAAAACTCAGTAGCCAATTTATCAACTAGCTCTGGATTCACTTGAGTACTGGTGTATTTACGAACAGAACTCATTGTTTGAATGAGGATGAGACCAGTAGAGCTAATATCTTGTTTAGCATTCTCCCTAAGCAAAGAAGAAAGAGCAAATCCACTCAAGCTCAAACCAAATGTCAGAATTACCAGTAGCAGAATTGTAAATTTTTGTTTCAGATTCAGATTCTTTAGCATAATTACAGATTACCTACAAGTCAAATTATTATGAACAAATATAGCGAAAGTCATCGTTTACTCTAACATGAGCAATCAACTCTCATACTTTGATCTAAAGGCAAAGTTTCGCTAAAGCTATTAGGGTATACACAACTTTATACTATTAGTAATTATCGAGGTTAATGAAAATGTTCTCTAAGTAACTAACTTCCAAAAATCTACAACAGCGATTCAAATGGAATTCCCAAAAATTCGGGTTGGCTGTTTTAATACCGTGCCAAAATAAATACCAGCAATTGTCAAATATTACTAATGGTGTGGAATGCAGGAAAGTCTTTATTCGGGGGACGCTACATTATCGAAAGCCAACTAGGTGAAGGCGGAATTGGCATTACTTATCTTGCCAGAAATCAACGGAATCAACTGCGAGTGATTAAAACCCTTAAAGAAGAAATCCTGAACCACCCCGCCTGGATACTCCACCGGAACAAGTTACGGCAAGACTTCCGTGATGAAGCAGTTAGGCTGGCTGTGTGTCACCATCCCCATATAGTAGAAATAGAAACCATCTTCGATGATGGGAATTTGCCCTGCATGGTGATGGAATACATCGAAGGCGAAGACTTAGGACAGTACTTAAGACGGGTTGGAGTGCTATCAGAAGCAGAAGCGCTGCTCTACATCAGACAAATTGGCGACGCTTTGACACTAATCCATTCTAAAGGTTTGCTGCATCGGGATCTCAAACCACGCAACATTATGATCCGCATTGATAAATCTGAAGCAGTGCTGATAGACTTTGGCATCGCTAGAGAATTTATTCCTAATGTAATTCAAAGACATACAGTGTATCGCACTCCTGGTTTTGCCCCACCTGAGCAGTATGAATCAGAAGCGCCACGAGGAGAATACATTGATATCTATGCTTTAGCTGCTACTCTGTATAATTTGCTTACCGGAGTGATACCGACAAGTGCAGATGATAGACGGCACAATATTAATTTAGAACCACCACAATATTTTAATCCCAACATCAGCGATAGGGTAAATCAAGCTATTATGTGCGGCATGGATTTGGAGTCAACCTATCGTCCCCAATCTGTGCAGGAGTGGTTGGATTTATTGGGCCCTGAAAACGAGAAAAAGATAACACCAGAAACATCCACCTTAGTGATAACGCCCAGAGTAAAATTACCTCCACCTGTTGTATTAGACCAGCAAAACTGGCAATGCGTACAGACCCTCAGAGGTCATTCTAGTATGGTTCATGCGATCGCTATTAGTCCAGATGGGCAATTGATTGCTAGTGGCAGTAATGACCATACTATTAAACTTTGGCAACTGGGTACTGGCAAGCTAGTGCGTCAAATGGGTCGTTGGTCTTCTGGTCATTCTAGTATGGTTAATTCCGTCGCCTTTAGCCCAATCTCTTCAAACTTTTCTTATCAAGGAGATTCTGGCAAATCTGGGGGAGTTACAGACCTGAACCGGGGAATCTTAGCTAGCGGTAGTTGGGATAACACAATCAAATTGTGGGATATAAACACCGGAAAAGAAATTCGCACTCTCACTGGTCATACTAACTGGGTGAATTCTGTTGCCTTTAGTCCAGATGGCAAGTTTCTTGTTAGTGGCAGTGCTGACTGCACAATTAAACTATGGCAAGTAAACACTGGTATAGAAATTCAAACTCTCACAGGTCATTCCGACTCAGTTTCATCAATTGCTTATTCTCCGAGAACGGCGACAACGACGAACAGCCAGGATAGACAGCTTGTGGCTAGTGGCAGCAATGACTACACGGTCAAACTGTGGCAACTATACACAGGCAGAAACATCTACACACTTACAGGTCATTCCTTCTTCATCAACTGTATCGCCTTCAGCCACGATGCAGAAATGATTGCTAGTGGCAGTGGTGACAACACAATTAAATTGTGGCAGGTAAACACAGGCAGAGAAATTCGCACTCTCAGTGGTCATTCTGATTCAGTTTGGTCAGTTGCCTTTAGCCAGGATAGGCAATTTCTCGCTAGTGGCAGTTGGGACAACACTATCAAACTGTGGCATTTACACAGTGGTAGAGAAATTAGCACACTTACAGGACATTCCAGCTATGTTCGATGTGTCGCTTTCAGTCCTGATGGACAAACCCTAGTGAGCGGTAGTGATGACGATACTATCAAGATTTGGCGACGGGGGAGATGAAGAAGTAGGGAACGGAGAGCAAAATCTACCTTATTTCCCTCTACATCTTCTAGTCTTACGATAGAACTGCGATCGCCCAAAAATTGTCACAATAATGACGACAACCGTTATTTTTGAACAAGAATTAATATTTATGGGCTTTGGTATTGGTGATTTATTTTGGATTTTCCTGCTTCTAACTTCCTTACAACCCCTTTGGCAAAAACGTCAAATAGAATATCGCCGCTTGCGTGCTTTACAAGAATTTCAACAAGAACGCAAAAGTCGGGTGATTTTGTTGATTCACCGCCAAGAGTCTATTAGCTTTCTGGGAATTCCTATATCTCGCTACATTACTATCGAAGACTCAGAACAAATCTTACGAGCTATTCGCCTCACACCCCCAGATGTGCCAATTGACTTAATTTTGCACACTCCTGGCGGTTTGGTTTTGGCAACAGAACAAATCGCCAGAGCATTAATTCGCCACCAGGCAAAAGTCACAGTCTTTGTCCCGCACTACGCGATGAGTGGCGGTACAATGCTTGCCCTGGCCTCTGATGAAATTATTATGGATGCTAACGCTGTCTTGGGACCAGTTGATCCCCAATTGGGTAATTACCCCGCAGCAAGTATCCTAAAAGTAATTGAAGATAAACCCATCAGTGAGATTGACGATCAAACTTTAATTATGGCCGACCTCTCACGCAAAGCAATTGGGCAGGTACAGAGGTTTGTAAGAACTTTGCTTAAAGACAGTATACCCAAACAAAAAGTTCTACCAGAAAATATCGAATCGATTATCGAAGCCTTGACAACCGGGCGCGTCACCCACGATTATCCCATAACTATTGAAGAAGCAACAGAAATGGGGCTGCCCGTAACTGTCGGACTGCCCCATTCTATTTATGATCTTATGGACTTGTACCCACAGGCGCAAGGAGGGCGACCCAGCGTGCAGTACATTCCTATGCCTTACAATGACGGCCGTCCAATTCTACCTATACCCAAGGGTAGACCCTTAGAAGAACCAAATCAGATGACTTGAGGGTCTTTGGGTAGGGGTTTTTGTGGAGACTAGGGTGTAGATGTTGGCGTAGCTGTTGGTGTAGCTGTTGGTGTAGCCGTTGGCGTAGCTGTTGGTGTAGCTGTTGGCGTAGCTGTGGGTGTAGCCGTTGGCGTAGCTGTTGGTTTAGCCGTTGGCGTAGCTGTTGGTTTAGCCGTTGGTTTAGCCGTTGGTTTCGTTGTTGGTTTAGCCGTTGGTTTCGTTGTTGGTTTAGCTGTTGGCTGACTCAAGACTGTCTTTGCTTCTTCATTCAGCTTTTGGCGGAGTGCTAAATTAGCAATTCCAGTTTCTTGCAACTGATATTTCTTTTGATACTCCTTCACCACTTCTTCCGTGCGGGAACCGTAAAAATGATCGCGCGGTAGGGGAGGATTAGGCTTGACTACTGCATTCAAATTTGTGTGCAGAATTTGAACAATGTTAGCAGCAAAATCTTGGGTTTTTGGCCCTGCTATCCCATCAACTGGTTTGAGCTTATAACCTGTCTGAAATTCACGAATTGCCTTTTTGGTTTCCTCATCTGTCAAAGGACCATTTGTTACCTTGACGTTATAGCCTAGACCTCGCAACACAGAACGGAATTGCTGGGGCGTATAGCTACGTTGAGGTGCTGCGAAACCTGTGTCTGCAATTACCACACTAGCGCTTATCAGGCAAGTAACAGCAAAAGTCGCGCTTGATTTTCCAAAACCACACCACATATTTAAAACTCCTTTGGATTAAATCAGCAGGATTATAAATGTTAACAGCTGCATTTTAAGTTTGTTTAATAACTTTTTTCGCGATTTTTTAATGATTTTTGAATAATTTATGAATAATTTTTGCCAAAGTTAATGAGGTGTATAAAAGGTAATTCATGTCATCCATCAAAAGACGTATCTTGTATTGGCAGAGATGCAGAGGTTATCATTTGAAGCGAATACACGCTTTGAACACTCAATTGCGATATTGATTCATTTATGTGGATTGGTGTCAACTTAAGCCCTTTGTCTCTAAGCATTTTTTAACCTTAAGTTGGCATAAATACATATACATACATTTATACTGAGGTCTACTCAACTGCAAATTGCTGTATTTGGTTGGAAAGAAACGAAAATTAATAAATGGAAGAGATGATATTTCAAATATCCCAAAAATGTATAATATGCAACAAAAAAAGAAAGATATAAAATCTTCTAAACAGACGAATCTTTGGTTTGAAAGATTTATGGCAATTACTGCCACTGTAAATTTAGGTTTAGTTTTGTTTAATTTAAGTTACGTACCTTGGCGAGATTTTTACTTACGGAAACTTCCCCAAGTTATTCAGATTTATGACCCAATAAAAGGTATTGAATCCCACCGAGACACAAAAATTTATCTAGAAACAGTAGACGCATTAGAAGAACAAGTCAGCCAAACAGGATTAGAGTCTTCTGAGGTAAAAAGCAGACTAGAGCAAATAAAGCGTCTTAGCAACGAGATGATTGACAGTAACCCCTTTGCTGGAGTTAATAAAAGTGGGACTTTGGAAAAAATCAAAAAGCGGATGCGATCGCACATCGGTAACGAATCTGCAAAACAGTCCTTTGCCACTTTTTGGAGTCAGCCTTACCTCTCGCAAAATGGCTGGATTAAAGAAATTAATTTTTTTAACAAGAGCATCCGCCCTTTAATTGCCACTAACTACTACCGCCAAATCGGTGAAAGTGGTGAATTTGTGGATAATTTTTGGATTATTGACTTACCCTTCGTGATTTTATTTGGCGTAGAATTGCTGGGGCGTACCTTCTTAATCAAACGCCGACATCTTGGTTTAAGCTGGTTTGAAGCACTATTGTGGCGTTGGTACGACATATTTTTACTCCTACCATTTTGGCGTTGGCTGCGAATCTTACCTGTATTAGTCCGCCTCGATCAAGCGCATTTATTGGATCTCCAGCCAGTGCGAAAGCAAATTCATCAGGGGATTGTCGCCAATTTTGCTGAAGAACTTACAGAAGTAGTAGTAGTAAGGGTAATTAACCAGGTTCAGGGTTCAATTCAACGCGGTGAGTTAACGGATTGGCTCTCACAACAAGAAAATTTACGTCCCTACATAGATATTAATAATGTGAATGAAGTGGAAGCGATCGCAGGTCTTTTGGTAAAAACAATTGTTTACCAAGTCTTACCTGATATTCAACCTGCGATCGTTGCCATTTTGCGCCACAACATCGAAACCGTCTTCCATCAAGTCCCCGTCTACCGCAACCTCCAGAATCTCCCTGGCGTGGGAAAAGCTCAAACCCAGTTAAGCGAACAATTGGCAACGCAAATCACAACTAATCTTTACAAAACTTTGGTTAGCGCTGTTGAAGACCCTGTTGGCGCAAAACTCACCAGTCAACTCGTAGAAAGGTTTAGCGAAGCTTTGGGATCTGAAATGAAGGAAAAACACGTACTTTCCGAAATTCAGAGTTTACTTTTTGACTTCTTAGAGGAAATCAAAATCAACTACGTCCAGCGTTTATCCCAAGAAGACATAGACCAAATTATCGAGCAAACCAGGCAGCTACGCACACAAGCATCAGTTCCTACAGTGGTCGAGAAAAGCACCACTCTCCCAAAAATACGCGAAGGGTAGAAAAGCTAGCCTGGATTTCTCACTTGTGAGAAATCCAAGGGGTGTGGGAGGTGTGGGAGGATGGGGAAGAAGTCTTACCCCCCCACACTCACCACACTCCCCACACTCCTCTTCTCCCTCTGCCTAAACTATGCGTGAGAAATCCGGGCTAGGGGGCAGGGGGGCAAGGAGAAATAACCAATTCCCAATTCCCTATTCCCAATGCCCCATCCCCCATACTCGACTATCCATTAAATGCGCTAAACTCGAATGAGGGCGAATCATCATTGATTCGTCACAAGACTTCTTGGAAGATATACCTATCGCAGGAAGTGGGTCAGTGCCCACTTTTTTTATTGAATTCTCTCATGGCTCATCCTTTAGTTCCACAAATTATTGATTTGGCGACACCAGTAGCAGAAGAACTGGGATTGGAAGTGGTTGGCGTGGTCTTTCACACTCACCAAAGTCCACCAGTGTTGCGGGTAGACATTCGCAATCCTCAGCAAGACACCGGATTGAATGATTGTGAGAGGATGAGCCGTGCTTTAGAAGCCTCCTTAGATGCTGCGGAAATCGTTCCAGATACATACGTCTTGGAAGTGTCTAGTCCTGGTATTTCGCGGCAACTGGTAACAGACAGGGAGTTTATTTCCTTTAAAGGATTTCCTGTCATTATTTCCACAACGCTTCCCTACGACGGACAACAAGAGTGGATTGGTCAGTTGATTCGCCGGGATGAGACAACACTTTACTTAAACCAAAAGGGTCGTGTAGTCGAAATTCCCCGCTCCCTAATTACTAAGGTGCAGCTAGACGAGCGCCGATAAACAAAGGGCTAGGGCTTAGGAATTACAGACTAGAGTGCCATTCGCTCAAGGCTAGAGTTTCGGGCCTAGAGTTTCGGGACTAAGGGCTAGAGATTAGGGGCTAGTGTAAAGCTATTCTCTAATCCCTGGTTCTATTTAATGCGTAGTTTTCAGCCCCCACTCCCTGCTTTTTAAAGGAGATTGCTTATGTCAATGGTTACTTTACCTGGATTAAAAGAATTAATTGAAAGTATAAGTCGTGAGCGGAATTTACCCCGTCTTGCAGTTCAATCAGCTATTAGAGAAGCACTACTCAAAGGCTACGAACGTTATCGTCGCGCCCAAAATTTAGAGCGAAAACAGTTTGACGAAGATTATTTTGAAAATTTTGAAGTAGAACTCGATATTGACGGAGAAGGATTTCGCGTTCTTTCCACCAAAACCATCGTTGAAGAAGTAAATAACACAGACCATCAGATTTCTTTAGACGAAGTTCAACAAGTAGCTCCCGAAGCACAGTTAGGGGACTCTGTTGTACTAGATGTGACTCCCGACCAAGGAGAATTTGGTCGGATGGCGGCAATGCAAACCAAGCAAGTATTGGCGCAAAAATTACGGGATCAACAGCGCCAGATGGTGCAAGAAGAGTTCCAAGATTTAGAAGGAACTGTTTTGCAAGCAAGAGTCCTACGGTTTGAGCGGCAATCTGTGGTTTTGGCAGTTAGCAGTGGCTTTGGTCAGCCAGAAGTAGAAGCCGAGTTACCGAAGCGGGAACAGTTGCCTAACGATAATTATCGGGCAAATGCCACCTTCAAGGTATATCTCAAAAAAGTCTCCCAAGGTCAGCAACGAGGGCCACAGTTGCTGGTGTCTCGTGCCGATGCGGGTTTAGTGGTTTATCTGTTTGCCAACGAAGTTCCAGAAATCGAAGATGAAGTGGTACGGATTGTTGCCGTAGCGAGGGAGGCAAACCCCCCCTCCCGTTATGTCGGCCCCCGGACTAAAATAGCAGTAGATACCCTAGATCGCGATGTAGACCCAGTTGGTGCTTGTATCGGAGCCAGGGGATCGCGAATTCAAGTGGTAGTCAACGAATTACGCGGTGAAAAAATAGATGTAATTCGCTGGTCGCCAGACCCAGCAACATACATCGCTAATGCTTTAAGTCCAGCACGGGTGGATGAAGTACGCCTCATGGACCCAGAATCCCGGCAAACTCACGTACTTGTGGCTGAAGACCAACTAAGTTTAGCTATTGGGAAAGAAGGACAAAACGTCCGTTTGGCAGCCCGCCTGACTGGTTGGAAAATAGACATCAAAGACAAAGCTAAATACGACTATGCCGGAGAAGATGAGAAATTTACCGCTGTCAGAGCAAAATATCAGACAGAGGAAGATGACCTTGAATTCGACGAAGAATTAGAAGATGAAAATCAGGACGAATTAGAAGAGGAGGATAGTTTTGACAATAACGATGACGAATAATTGATTAATCTTGTAAAGTTTTGATAATGTTGATTGTAGTCCGAGTCGTAAGGATTATTTCCTGAAAGACACCTTGGTATAAGTAAAAAATAGTAATAAAAAACTCATTTTTACACCCAGAATGCTGGACTGAGATCGCAGAAAACTGATGAAACCAAATTATCGGCGCTGTATTAGTTGCCGGAAAGTAGGCTCAAAAGATGAGTTTTGGCGGATTGTCCGCGTCTTTCCATCGGGAAAGGTACAATTAGATCAGGGCATGGGGCGTTCTGCCTATATTTGTCCGCAAACGAGTTGCTTACAAGCGGCTCAAAAAAAAAATCGACTAGGGCGATCGCTACATGCATCAGTGCCAGAAACACTGTATCAAAGCTTGTCGCAACGTCTAGCCAGCAGCAATACCCAAAACCAAATTTAATTGGAACAACTTTGTGACATCATCACCAGAGAAATTGTGCCAAAGCCGAAGTCGTGCTTTCATCACACCCTCTGTTGATCGTTAAGGTTAGTGCCAAAATAGTAAATGGGTGTAAAAAGCATTCGACTCTCCAAATAATTTAAGAGAGGCGAGGCAACATTCCCAGAACAAGATGTAATCGATTGTGTTGTGGAAGATTCAGAATCAACAAAACAAGAAACTACAAAATGGCAACCTGGTAGCGCTCAGGCGCAGTTCGGCGTCAAGGATTCCTATAAAAATCTTTTTAAAAAATTTTTATGGGTATCCCTCAACCATCATTCCTGGTGGGGATGCCATTATTAAACCGAAACATCTCTCTTTCCTGATTGGAGGCACCGGCAAAAACTAAACGGCGGTCTAAAAACAGTAATCCAAGGATGGAGATGTCGCAAACCAGGCAACCATCCGCTAAAACTGTAAATTAAAGGGGAAGAGTGGATGACCAACGGCAAAGTTAGAATCTATGAATTATCAAAGGAATTGAATTTGGATAACAAAGAGCTACTAGCAATTTGCGACCAGCTCAGTATCGCGGTCAAAAGTCATAGCAGCACGATTTCAGAATCCGAGGCAGAAAACATCCGCACGGCAGCAGAAAAGCTCGCAGCTACGAATGTTTCAGCCAAAAAGGAATTAGGTACAACCAGCCATAAGCCAAATTCACCACCAAACGGCGGACGTAACCGACCTGCTGCACCCCACAAACAGCAAATTTTGGAAATACGCAAACCCAAAATATTGAGAAATACTACCTCCAACGCCCCAGAGGCGTCAGTTGCCAACAATACCCAAGCTGCCTTGTCTGAAGCTAATCCTCCCTCACCTCCACGGCCTTTTGCTACACCAGCCTCACCCATGAAGCCGGCGGCACCAACTCGACCTGTGCCTCGGACTCAATCTGAGACTCAAGAGCAACCTCCTGTCACCGACTTGGAACAAACACCTAATCCAAGTCAGGCACCGGAAAAAGTAGCATCCCAAAAACCGGAAAAAGTAGTTCCACCAAGACCGAAATCGGAAAAACCGATCAAACCGCAATTAGTTGCCCCTCCGGCAAGACCAGCGGCAGAAGTAGCCCAAGCAGAAGTAGCCCAAGTGTCAGATGAGCCGGTATCTCAAGCAGATAAACCGATTCTCAAACGTGACCAACGGCTACGACCAGTTGAAGGCGATCGCGAGCAAATTAAACCCAGAGTTGCTAAACTGCCAACTGACCAGTCTCCACAATCTGCGCCACAAAGACAGGCCAGGCCTACCCCTGCACCCACCAGACCAGAGCAGAGAGGCAATCGACCATCTGCACCATCACAACTAGGAGAGGGGCAAAGACCCAGACCAGCGCGTCCTGGTGAATCAGTAGCAGCCGCAATGCCGATCGCTACTCCACCCAGACAAATGTCAGGAATAGCGGGCAAATCTCAAGGACTGGGTGATGAGCCAGTTACACCCGATCTCCTCGATTTGAAACGCCCAAGTCCGCCTCGCCCGACCAAAGGCGGCAAAAAGTGGGTAGAAGAGGAAATAATCGACGAAGTTAAAGAGAAGGCTAAAGCTGGCGTTAAAGGCAAGCGGATCAAGCCGATATTGGATGATGAATTTGAAGAAGATTTGTTGGATGATGACGATATCGACTCACCAGCAATCGTCCAAGTCAGCCTTTCCATCGCTCGTCCTCCCAAACCAAAAGCGACTCGACCTGTACAGATGCCGGGTGCAAGCCTTGCTAGCGCTCCAACTGCTAGAGGAAGTAGAAAACCTGGTTCTAAGTCTGGTTCCAACCGCGACCATCACAATAACCGTCGCCACCAACAAGAAGCTGATACCAAGCGCGATCGTCCCGAAAAGGTGACGATCACAGGGCCGTTAACTGTACAAGAACTGTCCGACGTTTTAGCTGTTGCCGATACAGAGATTGTCAAAATCCTGTTCCTTAAAGGCATGGCGGTGAGTATCACCCAAAATCTGGACATTCCCACAATTACCCTGGTAGGAAAAGAACTAGAAATAGAAGTCGAAACCGTCGAGCGAGAAGCAGAAGCTCGGAAAATTACGGAAATGGTCGGCGCAGAAGACCAAGAATATCTTCATCGCCGTCCGCCTGTCGTGACAATTATGGGTCACGTAGACCACGGTAAAACAACCCTGCTCGACTCAATTCGCAAAACCAAAGTGGCTGCTGGCGAAGCTGGCGGTATCACTCAGCACATTGGTGCATACCATGTAGATATAGTACATGAGGGCAAACCACAGCAGATAGTCTTCCTGGATACCCCTGGTCACGAAGCTTTTACAGCTATGCGGGCTAGAGGAGCTAGGGTAACAGACATTGCCGTATTAGTAGTGGCTGCTGATGATGGTGTCCGTCCCCAAACCATTGAAGCTATTAGCCACGCTCAAGCTGCGGGAGTGCCAATTGTTGTTGCAATCAACAAAATTGATAAAGAAGGGGCACAGCCAGAGCGGGTGAAACAAGAACTAACCCAGTATGGTCTGACGGCAGAAGATTGGGGTGGTGAGACAATCATGGTTCCCGTGAGCGCCATCAGAGGTGAAAATCTGGATACGCTCTTAGAAATGATTCTCTTGGTAGCAGAAGTTGGAGAACTATCTGCCAACCCAGATCGTACCGCCAAAGGAACTGTCATTGAAGCACATCTGGATAAAGCCAAGGGAGCAGTTGCTACCCTGCTAATTCAGAATGGTACCCTGCATGTGGGAGATATCTTAGTAGCTGGCTCGGCCTTCGGTAAAGTCCGGGCGATGGTGGATGACAGAGGCAAGAGAGTGGATATCGCTTCTCCTTCCTTTGCTGTCGAGGTGTTGGGTTTAAGTGATGTGCCAGCAGCAGGCGACGAGTTCGAGGTCTTCCAGAATGAGAAAGAAGCCAGAGCCCTCGCTAGCGATCGCGCCGACAGACAACGCCTATCCCGCCTGTTACAGGGACGTGTTACCCTCACAACCTTATCGGCTCAAGCACAAGAAGGCGAGTTGAAAGAACTCAACTTGATCTTGAAAGGAGACGTACAAGGTTCCGTAGAAGCCATTGTGGGAGCGCTCAAGCAAATCCCGCAAAACGAAGTCCAAATTCGGATGCTCTTGGCTACTGCTGGGGAAATCACCGAGACAGACATCGACTTAGCAGCTGCCAGTAACGCTGTAATCATTGGTTTCAATACTACCTTCGCTAGTGGCGCTAGACAAGCCGCCGATGAAGCGGGTGTAGATGTCCGGGAATACAACGTCATCTACAAACTCCTAGAAGATATCCAAGATGCCTTGGAAGGTCTTTTGGAACCAGAGTTGGTGGAAGAACCCTTGGGTCAAACCGAAGTTCGTGCCGTCTTCCCAGTCGGTCGCGGTGCTGTTGCCGGTTGCTACGTTCAATCTGGCAAGCTAGTTCGTAACTGCAAAGTCAGGGTACGACGCGGCGGTAAGGTGATTTACGAAGGTGTCCTTGATTCCCTAAAACGGATGAAAGAAGATGCCCGTGAAGTCAACGCCGGTTATGAATGCGGTGTCGGTATGGATAAATTCAATGATTGGGTTGAAGGTGACATCATCGAATCCTATCAGATGGTTACGAAGCGCCGCACTCTCACCTTAACGAGATAGTGTTAAGGGTAAAATGGTTAGAAGTTAGGAGTAATAAATTAGGAGTTAGAAGTTAAAGACTGCTAATTCCAAGCTCCTAACTCTTAACTCATAACTTTTTACTATGCATTCATTTCGCTCTGAACCTATTTTGTGGATTCACGTCGCTGGATTGGCGACGTTGCCTGTTTTTTTAGTACTCTGCTTAATATTTTTGTCTGTAGGCGAGCCGTTTTTGCCAGTCTGGATGGAGCTATTTTTAGTTGCCGCCATTGGTATTCTCCCCCTGCTATGGATGCAGTTACGTCGCCCTTTTTATATATTCGCTCTTTTAGGAATAGCCCTAAAGCCAGAAAATCTGACTGAGCGGCAGCGAAAAATTCTCTGTTTAATTAATACAAAGTTAAATCGTATCCTGGCATTAGTGGCAGCAGTATTGTCGATTTGGGTGCTGTGGCATCTTTACCAATTTGCCCCATTAGTAGCAGATTCAGCCAAATTCCTTCCACAATGGCGCAGCCTTGCACTCGTGCTTGCGGGATTAGCCTTTTTAGGCAGCAATCTATTTTTACAAATACCTGTGAGTGTAATGCGAGTTTTGGTGATTAATGAGACAGAATTCGCTGGCATAGAACCATTATCTTTAGAAAAGATTAAGCAAGATTTCACAATTTTAGGGGTTCGGGTTAATCAAATCGTGCCCCGATTATTGTAATCCTTGTTTAGGATTAATACAGATTCATCACAGCCCTGAAAGTAATATTATTTACTTTAAAAGGCTAAAAATAAGCAGTAGGGAAGCAGAGGGGCAGAGAAGAATCGGGATACCGATGCCCAATGCCCCATACCCAATGCCCAATTACCTTGCAAGTAAAAATAAAGGAATGAGGAACTATGGCTCAAATTCCAGCTTCTAGCGATCGCCAATTTTCTGCTGATACTGAAATTTGGTATAGCCTCAAATGTGCGATCTCCACTAGTTCCGGTTTTCAACGCTGGCAACTAGAACGTGATGCTCAATTACACGGAATTCGCTTGGAACAGCAGGTACAAAGGTATTTGAGGGAAACTTTAGAAACTTTAGCTTACTAAAAATTGAGTAAATCTTGTAGGCTTGTTTGCAAGCGACGAAGTTGACGGTATGCACCCTCCAAGCGTTTGCCATCAACTTCCACTTCATTAGTGGGATAATTTTGAATAATTTCGATTAGCGACACCTGCCCATCTTGACTTGCAGAAAGTACCAAAGCAGATCGCAAAGCCTGCCGATCTGCTCTGCGAGACGGTGTATAAATAACTTGACTAATTTGATCCAAAATAATATTACCAATCTGGCTGTTCAGAACTCTATCTAAAAATACCAGGTTTACTTTCACAGGCTCCGTTAAATATTGACGAATGGCTTTAGGATCTTGTCGTGCTAAAGCAAAATCAACTCGTAATGAACGTGAAAGTTCACCTGTTTGGGCAAAGGTGGATAGTTCGCCTACTGAAAGTGATTCACGGAAAATACCATAGTTCAACACTACTCGTTCCGCAGCAAAGGCAGGAGTAGACAAAAGTACAAGACAGGTACTACCTAGTAAAACCAAGGTGCGACGCAACCCCAAAAATTTAAAACGCATTTCTCCCAATTTCCAATAGATTTGCTTTTCCTGTGATGATATTCCAGCAGAATTAGTTGCGGCATCTGGCTTTAGGAAATACCAAAAATTGAAGAAGAATTCAGAAGTCAGGAGCCAGAATTCAGAATGAAGACGCGACGCTCGTTCCTCTCTACGAGACGCTGCGCGTAGCTCGCTTCTCCGTAGGAGTACGCGAACGCTGCGCTATCAGTGGGGGATTCAGACTCGCCACTGATTAAAGACCACTAAATATGCAAATTTAGTGGGGGTCTTAAACCCCTGGATTCATCCACTCTTTCGTTCAAAATTCATTCTGAATTCTGGCTCCTGACTTCTGAATTCTGTTTCGATAAAATAATATAACTAATGTATAAGTTCTGTGATGTATCTAAGGAAATTAGCTGAATCAGTGCTAATCATCCAGTATAGTTTTGCATGGGTTTGACAGCAGCTATAAGACTGCTAGTTTCAACCTTGTTCGACATACCGTAATTCAGCACATCACAGACGGAAAAAATGAAATATCGGGGTTTTCACATTTCCATAGCGAAAAATTTTCGCCTTCTTTCTAGCAGTCATCTCAGATATACTTTACGCGGGGGAGCCGGACTAACGGCAATGCTTGCTGTTTACTGCGGTTCAATATTACTACCCGGTGCGGTTAATGCTGGTGCGACTCACCCAAAAGCGAGCGCCCCAACTCTCACTGCACAAGTTCCGACAACCGCCGCAGCAATTTATGTTAATCCCGCAACTGGTGTAGACAGTGCTAGTGCTGGTACAACCTCAGCTGCACCTTACAAAAGCATCAGTTTCGCTCTCAGTCAAGCCCAAGCAGGTGCAGTTATTCAATTAGCACCTGGGAACTATAACCAGGAAAGTGGCGAAACCTTCCCATTGTTGCTTAAACCAGGAGTGACACTGCGAGGTGATGAAGCTAGTAAAGGTCAGGCAATATTAATTACAGGTGGAGGTTTCTACACTAGTCGTACCTTTGCTAGACAAGACATTACCATCCTTGCCGAACAAGATACCACTATTACTGGTGTCAGCGTTACCAACCCAAATAGCCGGGGTACGGCTGTGTGGGTGGAATCAACGAATCCCACTATCAAAAACAGTACTTTTACTAACAGTGTTAGAGAGGGTGTTTTTGTCACGGGTACAGGCAATCCTAAAATTGAAAGTAACATCTTTGTCCAAAACAAAGGCAATGGGATTTCAATTGCTAAAGCTGCTCAAGGAGAAATTCGGGGTAACTTATTTCAGGATACTGGTTTTGGTCTAGCGATCGGTGGTACTTCCACACCCCTAATTGTGGAAAACCAAATCGTCGAAAACCAAGATGGTCTTTTTATCTCCGAGTCAGCCAAGCCCGTATTGCGTAAGAATGTCATTCAGAACAATAAGCGGGATGGTGTAGTAGCAACTGTTAGTGCTTTACCTGATCTTGGCACCAACGAAAATCCTGGTGGTAATCTTATCCGCAATAACACTCGTTATGATGTGAACAACGCCACTAAAACCAGTAAAATTGTCGCTGTTGGCAACGATATCGATCAGAAAAAGATTTTTGGCTCAGTAGATTTTGTTGCCGCAGCTGTTGATGTACCGCCTGGTGGGCCTGTTGCCTTTAAAGATGTGCCAGCAAATTACTGGGCAAAAACCTACATCGAAGCTTTAGCTTCTCAAAATATTATTGCTGGCTTTCCTGATGGCAGCTTTAAACCCAATGAACCTGTAACCCGCGCTCAATTTGCCACTATTGTCACTAAAGCTTTAACACCACCAGTCAAACGCGCAGGTATTAAGTTTAAAGATGTAGCAACAAATTTCTGGGCTTACGCTGCAATTCAATCTGCTTACCAGAGTCAATTTGTTTCTGGTTATCCTGATGGTACTTTTAAACCACAGCAGCAAATTCCCAGAGTGCAGGTGCTAGTCTCTTTAGCTAATGGTTTGGGCTTAACTGCAAATAATCAGAACGTCCTTTCTTTTTATACCGATGCTGCCCAGATTCCTAATTATGCGATCGCTCCTGTTGCGGCTGCAACTGCACAGCAGCTAGTAATCAACTATCCCACAGCGAAGCAACTCAATCCTAATCGTCAAGCGACTAGAGCCGAGGTTGCTGCCTTTGTTTACCAGGCACTTGTCAGTGCTGGACGTGCCCAACCAATTCCTTCATCCTATTTGGTAACAGCCCAGTAAATGCCTAGTTAGCAAATTGAAAGCGCCAAGACTAACAAATTATTAGTCTGGCGCTTCCAATATTGCAAGTTTTTATTAATTTTGGGGTTTTTTAAACATAAAACTTGGGGTCTTTAAATATAACTGACCCCATTTGAATGTGATTTGTTTTATGGTCAGGGTCTTTATATATGGCTGACCCCGTTTCAACGATTTCTAGTTTCTCAGAAATTTTTACTTTTTGGGATTTCCTAATAATTTTTTTATTTTTTCTCTGTTTATATTTTAATCTTTATAAAAGCATTAATCAATATAAAGATATATATAAATAAAGCAGTAAAAAAGTCATCAGCTAAAATTTTTCTCTTCAAGAATTAGGACTTTTGCCTGATTGGGGACGTTGTTGCCGACGCTGTTCCCAACGCCAAAGGAAGATCATTAGGGCAACTATTCCTACTTGGAGAGCTAAACTAGGCAAAGCACTCTCAACATCCCGTCCGGCAAGCACTTGGAAAAAAAACACGAATGCGCCAATGGAGCCAGAAGCACCAAAAGCGATGTAGATAAATTGTCGTAAGCCGCGATAAGGAGCGGCTATTTCTGCTTTGAGGCTGGCATACTGTTCAGGGTTCAGGCGATTTTTGAGATTTTGATCTACCATGATTAAATCGTGTTATACTCTTAGATTGTGTACGCCGATGTGGCTCAGTGGTAGAGCAGCTGATTCGTAATCAGCAGGCCGTGGGTTCAAATCCCATCATCGGCTTTGGGGAAAATGTTCCTCAATATTAAAGTTTGACATAAATTAAGCTTCTAGCCAAAGGGGTGTAAAAACTATGCTTACGGCGGCAAACTACGCACTCTAATTTTACCGAGTAAATTAGTTTTAAACCTTTACTCGAACTCGGTTTCACAAAAAGATTTTAACAAATCGATACAGTTAGCGATCGCTCCTAAATGAGCAATTTCATAGCCATGTGTGTTTTGGGTAGGAAATGCTAAACACGCAGCACGCCCAACATGACCAAATTTCATGGCAATGGAAGCATCACTACCAAACCCGCTCAGAATTGTAAATTGCACAGGCATATCCAACTGTTTGGCACATTGGCGTAGTTGTCCATTTAGCCCTTCGTCATATATCCCATAAGCATCTTGAGATAAAAGTACAGGACTTTCCCCATCTTTAACAGGATATTCCTCAGATAATGGACAAATTTCTAAAGCAATTAACGCATCCAAACGCTGATTTTGGGTGAAAAATAGCGCTCCAATTGCTCCTACTTCTTCTTTGGCTGAAGCTACCAAATAAACATCAACAACTGGCTGTTTCAGGTTTTCAGCTAAAGCTAGCAAAATCGCAACAGAGGCTTTGTTATCCAAGGTGTAACTGGCAATATGATCCTTTAACCTAATTGGATGCTTGCGATGCTTGCCGATTACCATTTTAGTTCCAGGTCGAATGCCAGCTGCTTCTAATTCAACCGCAGTGCATTTCGTTTCAATCCAGGCATTTTCCCACTTAACAGTAGTATCTTCCTGCTGGACTTTTTGGGGAGATTCATGGGAAACGTGGCGGGAACCAAAGCTGAGAATACCGCTAATGGTTTCCTGATCTCCCAATAAATCAACAACCCCTTCGCCGTAAACCCACGGGAAAGAACCACCGAGTTTACGGACTTCCACACGACCTTCATCACCGAGACTCTTGACAATTGCGCCAATTTCGTCTTTATGTGCGGTGATTGCGATCGCTCGGTCTGGATTTTTCCCTGGAATCTTGGCAATAATATTATCGGCGCGATCGCACCACACTTCTACACCCAGCGCCGCAAATTTTTGCATCAACAACTGGTTAATCTCAGCTTCTGCACCACTAGGAGAGTGGTGCATAACTAATTCTTCAATAATTTGAAATAAGCGATCGTAATCCCACATCAATACAGTTAGTTTAGTTTTCAACTGTTGTATGAGACAATTGTGCATCAACAACCCGACCTGTTGATCCAAGCGCTAATCTTTTTTGTTGACGCTTCAGCACTCCTACTGCACCAAAAGCACCAAGGGCTAAAATTCCCAAATTTATCGCAGGTTCAGGAACAGACTTAGCCTCAATCGCCGCCAGTGCTGTATCTGCAACTAACTTATGAACCCCTGTTGTTGGATGCACGGAGTCAAAGAATAAATAATCGTTTGGTTGGGAGCATACACTGATGATCGTCTGGAAATTCCCAACTACGCAAGGGGTAGTCACATCTTGAAACCCAAATTTCACTGGATTTGCTTGTATTTGATTAAATAGGGAAAACACATCGACAGAGATTAGATTCAGATCAGAGTTATTGCTAAATTTGCCTAGTTCCTCTGCTAATTCCTGGTTATGCTCATTTGTCAAAGCAGTCAAGTTGCTAGATGAACCTGTCGCAAACGCCAATGGAATCTTACCCAAATCAGGCAAGTTAAAGACTAAAATATTTTTTGCGCCAGATGAGGTAAGTAACCCTACTGCATTTGATAAATTCTGAACTGTTTGAGTCGTATTAGTCGCTTGACCAAACACATAATCATTTGCGCCTCCCCACACAGCATAGAGGGCATTTGGATCAAGCTTCTGATTGGCTTGTTGCGTCAACAAGCCGACTTGCTCCAGTACTCCTGGTAACGGTGCATTAGGAACAACAGCATTACCTTGACCAGAACTAGCACCGCCCACAGCAAAGTTAATCCCTTGGTTAGGAATACTAGGATTTAAAGTAATGTATGGAGAGGGTGTTAATCCTAGCTGATCTCCAAGGTAGTCTACCCACACCTGATCATTAGAAAAACGTCCTTGAAAGTATGGTGGATCTTGGGGAATAGCTGTTGTCGGAGCGACTAAACCACCAGTAGCACCGAAGACATTGCCAGTATCAGAAAGGCTGTCGCCAAATACGTAAAATTTGCTAAAACTCGCTGCACTCGCCTTGAGCGGTAACATGAAAGATAGGAGAACAAATCCTGCGGCTACAGCTTGTTTTTTCATATTTGTTTTACCTGTGGTATTTTTTAGTTTGTTTTAAAGTAATGAAAAGGCGATCGCTGGCAATTTGTTTTTTGAGTTAATTCAAACTAAGTACGTATATTGAGTTAATTTACGTTGTTTTACCTAACTATGCCTCAAAAATTCATCAAACACAGGTAAAAACGCTGAAAACACTTAGATTTACATTTTCTTGATAAAAAATCAGTGTATTACAAAGAAATCGCAAATTTTCCATGCTAGAGCTTGGGCATTGTCCACTTTTCTGCTACGGATAAACTAACCGCAACAGAATGGCGTAACCCTTCGTAGACATCGCTTTAACTTCGCTTTAGCTTCAAAGCTTCAGTTGCCGACACACCTTCACTCTGACTGCCGAAATACCACAAAGTCATAGCAGCTTCAGCACGAGTTACTGGTTTTTTGGGCTGAAACAGAGTCGTATAGCCAAACACCCGCCGAATATTCGATTGTTCGCCATTTTGGTAATCAGCCAGCACTGCTCTTAAAGCCTTGGGGTCAATTCGCGCTGAGTCTTGGAAACCCCAGGTCTGTTTAACCGTATCTAAGTTAGCAGAAGGTAAAGCTTGACGAGTATCTAGGGGTAATTTCCACAACAGTAATTGTTCCCGCGTTAGGGGTGCATCAGGACGAAACAAAACGGCTGTGGAATCTCCAGACAAAGGACTAGGAATTAGCCCAGCTTCGGCTAATCCCTGAATTGCTGGAAAATCAGGGTCTTTTGCGGTAACATCACTAAAAACTGGTTGAGTGCTTTCTGATGCCAAGCGAATTTGTTTAGCTGGATTGCTGGCATACATAGCATTGTTAGCAGCAATTAGCCAACGAGCATATTCCCGATGTGTAACAATTTTACCGGGTTCAAACTGGTTATTTGTGGTAGTAGAATTACTCTTAGTTGCCTTTGGTTCTAGGGATAAAACACCTAATGCGGCTAAGTCTTGGATGTGTTGCCGCCATTCTTGTGGTACTTTATTCAGATCGCTGAATTCTTGAGATTCAGTTGTGGCTGTAGGAGTTGTTTGGTTATTAGCCGTACTTTGTGGCTGTGCTGCCAAGTTTGCAGGTGGTACTGGGCCAATGAACTGTGGATTTCCTGGTTGAGGAGCGACGTTAGTAGTTTCGTTAGAATTTGTATTTGGGGTAGTTTGTGCCGTAGCAATACTATTCGGTACGTAATCAATCAGTAATTCTGTGGCGGTTTGCGGTTGATTGGGTGTAGCGTTAGTAACTGATTTAGGCTGAATGGAAATCTTCAACAGTAAATTATTACGACGTACCTCAAAAGTACCTCCCGCATCATCTGTTGGTTGTTGCAAAATCTGCCAGTTATTTGTTTTAAACTGGTTGCCATAAAAACTAGCGATAAAGTTGCTAGGGTCAGAACTCAACCAACGAGTTGAGGTTTTATTTTCTGAACCGCTAGCAGGTATAACTTCCTCTAGTTTGGCATTGGCATATAAAGGTATATCTTTGGGAAAATCAGTTGGTAACTGAACTGTTGAATCGTTTGGCTGTGCTTGTGGTTGCTTACTCTGAGATTCTCCAAAGACAACTGGATTGCTTTGCAGCTTCGGATCTGCCGCCAAAGATTCTTCAAGGTTTTTGGCGACTGGACTGTTAGCACAGGCTGTTAAGGAAGTCAGTAGAACAGCCCAAATTAGAAATACAGCTGGACGTTTACAGGGAAGCACAGGAAATCACAAATGAGTTTCAATTCCTACCCTAGCGCAGACTGTTCATTAATTGAGCATTGTGCAGAAGAGGCAGAGGGGAAGAGAGCAGGGAGCAGAGGGGAAAGTTATTCTGCTTCTATCCCTTACCCCCAGCTCCCCAGCTCCTTCTGCTCCCTGTCTCTCAGTATCAGCAAAACACACTACCGACTCAGCACGTCGTCTTAGTAAATGTCTTTATTAATATCTCTAAAAATGAGTAAACGGTAGCAAAAGCTACCGTATTGTCTTCGTTTTACAGCCATTAGGTTTTTATAATTCCCATGCTTATTTATAGAGTTCCCAAAAATTCTGGCAAACTAACATTTTTGGGAAAAAAACAGAAATAAATCTGAAATACTTGCTATACAAGAGTTTTATAATTTTGAGACCCTAAGCTTACAGGGATTAGGACAGGTTAAGGGAGTTTTTAGTCAGCAGTTTAGTGCTGCTCAAAATTAATATGGCAAAATTACTAGATTGAGAATCCATTTTTGAGATATTTCTCGAAATATTCAATTGCCAGAGCAGATAACTGATTGGGAACTTGCTAAAGAACATTTTAGCTACCAAAAGCTTTAATCTGCTTCCAGATGCACGAACTTAATGCGATCGCTAAACACCTAAAGTGATAAACTAGGAATAAAGCCCCCTTAGCCTCACCCAAAGAGGGAAATCAATTAAAGTTCGCTAACACTGGCTTACAATCGATTCTGGAAATTATTCATCTGACGATGGTAAGCTGAATAAGGCAATAGCCAGAAAATGCCAGTGTTCAGCAATTCCAGGGACTTAGCGTAAGTTCGTTATTCTCGGCAACTGGGGTCATAACCAAAACAGTCAAGTGTCGCAGCAGTTTCCCTAATTTCTATAAATAGATTTTCTGGGGAAAATGTTACTTGTGCTGTAGTCAAGAGTTTCTTGGCAGCCTCGAAAGCAGTAAGTACTGACTCTAAAAGTGCGTAGTTTATCGCCGTAGGCATCGCCCTGATGTTATCCAAAAAGTTGTCTTAGGGCAACCCATCCCCTATTCTCCTGAGATAGGCAGGTCTTCTTTGAGGAAGGCTGGGCACAGAGTACGCTTCGTAAGTTATATATAGGCAGTACATAGTTGTTAGCGATAGCTGTTTTCCTAATCCTAATAATGATTGGGTTGAGGCAAACAAGACACTTCATTGGATGCACTGGCGTTGAAAAAACCCTCTCTCCACAAACTTGGTCTAAACAGTTAACAGCTTACTGATAGATTAGATACAATTAGCATCTGCGTTTAGTTGGGCGTAGGCTTTGCCCGCCGTAGGCATCGCTTGTTGAAAGCGAGTAGTCAATTTGACATACTGCTTTACTAGCCGATTTGACATAGTATTAAACCTTTCACCTGCTAACTCTAGCGACAATTTTTCATTCAGGGCAAACTAAGGCTTATATTCAAGGGTCTTGGGTGTTTCTTGGAGATGAAGTTAGTCAAAAATGGGCAAAAGGCTGAAAAAGATATATTTAGTGTCAAAAATGCAGAACTAAGAGCAGTATGAAAATCTAAAATAGATATTAAATTGAAGACCAAAACAACGACCATCGACAACCGTTAGTCCATTTTACTTTCTGTAAAGCGTCACCGGGTTGTTACCAGTGCTGAAACACGATTACATGCAAGTTTCCCAGGATCAGCCTATTTATTCTGAAGCTCCACTCCAACTGTTACTTTTTGTCGATGGACGACCTAAGTCCCGCCAACAAGTGCAGCGAATACGTGCTTACTTAAAAGAATTGCAGGCTGAGTATACTTTTGAAGTTCAAACTATCGATGTTGGACAACAACCTTACTTAGCAGAACACTTTAAGTTGGTAGCAACGCCAGCTTTAATCAAAATCCATCCTGAACCACGACAGGTTTTGGCTGGGAGTAATATCATAGCGCAATTGAAAAACTGGTGGCCTCGCTGGCAAGTCGCTGTAGACGCTTACTTAAAATTACAGGAAGACTTGCAAGAACACATGGACGACAATGGTCGGGGCACATTACCCAAATCCACTATCCATTCAGTTGCTGTTTCTGCTGAACTAATCCGACTCTCAGACGAAATTTTTCGCTTGAAACAGGAAAAAGATAACCTCCAAGAGCAGCTACAGTTTAAAGATCGGGTGATTGCGATGCTGGCGCACGATCTCCGTAATCCTCTAACTGCTGCCGCGATCGCAATGGAAACTCTCCAATCTAACTACAATCTAGAGACAGGGGAATTCCAGCGCCTCAAGCCATCAATGACAGCACATTTATTAAAACAAGCCCGCAATCAAACTAAGGTCATTGACCGAATGATTACTGACCTTTTGCAAGTAGGTCGTGGAAAAGATACAGAGTTTCCTCTACTACCACAAAAGGTACAACTAGGTAAAGTCTTTTTAGATGTACTCGAAGAATTGTGCGATCGCTACACCGCCAAATCCCAAGAGGTTGAAACAGATATTCCTAGTGACTTACCTTATGTATATGCTGACCCAGAACGCATCCGCCAAGTGCTAGTGAATCTGTTAGATAATGCCATTAAATATACCCCAGAAGGTGGCAAGATTAGCGTTTCGGGATTGCACCGCACTACCCAAAAAGTTCAGTTTAGTATTGGCGATACTGGGCCTGGTATTCCTGTAGAGAATCGCGATCGCATCTTTGAAAACCACTTCCGCCTACAACGGGATGAAGGTAAAGAAGGTTACGGCATTGGTCTTTGTTTATGCCAACGTATTATCCTGGCACACTATGGCCAAATTTGGGTAGACTCTGCCCCCAATAACGGAGCATGGTTCCACTTCACGCTGCCAGTTTATCCTTCTTAGGCAATGGATATTCACAAATGACAAATGACAAATGACAAATGACAATTAAAAACTTGAGATAAAGCGATCGCGCCCCCCTGCCTTTGCTTCGTAGAGTGCTTTATCTGCTCGCACAATCAAATCTGAAGGTGAGGATTCCCAAGTAGGGACAAGAGTTGCTACGCCCATACTTAGCGTGACATACTGACTCACCGCAGATCCGGCGTGAGCAATTTGCAAATCTTTGATTCCCGCTTGTATGGTTGCGGCCACGTGAATTGCACCAGATGCATGGGTGTATGGCATAATCACAGCAAATTCTTCGCCACCATAACGCGCTACTAAATCTTGATGTTTTTGCGCCTTCAGATTTAAGACCGCACCCACCTTTTGTAAACAGACATCTCCAGCAGGATGGCCATATTTATCGTTATAAAATTTAAAATAGTCGATATCACACAAAATCATTGACAAAGGAGATTCCTCTTGGGCAAGATTAATCCACTGAGTATTGAGATAATCGTCAAAGCGACGACGATTAGCCAAATCAGTTAAGCCATCTACATTGGCAAGGTGCTGCAAAGCTTGGTTTGCTGCCTCTAATTGCTTGTATACTTGTGCTTGCTGTAGCAGTCGGCGCAATCGTTGACGCAATACAGGCCAGTGAATTGGCTTAGTAACATAATCAGTGGCTCCTGCATCAAAAGCACGGTTTACAGATTCCTCATCGTCCAAGCATGTGATCATCAATATGGGAGTGCGCTCCCATATTTTGGAGATAACAGTATTGTTAAGAGCCGAATCAGTATCAAAGGTTGCAAGGGCTGAGATTAAATTATTCCTGGCAATTTGGAGCAATTGCTTACAGCAGGTAAAGCCATCCATCACAGGCATTACAGCATCTAGCAAAACTATATCCGGTTTGATAGTCTCGTAAGCATCTAAACATTGCTTACCATCATTGACCTCAACCACTCGATAACCTTCTTGTTCCATAGCTTTACGCAACAATACTCGGATAGTCTTGTCATCATCAGCCACTAGAATCAGTGGTGGTTGTTTAGAAACAGAAAATGAGCTTATGCCTGACATGAGTTGCCTTCCACTTGCAGGATTATTCTGAAAAAGGCTGTGCAACTCAATCGCATGGGAGCGATCGCTCTTTTCATCAATGCCAGAATTTGCGGCAAAGGTGTGTCTGGCTTCACAATCAACTGTTTTTTGACAATAGACTGCTCAATGTTCTTGAGCCAAGCAAGCGGTAGATAACTAAGTTGCATAGACAATCTATAATTGGAACGCGAAGGCAATTTTTACCTTTTTGTTCGGCTATGGTTATGGGAGGAAGTGTTGCTTTTATATTTCCCCATTGTTAAAGTTAAATTGCAATTCTTTTGAAAATTGCAAATACGCACCTTAATTAATTAGTTTATAAACTTAGCGAAATAGAGAAAAGCAGTTGTCAAAGTACGTTCAGAAAATATAGCAGCCCTAAATCATTCGTGAGAGATAAAATCCCTGAAAGGCTTTAAAATACGCATTTTTAATCTACGTATTTTCTTACGTTTAAATTTTGATTGCTATAGCTAATATTAAATACTAATATCACTTGACTTAAATGTCTTTAGTCTATTGGAAAGTGGGGATAAGAACTCAGTATAATTACATAAGACGAAGATTTAACTTAGTTCAAATTTTTATTGTCTAATCACTTTGAGTTAATAAATTAAGTAAAAATTCTTATTTCATCCGATTAAGTATATTTAGTTAAGTTAAAAATCGATTTTTTATTCTAAAAAACAGTAATTTAGTAGTTAAGTTTATATATTAGATATACTAAACTAAGCTGGATATCTTAAAGAGCTAAATCCTATTAGTACTGCACAGAAAGCAGTTAAAATAGATAGAATACCCCTTCTTTGACTACAAAAATAACCCGACGTTATTACAAAAAACAAATCCATTTGTATTTACAAAATCTTTAAAATGCCAGATTCATTAATGTATCAGCAAGATCACTTTGTTCTTTTAGAAACAAATAAGCCAGAGCAATTTTTGACACAATCAGAGTTATTAGAAAAGCTTAAAACGACTCTCCAGCAACTTATAATTCAAGATTTACCACCTGACTTGCAAAACTTTGATACTGTGGAAGCTCAAGCACAATATTTACTCGACACCGGCTGTGAATTAGATATTGGCCCTGGGCAATATTTACAATGGTATGCAGTTCGTTTAGAAAAATAACTTTTTGGTTAGTAGTAAAAAAACGAGTCAATGCTGTATATAGCAATACAATTGACTTAATGATCATCCGTGGCAATTTTTAGGCGTGTAGAGACGCGAAACTTTGCGTCTCTACTTAGGTTGATGCTATCCCCGATGAAAGTGAAAACTTCAGTTAAATTAAGTACAGAGAGGGTTTCTTTGTCGATAACTTAAGTAAAATTTGGGTAACGACAAGCCATAAAGTTTTGGTAACAATAACTTTTGTCCCTGACTATTGACTACTGACAAGTGACTCTTTTGGAGTATTAATCAGCGCTAACTCAATTGTATTTTCAGATGGCTGTGTTATTTGAACCTCCAATCCCGGCCCAAAATAATTAGTCATTTTTTCCTGCTTTTTTTGCCATACATCAATTGGTATTAGCGGTGAATCAAATTCTAAAATTAGAGCATAGTTACCATTAACTTCTACTTCTCGTAACCCTGTGACTGTTGGCCGTTCCTGGTCTGTGGGACTCAAACCCAGAAAAGAAAGTGTTGTATCTAAATGAGCATCTTGACCGTAACAATATCGGGTGATATCTTTGCGAATTTTATTTTGAGTCTCAGTTGCTTGCTGTTCCCGCAGTTTCAATGCTGACGGTGATGTATTTTGGGTAAAGGGTACTGGCTTAAGTTCATTAGCTTTTAGTGCCAGTCCTCCCAACAATAGAGGAATACCGTAAAAAAATCCAACAAGATTGAGTGTGGCATTATTACCAGCATAGGCGACGAAGCCCATAATGGTTAATATGCCACCGATAGTTAAACCGAGTGTTCCCAAAGAGATTTGGCGTAGCATGAGCTTAAATTAGTATAAATTCTTAATACCTCAGTTTTATTATCATCGGCTATGAGTAACAAATTAGGGAAGAACATCATCCCCAGAGATTAGTAATTCAACCAACTCAAAATTGCCAGGTTAAGGCTCACACAAAGAGAAGTCAAGAGCTTCTGGCTTACTGAGTTTAAAACTTCTCTCATGTTAGATACGCTATACCTAGCCTGCTTTTGAATAGGGGTACGGGAGACATGAGGAGTTTCTAGAGAAGACAGTTGGTGTAGTGGACTACTAAGAGTATAGTGCCCCAAAATGTTGGATTTTGAGTTAACTTAAAATTTAAAGGTAGTTAAAAATGGAAAAAAATAATGGATCTACAGACTATAAAAGAACGAATTGTTGCAGTTCAAAGTAAACGCGAGTACCTATTAGGACTGCTAGAGCAACCAAACTTGGGAACATTGAGAGTTGACGTAAATCAGGCTTTGGAAGAACTAGATGAATTAATTGATGAATTTAAACGCACCATTCCGGTAGAGTAGAAAATAGCATAAATGCGTCGGTTTAACTGTAAACCTCAGCTAATACCGACGCTCCGTAGTATTATAATATTCTCAAATCCCCAAAATTTAACTAAGCCTGAGCTGGCGAAGCAGCATAGTTGTATCATTTATCCTGCAACTGAATCATCTTTTGCACGCTGACCTAACCGCCTAACTAAAGCAATCAGTTCACTTGTCGCTACATCTTTCTTGCAAACGTCATCAAAGCTAGACATTGCCTTAGTTCCTTGAAAACTTATGTCTTCTACTGAGGAGTAAGCAAGAATTTGGGTGTTCGGAGATATAGCTTTAATTTGGCTAGACGCGCTCCAGCCATCCATGACTGGCATTTGTAAATCTAGAACAATTACGTCAGGATGACAACGTTTAACCATTTCTATAGCTTCTTCACCATTACTAGCTAAACCTACTACTTGAATATTCTCCTGACAAGAAAAAACCAATTGTAAGGTTAGACGAGTCAGTTCATGGTCATCAACTACTAGAACACGCAAGGTAGAAAGCTCACAGGATAACATTAACATTGAGGGGAAAGACAAATTTATTCAGAATAACCTCTCTAGTCTATGGGAACATGTGCAAGCACTAACTCTATCCAATGGGTGATTGAAGAAGAATTCAGAATTTAGAAATCAGTAATCTTGATGCTCTTTACGAGACGCTTTTGCTAAGAAGATAGCCGCAGGGGTAAGCGGACTCGCTATCTCTATGCTATCTGCTTTTTGATCGGAATTCATTCTGAATTTGGAATCCTGATTCATGAATTTTGTGTGAACCTATGACAAATAACTTAGATAACTTTTAAAAATTATCTAAGTTTAGCTAGTTGTCAAAGTTAAAGTACTTATTTTTTAATCAATCAAGTTTGAGGTTACACCAGTTGAGCGTAATGCCATATTCATAAGAATTTTTTGTGAATTGGCTTCTGGAGAATCATCATAAGGACGGCGTTGAATGTAAGTGCCATCGGCTTGTAATTCCCAAGCTTGGCGATTATCTGCGAGCATAATTCCCATAATTTCTTGCAAATCTTTTGCAATATCTGGGTCTTTTATTGGGGTAATTACTTCGACTCGACGATCTAGGTTGCGGCGCATCCAGTCGGCACTGCCAATAAAGATTTCCTCCTGTGTATTGTTATGAAAATAATAAATGCGAGAGTGTTCTAAAAAGCGACCAACGATACTGATAATGCGAATATTTTCACTAATATCTTTGAGTCCTGGACGCAAACAGCAAACGCCCCTGATAATTAAGTCTATTTGCACACCGGCGCGGGAAGCTTCATATAATGTGGCGATAATTTCTGGATCGACTAGGGAATTCATTTTGGCAACAATGCGTCCAGAAAATCCATTTTGAACATTTTCAATTTCGCGGTGAATTAGTGCCAAAAAGCGATCGCGCATATTCACAGGTGCAACCAGCAATTCTCGATAAGACTTTTGCAGGGAGTATCCTGTCAAGAAATTAAACAAATCTGTGATATCAGCACCTAATTCTTCACGGCAACTAAACAATCCCAAATCTGTATACAAGCGTGCTGTTTTGGGATTATAGTTACCAGTGCCAATATGCACGTAGCGGCGTATTCGATCTTTTTCCCGCCGTACCACCATGACGGTTTTACTGTGGGTTTTCAGCCCCACTAAACCATAGACTACATGAACTCCAACTCTTTCTAGTCGTTTTGCCCAGTAAATATTATTTTCCTCATCAAATCGCGCCTTTAATTCCACGAGTACAGATACCTGCTTATCATTTTCGGCGGCGGCGATTAGGGCGTTAACTATGGGCGAGTCACCAGAAGTCCGGTAAAGGGTCATCTTGATGGCTAAAACATTCGGATCGTAGGCAGCATGGGTAATAAAGCGCACCACTGTAGCCGAAAAGGATTGATAGGGATGGTGTACTAGCAAATCCTTTTCCCGAATCACAGCAAAAAAGTCTTTTCCTTCGTCCGTCTCCAGCGTATCTGGATCTAAACTCGGTTCCCTCAGCCTTTGCAGGCGTAATGGTACAACAGATTGGCGTGGTGGATCTTTGAGTTCTGGCAATGGCAAGGACATAAAATACATCAAATCCCGCAGTCCCAAAAGACCGTCTACTTCGTAGAGATCGCTTTCTGTTAATTCCAAATCATGCAATAATCGCGATCGCACTATTTCAGGAGTCTGGGATTGAATTTCTAGCCGCACTGGACTCCCGCCTAGCCGCCGTTTTCGTAATTCCTGTTCAATCGCTAACAACAAATCATCTGCTTCATCTTCTTCTAAGACCAAATCGGCATCACGGGTAATGCGGAACGGATGATATTCTTGAATATTCATCCCTGGAAATAGAGATTCCAAGTTATGAGCGATCGCTTGTTCTAAAGGTACTCCAGTCCAGTGAGCAGGTTTGTCGCTATTTTGTCCCAACTCCGGCGGTATCGGTAAAAATCGTGGGAGAACACTGGGAACTTTAACTCTGGCAAAGAATTCTTCTTCTGTGTCTGGGTTTTTGACCACAACAGCCAGATTCAGACTGAGATTAGAAATAAAAGGAAAGGGATGACTAGGATCAACAGCCAGAGGAGTCAAAACTGGAAAGACTTGTTCCTCAAAATAATTGTTGAGATGAGTTCGCTGTTTTTGATTCAAATCTATGTAATCCAGAATATGGATGCCATGATTTGCTAGTAGAGGACGAAGTACTTGTTCAAAATGTTGATGCTCTTTTTTTACATGGGGAATCAGGGTAGACCTAATATCATCTAGCTGTTGTTGTGGTGTCCGACCATCGGGAGTCAACAGGCTAACTTTCGCCTCTACTTGTTGCTTTAAACCAGCAACACGCACCATGAAAAACTCATCCAAATTAGAGTTGAAGATTGCTAAAAACTTGAGGCGTTCGAGAAGAGGCGTGCGATCGTCACAAGCTTCATGTAATACCCTGGCATTAAATTGTAGCCAGCTTAACTCCCGGTTAAGATAATATTGTGGATCGTTTAAATTGATGGGATTGGCGCTTTTTTTAGATTTTGCCATAACGATCTTAGGGTAGCCAGATGTAGCCCATACAGATGGAGAACAATACACATAGTAAATTAAATCGGGCATCCAAGTGAAGCGGTTTGTCCCTAATTGTCGCTTTTAGAAAAATCTTAAAAATTTATTTTTCTTGAGTTTCTTTTTTCTCCTGAGTTTCTTTAGCGGCTGCGGCAATCGGTAATTGCAGATTTTGGTCGTATATAAATTCTTTATTAATTGCTACTTCTAATTTTGGTAAAGTGTTGCTGCTGGCGATGCCATCTTGAACAGGAACGCGCAATGTATAGTTACCAACGGGAACAGCATCTAAACGGTAAAGACCAAATTGATCAGTCACAGACGATACTACTCGTTTGCCTTGAGCATCAACTAGTTCTACTTCCACATTTGGTATTGGCTGACCTGCCACATCAGTAATTTTGCCTGCCATACCATATTCTAATCTAACGGGGAAATCTAATTGAGTCACAGCTGCACCTGCTACTTCCGCAACTATAGAAGTTTTCCGCACAGCAACTTCAATTGGTAATTCGTCTGGGTCTAGTGCAATTACATAGACACCTTCTCGCAAGTTACCAACAAAGAAATTACCTTGAGCATCTATTTTAGCTGTACCGACACTGCGACCACGGTTATCGTAAACATTTATAATACCGCCACCAAGGTCTGCACCATTTCTGTCACCTTGAACAACCATTCGTCCAGCGATCGCTCCTCTGTCTTTGCTAACTGTGCTATATTCAGCCGGTGACACTCTACCGCCAGCAAATGATAAATCTGATACTAAGGATATGGTCAGGCGATCGTCCCCAATGCCACCAAGAATGTTTCTATTTCTAGAGGGGATGCCTTGATAATCAATTGAGGCGAATAATCCTGGCACTATCCGCATACTAGCACCTACAACCGGCCCAACTTCTCCATCTCTATATCCTAGTCCTAAGCGCCAACTCAGACCATAAAGGCTAGGAGAGCTATAATTCAGTCCCAAAGTGTAACGAGTCGCTAAATCACCACCCGATTCAGTCCCGAAGGATACTAAATAATCACGGCTTAGGTTATAGCCAAAATCTGTTGAATAGATATCACCAAAAGAGTTAAAAGATAATCTGCTATTTCTTGTTGGTTGGTAAAAGGCATTTAATGAATAGTTGCCAAAATAATCTGGTGTACCTCTCAAAGACAAGTTAGACAATGGACGGAATGAAAAAGTTGGCAGAATGTAATTACTTGAATCACTTTGGTTTTGGTAACTACGGGCAATAAAGCCTAAACTCAAATTATTACTGAATTTATATCTGACATCTAGAGCGTTGTTCTTGCGATCGCGTGACTGATCGTTGCTGCTAAAATAGCCTGTTGGATATAATTCAGAAACTCCCAAAATTTGCAAACGATCCAACTGAATATCCAAATTAGCCGCATAACCTAACTCACCGTTAGAAGTACCAGCATTCGCTGATAAAATTACAGGATTTGCCAAACGCCAAGCAAAACCTGCCTGCGCTTGTGTACCATCAGCTAATAATTGTGCAGAGCTTTCCAACGTTAAATTATCAGAAATACCCTGGCGTATTTGATAAAATCCAGCCAATTTGCCTGATTGAGTCGAAGGAAAATCATCCAATAAATTATTTTGGATATAGTTACCAGTTAATCCTATACCGGCTAGCTGCACATTACCGCCTGCTGGTAACAATAAATCTGAAGCATTAAGTCTTAAAGAACGAACTTCTGTAGGTACGCTGAAATTATTGCGGTCAAATACAAACAGCTCAATATCATTACTTTGACCCGTGGGCAAATTGACACCTGCAAATTCATATTCTCCACCTAGTCCTACCTGCTGTTGGGCAACCACTACGCCACTAACTCTTAACTGAACAAAACTGGCTGGGGGAACTACACCGCGAAATGTTTGTACCGGTTGTGAACGTCTTGGAAGAAGCTCATTAGCGCTATAACTTGTATTAAACCTGTCAATCGGTAGATTAGTGTAACCAATCTGCACTCCCGTTAAATTGAGATTAGTAGCTAAAGGATTTAACCCAATTTGTTGGCGACCTATTTGATAAAGCATTCGCCCTGAGCGTTTAAAGTAAAAATATTCACTTAGTTGAGGCTGGTTAACAAAATCATTCTCTAAACGCAACCGCCACGCACCACCTCCTAAACGCCCACCCAAAAGAGAAGAACTACGCCAGTTTGTATTACCAGAATTACTGTAATAATTTAACTCTTGCCGGAAATTAGATAAACCACTGCTAGGAGGTCTGACTTCAGGCTTGAGGTCAATTGCCTGATTTCCTGATTCTCCACTACCTCTGCGCCAAGGTAAATCAACATTCAAAGCTAAATCTGAAGTTTTTAGCTCTATTTCGGTAAGTAGTTTCTCTTTTAGGAAAGTATCACGAATATAAGTAATACCCTTAATTTTTTTTAAGTCTGACTCTGTAACAGTTACTACACCTAAAGGTGTTTTCAGTTGGGTTTTTCCGACATCAATATCTTCAACCGTAAATCCAGCAATTTGGGCAAAATCAAACAGTGGAATTAATAATTTCCCTTCCTCTGGAATAACTTCTAAACTCCCAACTTCCTGTCCATTAATGAATACTCCTACTAATAAGTTTTTAGCTTCAGCCAAGATATTATTAATAGGAGTATTTTGAGTAGGATTATCCTTCCCCGTTGAATTTTTTAAAGTATTACTGCCAGGATAAATTGGAATAACTATATTGTTAATGTTTTGCTCTTTGTCAGGAAAATTCGGATTTTTTACATCATTATTCTGAGCAGAATTCCTGATATTTCTTAGAGTACTTTTGATGTCACTAACACCTGAATACTGAGAGACTGCTAAGGGTTTGATACTTTGATCCACAACCTGTTGACTAAGTTGCTTGGTATCAGAATCTAGAGTATTCTCAGCAGTTATGTTACTAGCTGTAATGTTTTCATTGTCTACCTTGTAAGAATCCTGTGATTTATCCGTGGAAAACTCAGGTGGTAATGTTTCTGGTGGTGAAGGAGTTGCAATTGCTCCGGCAAATGCTTTATGTTCTTGAATAACTCTAGTATCTAACTGTGTTTTAAAAGAACCATTCTCTGACTGTATAATTGTAATTGGTGGGGGGGATGCTGAAGGTTGGTAGAGCATAAACTGAAGTACACAAATTTGTATGGGTAGCCTAAGAAACTTCCCGGCTATAAATCATTCCTGGGAAGATAAATAAACTTGGTTAGCGAAATTTAAGCTTTTATAAACCCAAAAGCTAAAACACATTTATTTTGCACATTTAAATTCCATCCAACTCGTGGAATGAGGATCTTACCCAGACCAATTAACGCAATTTAAATGTGGAATAGTTTATCTGCGATGCTGAGGATTTTTAAGAGAATTTCTTAATTTTTGAGAAACAGGCTGAGTTTGAGTGTTGATATTGTTAGCTAGTGGAGCATTAATGGGCACTGTAAAAGGTATGCCTTTTTTAATCGCTACACCATTTAGTTTCCCATTTATATCCAAGACATAATTACCAGGGGGTAAGTTTTTAGTAATTGGTAGCAAAACTCGACGACGACTATCAGGTAAAATTGGTGTTGTAGGTAAAAATCCTACATCCACTAAAGGCCCGGTCTTTTTGTCCTCTGGTTTTTCTAAATTAGCTATGGGTTTTGTCGCCTCAGCACCTGGATATTTAGCAGCCGGCCAAATAGCATATTGACCTTCCATCTGCACAGATGCGTTACCTTGGCTAGAAATATCAAAGACGGCATTGAGAGCATTTGGTTTGGTATTTACGCTCACAGAATTTAATACACCAATTTTCTTGACATCTCCTACATAGGCATATATTGCAACTCCTAATTTGCCAATTAAAGTTACACCTTTAGTGCGTGAAGTCGTCCGAGGTATTTCTTCAACAAAAAGTACTGCTCGATGTTCACCTGATTGGGGTTTAACTCTAGGATGGATGGCGAAACGAACAGTTTGTGAGCCACCAGGTGGAATTGTAAATCTAGAGGGGGTAAAAATAATCCACTGCTCTAATGATTGTTCCTTAGGAGGAATCACTTGCAATTTATTTTCCTCATTCAGCATCCACGATTGCACATAAACCTTAAGTTCAACTGGTTGAGAATCAAGGTTTAAAATCCGAACAGCTTGAGAGCGTGTTTTATTGCTGTTCATATCTATGTGAAACCGGGGTGGACTCACACCAATATTAATTGCCATTGCTGGAGGTATACTTAGAGCTAATGCTCCTATTAGACCCAAAGCAATATTTATTGATTTTGGCAAGATCGGGATTAAATTCTTCACTTTCAAGCACACCATAAAGCAATTATTTTCCAAATCTAAGTACAGAAATTAACGACGGTCTACTACTACCGCTAATTCCCCAGCATATTGACCTGCAACTTGAGTACCAGAAACGTCCATCTTTAAGCGGAATCCGCCCTGTACCAAAGCTGTATTACTATTGGAGTCGCGAGAAATTTCAATGATGGGTAATGGCTCTACAACAACTTGAACCGCAGAATTAGAGCGCTGTTCACTGCTAATTGCATTACTCCTGCCATTTTCGGCTTTCATCTCATAAGTGGCATAAAGTAAGTTCACTTGGTCTACAGGAACACGCATCTGCCAAATATTAGGAAATTCCCGAACAATCAAAGTATTAAATTGGGGAGGTGCTGATAAATCTCCTGGATTATTCACTGACTCACTTTTGGCAGTCACAGAAATTTCTGATTGTGAGATGGGAGGAATTCTCAACCTTTGGGGAGTCGCTAACTGGTAAATCTCTGTAGGTTCAACTGCGGGGGTAAATTGTGCCACAGTCCGTGTTTGTGGACACGCTAACATAGCTATACTGACAGCTATGAAATTGAGTAAGTAGCGTTTGCAACTCTTAGTTAAGTGCCGTGGCATATTGCTAAATTGTTCACACTCAAATCATGTGTACAGGTCAAATCTTTACTGAACTTTGTTGCTAATGGATTTAATATGGGAAATATCCCCCCAGGTTCTAGGGAATTGGGGAGATATTAAAGAAGTTAACTAACTTCCTAAAACATCTAGCAGTGGGAGAATAATCTGTCTTTTTCTTACCAAGTTTTGAGGCAGATTTTTCTATTACCACTCAACAGAAGATTCCGTAGATTATGGTCTGTAAGCTTCAACTGTCAGAGTACCATCGTAGCTTCCTGCTGGTGAAGTAGCACTGATTGGGATGTCCAAACCAATGTCACTTGCAGTCGTGTGAGTTAAGCCTAGAGCTGTTTTTGCGCCTATTGAACCAGAGTTAACAGTAACTGCAAGAGTGTTACTATATGTTGCGTCTGTAAATGTACCCGGTGTAATACCGACTGTGTAACTTCCTGTAGGACTGTTAGACCAAACAATATAAGCACCAGTAATGGTTTTGGATACGCTTGTTCCAGTTAATGCGAAGGGGGATGTAGTATCAAGAGGAGTACCAGCAGGACCAGCAGTTTGGTCACTACCTATGTAAGCGGGGGGAGTAGTACCAGTAAGTGCATTTAATACTCCTGTTCCTGTGGCTAAATCAGATGGAGCAATAACTACATTAGCGTTTTGAACAGTTCTTAAGAAAAGAATTTCAGGAACAGAGACATTAACGTTAATTGTGCTGGTCGGGCCTGAACCTTGAGCAATTTGAGCATTAGCAGGCGCAGAAAGAATCGCACCACCAAGAGCAGCAGTACCAAAAGCAGCAAGAGCTAAAAATTTGTTCTTCATATTGGAAAACATGTCCCTATTTTTTCGTGTTGACTGTTAGCAAATTTCGTGAACTCGATAGTTTGTCTAGAAATGGTTGAAATTTTAGTGAAACCGCAACCAATTAAATTTTGTTTTGAACAATCACCTCCTGTTTAAAACACGTACAATTCTGTACCGTTAGTCCCGTTGTTGGCGGTGAAGAACAGCCGTGTACCAACGACAGTCAGTCTGCCAGGGTTAGCATTTCCTGTAGCGTTAATGTTGCTAACCTTGCGAGTATTGGCAGTGGTGCCGTCACTGAACCACAGCTCCCTGTTGCTGCCATCAGAAGCGGCAAAAGCCAGGGTGCCATTGAAATTAACGAGACTAGTGGGAATACTGTTGTTGGGCTGGTTATTTCCGTCTGTACCAGTCCAAATATCTTTGACAACATTAGTAACTGTGCCATCAGTTTTCCACAATTCCAGACCAGTTACTGGGTCGTTACCAACAAAGTAGAGAATATTACCAGCAGCAGTTAGAGAGAAAGAACCTAAACCAACGTTAGGTGCTTGTCCATTGGCTCCGATAATGACGGTTCCGTTAAGTGTGCCATCACTCTTCCACAGTTCCAAGTTGAAGTCATTGTCACTATCTGTAACAAAATACAAGGTGTTGCCAACGGCTGTCAGATTTGCCGGCGCGAACCCATTGTTACCGGGTGTAATATCTTTCAGCAAGCTAGCTGTTGTACCACTTTGATACTTCCAGACCTCAAAGCCACTTGTACCATTGCTGGCAGTGAAGTAGAGTGTACTACCTACCACGCTGAAGTCTGCGGGATATGATTGAGTAGCTCCTCCGACACTAATAACTTGTGTGCCGCCAACAGTGCCATCAGTTGACCAAAGCTCAGTGTTATTTTTGGCTGTGAAAAAGAGCTTGCTATTAAAAGCAACGAAACTGGGAGTGAGTGATTGAGAACTACTGAAACCAGGGTTGACATCTACTAAACTGACGCTTGTACTGTTATAAACCCACAGTTTTTTGGTATTGCTACTATCAACTGCTGTAAAGAAGAGTTTGTTACCAACGACAGTGAGATTACTTGGGTTAGAACTGCCAACATTCAGATTAATATCACTAATCCTAGTTACAGACGTGCCATTGTACTCCCAAAGTTCTGTGCCAAAGGTGCTGTCAGTAGCAGTGAAGTATAACTTGTTATTGAAAACAATCAGATCATCCGGGTTGAAACCAGTAGTATTAGTAATGCGAGTATTTGTAGTTCCATCACTCCTCCACAGTTGAATACCTGTAGTACCATCATTAGCAGTGAAGTACAAAGTGTTATTCCAAGTGGTCAAGTTATCAGGGTCAGAACTACCAGAACCAGGATTTATTTCCAGTTGGCTAATTTGTGGTTGTGCCGTTATGTTCAGGTTGTAGAAAGTTTCGGCTGAACCAGAGGGATAGATGCGAATGTAGTATGTACCTGCACTCAGGGTGAGATTGCTGATGGTTTCGTTGCTGTTTCCGGTTTGATTAGATATGGCTATTTGTGTATTAACGCTGTTAAATAGCCGTACATCTGCGTTGTCGCTCAAGCCAGAAAGGTTGAGATTAAAGGAACTAGTAGTATTTACATTGAATTTATAGTAATCATTAATATCTATGCTGCCCACAAAATCATTACGGGAAATAGAACCGTTTAAAGTACCTAAATTCTGCGCTGTTCCTGAATCACTACCACCTTGGTCTGGGCCTATGGTTTGGGCAACTACACTCAGAGTATAGTTAGCTGTTGTGGTAGTACCACCACGATTTACCAAAATGTTGTAAGTACCAGGATTTAAGCTGCGGCGAATCGCATCTAGGGTTGTTCCCGATTGGTTGCTTGAAACAATACCTGCTCCATTTTGATTTTGTAGTGCTAAATTAGCGTCTGCTGAGAGTGATGTGAACCTGATATCAACTAAAGCAGTTGAGCCGAGAGTGAACTGGTAATAGTCTTGAGTATCGCTAGCGCTGACTAAATCTGAGATAGTGGCAGGAAGACCGATAGAAGTGGTAGTTGCTAAAGTGTTTCCTCCTTGGTCTGGGGGATCTACAGTAAAATTAACCTGCAAATTATAATTAGTTGCACTTGCGCTTGCATAGACTTGGAGATAGTAAGTACCTGCGGCGAGAGAACGATTAATAGAATCCTGGTTTGTACCTGTTTGAGTACTTGTACTTGTACTGGTAGGTTGGAGAGACTGTCCAGCGCTATTCAACAACTGTATGTCAGCATTACCACTTGAAGGATTGAGGTTAATACCAATAGTGCCATTATTATTTAAGGTGAATTTGTAGTAGTCGCTAGTATCTGTAACCAAGCCCTTATTTGTACTTGCGACAAAATCAGTTCCACTGTAGCCGGCGGCATTGACAGCTGCACTAATATCTCTGTTAGTGTTTGCCAGTGTAGTTGTGTTATCGGAGATGCCACTATCTTGAATAGCTTCGGCTGAGAGAGTAAGATTATAAGATGTACTAACTGCCGAAGTGACTAAATCAATCCGAGCATAGTAAGAAGTGTTGGCAAGGAGAGTAAAACGTATATTTTCTGATGCGTTACCAGACAAGTTAGAAATAGCGATAATTTGATCACTACTGTTTAGCAAGTATAGATTGGCATCACTATTTGCCACTAATCCGTCAAGGCTTAAGGTAACTATACTAGAACTGCTGGCAGTAAATTTATAGTAATCTTTTGTATCAAGGCTGCTGAGAGAGTCTTGAAAGGTGTTGCTTGTACTGGTTAGAGAACCACCGATAAAAGTTGCAGTATTTAAAGCTGTGGCTGTTGTACTTCCTGGATCGGTGAATCCTGAATAAGTTGGCATAATAATAAGTTATCTATTATTTTTTATAAAATAAACAATTGTATTGGCTGAAATTACTTATAGCTTTGCAACTAATGCAAGTTTATTGCTATTAATCAACCACAAACTTTTTGTTACTTCTGACAAATTATTAAACTGTGTCGTGATGATGCACCTATTCAGAAGTATGGTTTTTCCTTTCGGAATTTAAGTGGTTGTATGTGAATTAGTTGATGTTAAATATTTCAAATTCTGATATTTGTTGTACCTAGGTTTCAAGTTTTAAACACACTGCTGAATCTTCATAGTCTTTCGTTAGCAGTCAATTTGCTTCATTTCAGCGAAAAATAAGTACTAGATGAGGAAAGTTATTGCCATTACGAAGTTGCTCAAACTTTTTGTAGCCAATTGTAATTTTGTTACAACTTTATAAATTCATCCACAAAAGAGTTATGTATTAGCTGTTGCTATGAAATTTTTAATGTTCTTTTGCATTTCTCCTTCAAACTTCACTGCAAATAAAATTTAACTCTTAGGTAAAAGATACTGCCTGCGTAGAAATACTTAATTTATTGATACTAATTGTTAAAAAACTAAATTATTTTCGAGAGATTTTTAGTATAAAATTTTTCCGGTTAGATCCTGATAGAGAGTATTTTAAAGGAGAATAATCGATAATACATATCTGTTTTTTCTTTGCTAACTCTCTTATCCAAAGCATTTTTCACAGCATTACAATATGTTTCAAGCTACTCGTCGCCGTCTTGCCCTTTGGTATACTTCCGTCACTGCTGTATTACTACTACTGTTTGCCAGTAGCGTTTATTTATACGTCCGCAGTACACTGATTGAGCGCATTGACGATACCCTTAACCATGTAGTGGAAATAGTGGAGCGTTGTCTCACAACAAGCCCCTGTGCATCTAAGCTCATATTTGAGCCAATTGATGCTGATGCAGATAAATTTCGCATTAATAATCTAGAAGCCAGTTTTCCTGAGAATGCCGACACCGTAGAAGATGACCACATCGACCTTGAATGGTTTAGTCCAACTGGTGAATTACTTTGGTCAACGCTATCCGAACCCCTAAATATTCCCATTCATGCCAACCGCACTGGTGAAACTGTGCGTGTAGTTAAGGGGGAGAGTGAAAATTCAAAGTTTAAGACGCAATTAATCGCGTCTCTACCCTCACCACTGTTATTACGGCAAGTTACCCAACGAGTGGAAGTGGGGCGGCAAGTATTGGGATATCTGCGTGTTAGCCATCCCTGGTTTGAAGTCACTAAACCCAGTCGTGAGTTAATTTTTGATTTGGCGCTAGGTATTGGTTTAATGGTGCTTTCTGTGGGTGCAAGTGGGTGGTTTCTTTCAGGTAAAGCGATGGAACCTGTAGGTGAATCTTATCAACGCCTCAAACAATTCACTGCTGATGCTTCCCACGAACTTAGAAGTCCGATTACTTTAATTCAAACAAATGTGCAAGTTGCCCTTGCTGACTTGGATTTAGCAGAGACAGAAACGACTAATTCTTTGCAGTATCGGCAACAGTTAAAGGTAGTAGAACGCTTAACCCAGCGTTTGGGGAAATTAGTCAATGACTTACTTTTCTTAGCACGACAGGATAGTGGGATTAGCAAAGATATTTTTTCACCTTGTCCGCTAGATGCCTTGCTGATGGAAGTGGTTGAAGAACAACAATTGTTAGTCCCTGAAAAAAAAATCGCCCTTTCTCTAGACTTAGTTGATCCTCCTGCCTCTGAAACTAACCCTGAATTATTGGAAAATTGGTTTACCTTTGTGGGTAATTGGGATCAACTGGTGCGCCTGTTCACAAATTTAATTGCTAATGCCTTGCATTACACTCCAACTGGCGGACGGGTGAATGTTGAATTAGCGCGGATAGAAGGAATAAATCGAGTTTCTGGACTACGTTATACCAGTGCCCAGTTGCAAGTTAAGGTGAGTGATACCGGAGTTGGAATCCCAGCAGAGGCACTACCACGCTTGTTTGACCGCTTTTATCGGGTAGATCCAGCACGAACTCATACAACAGGGAATACAGCTACAGCTAGCGCTACTGGTTCAGGATTGGGATTAGCGATCGCTCAAGCTATTGTCGAACATCATCAGGGTCATATTCAAGTTGAAAGCACTCAAGGCATTGGCACAACGTTTACTGTGACTTTACCGATAACTCTTGAGTCTTAAATCGCAAATTCAACAATTGTTTCCTGTGACAGATGTAGATAAGTGAATTTATTTACTAATTTATATACCATCAATTGCATATTTAGCCATTAATTTGAAACTTTAGAATGAGATATTTATGTCTGCTAATCTATTATTTCTAAACCTCTAGCTAGAGAACAAAGCTTGAGTATATTGTTAAAATCTACGTGTTTAGATAACAGATTAGCCAACTAATTAAATTTGCTGGTTGAAAAATTTTTAAAGAAAGAAAAATTTAGATCAGGAGCCAATCATGAATATGAAGCGTCAAAACTTTCGTAAGTCTGCTGAGTTATTTGGTGCTATTTGTGGTGGATTAATGATTAGTCTGCCAGTAATTCCTCAAGCAATAGCACAACAATCAGTAGGACAAGAATCTACTCCGAAGATTAACCCCTGTCCGAGAATTTTCTACGAAGAACCACATAATAGTCGGGTTGTGGTACCACAAGGATGTCCTCCGAATGCACTAACTCAAAGACTAGCTGCTCAAGGGCTTCTTCCCACCTCTGCTACTCCATCACAAGAGCAAACAAGATTGGGTGTCGGCGGTGAATCTCCAGAAACAGGTGTCACACCACCACGCCCAGCCCCTGGAGATCAAACTCAACAGCCCTCACCAGGGGCAGTTTCGACCGATCGACCACAACAACTACAACCACGACAAACTCCCAGCGCGACGATCGCACTGGCAAATGGTACAGTTAATATCAGATTGGTAAATGACACTGCGGCTAATGTAACTTTCCAAGTGATTGGCGATACGGCACCGCGATCGCTACAAGGTAAATCAAATGTAATATTGCAAGGTTTAAGGGCACCAGTAACGGTGACATTTGAACGAGAAGATGGTGGACAGTTGAGAGTGACTCCACAAGCTTCTTCAGAGCCAGGAAACTTAGAAGTTAGATTTAACGAAGCCACCAATGCAGCACAGGGCAGAAGTGCTATGAGAATTGAACGAAATGGTTCAGTCTTCTTAAATTAATCAAATTAAGTACGAAAGTAGGGGCGATTTATGCCCCTATTTTCGCTGAAGCATTTTAGTTAGCTGATCTAGCAATTGCACTTCTTGCTTACTGTCTTCCAATGTCCGCGCCAGTATAATCGCCCTTTCGTAAAAATTACGGGCAGTTAGATAATTACCTTGTTGTTTGTATAACTGAGCGTAAGACTCAAAAGATTTTAATTCTTCTCGCAAATTTTGCAATTCTTTAGCGAGTGCTAAACGTTGCTCTAGTAAATCAAAAGCTCTCTCGTAGCGTCCAATAGCAGTGTGAGCTTTCACTAAACCGTCAATTGCCCGTAATTCATTGGTGCGATCGCGGTTAGTTTTAGCTGTCCGCATCGCTTCACCATAGGTAGCAATGGTATCTTGATAATTTCCCGATGCTCGGTAGGCATCACCTAAATTATTCAGGGTATTTGCTTCACCAATGGCATCGCCAGTCTGACGGCGGAAAATTAAGGCATTTTCATACAATTTAATCGCCTTGTTGTAATCTCCCAACCTAGCAGTTACCAAACCCAAATTGCTCAAAGACAGTCCTTCCCCTTCAATGTTTTTGACACCGTGAGCAATTGCGAGTGCATCTTCAACTGTTTTACCAGCAGCAGAAACTTCTCCTTGTTGCAGGAAAAATGTACCGATATTATTTAGCACAAAAATCTGAGCTTGGAAGTCTTTCGTATCACGAGCGATCGCTAATCCTCGTCGTAAAGCATCTTCCGCCTCTTTTGCACTATCAATCTGGATATAAGCCTTTGCAAGCAAATTGTAAGTCAGACCTTGTGCTTTTAGGTCGCCAATTGAGTGATATAGTTCTAGTGCCTGCAAGCAAGATGCAATTGTTTTATCGGCATATCCTGAAGCGTATTGTTGTTGACCGATACGTAGAAAGCTATCTGCTTCATCTCTTGATTGTCGCCCAACAGAACTATTTAAAGGACGATGGAGTTGTTGCGTAATATCAGCCGCACCAGCAGCTATAGGACTCAGCAAAAAAGTAAGCAGTAAAAAGCTGTGTAAAAGCACATGGGGACGATAAATCACACCTACACAAACTAATTGCCTTGGAAATACAAGCCGTTGTTTCATAAAAATTACCCGTAAAGTTGCGGGTTTAAGTAGAAGGTCTAAGAAGAGTTTTAAGTTTATAAATTGAAGACAAAGAATATACGTGTTTACACTTAAGTTAGGATTGAGCTAAATCCTCCCCAAAGTATATGGCGCGGATATCTGTGGGTAATTTGTCCTCTAGCATACGATAGCCTTCCTGAAGAAAATTGGCTACTTCGTTGGGAGCGATCGCTTCTCCTTCTGCTTGCAGATAGGCAGCGATTCTTGTTTCGCTCCAGTGGAAAGTTTGAGCCATTAACACGATTAATCGTAAAACAGGGGGTAGTTGGTCTAATGCCTGTTGTACATAGCACCATAACGGTGGCGAAGTTGCTTGCAGAGAATAATGAATTGCTTCTGTGGGTGGTAGCTTAATTTCGTTAATACAGAAAGCTGTCATATTAATTAACCAATTTTGCATGGTTAAGGCTGGCTCACCTGATTCAGGGCTGGTTAAATTTAGTCCACCGAGTTCGTAATAGATGTGTCGCCAGGTGAGGGCAAACAGATAATCTGCTTGCACAGGCGATCGCGCCGAATGCCGAATTAAGGTATACACTATGGGGCTATAACGGCAAAAAATCACCGTAAAATACTTTCCAGCATCTGGATGGCGCTGAAACAAAGTCAGTAGTTCATGGTCACTGTGATGAAATAGCGACTTTACCAGAGGATGATTAGCTTCAGGAAAATGAGGAATTTGCACAAGTCTTTGAGTTGATAGTTGTTAAAATAATTTTGGGAATTGCACTCCCGTAGTTAATCGCATAATATCTTGGTGTTGCCCAGTTTGTAGCCGAGACTCAGACAACTTGAGTTATTGATAAACTAGAAACAAGGACTTAATTTTAGTCTTAATCGACAATTATAAAATCGACTCCCCTATAGAATCCTTATTTGTTCATGGTTATAGCAGTTAGTGCGATGTCGTTCCTCCTCAGTCCCCTTACTTTAGGCTCCTTTCTCCCTTCCTTGCCCTTGGATAGCCTGTTTTCCACCCAAGGCATTATGGTAATGCTGCTAGCAGCTTACGCTGGTGCGATGTGGATGTTCCTCACCAGCGCCCCAAAAGTACACACTGTCATGGTGTCAGATTTGGAGATTGCCCGACAGTTGTATGAAGGGCTGCTAGATTTGCCAGCAGCTGAGGTGCCCTTGCACTATTACTACAACTACGAACAAACTATAGGCGCAACTGGGATTGATCCGCTATACATGTCTACAGGGCCGAGTTTGTCAAGCAAAATGATGAATAATGCTACAGAAGGGCTGTGGTATCAATTGAAGAAAAACACCCAGCTACACGTTATTACTGGTGCAAGTTTAGGTAGCAAAAATCAGCAACGCCACGTTTGCTTTGACCACGACTGCTTGGAAATGATTTTAATGCGAGTCGAAACGCGCGGTTTGAAATTCAAGATTCGTAACCAGAAGCCCCTGAACTTTTTGGTCAAAGACTATGAAGGGCGCGTGATTGAGGTGGCTGAGGTAGCGAATTAGTCATTAGATTTTAGATTATTTTAGATTGTGTGGTGCGTAGCTTGCGATCGTAGGCATTGCGCCACACAATCTTTTTTTAAGTGGCTAGGCGTAAATAAATTAAAGTTTGTAGTAAGGACTTTAGTCCAGATAAACCTTGCTATGAAAGATGAATCGGTCACTTATAGGGTTTTGCTAGGTAGAAACTTATGACCCTTGAAAAGATGTACGCATCTCACCTTTATGAAACAGATTTCTATACTTGGACTCAAGAGCAGGTTAGCTTGCTCAAAACTCAACAGTGGGATCAATTAGATACGGTTAACCTGATTGAAGAAATTGAAACTTTGGGTAGAAGAGAACGACAAGAATTGAGAAATCGGCTAGGAGTATTGTTAGGACACCTACTGAAATGGCAATTTCAACTCGAAAAACGTAGTAATAGCTGGTTGAGTACAATTCGGGAGCAACGTGTCCAAATTAAGCTGCTTCTGCAAGATAGCCCTAGTTTGAAACCCTATCTAGATGAAGTTTTCCTCAGCGTTTATGAATTAGGTTTGGCTTTAGCAATTCGAGAAACTGAGTTAGGTGAGCAAGTTTTTCCAGAAATCTGTCCTTATACTTTAGTCGAAACTCTAAATCCTGAATTCTTACCAAATCTTAATCAGGTTGATGAGCAGGGCGAGTAATTACCCAAATAATCTTTTATCAGCCTAAACCGTGGCAAATAAAAGCAGCCCAGTAACGAGGATCTGAAAAGGGAAATTGCTGAGTAGAATTTTCTATTTCTTGAATTCGTCTGTTCAATTTTGCATACATATTATATTCACGCTTCCATTGTTCATGTTCGATAGAATCTGAAGGATATTTTTTTCTATTTCCTATCAGTTCTTTCTCCTTTGCTTCTACTTCCTGGAAGATTTTATTTAGGTCTACTTTTGTAAATTCTCGTAGCTGAATTTGTGCTTGCTGTAAAGCTTTAGGACGGTTTCTACCTTCTTGTCGCTGCTGGTAGTAAAAAATGGAAAATAATGCTGTGGCTAAATCATTGACTGACCAGAGAGTACTAACTACACTTCTAGCACCAGCACACAAAAAGCCTGTGGAGAGAGTAAGAATATCATCAGTTAGAGAAGAAATACCCAAATTAGTTTCGCAGCAAGACAGAAAAACTTCTACAAGTTGAGGTAAACGCCAACCAGGTGTCATCAATTGCCCCAAGGTGATGCTGTTACCGTGCGCTAATTTTAACTGTGATTCTAAAGGATTATCGAGGCGAGATTGGGCATGGTGGCAGGAATGAAGTACTTGAACTTGTTGTGCTAGCTGTCGATAGTTATTAGAGGTGGCTTGACTGCTACCAATTAATCTGTTTTCTGGTGGAATATTATACATTTGGGCAAGTTTTTCGCCTTCAAATCTGGCGCAGGGAAGGTTGTCTTCGGCATCTTCCACAGTTCCATATTGTAGAGATATTTCAGTAAATTTCCCTACATTGTCGCGTTGTTGACAAAATTCTAAAATTTGGCAACTTGGGGTATAACGAATAAGAAATTTATCTCCTAAATATTCCTGATATTCTCCTGTAGGCAAAGCAGCGAATGGAATCTGATGGAGTAACAGGTGAGGTACTAAAATTAATTCTTCTATTCCTTGAAGATGTTGGGATATGAGTTCAGATATTTGCAAGCGTTCAGCTAATTCGCGGAGAATGCTATTAATTTGAGTTTCCCATTTTTTGTAATCATTCATATAAGGCAATAACCAATTCTGCTCAATCCAGCCTTGCAATGTATCTAACCCTTGTCCTGTGCAGGTGTAGAGAGTAATTTTGTTTTGCTGGACGATAAAAATATGGGTGTCGCTGTTGGTAGTGTAGAAACTAAGGATAGCTGTATTAGGTTGATCGATTAGCTTTTGAATTTCTGACAAGCTGAGGGGGTTAACTTGAATTTCGCCAGCTAATACGGGATCTTCGCGTCTGAGATTTTCCCAAACTTGTTGTTTTTGGATTTCTAAAGATGCGATCGCTTCATTATAAGCTTGGAATGCAGCGCGTGTTTCACTACGACTATTTTCAGATTTATGACTTTGGCGTTCTTGGTCAATTTCTTGTTGCAGTTCTTCATATTGCTGCAATAATTCTTGGATTTTGGGGGGGATTTCTTCGCCTTGAGAGAGGTTGTAGCTTGCCATTAAGTCTACCAGGCGTTTGGAACGCGATCGCTCTACATATTCTAAGGCTTTATCTATTTGTCCAGCCTTGATGCAAGCTTGCACAAGCTTTTCATAAACTTCTATAGTTCCTTGCAAAATCTGTTGACGGCGAGTTTCGGATTTATTCCAAGCCCGGATCTGTTCTATTGACTGAACAGCATAGTTGTATCCTTCAATAGCTTCTTTCCAGCGTCCAGAAGCGAGACAGATATCCCCAAAATTACCTCCATAATCGAGGCACTCTGTAGGGAACGCAGTGGGTGTACAAATTTTTAGCAATAAGCGAAAACAAGCAATTGCCTGATTAATATTTCCTTGCTGATTGTAAGTAAAAGCTAAATTATTTTGAACCATTGCCCAATTTAGCGGGTAAGATTCGCAACTATAAACTTCTAAAGCCTGATTAAAGTAATAGAATACTTGCTCTAAATTGTTTGTATCTTCCTCTTTAGCTAAGTCACGATATATATTACCAAGATTATTTTGAAGTCCAGCCCAATCTTCCAAAAACTCTTCCAGATTTTCCAGAAAATCTTCATAAGTATGTTCTTCCAAAACAGCCTTAAAACATTGATAAATATGTTCTTCTAAAGCAGCTTGATACCAGGCTCTTGCTATATTTAAATTTTCTAATGGCTCTCCTTGTTTTCTTTTTCTGTAGGCAGCACCTAAATTAGTAAGAACCATTACCCACTCTGCGGGAAACTTATCACGAGTATAAACTTGCAAAGATTTTTGACAACATAATATTGCTGATTCAGAATTTTCTTCATCTATAACATCTAAATCAGAGTAGATAGTTGCTAAACTATTCTGGATACTAGCCCACTCTTGTGGAAACTCTTCACGAGTATAAACTTTTAAAGCTTTTTCAAATGCCTTAATTGCTTTCTCTCCATTTTTTACCCAATCACCACGAATTCTCTCACAATAAGCATTTCCCAAAATATCCTGTATTTCAGCCCATTGTTGAGGATACTTAACAAGTATTAGTTCTGCCTCATATTTGGCTATAGCAATTTCAATATTTATAGCATAATTTGCTGATTCTAATGATTCAGTCATTTTATAAAAATTTAAACCTGTATTATATTAATTACCTAATTTATATATTTTCTATTCAAATATGTCTTTTGCAAAATGCTATACTGCCGCTACTTTCCTTACTTTAATAATTTTAGAATAGTGTTTACGCCGAAATCTCTACCAACTTGGCTAGCAATTCTTCAGCTAAATCTAACAACTCAATTTCATCAATTTCATAACTAGTTCCGCGATTACTTTCTCCACTCCTCACATTAGCAGCCAAAACATTTTTGACAGAAAAAAGCCTATCTTCTTCTTTAACTAGACTCAAACATTTTTCTAACTCAGCCGCAATTTCCTGGATTGTCCTTGAACCCAAACGCTCTCTCACTTTCACCGCTACCGAATCGTCACTTTCCAGCAGTTTTACTAAAGCTGTTCTCAGTCCATCATCCTCGTGCGAAAACTTATCAACGGCTACACGCACATATTCCCGCACGCTCATGTTTGCTGCCAATGCCTTTTGGAAAACTACATCTGGTACATCTACCAGCAATACACCTTCGTTATCGCTAGCTTGATATAAGTCATCTCCTTGTTTGACGGCTATCAGCAAATCTGCACCCAAAGCGTGTAAATAGTGCAACACTGATTCTAATTCATGTTCCTTTAAAGCCGACTCTAACTTGGACACCGCAGCTTGCTTTACTCCCAGTTTTTGAGCTAGCTGTGCCTGAGTCAATCCTGCTTTATTACGTATTTCACGCATGGCATCGGTAAGATAAAGGCGCAAATACTCTAACTTTCCCGCCAAAATAACCTCTGGTTCGTCGCTTACCTTTTGCTGCAACCAAGCTTGAAAATTAGGCTTTTTCATGACTTTTCCCTTTGCTGCAATTCACGCAATCTCACTCTTGCAGGTTCTTTGTCTCTATCTTTGATAGCGCCGTCGTATTTCTTCATAAAGGCGTACAGCACCACAAATCTCTGAGGAGTAGCAGCCGTTAAGATAAACCGTGGATTATGTTCGCTCTTAGTCATCCGTAACTCATACAAATCATCTTCCAGTTTCTCAAAGATTCCACTGGTAAGTGATGCGAGTCCTTTGTCGCACAGGTAGCGAAGATTAACTTGCAGGCGCTTGGTTTCGGAAGCACTCAGTAATGGCTTTGGTGGATTTTCTGGTTGCTCTTCTTCGGGAATCATCCTGATGAAAAAAGCCAGCAAATCTTTGGGGATTTCCCCATTGACATCTAGATAAAGTTCCCAAGTCCAGGTCACTTCCTACCCTCACAGTATAATATTCCTTATAAAGAATGTCAATTGCTTTATTCTTTATAAGGAATATCATATAGAATCAGTGAGTGCAACTTTGGTAATAAAAATGGTGCGTTAGGCAAAGCCATAACGCACCCCACTGTTTATACCAAGTTGCCAAAGTTAGTATTGTTTAGTATCTAAGCGCTGCTGGACTAGCTTTCAAGCAAATAATACTATCTATCACAACTTGGTATTATATGCCTAAGTAGGTCAACTCAACTGTTCAAATTTAAATTTCCCTTTAATAAACTTGTTAAAGTATTGACCTTTGGATGGGGCATTATCTAAGTCTTCCTTGACACTGGGAGGTACTTTGAAATACTCGTAAACACTTCCACTATCAAATTCAATAGTCAGTGTTTGAGTTGTTGGTTCATAGCTAAATTGCTTAATAACACTGCCTTCGGGCTTGAGTAGAGGGAAGGCAATTACATCTCGAATACTGGCAGAATCAGTTAACAACATTACTAACCGATCAATCCCAATCCCTAAACCACCTGTAGGCGGCATACCGTATTCAAGGGCTGTCAAAAAGTCTTCATCTACACCTTGAGCTTCTAAGTCACCAGCAGCTTTCCTTTCAGCTTGGGCTTCTAGGCGTTCTCTTTGATCGATGGGATCGGTAAGTTCTGAGAAGCTGTTTCCAGTTTCTCGCCCGACGATAAATAACTCAAATCTTTCCACCAAACCAGGTTGAGAACGGTGAGGTTTTGCTAAGGGCGAAATTTCTACAGGGTAATCAATGACAAAAGTAGGTTGAATTAAATTAGCTTCTACCTTTTCTTCAAAAGCTAAATTTAGTAACTTACCAATTGATTTCGCTTCATCTATACCAGGAATACCAGCATTTTTACTCGCTGTTTTTGCTTCTTCCAATGTTTGGAAAGAATTGAAATCTAAGCCTGTAAATTCTTTAACTAAATCGTGCATTGTCACTCGCCGCCAAGGAGGTGTTAAATCTATAGGTTCCCCTTGGTAGGTGATTTGCAATGTGCCGAGTACATCTTGGGCGACAGTGGTAATAATCCCCTCAGTCAGCGCCATCATATCGTTGTAATCGGCGTAGGCTTGGTAAAGTTCAATTGTCGTAAATTCGGGATTATGTCGAGTAGAAATTCCCTCATTGCGGAAAACCCGCCCCAATTCAAACACCTTTTCAAAACCACCTACAATCAACCGTTTGAGATGAAGTTCTGTGGCAATTCGCAGATACAACTCCATTTCTAAGGTGTTGTGGTAGGTGATAAATGGACGCGCATCTGCACCCCCAGTCTCACTTTGCAAAACTGGCGTTTCAATTTCCAGAAAATCCCGTTCTTCTAAATAGCGGCGAATACCGGCAGTAATTTGGGCGCGACGGCGGAAAGTTTGTCGCACTTCTGGGTTAACAATCAAGTCAACGTAACGCTGACGGTAGCGCTTGGCAACATCCGTTAATCCATGCCACTTGTCGGGTAGGGGCAACAGGGATTTAGTCAGGATAGTATATTGTTTAACGTAGACAGATAACTCGCCCTTTTCAGTCCGTTTAATAGTACCTTTAACTCCCAGGATGTCGCCTGCATCTGTGAGTTGTTTTAAATGATTGAAGGCATCAGCATCAATATCTGCCATGCTTTCTTGGATGCGATTTTTATCCAAATAAAGCTGAATTGTGCCAGTTTCATCTTGCAAGGTGAAGAAAGCCAGTTTACCAAAAACGCGACGCGCCATAATGCGTCCAGCGATCGCAACTTCTAAATCAACTTCTTCACCACTGGCTAAATCGGCAAACTGTTCTTGCAACTGCGTTGCATGATGGGTAGATTCCCAACGATAGGCATAGGGATTAGTTCCTAGCTGCTTGAGTTGTTCTACTTTCTCCAGCCTTGCGGCTCGGATATCTTCTTCCGACATGGTAACGAACTAAATAGGGCAAGATTAATTATAGATGCTGCAAAAGTTGAGAGTAAGAGATATTTGCACTTTGCAGATGATAATATCGCCAAACCAAATACAATGACACAAACTAGAGTGCGCTTGTGGAATGTAGATGAATATCACCGGATGCTTGAGACGGGTATTATCACAGCCGATGAACGGGTAGAACTGATTGATGGGCAAGTTATCCCCATGAGTGCGAAAAATCCTCCACACGCAGCGACAACGCTGTGTGCATCTGACTATCTCAAGCGTTCGCTAGCAGAAGTTGCCTTAGTTAGGGTGCAAGATCCGATTCAATTAAGCCAATACTCGGAACCTGAACCAGATATTGCCGTTGTCCGCATTGATGCGCGAAAGTACATTGATCATCATCCCGCACCCAATGAAATCTTTTTACTCATTGAGGTAGCAGATACAACACTAGACACCGATCGCAAACAGAAAGCACCTTTATATGCTAATGCAGGAATTGCTGATTACTGGATTTTGGATGTGAATCAGCGTCAGGTTTATGTTTTCCGTGAACCAGGTTTGGAAGGCTACAATCTGAAATTTATTTTGCCGGAGGATGCAACTTTATCTTTGATGACATTTCCAGGAATTGAAGTTCAGATTAGTCAACTGTTTCCATAACTTAAGTAAGTCGGTGTGAATAATTCAAACCATATTAAGTAATGTAAAATTATTGTAATCCAGTTCGTAGTAAGGACTTTTCTCTCTAAAAGAAGGACTGAAGTCCTTACTACAAACCTTTAATTATTTCCGCCTTCCTACTTAGGTGATAGAAATTGAGTATCACAGTTTTTTAACTTTTAAATAAAAAGTGCGTAGGCGTAGCCCGTCGTAGACATCGCTTGATCGCATTTTATCCAAAAGACTCTCATAGAAAATATAATTGATATCTTCTATGACAACGATTTAATAATCTAATGCACAAGTCAAACCTTTATTTATAGTCTACTGTTAGCGAATGCCTAGATGAAATAGCTTTCATTTTCAAGTTAGTAAATTGTATGATCGCCTTTACAAAATCTTGCTGGTCTGGTTGCAAATGCAGTTTTTCTAGGGCTTGATTCATATTATTACCAGCCCGGAGATTGCGATTAAGTTGGGCACGTTGCGATGTGTTTAAGATTGCCTCAATTTCCCTGTTTCTTCTCTGACGCACAGCCTGGAGTTCTTGGCGTTGTAGGGGAGTCAGATTAATATCCGACAAGGTGGAGTAACTTGCAGTTTTGGTAATTTGGGCGAAAATGACTCCAGAAGTAGTATGGAGTTGAACCGGTGTAGCTAAGGCAATTCCCGGCATGGAAAGGACAAGAGCTAGAATAGTAGCGAACACAGAAAGCCGTTTTGTCAATTGAATTGCCATATTGATAAATGCCTACATCTAAAATTTAATGCTCAGATATAGTTAAGCAATTTTCAAGTTTTTAATTTTGAATATTGAATTTATCCTACCCCAAAGAGTGCGTTAACGTGGTATAATTAGCATCTTGCATCAATATTAAGTAGGCTAGGCACTATTTACTAATACCAGTGCCCGCCCTACGGTGATTGCTCCTTAATTACGAATCAGTATCAGGTCTTCTCATTCTGTTGATTTCCCGTCGTAATTCTTCAATTTGACGGCGTAAATTATCTGTTTCATTTGGGGAAGATTCTGCTGAAACATTTACTGAGCCAGAAGCAGGCGATCGCTGATAATTTCCTCGGCGAATTTGCTGATATTCTTCGGATACTGCCCACGCCCGTAAGTAATGCAGGCGTTCAACTGGGAAAGGATGACTCAACATCGTACCCTGAGCGCCGTTGTAAATCAAAAATTTATATATCTGATTCAGTCCATCTTCATCCAGTGCCTGATAATTTTCTGACTGCTTGATAAATTCTTGTAAACTACATTCATTGGCATATTTGTGACTACCGCCAGAGAGCTTCATCATGGTTGACATTACAGGATTCAAGTCATCCATTACCAGTAGTGCGGCGCGATCTGACGATAACTCGGCTTTGCGCCGCCACTCAAAAAAGGCGTAAATCAAGCCTTGTGTTACAAGATTACCGAGGCCAAAGGTTAATTCTCCCAAGGCAGAAGCAGCACTCATCGCCCACATCGCCATTTGAATTAAAATAGTATGACCACATTTAATATGCCCCAGTTCATGGGCTAGCACCGCCCGAATCTCAGCTTCGTCTAGTAAGTCTAGTATCCCTGTATTTATGACTATGTAAGGATTCTCTTGCCCCAGTGCATAGCTATTTGCTTGGGGATCTTGCGAGACAAACAGTGCGGGTTCTGGGTAAATGTCCAAATCTCGGACGCATTCCCGAAACATCTGGTAAATAGTGGAATACTGACGCGGCCCGACTTGGATGGTGTTACCCATTAGATAGACTAATTGAGGGCGTTCGTAGATAAATTCCACAAATTTACGAGCGATTAAATCAAATCCCGGTAAATTTCGTAAAGCTTGCTCGGCTTGGCGATCTAGTGGATGCCTGAAGGCTTCGCTGGAAATTCCTGTGTAAGTTGGCATAATTTAGGGAATTGGGAATTGGGAATTGGTCATTGGTCATTGGTCATTGGTCATTGGTCATTAGCAAAGGATAAAGGACAACTGACAAATGACAAAGAACAAAGGACAAATAACAAATGACAAGATAATAGAAATGGGGCAATTGGAAGTAAAAATCACTTTGTATGGAATTAAAAGCGTGTGATTGAGGCAGAAGTTCATTTGTCACTACATAACTTTTTGCGATCGCAAGCGGGGTTCCCTTCCTGGCCCCATCATTTGACGATGGCACGGTTGGTAGCACGCGCCTTGCGCCTGGGACGTAGTGCCCTAATTCAAGTAGGAGCGGTTTGTGGCTATCAAGGACGGTATCGCACTAGTTTTGTAGCATCAGCCCTAATGTGGCACGGCCCTGTAATTATTGTTGCTCAAGAACCAGTGCAGCAACTTCTGCTGCGGATAGAAATTCCGCGTCTACAGCAGTGGCTACCAGCCAATAAATCAATTAGAACAGGTGACGCTTGGCCTGATCCTGAGTTCCAAGGGCTACTGTTAACCTCTCCAGAAGCTTGGTTAAGAGGACAATTTGCTGGTGGCGATCGCTTTCCCGAAGGCATCCCTACAATTATTGATGGGGTAGACGATCTCGAAGATTGGGTGCGCGATCAACTTACCCAAGATATTGAACCCCATGATTGGGATGAACTCATACTGGCTTGTCCAAATCAAGCTGAGGCAATTAGCGAAGCACGGATACAACTAACAGACGAGCTTTTTAAGCATCCTGCTAATCCATATCAGTGCTATCTAATTTCCCAGCCAGAAATAGAGATTTTAAGCCGTCTTTATGCTGCTTTAGATCCAGCAAATCTCCCAGATACTTGGAAACACTTCTGGCAGCAATTACAAATCCTAGACGAAAATCTTTTCCCCCCTGCCTTCCCTGCCTCCCCTGCTCCCCCTCCCCTCTTCTGGGCGACTATTGCCCATAGGCAAGGTTTATTTTCTTTGCACTATGCCCCAATGGAATTAAGAGAAATCCTCTCACCCTTGTGGCAGCGACAACCAGTAGTTTTAATTGGCAGTGCCATAGAACCAGAAACTGAGGCTCCTCTTTTTCGACAGCGCATTGGTTTGGACGATTTAACTTGCCTGAAATTCTCCTCGGAGAGTCAAGCGGAAGCAATTCAACTGTATGTACCCTATAAATTACCTCTACCTAACACGCCAGAATTTCAAGCGGCATTTATTCACAAAGTCCGCACACTGGTTTGTCTAAGTGCTACAGCACCAGGATTAACAGTTGTTTTGGTGGGAGATGTTCCACTAAAGGCTCAAGTGGCGACAATTCTGGCATCAGAGTTTGGTTCACGAGTACAGGTAGAAAAAACTTGTTTAGATGAAAATGGTATTTTGATTAGCGGTTGGGAATTTTGGCGAGAACATCAGCGAGTTTTGCCAGCACCCCATTTGTTAATTATTGCTACTTTGCCTTTACCATCTTTAGAAAATCCGCTTGTAGCTGGTAGGGTAGCTCTTTATAAGCGATCGCATCAAGATTGGTTTCGTTTATATTTATTGCCAGCAGCCTTGAATGAATTACAAAGGGCGATCGCGCCAGTCAGAGAAAGTCAAGGCATTGTTGCTTTACTTGATAGTCGTGTAGTTAATCGTAGCTACGGCGCTCAAATTCTTACTGCCTTAAGTCCTCTGGCACGTATTAACTATCTCGACCCAAGTTTGTTTTCTAATACCGATGAGGAAAATTCTGCTTAAAGTCATTTCCCATTCCCCATTCCCCAATTGTCTATAGCCATAATTCCTGGCAAGATAAATTTAGAACCTAAGTAAAAATTGAGTTGCTGATTATGGGTGAAGCAAAGCGTCGCAAAACCACACAAGGGGAAACATACGGTCAAGAGACTCGAATCTTGCCTTGGCTTCCCATCACAAAAATTCAAGGCGAACAATTTGTCAGCTGGACAACTCGTGGTGCTTGGATAGGCATTATCCTTATGGTTATAGGATGGGCAACTATCCGTTTTATTGGCCCAGCTTTCGGTTGGTGGCAAGTAGTCTACTAAATCCTGCTGTTAATTTTCTCGCTCCAAGAAACCTTGAATCTTACTCCCCTTCCCTTGTGGTCTATCCATTAGTCTTATGTTTAAGTGAGTTGTGGTTTTGTTGATAAAGATCCGGGAAATGGATAGCCCGCAAGCAAGAAGGGCATTAAAAGGAGCCAGCGCGATCTTTTCCCAAATGGAGAGGCTAGCACTAAGGCGTTTGCCCAAGCGAGCAACTGGTGTGAGGGGTGCAATGGCTTTGGAAATCATAACTATTACCCGCCGGACATGATTGCTACGAATTACGAATTAGCCCGATCGCAATAAACTTCACCAAAGCTATGATCGGCATGAATTTCAAGCACTAGATCAACTGCTGTTGCATCTTTTACCAACGGCTTGATAAATAATTCCGGGTGAAGCGATCGCCAAAAATAATTGACAAATTCCTCTATCTCTGCATTGGTCATCCCCGACTTTCCCGCAGCAATCATTTGCTGTTCCGCTTGTTTGCGCCACTCCAAAGAACAGCGATAATCGGTTGGATATAGCACAATTAAGCCGTCCAATCGATCCCACAGTGGTAAATAATCGTGGAGGCGAAGATTCATATCACGAGCAAATGCTCTATCTTCATTTGTGACAATTGGCGGTGGTGCAGTATCAAATACATCTGGGTTAATTGGTCGCACACCCACAAACCAACCTTCAAATAGTACAATATCTATACCTGTAACCATTTCTGAAGTAGTGCGATCGCCAGCGCCTTTGTATGCAGATTTATCAAACCGGGGAACTATAACTGAACTTTGCGACTGACGGATCTGATCTAGTACATCTAAGCCTAAATCTACATCGTGGGTTCCTGGTGGGCCGCGCCCAATCAAGCGGGGATCTTGCTGTGTTAAGACCAAGCGATCGCTGTAAGTTTTATATAAGTCATCCAAAGATAAACTCAGAGTCCGGTATCCCAACTGATTCAGAATCAAACTGAGAACCTTAGACATTGTAGTTTTACCAGTGCCTTGTCCTCCTAATATTCCCTGAATCAGAGGGCGTTCCAACTGTTGGCGCTGCGATGCTAATTTGATCCCCAAAGGCAGCCACAAGTCCCACAAGACTTGTAACATTTTCTTGGGTTCGATTTGGAGGGTAGTTTGGCAGAATTGGCTAAAAGTTGGGAAGACAGATTTTAGTAAATGCGATCGCTTTTCGATCACATCATCGACATTTTCCGGCACGATCCCAAAAGCTTTAGCTCTTAACTTATCTGCTAGTGCTGCTTCTCTTGCTTGCTGCTGCCAAGTTTCAGTTACAGTTTCTGAAATTAAAATTTCACCCAACCACAAATTCATAATTTCCCCTTACGCTCCTCTGTCCCCTGTCCCCTGTCCCCTGTCCCCTGTCCCCTGTCCCCTGCCCCCTGTCCCCGTGCCCATTCTCACGATCCCAGCTTAAAGGCTTCGAGAAACAGGCTGTAGGTGAAACCAACTTTGAGGAGATTTAGGGAGTCTACAAAGAGCGATCGCCTAGTAAAAAAGCTCTGACTGTAAAATATCCTACTGGTAACTTCCGTTAACACTACTAAAAAACCAGCTACCACAATATCTAATTCTGCCCGTTGACCAGCTGTAGTGGAAACTGCGTTTCCCAGAAAAAAACCAAACAAAAAACTAATTATCAGCAACGATAATCGCCGCCAAGGATTTAAAAACCATTGCCCTAAGCGTGTAGCAATGGCATCCAACAAGTTATTCAGACGAGTGTTTTGCATCAGATAGACTTCTGGGAAAAAGTCAAGATATCTTGAAATATCTTTATATTATTAAAGAATATATTGGTTGTACCCTAAGCTTATTTGTTAATATTATAGATATATGCTTGGCTTTCCAGCGTTGATTGAAATTTCCACATCTTATCATCTTTAAGGAAGCACAGGTGGTTTCAAGGCTGCTTGTTCTAACCCAAGATGAAATATATTTATCATCTGGGCTGGCAAAAGACACTTTGTTATCTCTGCTAGTATTCTCACGATATTTTTATTTTTCTATACAAATACATTGGCTGCTTCGGTATCTAATTTTCTTGTTTTTATCCAAGCCTACGGTCAATACACAAAGCAATTAGTGTCTGTAACTGTTGTTTTTCAGTCATCAATGAAATAATTTCCTCCAAATATTTTCTAATCAAAATGATATTTATAATACATTGATGTGCTTAATCTGAATAAAATCTATCTTAAGCTACTTTTCATAATTGTCTTTCGTGATAATAGGCTACTATTTGGTCAAGCCTAGACAAAATATTTATTTCTAAAAACTATCAATATGAAATCTTTAGTGTATCGTAACGTCGGTGTTACAGCTTGTTGCTTGGGACTGCTTGTTGCTCTGGTGGGATGCTTTGGAGTGAGTGTATCCTTTGAGTCCACAAACCCAGATACATCTTCACAACTGCCAAGTGAAACTCAAGAGTGGGAGACAGCTTTATCTAAACCTGTTACATCTGAAAAAGGTATTTCCGTTAATCTATCTACTCCAACCAATAAAGTAGAACATAGTAGTAAAGAGAATACTTATCCTGTCTTAGCAGAGCGTGATAAATCAGCAAGCAAAGCTAAGAATCAAGGGACTTTGCGGATGAGTAATCAAACAAATCAACCTGTACGCCTAGCTCTACTGGCACGACAGTCGGTAGCAAAAGGCTCTGGTACTAAACAGACTCAATATGATGTACCGGCACATTGGGATTTTGCCCCTCAAGAAGGTAGTGAGAAGGGACTGGTTCTATCCCTACCTCAGAATAATTTGAAGCTGGAGAAGGGAGATATTTTAGTTGCCTTCGCACAAGATGGCTCCCGTCGTTATTGGGGCCCCTATGTTGTCGGTGAAACTCAATTACCTAAATGGAATTCCCAAAACAGAGAATGGCAACTAGTGCTGAGTCCATAATCTATAGCAATCAGAATTGAATTTTCTGTTTGAAAATGTGCTTATTAAGAGTTATGAAAATCTAGAAGCTGTAGGGGCAATTTATGTATTGCCCCTACATTAATCAAGTACAGCTTTACATAGAATCGGTATAAGGATTGCTAAATAGTTACCATAGATAACTTCTGCATTTAGCTTTGTAGATTGACTTTTGTTTCATTTATTTTTACTATTAAACCCCATTATGGTATAGGGCTAGAGTAAATACGCTCATCTGATGTTGCTAATAAATAGAGCAATCGGGGCAATCTCGGAAAAACGACTTATTAAGCGTGCTCATTACATTGTTTGAAGTTATGTAGCCTTTTGATTACGGCCTATCAAACACTGCGGTAAACTATGCGTTGATTATGATTCTTTCGCAGAGAAGAACACTCGAAAGGAGCGGTTTTTTCAATGTCTCACACCGTAAAAATCTACGATACCTGCATTGGCTGCACCCAATGCGTCCGCGCTTGCCCTACTGATGTACTTGAGATGGTTCCTTGGGATGGCTGTAAAGCTGCTCAAATTGCCTCTTCACCCCGTACAGAAGACTGCGTGGGCTGTAAGCGCTGCGAAACCGCTTGTCCCACCGACTTTTTGAGCATCCGGGTTTACCTGGGCGCTGAAACAACTCGCAGTATGGGTCTGGCTTACTAAAAAGCTAGTGCCGAGTGCTGAGTGCTGAGACAAAAAGAAGTAAATCAAAAAAGCTAATTTCTTGATTCTTCACTCAGAACTCGGAACTCGGAACTTAAGACTTTGAAGTGTGTCAATATCAAGCACCTTTAGCATCGTAGAGTGGACACTACCTGCTTTACGAAATTTTAATTTTAGATTGGGGATAAAAATCTCTGGGTAGTTAAATCCTAGAAGCGTATTTGTACTGTCAGGTCAAAAGCTGACTGTGAATCTGCTTTAAAAGCCCAAAATCCATAACAATACCTAGTGGTAGAGGGAGTAATATTACTCCCTTTTTTCTTTGCAAAATGTCGAGTTTGTGCTAAACACTATACTGGATTTAATCATCCTGAAAAAAAGTGGTGTGAACAATGTGCGGAATTGTTGGATATATAGGCACTCAAGCGGCGACAGACATTTTATTGGCTGGGCTGGAAAAACTAGAGTACAGGGGCTACGATTCTGCTGGAATCGCCACTGTTTGGGAAGGTGAAGTTAATTGTGTGCGGGCAAAGGGCAAACTGCATAACCTACGCTCTAAACTAGAACAAATAGAAACCCCCGCCCAAATTGGTATTGGTCATACTCGGTGGGCAACTCATGGTAAACCAGAAGAATACAACGCCCATCCCCATTTAGATACGGCAAAGCGAGTGGCGGTGGTGCAAAATGGCATTATCGAAAATTACCGCGACTTACGCGAAGAACTCAAAGCAAAAGGACACAAGTTTGTTTCTGAAACCGATACAGAAGTAATTCCCCATCTCATAGCCGAATTTTTAAAGAATATTCCCCCCTCATCTTCCTCCTCTCCCTTCTTAGAGGCAGTTCGCCAAGCTGTTAACCACTTACATGGGGCATTTGCGATCGCAGTTATTTCTGCTGACTACCCCGATGAATTGATTGTTGTTCGCCAACAAGCGCCTTTGGTAATTGGTTTTGGGCAAGGAGAATTCTTTTGTGCATCTGACACGCCTGCGATCGTTGCCTACACCCGTGCGGTGCTACCTTTAGAAAATGGCGAAATTGCCCGTCTCACTCCTTTAGGCGTTGAGATTTACAATTTTGCTGGCGACAGGTTGAAAAAACAACCCCGGCTGCTCAACTTCAATCCTGCAATGGTAGAAAAGCAGGGATTCAAACACTTCATGCTCAAAGAAATTCATGAGCAACCAGGGGTAGTCAGAGCGAGTTTAGACGCTTACTTCAATCCAGCCGAATCTACCGAATCGCCAATCAATCTTGGCTTATCTGCGGATTTATACAACGATTTAGAACAAATTCAGATCCTCGCCTGTGGTACCAGTTGGCACGCAGCATTAATCGGAAAATATTTAATCGAACAACTAGCAGGAATTTCAACTCAGGTGCATTACGCTTCTGAGTATCGCTATGCACCATCACCTGTGACGGCTAACACGTTGATTATTGGTGTTACCCAATCAGGTGAAACTGCCGATACCCTAGCAGCTTTGACGATGGAAAAAGAACGTCGCCAAGGGAGAGAACCTAAATATCAAGCCCGACTACTGGGTATTACTAATCGCCCCGAAAGCAGCCTTGGTCATCTAGTGCCCCATGTCATCAGTACCTTAGCAGGAATTGAAATTGGAGTAGCGGCGACAAAAACTTTTACCGCCCAACTGATGGCATTTTATGCTTTGGCATTGGATTTAGCCGCCCGTCGTCAGACTGTTTCAAAAGACACATTAGATAAAATTATTAATGGGTTGCGGCAGATTCCCAAAGAAATTGAGGCAACTTTGGAAAGTCAGGAACGTTTAACTGAACAGCTAGCCCATGAATTCGCCGAAACCCAAGATTTCATTTTTATAGGAAGAGGAATCAACTTCCCCATTGCTTTAGAAGGGGCGTTGAAATTAAAAGAAATCAGCTATATTCACGCTGAAGGGTATCCGGCTGGAGAGATGAAGCATGGCCCGATCGCACTTTTAGATGCGAAAGTACCAGTAGTTGCGATCGCAATTCCTGGTAGTGTTTACGAAAAAGTTATTTCTAATGCTCAAGAAGCCAAAGCCAGAGATTCTCGGTTAATTGGCGTGACTCCCGTCAACGATGGCGAAGCTGCGGAAATCTTTAACGATCTTCTTCCCGTCTCTCATGTAGAAGAGTTACTTTCTCCAATTCTGACAGTAGTTCCTTTGCAATTATTGGCTTATCACATTGCCGCCCGTCGCGGTTTGGATGTCGATCAGCCTCGTAACCTTGCTAAAAGCGTCACCGTAGAATAGTATAATTTTATACTCAAAATTAAATACAATGGCTTCTGAAGAAATTCTATTGCTTGCAGAAGCCATTTTTATGGCAATGATTATAAATCTTTACTTAAACGCTGATACCAATTCAGCCAGCCAAAAGTGCGCTCAATAACCCAGCGCTTGGGTAAATGGACAAAACCCAATACTCCAAAGGTCTAAGAACAATTGCCACAATCCACCGAAACATATTCATCACCCAACGCATAAATTCTTCGCCTCGGTACCCGCCATCCATCCAAATGAAGCCTGTGAAGTCGCTCGTACCTGGTATCTTAGTGGTTTAAAAACTATTTTTAATTAGGAACCCACAAAGACACAAACAAAAGAATACATAATTAAAGTTCATCTGTGGTTTTTTGCCTTAAGTCTCATGAATCGTCAGCTAGCTATTGAAGAACCAATATTTTCCCATCTACCAGTGTTACCGCAAGAAGTAATTGCAGGTCTAGCGGTATCTCCCGGAGGTCATTATCTTGATACAACGGTAGGCGGTGGAGGTCACAGTCGCCTAATATTAGAAGCTGCTGAAGATGTACGGGTAACGGCAGTTGACCAAGATGAAGATGCTTTAGCAGCAGCGAAGAAAGAATTAGCTGAGTTTGGCGATCGCGTACAATTTATTTACAGCAACTTTGCTGACTATGAGTTTCCCCCCAATACTTTCGATGGTATCTTAGCCGATTTGGGGGTAAGTTCTTACCATTTAGACCAAGCAGAACGGGGTTTCAGCTTTCGCCAAGCTGCAAATTTAGATATGCGAATGGATCGAGGGCGATCGCTAACTGCTGCTGATGTGATTAATAATTGGGATGAAGCAGAATTAGCTGATATTTTCTTTAAGTACGGTGAAGAGAGATTATCGCGGCGCATTGCTCGTCGTATTGTAGAACGGCGACCGTTGCACACGACTACAGAATTGGCTGATGCGATCGCTTCTTCAGTGCCTCCGAAATACCGTTATGGGAGAATTCACCCCGCTACCCGGGTTTTTCAAGCTCTGCGAATTGTCGTCAACGATGAGTTAAAATCCCTAGAAACCTTTTTGGATAAAGCCCCAAATGCCCTTGTCCCTGGTGGCAGAATTGCAGTTATTAGTTTTCACAGCCTGGAAGATCGCCCGGTGAAGCATGGTTTAAGAAATTCACCTTTATTAAAAGTCTTGACAAAAAAACCAATCATTGCACAAGAAGAGGAAATTAGTCAGAATCCGCGATCGCGATCAGCCAAACTCAGGGTAGCCGAGAGAGTTCTGAATATTGAATAAGGGGGATGAGCGAATAAAAAGGTAGGGGAGCAGAGGGTAAAGAGGTAGTTTTCTCATTCTCTCCAATTCCCAATGCCCAATGCCCAATTCCCTAAGAGGTTGTTTGAAAAGTGTTTCACTGTGACTTTAGGCACTTTTAGATCCCCCTAAATCCCCCTTAAAAAGGGGGACTTTAATTCTGGTTCCCCCCTTTTTTTAAGGGGGGGGTTAGGGGGGATCTAAAACTATTTGATACCGACAAAAAGACTTTTCAAACATCCTCTAAAACAACAATCTGCTAATCTAGCGTTGTTGAAGAGTTAAAAAATAATAAATGGAAATTAGTAATCTGTTTACAGCAGGTGGCGTAGTTATGTGGCCTCTGCTGGCATTCTCTTTGTTAGGTGTGGCGCTGATTATCGAGCGGATCATCTTTTGGGTAAGAATAAATAATCGGCAAAACAAGGTAGTGCGAGAGGTATTACAGCTTTATCGCCTTGATAATGTAGTTAGTGCTTTAGATAAGTTGCAGAAAAATGCTGATTTACCCATTGCTCGAATTTTTTTAGCAGCTTTAGAGTTAGAAGAGGCGACACCAGAGGAATTTCGTTTGGCATTAGAAAGCGAAGCACAAGCCGAAATTCCCTTACTTAAGCGATCGCAAAATATTTTTGAGACAATTATTGGTCTTGCGCCGTTGTTGGGACTTCTAGGAACTGTCTTAGGATTAATTAACTCCTTTGCCTCTCTAAATATTGGAGATGTGGGAGGTACTAAAACAACAGGTGTCACATCTGGGATTAGTGAAGCTTTAGTATCCACAGCATCAGGATTAGTAGTAGCAATCTTTACACTATTATTTGCTAATACTTTCCGGGGACTCTATCAGCGCCAGATAGCTTGGATTCAAGAATATGGTGGACAGTTAGAATTACTCTACCGCCGTCGCTACGAAAGAGGCGATAAATCATATCTGCCTACCAGATGAAGCGAAACTGAATAATTGTAAATTAGCAATCGGTAATTGGGATTAGTTTACTAGTGGTTACCGATTTTGCTCTGCAATTTTTGACTCTAATAGTGTTCTAAAATAACAAATAGCTTTTTCCGCTACACTTTTCGAGGGAATATTCCATGACTATTTGGGTAAATGAGCAAATTGATCCGTCTGGGATGATTCATGCCTGCATTGCCACTTGTAATGAATCTCAAGCTAAAGAGTGTCATGATTCCTTTCAGAATAATTTGACCGAGAAGCAAAAGGCAGCAGGTTGGGTAGCACAATTGCGGACAGTTGATTCTTGGGATGAAGTGCCGGTGAATTCTTTAAAACTCAATTAATTGGGTTAGATGGAGTTAATTTTTTGGGGTTTTAATCGAACGGATTTCAGGAGCGTAGGCGTAGCCCGCTAGATGCATCGCTTGTCTACACTTATGCTAATGCCTACAGCGATCGCAACAAATCCCATGACAACAGGTTAATAAAGGATAAAATTCGGATTAAAATTCTCAAATTATTAGCAAATGCTTCTAAAAAAAGTAACATAAGAGAGGAAAATGATGATTTTTCTGAACTTTTAAGAGCTATCATCTATACCGTAGATTAAATTAAAAAATTTGCATAAGCCGAATCAATTTAGTGAACTATCCCAAAGTTTACACTTCGGAGCAAGCCTGTCCCATTAATTTAGTTGGCGAAACAGGACAAGCGGTTCAAATTTCAATTCATGCTCCCAGTCAATATATCTGTGCCAACTGCGAACGGATATTACCGGATTGGAAACGGCAACCGTTTTTACGAGTAGTGATTGTCTTGCAGCAATCGCGTTATCAATTAGTCAAAAAGACGGCAGAAGTAGAGTCAGAGAAAGAACGCTTACGAGAAAAGTTTATGCGATTTGGCTGTGATTTAGCATTTAATCTGCGCGATCGCGGCTATTTAACTGACCTAATCGACCCTCGTACAGGCTACCCTTTATTGTCTCATCCTGGAGCAATTCCCCATGATGACACAGCAGTTGTCAAAGCTTTACTCAACTATCCAGTGATTAAAAATCAATGCCGTGTACTAGTGCATCCCGAATGGGGCGCAGCAGTTTATCCTAGCATTTTGATATCAGAAGCTCCGCCAATTTTGATCGAATGGGTTACTAAAGGTATAGCAGCTATGCATGGGTGGAAAGAAATTGGTCATTAGTCATTGGTCATTGGTTATTTCTACTTACAGCCGCAATCAGAAGATTTAACAGGCATTTGCAGATTTTTGCAATGGATACTGATTGGTAAATAAATAAATCGCCAGGAATAAATCAAACTATGTGTTTTACAATCTCCAGAAATCTCTGTATCGTTGGGGATGTCTCGCTACTGCGCCAAATCATTGCAATGGCAACTTTTGGACTGACTGGCTCGATATTTTTATAAACTACCCCAGTTCGTTGCAAATTTTGTAAAGATGCCGGCACAATTGCAATACCTATTTCGGCTGCCACTAAGCTAACAATTGTTTGCATCTGAATGGCTTGTTGACTTACAGAGGGACTAAAGCCTGCTTGCTGGCAGAGACTAATAATTAAGTCGTAGAGTCCAGGCGCTAATATTCTCGGAAATAAAATAAAGGGTTCATTAGCAAGCGATCGCAAACACACATAAGATTGATTTGCTAGCAAATGTGCTTCAGGTAATGCTACTATCAGCGACTCTTGAAAAATTATTTCCCAGCTAAATGTATTTTCCTCCACAGGTGGACGAACAAACCCTACATCTATCCGACCTGTGCGTAACCACTCTAACTGTTGATCTGTAGTCAGTTCATGCAACTCTAGACTCACACCGGGGGCACAATTCCGAAAGTTTCGCAAAATAGTTGGCAAAATATTATACGCAGCAGAACTGACAAAGCCGATCGCTAATTCTCCAAGTTCACCGCGACTAATTTGTTGCCCGACTTGGATTGCCTGCTGCAATTGCCTGAGAATTTGTTGAACTTCATCCAGAAAAACTACCCCCGCTTCTGTTAAATTCACGCTTCGTTTTGTGCGATGAAACAGTTCAAAGCCCAATTCCTTCTCTAGCTGGCGAATTTGTTGACTTAAGGGAGGTTGGGCAATGTGCAATCTTTCTGCTGCCCTTCCAAAGTGCAGTTCTTCTGCCAAGGTGACAAAGTAGCGCAGGTGTCGTAATTCCATCTGTTACCTGAACTTATATCTTTTAAATATTAGTTAAGGTCAAAATATATATTGGACATAATTAATAATATTTTTTATTGTGATGATTATGCAGTCATCAACCTACCGAACTTGGTTGACGACTAGCAAACCAAGACTCTGCAATGTAATTTCATAGTTTATGAATAATCTTCCATTACTCGACAATAATTGGAACACAGACCTGTATGAGGATAAACACGCCTTTGTCTGGCAATATGGCGAGAACTTGCTGAAAGTACTCAACCCCAAGCCGGGAGAATCCATTTTGGATCTTGGCTGTGGAACTGGGCAACTAACAGAAAAAATTGCTCAAGCCGGGGCTGAAGTGACTGGAATCGATCGCGCATCCTCGATGATTGAGACAGCAATACAAAATTATCCTCATCTACGCTTTGATGTTGCTGATGCCAGAGATTTTCAAGTATTGAAACCATTGGATGCTATATTTTCCAACGCTGTTTTACATTGGATTAAAGAAGCAGATGCGGCGATCGCTTCCATACATGAAGCGTTAAAACCTGGGGGGCGTTTTGTTGCAGAATTTGGTGGTAAGGGAAATGTTCAAGCGATCGTCACAGCTTTGTACAGTGCTTTAGAGGCGATCGCTATTTCCCCACAAGCACTGAATCCTTGGTATTTTCCTAGTATTGGTGAGTACGCTACCCTATTAGAACAACAAGGCTTTGATGTTACTTATGCCACCTTGTTTGCTCGTCCTACTCCCCTAACAGAAGGCGAAGCAGGGATGGCGAACTGGCTTGAAATGTTTGCCGACGCTTTTCTAGCAGGGTTGTCTGCTGACCAAAAAATACAAATAATCCGCACCGTGGAAGAGCATCTTTTGCCGACACTGTATCAACAAGGCAATTGGACAGCCGACTATCGGAGAATTCGCATCGTTGCCATCAAACTTTAGATTGCTTGACAAATAACTCAAGGTTCGCGCGCGATCGCTACTTTAAAGCTCATCAAATTGGCAAATAGATTCTGGTTTTACAGGACATATTTTGGGTGCGATCGCGTTGTTCTTAATATTAATAAAAGTTAATTTTTTCAGAGATGATAAAGGCTTGATATTGCTGATTTTATTTGAGTTAAGGGAGAGTTCAGTCAAATTAGTCAGAGTAGACAAAGGCTTGACATTGTTAATTTCATTTGATTCAAGAGAGAGAATAGTCAAATTAGTCAGATTAGACAAAGGCTTGATATTGCTGATTTCATTTGAGTTGAGGTAGAGATAAGTCAAATTAGTCAGAGTGGACAAAGGCTTAATATTGCTGACTTGATTTGAGCGGAGAGAGAGAGAAGTTAATTTTTTCAGAGATGATAAAGGCTTGATATCGCTGATTTGATTCTCTCGGAGCGAGAGAGCAGTCAAATTAGTCAGAGCGGACAAAGGCTTGATATCGCTGATTTCATTTATGTCGAGGTCGATAGAAGTCAATTTAGTCAGAACAGACAAAGGCTTGATATCGCTGATTTCATTTATGCCAAGGTCGATAGAAGTCAAATTAGTCAGAGCAGACAAAGGCTTGATATCACTGATTTCATTTGAGCCAAGGTCGAGAGAAGTCAAATTAGTTAGAGCAGACAAAGGCTTGATATCACTGATTTTATTTGAGTTGAGGGAGAGAGAAGTCAAATTAGTCAGCTTTTGGTTAGCCTGCTTGCAATTTTGAGTTTGAGCTTTTTCTAAAAGAACCTCAACAGTATGTTTTGTCTGTGGAGGTAAAGTTGATTTCTGCTTACACCAATTTGTAAAACTTGTGGTATTTGCCAAAGGAGCAGCAATAGTCTGTGTGGCGTAAAATCCCAAAGTAAAAGTAAATATTGTGGCGATCGCTAAATTACGTTTCATTGAATTATATTATACTTCTAAAGTATGCAATTACACTATATTAGATTTACTTAAGGTTAGTATAAAAAAGTAATTAAATAAAAATAAATCAGCTATTTTTCGGTCGCCGCAGTTCCTTGGAATTAATCGGGCCGAGAATTTGATTTAGGCTACGCAACTGTTCTGCTGTACCCATACCAATCAGCCGATCGCCTGACATTAAGACTGTATCGCCAGTGGGACCACCGATAAGAGTCCCATCAACGCGGCGAATTGCCAGAACTAATGCCCCAGATTGCGATCGCAATCTCGCTTTCTGCAAACTTTGACCGACAAAAGGACAGAAAGCCGGGTCGAGTAAAAATTCTTCCATATACAACTGACGGTCTGCACCTGTCAAAATCCCGTCTACAAAGTCCAAAACCTGGGGTCTGAGTGCCGCAGCAGCCATGCGCTTCCCACCAGTAATATAGGGGGATATCACTTCATCTGCACCACCGCGTCGTAACTTCTGCAAAGCTTCTTCTGTACTTGCGCGGGCAATCACCCGAATTCCCGAATTCAGTGTTTTAGCTGATAAAACGATGTATAAATTTTCGGCATCGGAAGGCAGGGCTGCAACAATACATATTGCCCGTTCAATACCAACTTTCAGAAGTGTGTCATCTAGGGTAGCGTCACCTTGATATGCCGTGTAACCTTCAGTCTGCGCCCTTTGTACAGATTCCATGTCAGCATCAATCACTACAAAAGGTGCGTCTTCTGCCCGAAATTCCTTGGCAATTTGACGACCAGTGCGGCTAAATCCACAAATGATGTAGTGTTCTGTTAGGGATTCCATTAACCGCCTCTGTTGCTGTAGCCGAATTCCTTCTTGAAAGTAGCCTTGAATGATCGCTTCTGTAAATCTGTTGACAATGTAACCAATATTGACTACACCCAACAAAATCAGGGCAATTGTAAACAATCTTCCTCGGCTACCCAGTGGGTGAGTCTCTCCGTATCCCACAGTAGCTAAAGTGATGACTGTCATGTAAGCTGCATCTTCCCATGACCAGCCCTCAACTAATGAGTACCACGAAGTGCCAATGAGGAAAACACCGCCAAGAGCGATCGCCCCGGCCATTAACTCCTTTTGGATACGTTGATATTTTTGCTCAAGTGTTGAGAATGACGTAACAATAGTACTTTTAGCCTACTTTTTCTAGTTTTCTACTAACTTTATAGCATTAGTCTTTTTTAGTACATTTAAACTACAATTTATCCAAACTCAAGACTCCTAATACTTAAAAATATTCATCTTTAACTTTACATGAAGCTCTAATCCCTAGAAGCCTATTTGGGCAGATATGCAGATAATCAGGTTTAACGTAGTATTGTAAAAGCTACTCTATCGTCGAGATTGGGATTGTTATCTCGGTGTATTTAGTGTTCTCGGTGCAGATAAGGATTACGAACGTTATATGCCGTTTATGCCGTTATGACTCGTATTATGTTACGCCGTTCAGCCGTCTAAAGATTTACTTTATAAATGGTCTCTTAGGACTATAAGGCAATACAGTTCAGATCAGACTAAAACACTTGTAGAGACGGCGATTTATCGCGTCTCGAAAACCCAAAATTTTTGCCAGTAGCTCTTAACCCAAGCGTATTGGGCTATAAGGCTCGTAAAAAAATACTAAAATTTTCTCTTCACTCCCCCTGCTCTTTTCACGATGATCTCACTTTTTCGCGTTCCTCCCCCTTAACTGAAAAGTATTGGGGCGCAAGGCTTTGTACCCCTACAAATTTACAAATAATTTTGAATAATTTATTTTTTGTAGTCCCTTACGAATCAATCAATACAAGTTTACGAACTTCAGAATTGTTTCCCTGAGAGCGACGTGATGACGCAGCAGTGAGCAAAAACTTCCAAGACTTAGGAGAAAATATAGATGGATCTATAATTGAAAAAAAGCTCTTGAGGTTTTTTTGCTTCAGTGATACTAAAATCCAATGGAGTTTCAGGTAATTTTTTATATCTTGAAAGCCGGGAATTTTTGAGCGATGTTGCTCATTTACCAAGGCATAAATTTTTTCTTTCATCAAAATATTTGTTGCCAACCGCCGAGACAAAGAAAACTTTTGATTATATGCACCGGGCCAAATAGTTCGGTACGCAAGACACTGGTTAAAGAAAATAGCATCACCAAACTGAGCAATCTTAATCCACGAATCGATGTCATCACAGTTAGCATCAAGTGTGGAATCCCAACCACCAGTTTGCACAAAAGCATCACGTCGGCAAGCCACTTGTACAGGTGTGCCAAAGGGTACAAGCTCTAAGAGCATACCGTAATGAATATCGGCTTGGGGGATATAAAAAGCTAAACCAGGGCCAACTTGCGGGGTGCGACTGAGTTCAACTTCATTGCCATCTACCTGAGCCGCGACACAAGAGCAGATTACAGCATCGGGATGAAGTGCGATCGCCTTAGCCATCTCTTCTATGCAGTTGGGAGCTAAATAGTCGTCATCATCTAAAAACTTAATCCAGTCGCCGCTAGCTTTGGCAACTCCAGCATTTACCGTTGCGGCATGACCAAGGTTCACTTCATTCCGATGGTAAACAACCTTGTCCCCTAAGCTTTTGAGATATGTTTGGGTATCATCAGAAGAACAGTCATCGGCAACAACCACCTCACACTCAATGGTTTGGTTCCGAGCCGACTCAATTGCTCTTTGCAGCAAGTTCAAGCGATTATAGGTACTGATGACGACGCTAAATTTCATAGATTTACACCTGTGGTACAGCATTTTGCAATATAGCTTCGATCTACCGAGTCTTGTCTCAGTAAAATTATCAATCTCCAATAAGTAGAAGTAGACTGAAATAGGATTATCGATTTATGATTGATGATCGTGGGTTTTTTTTAAGCAGACAGAAAGACTATGAGCGCTCAAGAGATTATCCGCTCCATTGAAGCGGAACAGCTAAAATCAAATTTGCCCGACATTTTTGTGGGCGACACCGTAAAAGTAGGAGTGAAAATTAAAGAAGGCGAAAAATACCGGGTACAACCCTACGAAGGAGTAGTGATTGCCAAACGCAATGGTGGCATCAACGAAACTATTACAGTCCGTAAGGTTTTTCAAGGTGTAGGCGTTGAGCGCGTATTTCTGTTGCATTCTCCCCGGATTGATAGCATCAAGGTATTACGTCGTGGTAAAGTCCGCCGTGCTAAACTGTATTATCTCCGCGATCGCGTAGGTAAGGCAACCCGGATTAAGCAACGGTTTGACCGCCCTTTATGATTCGTGCTTCTTTCATTGTGGGAGAAATCTCAAGCGGCATCTGCCGCTAACTTGTTTTCTCAACCAAATTGAAGTATGATAGAAATCGCGTGTTGCGTTAAACTAAAATTTAGTTCAGCGCAATAAGTGAATAAAAAACAGCTTGTGCGCTCTTAGTTCAGTTGGTAGAACGCAGGTCTCCAAAACCTGATGTCGGGGGTTCAAGTCCTCCAGGGCGCGCTCAAGAGCAAAAAATAAAGCCCGAAATAATTACGCAGCTGCTGTATTAGCAGTTAGCGATAATAATTTCGGGTAAACTTATTGTATTTGCAGTTGTTTTGCTTTCAATTAAGTAAAATAGAGTCGAAACTGTAAAACTGGAAGAACAAATTTTAGATTTTAAATTTTAGATTTTGGTGAAGCAGCCCGGTCTTCTCTACGAAACGCTTAGCTAAGGGGCTTTCCCCATGAGTGACTGCTGAACCCGAAGGAGTTGACAAAAAATCAAAATAAATGCACAACCCAGAATCTGAAGTTAAGTACCTTTGCCTTAAAGCGCATGGTAAATCTAAAATCCAAAATCCAAAATCCAAAATTGAGTAAGAAACGGGGGGATAAAGGGTCGTGGCCAAAAAAAGTGAAGCAGAATTGCCAGAAAACACAAATGGTTTTAGCTTAGGCAACTTCATACAGGGAACCAAAGAAGAACTTGACAAAGTAGTTTGGCCCAGTCGGAAGCAAATAGTGAGCGAATCCGCTGCTGTGTTGTTAATGGTGGCACTCTCCGCATCTTTGATATACTTGGTCGATGGATTGTTTGGTTGGGCAGCAAAACAGGTGTTCTGATGACTTTTGCAACAGACGAACCTCGCAACTCCACGTTGCAGTCGGAGGAAACAGGAGAAACAGCAGAAGCAGCGTCAAAAGAAGCACGCTGGTATGCTGTACAAGTAGCTTCAGGCTGTGAAAAGCGTGTAAAGACTAACTTGGAGCAACGCATTCAAACTTTTGATGTAGCTGACAAAATTATCCAGGTAGAAATTCCGCAAACGCCAGCGGTGAAAATCCGCAAAGATGGCAGTCGCCAGCATACAGAAGAAAAAGTTTTTCCTGGCTATGTGCTGGTGCGGATGATGATGGATGATGATACCTGGCAGGTGGTACGAAACACCTCTCATGTAATTAACTTTGTCGGTTCAGAACAAAAACGTGGTAGCAGCAAGGGTCGCGGTCATGTCCACCCCATACCACTGAGTTCTTCGGAAGTTGAACGCATATTCAAACAAACCAGTGAACAAGAAGCTGTTGTCAAAATTGACATGGCTACTGGTGATAAGATAATGGTGCTTTCTGGTCCATTTAAAGACTTTGAAGGCGAGGTAATTGAAGTGTCTCCAGAACGGAGTAAACTTAAAGCCTTGCTCTCAATTTTCGGCAGGGATACACCAGTAGAATTGGAATTTAATCAGGTAGAGAAACAGAGTTAAATACAAATGGCGAAGAAAGTAGTGGCGGTCATTAAACTGGCCCTGAATGCTGGAAAAGCCAACCCAGCACCACCAGTTGGGCCCGCCTTGGGTCAACATGGTGTTAACATCATGATGTTCTGCAAGGAGTACAACGCCAAAACAGCAGACCAAGCTGGAATGGTGATCCCTGTAGAAATTTCGGTTTTTGAAGACCGGAGTTTTACATTTGTACTCAAAACGCCACCAGCATCAGTGCTGATTCGGAAGGCGGCAAAAGTTGAAAAAGGCTCGAATGAACCCAACAAAAAGAAGGTTGGGTCAATTACTAAAGCCCAGTTGCAAGAAATAGCCCAAACGAAACTCCCCGACCTCAATGCCAACGACATCGACGCGGCAATGAAGATTGTGGCAGGAACGGCTAAGAATATGGGTATAACAGTCAAAGATTAGTCATTGGTCATTAGTCATTAGTCATTAGTAAAAAAATAGGAAATGACAAAGGACAAAGGACGGATGACAAAGGACTCATAAAAAAATTATCGGGGGAGAGGCGAGGCTTCGGAATTACCCCAGGAGAAAAAAATGGCAAAAATATCGCGTCGTTTGCAGACGCTGCAAGCAAAAGTAGAAGATAAGGATTATCATCCTTTAGAAGCTTTAGCCCTTCTCAAAGACACAGCAACAGCTAAATTTGTTGAAGCTGCGGAAGCGCATATCCGGTTGGGAATTGACCCCAAATATACAGACCAACAGTTGCGGACAACGGTAGCACTGCCTAAAGGCACAGGACAAATCGTTCGGGTGGCAGTGATAGCCAGAGGCGAAAAGGTAAACGAAGCCAGCAACGCTGGGGCTGATATAGTCGGGTCAGAAGAACTGATTGACGAAATCCAGAAAGGTAGAATGGATTTTGACAAGCTGATTGCCACACCAGATGTGATGCCACAGGTGGCAAAGCTGGGTAAGTTGCTAGGTCCCCGTGGTTTGATGCCATCGCCCAAAGGTGGAACCGTAACATTTGATATAGCAAGTGCGATCGCAGAATTCAAAGCTGGTAAATTAGAATTCCGAGCTGACAGAACTGGTATTGTTCATGTTATGTTTGGTAAGACAACCTTCTCGCCTGAAGATTTGTTAGTCAACCTGAAGGCATTGCAGGAGACGATTGACCGTAACCGTCCTTCAGGAGCTAAAGGTCGTTATTGGCGCACATTTTATGTGTCAGCCACAATGGGGCCATCGATTAAAATTGATGTCACCGCCCTACGAGATTTAAAACTGAGCGAAGTAGGTTAATTTTTAGTCATTAGTCATTTGTAAAGACAAAAACAAAGGACAAATGACTAATCATAAAATCGAATAGGCAAAGCCGGAGACAGCAGGTGCTAATAGCTTAAATACCCTGCCGAGGTTAAAACTCTAATTGTCAAAATTACCACCCCTAAAGGCGTGATAACTATGGCATCACGAGTCTTAATACTCAACCCCGGCTAGTATTAGCCGGGGTTTGTTGTTTGGGTTTTCAGGTTTAAAAGAAACATACAAGTAGGGCACTTCCCCGATTATTTTAAGGAGGTGAGATTGGAATGGGTAGAACACTAGAAAATAAAAAAGAAATAGTAGCTGACCTCAAAGAAACTTTGAGTGAGTCAACTCTGGCACTGGTAATTGACTATCAGGGGCTAACAGTTTCGGAAATCACAGACTTACGGCGGCGGCTACGTCCTAGTGGTACGGTTTGTAAGGTGACGAAGAATACCCTGATGGGCATTGCCATTGAAGGTGATGAGAAATGGCAGCCTTTGTCGGAATTGCTCAATGGTTCTTCCGCCTTTTTGCTAGTAAAAGATGATTTTTCATCGGCAATTAAGGCATACCAAGAATTCCAAAAAGTTACCAAGAAAACAGAACTTCGTGGTGGTGTTCTGGAAGGTCGCCTACTCAAAGAACCTGATGTCAAGGTACTGGGAGACTTGCCATCTAAGGAACAACTCATCGCGCAAATTGCTGGGGCTATCAACGCCTTGGCTACCAAGATTGCTGTGGGTATCAACGAAGTTCCTGGTTCACTGGCTCGTGCTTTGAAGGCTGTGGCCGACCAAGAACAAAGTGGTGGTAGCACCGAAACTGCTGCTGTACAAGATAGCAGCGCTGAAACCGCTACTGAAGATAATAGCAGTACTGAACCTGCTGCTGAATAAACTTTGTGGTTCATCAGTCAAGAGTCAAAAGTCTATAGTTAAAGACTAATGACCCCTGACAAATAAATAATCAAAATTACAGGAGTTATATCAATGTCTGCTGCAACCGATCAAATTTTAGAACAACTAAAAACCCTTTCTTTGCTGGAAGCTTCTGAGCTAGTCAAGCAAATTGAAGAAGCTTTTGGCGTAAGTGCTGCTGCACCTGTTGGCGGTATGATGATGATGGCTGGCCCTGGTGGTGCGGCTCCGGCTGAAGAAGCTGTTGAGCAAACCGAGTTTGAAGTGATTCTCGATTCAGTCCCAGCTGATAAGAAGATTGCTGTGCTGAAGATTGTCCGGGAATTAACCGGTTTGGGTCTGAAAGAAGCAAAAGACTTGGTAGAAGCTGCTCCCAAGGCAGTTAAGGAAGGCATTGCTAAGGATGCTGCTGAAGATGCTAAGAAGCGCATCGAAGAAGCTGGCGGTAAGGTGACTATCAAGTAGTCACAATTCTATTAGCAATTTTTACATTAAGGGAGTCTGAGTCAGGCTCCTTTTTTTATCGAGACAGAATTCAGGAGTCAGAATTGTAAACGAAAAATTGTTAAAAATCTGCCATTCACATTCAAGGATGGTAATAAATTTCTATTCAAAGAAGGGTTAAGGATGTAAAACAACAATAATTTACACCCAAACTCCTAAGTCCTAAATTTTATACTTCTTCTGAATTTTCACTCTTACGTCCTGGGGATGCTTCGTAAAGTGCATCTAGATGTTGACGCGCATCTTCAACGTTAATCGAACGCATTACCAAAAGCGGCTCTTTAATTAAGTTACCCGCGCTATCTAATAACTCTGGATGGGGTACAAACTGTTTTTTTGATGAATAATAACCGTATTTACCTTGATTATTCATTGGTGAGGAATTTGTTGGGTAAGTTCGCTCGCGATCAAAACTGAACATGATCAGGTTACGAATTAAGTTGCCAACAGCCATAAATGCAAGGATTGTAAAAGCAAGAATGTAAAGCAGGTGTAACATTAGATTTTCCTCCAGAACAACAATTTTTAAAACTTTATTTTGTAACGCTTTGTTTCGCCGACACTGTGACTCACAGTTAAGATGACTATTTGACGCACTTTTGTGCGCTTACATTTATATGAAGCTATTTGTCAACCGTTATTTCACTTACGGTAGCATAGGATACATTATCTTGTTAATCCAAATAATGTTAAGAAATTGTTAAGCTTTTCTACTATCTCTTTGATGACTGGTTTAGCATCTTGTCGTTAGACATTAGCTAAATAGTCTGCGGAAATTTAACAGATGCTCCCATCTATTTAGACTTCACGCTCTTGACGAAAGCGCATTGCAACATTCCAGCATTCTGTTACTAATTGATGCCAAGGCATTAACGTTGCCATATCAATTCCGACTTGTTTATCGGTAGCAGCAAATAGCATTTTGGCCGTACTTAGTTCTTCTTGCGCTTGTTTAACACGTAAGAGCAAATCAGATTGTTCTTGGTCACTCATAAATGATAGCTGCTCAGTTTCGAGTAAATGGCGCGATCGCGTAAACCAATGCTGAAAATCTTCTAGCAGTGGTTCTAAAACCGTTTTCAGCAACTCAGTCCCTGGTAAATTTGAGTCTGACATAAATAAGAAGGATTTTTCCAACTTTCTTACTAATATTAACGTTATTTACGTTTCTTAATATTATTTTTATTTATTCTAATCTACTAATTTCGGTAAATGTAAAAAAATGTAACAAATAGTACAGATTTTATTATATAGTCTTGCTAATGGGTCTGTACAGTTCCTTTGGATAAGCTGTATGTATCGAATGGGAGGGGTAGCTGACACCGAGTTGCAATTCATAAGATAATTTAGCGATGTCTACGACGGGCTACGCCTGGAATCCTGAATTTAATACTCAGCTACCCGATCAAAAATTTATCTTTATCCCTGGCGAAAAATTATTTCGGTAGTTGGAAGATAAAGCTGAACTGGCAAAAACCAAAGTCGCTATAGTTGAGTAAGCCTACAGATTCAGATAAATCACCTTTTGTAATCACTTCGCCAACGGTTCAGCAGCCAATGTCGCCAAATTCATCAAATCAATCACAACAGTCAGAACAAGTTGAAAAAATCTATTTACCACGTACCAGCGAATCGGAGAACTTAAAAAAGATTCGTCACACTGCTTCCCATGTAATGGCAATGGCGGTACAAAAGCTGTTTCCCAAGGCGCAAGTTACAATCGGCCCTTGGATAGAAAACGGTTTTTACTATGACTTCGACAGTCCAGAACCATTTAGCGAAAATGATCTCAAAGCCATCAAAAAAGAGATGGCGAAGATTATCAATCGCAAATTGCCAGTAATTCGAGAAGAAGTCAGCCGCGAAGAAGCCGCACGCCGGATTCAGGAAATTAACGAACCTTACAAGCTAGAAATTCTGGGAGATATCAAACAGGAACCAATCACCATTTACCACCTGGGGAATGAATGGTGGGATTTGTGCGCGGGGCCTCATCTGGAAAATATCAGTGAATTAAACCCGAAAGCAATTGAATTAGAAAGTGTTGCGGGCGCTTATTGGCGTGGGGATGAAACTAAAGCCCAATTACAGCGCATCTACGCCACCGCTTGGGAAAGTCCAGAACAACTGGCTGAATATAAGCGGCGTAAAGAAGAAGCGCTACGGCGAGATCATCGGAAACTTGGGAAAGAACTGGGATTATTTATATTTTCTGATTTAGTAGGGCCGGGTTTACCTTTGTGGACACCCAAAGGCACTTTGTTGCGGAGTACCTTAGAAGACTTCCTCAAGCAAGAACAATTAAAACGGGGTTACTTATCTGTAGTAACACCTCACATTGCCAGAGTAGATTTATTTAAAACCTCTGGACATTGGCAGAAATATAAAGAAGATATGTTCCCCTTAATGGCAGATGATCAGGAAGCTGCTGCACAGGAACAGGGCTTCGTTATGAAGCCAATGAACTGCCCCTTCCATATCCAAATATATAAGAGTGAGTTACGCTCTTATCGGGAACTACCAATGCGCCTGGCGGAATTTGGTACTGTTTACCGCTACGAACAATCAGGCGAATTAGGCGGTTTAACGCGGGTGCGCGGTTTTACTGTAGATGATTCTCACCTGTTCGTTACTCCAGAACAGCTAGATAGCGAATTCCTCAGTGTGGTGGATTTGATTTTGTCGGTGTTCAATAAGCTGCAACTGAAGAACTTTAAAGCTAGACTCAGTTTCCGCGATCCTGCTAGCGATAAGTATATTGGTTCTGATGAAGTTTGGGACAAAGCCGAAGGTGCGATTCGCCGTGCAGTTGAAACCTTGGGGATGGAACACTTTGAAGGGATTGGAGAAGCCGCATTTTATGGGCCAAAACTTGACTTTATCTTTAGTGATGCCCTGGATCGGGAGTGGCAATTAGGAACAGTGCAGGTAGATTACAATTTACCTGAACGCTTTGAGTTAGAATACGTCGCTGAAGATGGGGTTCGCAAACGTCCAGTGATGATTCACCGTGCGCCTTTTGGTTCACTGGAAAGGTTGATTGGGATCTTAATTGAAGAATATGCGGGCGATTTTCCTTTGTGGTTAGCGCCAGTGCAAGCTAGATTACTACCCGTGGGTGATACACAGCTAGACTTTGCTAAAGATGTGGTGGCGAAGATGAGAGCCTTGGGCATCCGTGCAGAAGTTGATACCAGTGGCGATCGCTTGGGTAAACAAATTCGCAATGCAGAGAAAGAAAAAATACCCGTGATGGCAGTGGTGGGAGCTAAAGAAGTGGAAACCAACACCTTGAGTATCCGTACCCGCGCCTCTGGGGAATTGGGAGTTATCGCTGTTGATGAGGTGGTGGATAAGATGAAGGATGCGATCGCTAAGTTCGAGAATTTCTAAATAAAATTTAATCGCAGACGCACACTAATTATAATTGGTGTGCGTTTTTTTTGTGGATTGGAGCATTAGCTAGCTGGTAGGTTTTAGTAGGGTGCGATCGCGTTCTACTTGTAGGCTGAAACCCTAAGTTAACGGAGTTCAGAGGTGGATTCATCCAGTTCAAATACTCATTTTAATTTTAACTTTTCATGGGATTTGAAAGGTCAAAAAGTATCACAGACAACAAAAGTTTTCTCAATCACCGCACCCAAGAAAACTTTCTGATTTATTCAAGACTGATAGCATAGATTTAAAGACTTGTGGAATCTGCTCTTCCTAAACAGACTAGACTTGCATAAATTAATGTCAATAATTTTTGACTAACATTATGAACCGCTTTACCTCTATTTTGCTGGCTGGCTTGATAGCATCTGCATCAGCTTTGGCTATTTCTCCAAAAGCTGAGGCTAATACACCAGCGTCTTATGTTGCTGAGTCTGATAGCTACGGCTATCGAGACAACAATGATGGTAACTACGAACGTCATAGTCGTCACTACAGAAATGGTGATTATGACCGCCAGAACGACCTTCGCAACATTCGTGACAACGATCGCCGTTATGACCGCAACAACGATCGCCGCTATAACCGCCGATATGACCGCGATAATGATCGCCGTTTTAACCGTGATAACGATCGCCGCTTTAACCGCGATAACGATCGCCGCTTTGACCGCGATAACGATCGCCGATATGACCGCGACAATAACCTTCGTAACATTCGTGATAATAACTTTCGCTATGAGCGCGATCGCAACTGGGGTCGTTATTAATCCCTGTGCCTATCTATTAAGCTTACTTCCAAGTGAACTGAGCATTGATTCTACTTGGCGGTAGGACAGACACGATCTCTTTTTCCACTCATTGCCATATCTGACTTTTCACTCTTACCTAGAAAACCTCGCTTCCATTCCCTAGCAAGAAAGCTTACTCAGGGTTTAGGTTTAGCGTTAGCTTTTCTATATGATGATGTGAAAAGTCAGATTTTTATTAAATCAAGAATTTACCCTCAACCAAGACTCATTAACGGAGTTGAGAGGTGGATTCATCCAGTTCAAAAACTCATTAATGGAGTTCAAATACCTCGTTCACTTGTTAGCGATCGCTAATGTCCTTTGATAACCTCTGCAAACTCCTGTCCGAAAAACATCCTGCTACCTTTGCCAGTTGGGTATTAGGAACACCGCAAACTTCCGTCAAAGTCCTCAAAACCGAATTGAGCATTGAACCAATTCGCGCTGATTATGTCACATTTTTACAATTAGAAGGACGCATTCTCCATCTGGAATTTCAAACCAAACTAGAATCTACGCCACCCCTACCCTTGCGGATGCTAGATTATTGGGTACGCTTGTATCGTTTGTATCGTCTACCAATAACGCAAGTTGTCGTATTATTGCTTCCCCCTTCACCAGAAACAGTAATTGAAACTGTCTTCTGTGTGGAAACTACTCGTCACGAATATCGCGTGATTCGCTTATGGGAAGAAAATCCCGAACTATTCCTCAACGATCCAGCTTTGTTACCATTAGCACCACTGGCCGCAACCACGCAACCCCAAGCTTTGTTGCAACAAGTTGTGGGAAAAGTTAGCCAACTTGAACCAAGACAACGACCAGAAATTTCTGCTTACACCCAAATCTTAGCGGGGTTAAAATACAATCAAGATTTGATTCGACAATTATTTCGGGAGGGTATGATGCGCGAGTCAGTGATTTATCAAGAAATTCTCGCTGAAGGTGAACAACGAGGCGAACAACGAGGACGAAAAGCAGAAGGGCAATTGCTCATTCTCCGTCAACTTACTCGACGGGTGGGAGAATTACCCCAAGATATGCTAAACCGGATTGAAACTCTCTCCTTAGAACAATTAGAAAATCTCGGTGAAGCATTATTGGATTTTCAGGCGATCGCGGATTTAGAAGCCTGGTTTGCTACATTAGAGTTCAATTAACTTGAATCCCCAAGGTTTGAGAGCCGCTAAAGCTATTTCTTCACTTACACCTTCATAAGCTTCCCATTCCAATGGGTGTTCTTTAGGATGTCCGTCGCCGACATTACCTGCAACCTTAATTATTGGACAGTTGGCGATGCGATCGCGCTCCAACCCTTTTGGAACTACTAGTTGGACTTTGTGACCGATAAACTTCGCTGTACTTTCTTCAGCAATCGATTCACGGATTAAACAAATATCACCAGCGGTCCCCCAAGTAGTTTGGTAGATGTGGAGGAATGATATATAAGGTGCTGGTTTGATGGATCTTTTTAGAACATGCATTATCTGTAATCCTTACACTATGAATCAAAAATCATAAATCATATAAGTATTTTCTATCACGTTCGTAGGGAAGAAGAATGTTTTTAACTCACTTTTTGCACCTAGTCTAAGTGATGTAGAGACTTCTTGGTGGAATATAGTGGTTTTCTAGTCATAATACAGACCTAACCCCCAGCCCCTTCCATTGTAGGGAAGGGGAGTTAAGATCAGAGTGGAATGGCATACAAAGGAGCGATTGCTAGAACACGATAATTGCCCATAAACTAGCTGCCAAAGCGATCGCGGCTAAATGTTGCCCAAGGAGGGATTTCACTGGTTGCTTGGCAATTTTTTGCGTTAATAACATAGTCATCAACACTGAGAAAATTATCGTTGTACCTTGCAAAAAGGCAATCACAGCCGGGTGAGCAACCAATATTGGCAATTGTTCTCCACCCAAACCAAGAGTAGCAAAGGTAACAGGTAAAATCTGTCCGCCTTCGCCTAAGCCCAAACGCAAATAGTGAGCCAAGTTTCCGCCCAACACCAATGGTAAATAGCCATAAGCAAGTTCTACAAATGATTTTGGCTTTCGGTTAAAGTTCAACAATTTCAGCAAACGATAAACCCCAAAGGTAAAGATCGCTGGGATAATTAACACTAGCAGCGATAATCCGAAGTGCTGCCAAAACTGAGTTAAATCCAGTTGTAAACCCAACCAAGATTGCAATTCTGGCAAGCGATGCAGATATATCCCACCCAACAGCAAAAACAATAATGCTACTTCATAAGTGCGGGGTACATGAGTTGTCCACAATTCAATTCCAGGGGGACGCAAGTTGAATTCAACGGAACGATGGGGACAGGCTTTCAGGCAAGTCATGCACAATACGCAATCTCTGTTATCTTCTAACTGCGCGGGGTGGGAGTATAAAGGACATCCATTAGTTTCCATTCCTTCGCCCTTTTGCGGCCCACCTTTATAGCACTGATAGGTAGTGCAACTGGCAGAACATATCCCTTGCTGGGCGCGGAGTTCCGTCATTGAGAGTTTGGCAAATAAGCCATTCATCCCACCAATGGGGCAGAGATAACGACACCAAAACCGCCGCTCAAAAATGGCAGAGAAAATCATCGCCCCGGCGGTAATTAACAGCAGCAAACAAGCGCTGAGGTAAGCGGTATTTTCTAAATGCCAGAGTTCTTCCCATAAGAAAATTAGGGTGAATAAACCAAACATGAACCATCCGCCCCACTTCTCAGCTTGCTGTCTCGGCCAGCGTTTGAGTTGTCGTGGCCACAGCCAGAGAGATAACTTTTGGGTAATTTCGCCGTAAATCATGAAGGGACAAACAGAACACCAAATGCGTCCCAAAAAGGGAAAGAGAAATAAGAAGAAAGGCCACCACCAAGCCCAAAATAGATTTAATACGAAATTGCGATCGCGGGTTTGTGGCCCAATAAATAACACCGCAACGATGATTGCAAAAACCGTTGCAGTAAAACCATAGTTAATGCGATCGGGCCACCAAGGACTACGCAAAAACCGCCGCAAACTAGGATAGGCATTTAACAGATTTACTCGAAATCGTTTTTTCTTTGTTTCGGCTGGCCAGAAAATTTCTTCTGTTAATTCATCAGTACCCTCAGCTTGCACGATCGCTCTTTCTACCAGATTTTTTAATTCCTTGAGGTTCCCAGGAAAATCATAAGACTGGAGGCGACGCAAAGCTTCTGGGGTAATATGCGGTTTCGGAACGCCTCTAGAGCGAATGTAGAGACTTGTATAATATTCAACCTGCGCCTGAATATCAGCTTTTCGCACCCTTAGCGGTGGTACTTTAATAATGTGACCAACGGAACGTTCAATTGTCGGCTGAGTTTTTTCGGAAACAATCAGAATGCGTGCTTTACTGGGACGAGGTTGGGCTACTGTTTCTCCAGAACGACTGACGGGGGTATACATGCCAGTTTTGAGCAACTGCGTCACGGGAGGTAATAATTCTTCGGGTAGTTCTTGGATGTTATTGAGAACTAAAGTACCTTCTCCCAACCATTCCAATAGTCCTGGTTTACCGCCAGCGCGACCAAATAAGTCTGCGCCGCTAGTTTGCAGAATACCGCAATTTACTTTAATGATTGGTTCTCGCCGTTTTGGAGAACCAAAGTGGATAAGTGCTGCTATATTGTCTTTTTCTAACCCTGGTTCACCGAAAATATCTACTGATTTGCGATCAGCAGCAGCTTCTCGAATTTGCTCCCGCAGGCGCACAGCATAGCGACTTGTACCGACAATTCCGCGTTGGGCTTTGGTAACTAAATATGGACGCAAAGCTACAGAACGTTCTTGTTCATAGCCAAGTGCAGATGTTACCTGAGCTAATTCTTGAACCAATTGGCGGGAAAAAGCCTGAGCAATTTCGGGATATTGGGTGGCTAAAGCCCGAAATTTAGCAGCAGGTACAACCCACAAATGACATTCAGTTACGGTAGTAATTGTCAATGGAGTTAATTCTTCCAACAGCAATTCTTTGAGGTGAATCACTGCACCAGGGAGGAACCCACAAGCTAATGCTGGATTAGTTTCATTGGTAGTATTGCTGTCGAGTTGACCTTCGACGAGAATATAAAGGGCTTCTGGAGGAGTGCCTTCGCTAACTAAGTCAGTTTCGGCACTTACAACTTGTTCTTCAATTACTTGTGCGATCGCATTTAACACTTCAGGCGAGAGAATTCCTAAAGTGGTGCGTTCCTGTAGCCATATAACCGTTTCTGGAGATGTCATCCTAAGTTCTCCGTGTAGGCTGCTGTATAACCAGAATTATCCCTTGAAGCTGAGTCAAGAATTTAAAATTCTGAATTCTGAATTCTGAATCAAGTTCAGATCGGACTACACTTTAGCTTTTCCTTTAACTTCTCCAGTAAGTTCCAAGACCTTGTTTCATTTTCAGAGATAAACAGAGGAAGCCAATAGATAGCTTTCTCCATTAACCTATTACTATCATTATTTAAATCTTCAATTAATTTTACTACTGACTTAAATCCCAGCTTAGGAATTGCAAAATCTAACCATAATTTAATAGTTTGAGCATTGGATTCTAAAACTCCATAGTTAAACATTTTTGTGACATAATCTCTTGTATGCAAGACCTTCTTTGCTATTACAATAGTAACCAGGCTTTTTTGTTCAACCATGCTCTTGATAATTTCATATACTGCAACTTCAGGTATTGATTTCAGATAATCTAAAATTACCTTTTCCTCCTGAGAAGTTAAGGATCTATAAGTACTAGTCTGTATTAATTGTTGAACACGATCATTCATAAGTTATTGTCAAAATCCATAAGGTATGAAAAGGTTTAATGGCAAACCAGCGTTACCTGCTGAATTAGCTGATGGTTTGTAGTGACCAGAAGCATTATTCCAATATTTAATTTGACCTTTATTGTTTTTATTATGACCAAAGCGAATTTGACCTGCAAAGGCAACGTTATTACCTCTTGCAATATCAATATGACTTCCGAAACTAAATTTTTGCCTTGCTATATATATCTGGCCTCTCTGCACTACAAAGTTATACTCATCATTAGGTGTAAACACTTTTTTGTGAGGTGTTTTATATCTCCACTTCTTGCCATCAAAGAAAAGTTCATTACGTCGAATATAACTAGGAATATCTTCGGGATATAGATTCGCAAAATATTCTGCTCCTGAACTACCTCCTGATGGCAGTCCTGAATCAATAGTATGCCAAGGGCTAGGAAATAGTGCAGAATATTTTGGTACGTAAGAAAGTCTAAGTTGCACATCTGGTAAATTAATTTTAACAATCGATTCAGGAAAATTATGGCACTATATCTAGACTCAGCGATCGCATCTGAAGCCGAAGTTGTTAAGCTTTGGGGATGGGTGAAAGGCATTACCACAAATCCCACGCTGTTGTCTCAAAGTGATACTCCACCAGAAACCACGCTCAAAAATTTGGTTGCCTTGACTTCTGGCCCTTTATACTATCAACTTGTGGCATCTGATAAAGCTGGGATGTTAGCTGAAGGTAGAAAAGCTTTTGAGATTATTGGTTCACAAACAATTTTGAAGATTCCCGCAACACCGTTAGGTTTTGAAGTGGTGGCGAGTCTATCCTCAGAAATTACCTGTTCGGTGACAGCAATTTACAGTGCAGCACAGGCAGCAGTAGCACGGGAAGCAGGAGCGAAAATTGCCATAGCTTATGTAAATCGGGCTACGCGGTTGTTAGGTGACGGTATTGCCTTAGTGCGAGATATGGCTAGCGTCCTCAAAGGCAGTGATACTGAAATCTTGGCAGCTAGTATCAAATCTCCCGAAGAAGCAGCAGCCTCATTGCAAGCCGGGGCCCATCATTTGACTTTACCATTGGCAATGTTGCAAGCGATCGCAACTCATGAATTTTCACAGAAAACTGTTGAAGAATTCGCTAAAGGAGGCATTGGTTTAAAATAATTCGTAATTCGTAATTCGTAATTAAATATGAGTTTGTCAGATATCCCTAATCTCTGGGTTCCTCTAGCGCTTTTAGGTTTAATTATTGTCGCTGCTGTATTTTTTAGTCGTAGCAATTGATTAGTAAAGTATTACAGTTGAAGTGGAGGTATTAGCTCTATGTTCGCTGTTGTGACACCCGATACAATCCATTTGCCCCCAGGCGCAGTAGTACGCCTACCCGGAAGTTGGCAAGATTATCAAGCACTGAATAAACAACTAGGCGATCGCTCTTCGCCTCGTATTAAGTATCGAGATGGAGAAATTCTCTTGATGGCACCACTACCAGAACATGGGCGTAAAGTCAGTGTAATTGCAGATGTAGTAAAAGTTTTGCTCGACCATCTGGGGCGAGAATACGAGGCATTTACCCCAATTACAATGGAACTGCCACAGGAAAGTGGTATAGAACCAGACTACTGTTTTTATATTGAAAACTGGGAGGCAATTACAGGTAAAGATCGCATCAATTGGGGCGTTGATCCATCTCCCTATTTGGTGGTGGAGATAGACATCACCAGCTACACAGATGTGAATGACTACCTGCCTTATCGAGTACCAGATGTTTGGTTGTTCAGGAAGAACCAGCTTGTAATTTACACATTGCAAGGTGATGTCTACCAACAAGCCGCTTCTCTGCGAGACGCTCCGCGAACGCGTCTACGCTACACAGTTGAAAGCAGTAGCCGTTATTTCTCTAACATCAATGTGTCAGAGGTAGTCACAGAGTGTTTAAAAATTGCCTACGACCGTAATACTAGCGCCGCAATTCGGGAATTACGACGGAAATTGGCGAATGAGAGTTAAAATTCCTACCTTGGGATGCTTGCTAGAGCTACATACGTTTTAAATCTTGTAACACTGCGGCGGCTGATTGATAGCGATCGCTAAAATGATAGCAAACCATTTTATCTAAAATGACCGCCAATTCTTCCCTAACTGGCACTGTATGCCTCCACATCACATTCCCCGTTTCTGGATCTGGGTGTAATTCTTGCGGTGGTATTCCAGTTATGGCTTGAATACCAATCATTCCTAAAGCATAAATGTCACTACATAGACGGGGATGGCCTGCAAATTGTTCTGGAGGTGCATAACCCCGTGTCCCGATGGCTACTGTAGCTAATTCTGTTTGCTCGTTAGTCGGCGGTTGCATCAATTTGACTGCACCAAAATCAATCAATACCAGCCGATTATCTTGAGCGCATCTAATAATATTAGTTGGCTTGATATCACGATGAATCACTCGATGTTGGTGAACAAATTCTAGAACTTCTAAAACTTGTTTGAACATCTCTATAACAAATGATTCGCTCTGCACATCCTGCACAGGTGGTAATTCTTCACTTAAAGTATGTCCTTCGATATATTGTTGAATTAAATAAAATTCTTGGTCATCTTCAAAATAAGCAAGTAGTTCAGGAATCTGATGATGTTTACCCAAAGATTCTAATATTTCAGCTTCACTATGAAACAATCTGCGAGCAACTTGCAAAAATCGTGTATCTTGACGGGCTGGCATTAACTTTTTAACTACACAAGTAGGATTACCCGGTCGTTGAGTATCCTGTGCTAAATAAGTGCGACCGAATCCACCTGCACCAAGAACTTGAGAAATTTTGTAACGTCCACCCAAAAGCAAATTACTTGATTTTATTTCTGGTGAATCAACTGGGAGAGGAAAACTAAGAGATGAATCGGGAATTGCGGTTTTGTCTTCTAAGAGTACATTTAATTGTGCGATCGCTTCTTGTTGTTTTTCAACTTGCAGAATAATCACCTGAGTTTGTCGCTGATTTTGGTAGCTAGTATAAGCGATCGCACAAATACTAGTAACAACCAAAGTAAGAGCAGAAGGAATTAAAGGCACCCATCCAGCTTGCAAAAACAAACCAATGCAGATTCCTACTAACCCAAGTAGAGTTGTCCCTCCCACCACTAGCAACAGCAAGGGATTTTGCCACCGCCATACGATAATTCCACCTAAAAGCGACCAGCCCCACATCCAAATAAATTCTGCCCAGTCTGGCCAATACCAAATTAGAGGTCGCCCATCCAACACTGTACTGATGAGTTGACTTGCTATCTGTGCATGAATAAACAGAGCAGGCATTCTGGCTGGTTGATCTGGCAAAGTGCTGTATGGTGTATAAAATCCGCCTGGAGGTAAATTAGCCGCAGTAGTGCCGATAATTACAAGACGGTCTTTGAATAAACTGGAGTTAACTTGACCACTGAGGACTTGCGTTAGGGTTACTTGATCGGCAAAACTGTTAGGGTGACGGTAATTTAATAATATTTGATAGCCATCTGTATCCAGATGTTGATAGCTACCGGAATTAGGTTGTAAACGCGGAAAGAGGGTTTTACCTAACTGTAATTCTTTTTTATTAGTAAACTTGTATTCAATACCTTGTTTCTCTAGATAATTCATTGCTATTAGCGCCCCAAAAGCAAATGATGTTGTACATTTATTATCTGTAGAGTAAGCAAATAATAAACTACGACGGAGAATTTGGTCGTTTTCATTGTCAGAAACGACATCGCTAAACCCAACATTATCTATAGGAAAATTAGGCGGTGGCGGAATTTCATCTCTACCCAAACTGCTGAAAAAACAAGTGCTGACAATGTTATCTTGATTTTGAAAATTAATTGCCAAATTGTTGTTTTCTGGTTGGAAAAGATATAAACCAACGATTCGCGGTTGATAAGACTCGATTTTTTTTAATAGCTGATTAATTGTCCGATCTGATAAAGCCCATTTCTCTCGTTTGAGATCGTCGTCAGTTATTTTTACTAGCAAAATCCGCCGATCGGGTGCTTGTGCTGGACGCGATCGCAACATTTCATCATAAACTCTTAACTCCCAAGGCTGTAACCATTTGAGTTCCCGAATTTCCCAGATAAAGACGGTGACTCCCACACTGGTAAATAAAATAATCTGCAACCAGCTTTTGTTCTTGGAAGTTTCACGGGAATCCTGAACTTTGATAAAAGGGACACGGAGTTTTTTTAATAGTCCACTAATCACAGCGTTGCGGCAGTAGCCTGAATTGGGTAGATGTTGCAGGCGCAAAAGTTAATTTTCGGACTCTAGGTTAAAAGCTCATTAACCTGAGCTTCTCTATTAATGTAGCAATTTACTTGTTGGTGAGAAACCTTGGCGTATTTCTACTCTTAAAGCAAGCTGACGCGCAGCATCAACTATAGAAATAAGCGATGTCTACGACAGGTTATGACGACGCTAGTTCGCTCTTATCCTCTCCCATTGCCCGCGCAATGGCACTAATCATCTGTTTGAGATGTTGGAGTATCTTCAACAGCACTGGCAATAGAGAAAGAAACAGGATTAGTAGATGGTGTTAGTGAATCTAACCGGGGTTGTTCGAGCGATGCTTCGATACTTGGATCGTCAAAATAGGAGCCAATAATCTTATCATAGTTAGAAGCAACAGCTAAAAAAGCGCCACCCAAAATATAGATAGGTAGTGGCAAATTAAATTCTTGCAACCAGTCAAAGAATTCCGCCAAAGCAAACAGCACTAAAAAGCAAGCAAGCCAAACTCTCATATTTTCTATTTCCTAGATTGAAACAACTCTATTAATAGCTTAAATAGCTTGCATGATAGTTGATGTAGTACATAACCATCAAATTACAACCTTTATAACCATAGATAGGTGCATTCAGAGTTATAGCATCTGCTATATTGCAATATCTTGTAAAAAAATATATTTAGCCTATGCCTGCAATCAAACAGCCAAGCATTGCACTGTTGGTTCGTGAGACTCGGCAGTGCCTCAAACTATCACAGGTAAAACTGTCAACGATGTTAGGAGTTTCATTCCACACTGTAAATCGATGGGAAAATGGACGAACACGACCTTCGCCACTCGCTATGAAACAAATTGAAAAACTATTATACCAGATGGGAGAACCTGGTGAGGCACTTTTAACGAAATATTTTTAATAATGGCAAATGTAACACAGTAGCATCATAGATGAAGTACTACCCATTCGTGAAAAATTAATGCCAAGCAAGTACTTTCAGCCCGATTTCACCGGGATCTTGCCAAATTATTAGAGCAAGGTAAATTAGTAGAAGCGATCGCTAACTTAGGTGATTTCTGATGAAAAAAATACCTAAACCTCATCTATGTTGAAACCTAGAGTTTTTTAAAAGATATATTGATGTAGGTTGGGTGCAGCGATCGCGTAACCCAACATAAATAAGGTGGTAATGTTGGGTTGCGTTTCACTCCACCCAACCTACAAAACTACAAAACTACGGTTCTCAAGATAGACGAGGTTTAGGTATCATAATCTGATTAGTTTCTATTTTTCGCTGATCAATGTTGGTGGAGTAATAGCTGCATATTCTTTGGATGTCAGCAGTGCTTCTTGAACATCAATCTTTTTGGGCAGAATTTTTTCGTTATAAAATAAATCGGCAACACTTTGTTGAGCTTTCATCAATTCTGGAGTAATTCCTTTTAATCGATAATTAGCGCGTCCAGAAATTATTTCTTGAATGGGTAAATCAATTTTAAGTACAGGTGCTATGAGTTTGGCTACTTCTTGACGATTTGCTTCCGCCCATTGACCATTTTTATCAATCTCTTCCAAGATAATCCGAAGTAATTCGGGATTTCCCTTAGCAAACTCCCGTGTTCCTACATAGTATCCGCCTGGAGTACCGATATTTGTCGCATCTCTCAGCACCCGCGCACCGTGGAGTTTTTCTACCAAAGCTAAATGAGGATCGCCAGTTACCCAAACTGGGATAGTACCCTGAATAAATGCACCACGGGCTTCCACATTGGGCATACTCAGAACTTGAATATCACTGTATTTCAAGCCCACTTCTTCTAAAGCTTTGATAATGAAATAGTGAGAAGCTGAACCTTTTTGAAAGACTACTTTTTGTCCTTTGATTTGCGCTAAACTCTTAATTGGAGAACCTTTAGGAACTACGATCGCACTTCCTTTCCCAGAAGTAGCAGTAATTCGTCTACCAGCAAGATAGACAATTCTTGCACCAGCAGCTTGGGCAAAAATGGGAGGAGTTTCTCCAACTGAACCAACATCAATTTTGCCGACATTCATCGCTTCCATGAGTTGCGGTCCTTGGGCAAATTGTGCCCATTCAACTTTCACACCCAAGGGTTCCAAGCGTTTTTCTAAAACTCCTCTCACTCTAACTAAATCACCAGAACTTTGATATCCCATTCTCAGAAGTTTTGTTTTAAAACTAATGGTTTGTGTTGCTGCTGGATCTGCTTTTGGTTCGGTTGCGCTATTTGTATTATCACTGGGTGATGTACAACTGGTTAGTGTGGTAGATAAAGCCAAAAAACCAGGCATTACAAACAATGCCAATCTTCTAATAATTGGTGATTTTTTTACTACAGTATTGCTCAACATTTCTACAACTCCAGGCTAAATTAATCTCTGCTCTTAAGAAAAGATAAGTTTTTAAATTATTAAATTCAAGCTTGATAACTTTAATAATTTCCTATTTTGATTTAATTGATTCTGGTATAAAAGCCGCATATTCTTTTGGAGTTAATACACCATCTCTAACATTAACCTTCTTTGGTAAGAGTCCTTGGCTGTACCACAAATCGGCAATTTTTTGTTGCTTATTGACAACCTGTTCAGTAATTGGTAGCAACCCATAAACTGATTTAGCTTGAATCTCTTTCAAGGTAGGAACATCAATACCAACATCAGGAGAAACAAGTTCTGCTAATTTATCGGGGTTATTTTTAGACCACTCGTTTGCTTTTGCAAGCTCCTCCAGGAAAATTTTGAGAACTTCAGGATGCTCTTTCACAAATTTACGTGAGGTAGTATAAAAGCTTCCAAGATCCTGGAGTCCTTGCCCATCTATTAATACACGACCAATATTTTTTTGTACGGCTCTTGTAATATATGGTTCCCAAGTTACCCAAACATCAAGTCCACCCTGACTAAAAGCAACATTTGCATCTGGAGGTGGTAAGAAAACAGATTTAACATCAGTGAGCTTTAGCTTATCTTTTTGTAGTGCTTTTAGCAAAACATAGTGAGCAATAGAAGCTTTTTGAAAAGAAACTTTTTTGCCTTTAAAGTCGGCAGGACTTTTAATTGGAGAGTTTTTCGGTACCAGAAAAGAGACTCCTTTACCATTAAATGCTGTAGTCACTACATAGACAAGTGGTGTACCTGCGGCTTGGGCAAATATTGGCGGTGATTCGGCTGTGGCTGCAATATCAAGAGAACCTGCATTTAATGCTTCTAAAGCTTGTGGCCCAGCAGCAAACTCTAACCACTTGACAGTAAAATTCTTTGCTGCCAAACTTTTTTCTAGAGTTCCCTGTTTTCTCATAACTGCAAGAGAACCAAGCTTAGAAGAAACAATTCGCACTTCTTGCTTTTGGGGAGTATTAGAAACTGATTGACTTTGAGCTTCTGTACTAATTGCAGATGCTTCGTTCTGAGTTGTTTTATTTTCTTGACTGCAACCAACTATACTGATTGGGATTGTCAGAGATAAAGCAGCTACAAGTAAAGATAGATAGTTATGTTCAATTTTATATTTAGCTTTTGCTTTGATAGTTAGGCTTTTATTAGATATCAGATTTACTGTCGGGGAAAAAGGCTTTGAATTATCAATTTTCGATTTTATCGGCTTATTAATAGATATATGTAATTGCTGCAAATATTTAGAAAATGCCATAAAAATCTATTGTCTCCTCTGATAGAAAACTTTTTAATGTAATATTGTGTTTAACCAAATTGGTTATTAAATACAGTTGATATCTCAATATGCTTCAGTTATGGTTAGCGCTCTTTGCCAAAGTCACTTTTTTAATTAACCGCAGAGGCGCAGAGTACACAGAGAGATAAAGATAAGGAAAAAATTGCTTGACTGAACTGTATTGATTTATATTTTATCGGATTTGGTTTTTGAATAAAGTGTTAATAAACACTACCTAGCAGAGATAAGAAGGTTTCTTATAAATTTATTTTTGTGAGCGTGCTTTGAGCAAAATTTATTTTAATAAGCATGGTTAAATAGAGTTTATGTTTGATTTTTAAAAATCTACGCAACTCAAAAATAATTATTTTTAATTATTTTTAAGACTAGTAAATTTCAGAAAAAGTCAGGTTAATATATAGATTTATTATGATAAGATAAATATTTTTTATTGTTTTATTTAGAAACGAGGGTGGATGACTACCACCCCATTTTTAAAAGTAGATTTCAGTCTTTTAAGGCGTTATATCTGTCTAGATAATAAAACCTAAAAAGGACGGCTACCTGCAAGACTAACTCGCTTCAAAACCCGTCGTTCATTTGGATCAAATGCTTGGCGGTAATGCAAGGTAGCTTGATTATCCCAGTAGACAATATCACCTACAGACCATTTATGTTGGTAGTAAAATTTTGGTTGATTTAGATGCTGACGCAACTGTTCAATCAATTTAGAACCTTCTTCTGGTTCTAACCCGACAATTTCAACTTCTGTCGCTGCATCTAAGTAAAGATGCTTTTTACCACTCTCTGGATGTGTCCTAACTAAAGGATGGGGAAAAACAGGGCTTATTAAAGGAATATTTTTATCTAAACGATATAAAGGACGCGGTGCATTCCGGTCTTGTAAGAATGGGTTGTAGGTAATTAGCTGTAAATCTGCAATCCGTTCTTTGGTGGTTTCATCTAACGCCTCATAGGCCAAATTTGTATTTAACCAATAAGTATTTCCACCATGAGTTGGTATTTCCAAAGCATAAAGCAGCGAACCACTAGATGGGGTAGGAGTCCATTTATGGTCAGAATGGAAAGTGAGTTCTCCAGTACCGGTATAGCCGCCATCGACATTAGAAATCGAAATCACCACCGGGGTTTCTCCTGGTTTAGAAGCCAATACTGGAGTTTCATCAGATGGTACAAAGAGTGCGCCAAAGTATAAAGCAAAGTTCAAAAGCTGGTTATCAGAGAGCTTTTGGTTTTTGAAGATCAAGATATGGCGATCGCGTAAAGCTTGCTTAAGTTGTAATATAACTTCAGGTGCGATCGCTTGACTGGCATCAAGATCGGTAACTATCGCTCCCAAAGGAGCATCGATAGGACTTATTTTAAGCTTTGTCAAAGTCGAGGTAGGCATAATATTCTCCTGTGTTTTAATTTCTTTTTGGGTATAACTACTTATTAGCTAATACATCTGAAGGAGTAATTTTGGCGTATTCTTCAGGGGTTAAAAAGCCATCTCTAACATTCACCTTTTTCGGGATAAGTCCGAGGCTGTACCACTTATCTGCAACTTCTTGTTGCTTGGTAATAGTTTTCTCAGTAATTGGTAGCAGCCCATAATCATATTTATTGTGCATTATTTCTAGAGTCGGCGGATCTAGCTGAGTTACAGGAGCAAGTAGTTGTGCTACTTCTTTGGGATGATCCTTAGTCCAGATTTCTGACTTTTCTAACTCCTCTAAAAATATTTTGATTACATCAGGATGAGCCTGATAAAATTGGCGCGAAGTTGAGTAAAAATTGCCAGTATCCCGCAATTTATCACCATCTGTTAAAACACGAGCTATTTTATTCTGTACATTTCTAGTACCGAATGGCTCCCAAATATACCAAGCATCCACCTTATTTTGACTGAATGCCGCATTTGCATCTGCCGGTGCTAAAAAAACTGATTGGACATCGCTCAGTTTCAACCCCGCATCTTCTAATGCTTTAACTAATAGATAGTGGCCGATAGAAGCTTTCTGAAAAGCTACTTTTTTACCCTTCAAATCAGTAACACTTTTAATTGAAGAGTTTACAGGAACTAAAAGTGAAATAGCTTTACCACTAGGACGTGTAGTAGCTAGATAAACAAGGGGCGCTCCTGCTGCTTGTGAAAATACAGGAGGCGATTCGGCTGTAGATGCAATATCCAATCCATTTGCATTCAGGGCTTCTAGCTGTTGTGGCCCAGCCGCAAACTCAGCCCACTGTACTTTAAAACCCAGAGGCTCTAATCGCTTTTCTAAGGAACCTTGCTTTTCTAAAACTGCTAAAGCGGAAAGTTGTTTGGAACGTACAATCCGTACTACTTGCTTTTCTGTAGTGCTAGATACGGCCACCGACTCAGGAGAAGCTGCTGACTGTTGAGCGTTATTTTTGGCTTCACTACAACTTGATAGGGTTGTCGATAGCATTAAGCAGTAGCCCAAAGCAAATAGCAAAGAACGACGTGTTGTTCTTGGGCTTTTTCTAAATTCAAACTTTCCTTTTAAAGCTGGCATGGGTTGTTTTATTGATTCCCTTTAGGTGGTTAGAGCAATGATGATTAATTGCAATATCAAGAACGAAAATGTTTTTTAAAACTCCAATCAGTAAATGTTTTTATAACTTCAAAAACTTTACTGATGAAATTAGGGAAGAGAGTGGGTATTACCCACCCCGCAACGACTCGAGGAACTGAAACTTTAATAGTGAGGTGGCAAAAATTTAGGAAGTGGAGTGAGAAAGGCTCACTCCAGTGTCGTGCTAGTGGAAGATTAAAATTTTTGAGTGAAACTCTATCTTTTTTGCTAGTGCTTCCAAGCGACTAGGATTGTAGCCTTGAGTTCTTCTGTGAAATGTCCAGATGGCTCAACTGCTAGCAGCGCTTCTCTGAGATCCTTTTCAAATGCTGGAGCGTTATCGCCATAGAAAATTTTCAGAGAGAAGGCTGTAGTGTATAAATAGCCGAGGTAGCTATCGATAGTCCAAGATTTTTCAAATGGCACTTCATAGTTTTCTTGACGAGCAAAAGCTGAATTGCCAATTACGACTTCATGGGGAGGATCGACTGGCTTACGAGTGCCTTGTCCTCGTTGTCCAGTTCGGCGTTCTTCACCTAACCATTTTTTCACTACTCCAACAGCAGCTTGTTTCCAAGGTAGATTGCTTTCCCAAGGGTTATCACCAGTCTGAAGCAGTGCTATTCCACCATCATCAGTAAGCAATTCATAAAGGCGTTCAAGCACTAATTCGCGTTCCATCCAATGGAAGGCTCTACCAATAGTTGTTAACTTAAATTTCCCTAAACTAGAGTCGATTAACTCTGCTCCTTGTTCTAACCAAGTAATATTATTTGCTCCGACTGCTGCTGCTTGTCGTTTAGCTTCTGCAATCATTTCTGGATCGGGATCGATCGCAACAACTTCTTCAAATTGGGTTCGTAGGGCAATTGAAATTAATCCTGGGCCAGTACCCAAATCAAGGAGTCGTCCTTGACCATTGAGATTAAATATTTCGGCTAGTTTATCAAATACAATCGGTGGGTATTTGGTTCTATATTGAGCGTAGCCTTCAGCTGCTCCCTCAAATAAACTTGGGTCGTAGGTTGGAAGTGTTTTTAGTTGAGTCATATCAATTTTGGATTTAGGTAAGGGATTTCCAAGAAATAAATTTATCCAAATAAACGAACCACAGAGGCGCAGAGAACGCAGAGGGAGGAGAAATAGAGAGGATCTTTGCGTCAGTTTGGGGATTATTTTTTTAAACTCTCATTTCTCCGTGTCCTCTGCGTCTCTGCGGTTCGTTATTTAAGAGAAATGTAGAGTGGGCAAGGCCCACGCTACAAGTGAACAGAGGAAATGGAACATGGAACGTTGTGATTGTCCTTTGTCATTAGTCCTACCCTGCGGGAAGCCGCTGCTGCGTCTATGTCCTTTGCAAATGACTAATGACTAATGACAGTTATTTCTTAGCAGCCAGATATTCGTTTGCGGCTTTCTCAACACCTGTACCCTTGAAGAAGTCTTGATTGAGACTGGTGTACAACTCCAAAGGATGGATTGAGAGGAAGTAGCGGAGGTCTTCTTCGGTAATGATTTCGCGTTCTGCCATTGAGTAGGCGTTGGCAGTAACGGCGGTGATATCTGGCACATCCCAGTGACCGGAATCGGAACCTAAGAAGGCTTTAACTCTATCCCCAAAAGGATTAGCTGCACGATTAAAAGCTTGGCTTACACGGGTATCGTCTGATTCTGTACCAAAGTAGAAATGATTCAAGAAGCGATCGCGCACATCTTCTGGTTTCTCAATTCCCGCTAGTTCAAATTCATCAAGTTCACCCGGATTTTCTGGAGCCAATAATTGATGGTGGAATCCTAAACCGTCACCAATTTTATCTAAGCGTCCATCTACAAGTTCGCCACCGTAGCGAGTATACAACTCTACTAATGCTTCCTTGTCGATAATAGCAGGATTGTTATTTGACAACAAATGTTGTTTGTTGCGGGTTTCCCAGTGCCAAATAATATCAGCGTATAGACTAGCACCCCAAGCTGAACCACCTTCTAAAAAGGCAAACTTTAATTGTGGGAAGCGGCGGGTAACTCCACCAAAGAACAGCGATTTGCATAATGCTTCGGCTGCAAAGGCGAAGTGATTAATGTGATTATATTGGGCGTTGGTGACAGAACGCTGAGTTGTCCAACCTTGGCTAGAAGCGTGAGTTGTGGGTACAACTTTCAGTTCTACGCACTTCGCCCAGAATGGATCGTAATCATACTCGCTATCTAAGCCAAAGTTATCAATCCAAACCACTTCGTTAGCTACTTCTTTGCCATACTTCTCAAAAGCAGGAATTGGACGACGAACATAACCGGGGATTTGAATCGCTTTGAGTCCCAGAACATTTACCGCATATTCCAACTCCTCAATCCCTTCTTCGGGAGTGTGCAGGGGAATGGCGGCGATGGGTGTTAAGCGATCGCTATAAGGACGGAAAATATCAGCATGGTAGGTGTTAACTGCCCTACAAACAGCCCGCCGCATTTCTTCGTTGCCGATATTCGGGGCCATTGTTGCCAAGTTGGGATACACAACGGCGAAGTCTGTACCTGCTTCTTCCAAGCGCTCATGCAGCAACTTGGGTAAGCTAATGGTAGCCAAATTCAAAGTATTTTTTGTGGGACGACCCCACCAGTTAGGGCGATTGGTGCGATAAGCAAAACGTTCTTCCCAACTTTGTTTGTACCACTTAAAGCGCGAAGATCCTGGTAAATTTTCTTTGAAACGTTCTACAAGTTCAGTTCCACCAACTTGTTCTAAATAATCCAAGACTGCTGGTTCAAATTCTTGGGTATGTACATCGGTGTCAATGATCGGATAACCAAGTTTTTCCCGAATTTGAGCAGACCTGGTTTTTTGTGGGCGGTCTAAAGCGATCGTCATGATAGTTTACCCTAATTATTCAAAAGATTGGTATTTGGGTATGTAGTAAGCGCTGAAGCGCTTACTTCAGCACTAAAGTGCTTACTACGAACAATGATTTTTAAACCTTGCTAGCCAAAAATTCATCTGCGGTTTTCTCAACAGCCGTACCTTTGAAAAAGTCACGATTCAGGCTGGTGTATAACTCCAAGGGATGAATTGACAGAAAATATTGCAAATCTTCTTCGCTGATAATTTTGCGTTCTACCATTGAATAGGTATTAGCAGCGATCGCAGTAATATCAGGTACATCCCAGTGACCAGAATCGGAACCCAAGAATGCTTTAACGCGATCGCCATAAGGATTAGCTTTACGGTTAAAAGCTTGAGCTACACGGGTATCATCCGATTCTGTGCCGAAGTAGAAGTGATTCAAAAAGCGATCGCGGATATCTTCTGGCTTCGTTACTCCTGCAACGGCGAATTCATCCAAATCACCTGGTTCTAGCAATACCTTAGCCAATTTACGAGGGTTCAATGCCTGTAGAAACGGGATGAATACGCCCTAAAGAAGTAAGCTTGGCAAAAATCTGGGTTAATAAAATAGGCTCAG
>NZ_JACJSF010000060.1 GCF_014698035.1 Desmonostoc muscorum FACHB-395
GATTTTTTCAACTTCAAATGATTGTTAATAATCTGACTTGCTCAATTTTTCAAAACTTCAATATCCCTTATTTCTATTTTTCCTCTGCCTAGAGTGACAAAAGAGGGCTAATCCTGCTTCAACAGCCACAGGTTTATGAGATATAACCCAGGCTTTTTTGTCTGGATAACGATCCATTTCCATTGGGAATGCCACTGACGGATTCAAGGCTCGGACACCAATCTGCGCGAATGCTTTGACGAGGTTTCGAGCTACTTCATCTGCATGGTCGTAATTGGCATGAAATTCCAGATTAGCGATTGATCGCGCTGGAGTGCGAACGTTTTCCCGATTCATGCAGCAGACAAAGCTAATCAATGTTTTGGTGGGTGGAAATACTGCCAAAATTTCGGCATGTTGGTCGGCGATCGCGGGTCGATAAATTTCCACAAATCCTACATCATCAGCACCCGCATCCAAACAAAGTGTTCGGAGTGAATCAGAATTCAAAGCGACTGTGCTTGTTTTTGGGTTGTTTGTAGACTGCTCACGCCACCATCTCACGGTAGGATGGTTATCAAATTTAGCCATAGAAGCCTCTAGCGTTGATAACTATAAATCTGTATAGATTTTGGATTTTGGCTAACTCATAGTTTTTATATCAAGCAGTAGCAATTGCAGTGTTTGACATTTTTGTTGTCCAAAAAGCATTACTACAGTTCAAGATTGAAGTTGCTGCATCAGACCTGCCGCGTCGGAAACAGACCAATGCTCGGCGATCTTGCCATCTTGAACACGATCAATTCGGATCACTGATGTTGAGATGCTTTTGCCTGTTGGTGGAATGCCGTAGAATGCGCCACTGTGTCTGCCTTTGCTTACGATATATGTAACAACCCGATTTCCTTCCGCAACCTGCTGCATGATTTCAATCTCAATGTCGGGGAAAGCAGAGAAAAAATCATCAAAGAACGAATCGTGATAGACCCTAAGCGCGTCAAGTCCTCGATTTTCTGACCCTGGCATTGCGTGATTGATACAATCTTCTGTCCAAAAGTCTTTCAAAGCAGCAAGGTTTCGACCTTTCCAAACTACTTGAATAAAGTTCTGGATAATCTGCTTGTTTTTATTGATGTCGCTCATCAGCTTTTCTCCATAGAGTAATTTTCAATTGGTTTTAATGGATAATTTATACCCAGCGACGCACTCGTGCCTTGTACCGTAAGTATTCATCGCCAAATTTACGCTCCAAGTAACTCTCTTCGCGCTGAACAACCCCGATTTGCACAATAACTAAAAGGGGCAATAATAGTAGCAATGCCCAGAGCGCACCCAATAGCAACGCGATGCCGATGTAAAGCAAAGTCAGAGACAAATAAATTGGGTTGCGACTTAACCTAAAAACTCCGTCCGAAACGATCACTGTTGTCGGACGTGAAGGGTTAACCTCTGTCTGTGCGCGATTCATCGTCCGAAAAGCTGAAGTTACTATCAAACCCGCGCAAATAATCGCTAATACTCCCAAAACTAGTGCTACCGATCGCGATAAAAAGTCGATTGGAAACACGAAACTAAGTACTAATCCGATTAATAATGTTCCAGCATAGAGTGCTGGCGGAAAAGCAATTACTCCAGGATTATCCGACATGCCCTGTTTCATGATGAGCTACCTTTTGTAATGATTTTGCTAATAATGCTGTGAGAGGAAAGATGATTTCTTTGAATGCATATCATCAACTGCCAATATAGAGAAATTAAGTGCATATACACTTTTTGGAGAAAAATTTTAGACTTAACGCAAGAGTGCTGTTGCTTCGACTAAATGTGCCAGCAAAGTCTTCCATCGTTGCTGTCCAAGCACTTCCTCAACCATGCTTTGAGCCTGTTTCCACAATGGTAAAGCTTTCGCTAAGACAGCGTTTCCGGCTTCGGTCAAGGCAATGATACGAGTTCGCTGGTCTTGTCCAGGTTTGGATTTTAACCATCCTTCGCGTTCAAGGGGCTTGAGATTCCTGGTTAAGGTCGTGCGATCCATCACTAGCATCTCCGCTAACTCGTTGATTGTGGCTGATTTTGCGATCGCTACAGCAGCCAGAATGGTGAACTGAGTCACTAGCAATCCGCTCGGCTTGAGTACTTCATCAAAGTGTTGTGTCATAACACGAGAAGCCTTTCGGATATTGAAACAGGCGCACGCCCAAGCCACTTGATCTAGAAGATCGGTATTGATTGGGTTAGTGTGTTTATGCATAAATTAAGTGTATATGCACTTAATTTTGATGTCAAGTGGCTGCATGAAATTTTCTGCTCACTCAGGCTAAAAACATCCCTGTTGGAACTCTGGTAAGGCAATACTACCTATGTCATTAATTTTCTCTTAGTCCGCACAGGCGGACGAGAGTTTGTGTAGCCACTGTTAGAAACGACGACGGCGCACGGGTGCTATATTACTGCGTAAAGCTTGCCACGTCAGCGCTCCTACTCTACCATCACCAACTATTCTGTGTGATCGCTGAAATGCTACTACTGCTCTAGTGGTTCTAGGGCCATAAATACCATCAATAGCTCCGTTATAAAATCCTAAATATTGCAGGACAGCTTGCACATCTCTCACAGGCTGTCCACGAGATGCAGGTGTAAGATAGGGAGCTTTCACAGGAGAGTATTTTGAGAGCCTACGTTGAATTGAGGTATTATTATTCGCCTGTGCTGTAACACGTGCAAAACTAAAGGGTAACATCTCCAAAAGCAATACAGAGATTAAGCCCAATGGTAAAATTATTAAGCGCATCAATCGAATTTTCATTACCTTACATCTTCTCCAAAATTTATTATCAACTAACTTAAAGGTTGAATTCTTTCCTCATATACAGTATTGTTTAAACCGCCACATTTATAAGCATTTTGAGAATGAATTGCACTTATTAAGGCAGTAATGCGTTCGTCGAAGACGTTGGCGAAGCTATCGCTGGTTGCAGGGTGAGTACTCAAAAATGTTGGCACTGAAGGCTGGTTGAGTAACTTTTCCATAAAAGCAATCATGGCAGATTGAGCATAAGTTAGGAAAATCAATGCTGCACCTCTTACTCTTCTAACCAATAGAGTAGACCAAGAGAGGTAACTCCCCCAAAAAAGTGAGCGCCAATCATGTTGACGTTTGCTAACATGACAAAAATATCTAGCGAACGAATTACATTTTCTGGTTGATAAATTGCGACACCTTGAGGTTGTGCTACTGCTTTACCCAATATAACTGTAATCGTCACTTCTGAAGCAACAAAAGCTATTAATAAGCCTACTAAACTCACAAGCAATCCAATTTGTAAATTTTTAATTACGTCTTCTTTTTTGGGATGCTTATCAGAATTTGGTGTTTGTAAAAGTTTAGCCATTTTCCGATAACCTAAAGCCCAATAGACTCGAAAGCACAGCAATAAAATACCAACAATAGCCAAAAATATCCCAAACCCTATACCTGCATTGTTTGTTTGAGTGGTAATGCTACGACTAAAGCAGGACAAGAATACAGCAATGCCAGAAACACCACCAAGTACTAACTGTACCCAAAAACTAATTCGACTTACTAAACGAAAGATTGCAGCAAATTCTTGTTTTTTTGGTGGATGTGAAAATTGTTCTATATCTAACATATATACCTCCTAAGTAGATGATTTAATGGAATGTAAAACATTGAAGTTCATTTGTAGGAATCATTTGTGAGTTTTAAAATTATTTTTTAATCAAACCACAGAGTCGCAGAGAACACGGAGAGAAGAATCAAGAGAAATTTTTCAGAAATAACTTAGGACTGATATATACCTTTTTCATAGTTTTTATACTAAAGTTAACATTGCTGATTAATCCCAATTTTTAATAGCACTGTTACAGTCTAAAGATTTAATAACAGCATAATACCGTTCTTGTACATCTTTGCGGTCTTGTTCTTGTGATAGCCCCTCATTACTGTCCTGCAAAATCATGTCAGCATGATATCGTAAGGCTTTACAGTATTGACTATTGTTTGTGTAATTGGCAATGGTAGCTATAGTTTCTAATAACCGAATAGTTACTCCTGCATCTGACTTTCCATATTGCCGAATTTGATTAAAAGCACGGTCAAGCAATCTTTGAAAATCTGCTCCTTCGGCAATTATGCGTAATTTTTTATTGCGATCGCAACGGTAGGGCGAAGGGAAATCCCTTTGCACTAAGTGACACAATCCGGCGCTAATTCGATCGATACAGCGAATTGCAGTAAATGGATCGTTGATTCCGGGGGAAATGGCACGCAGAGCAATTTCTACTAATTGATCGATGGGAAACTCTACATCTTGTTGTTCTGTACGTTCTATGCCCAGAATAAAAGCATCATTAATTTCATTAACTAGTTTTGTATTTAACACTTCTCCAGGAAAAACTATAACTAAATCACTACCTTTGACTATAAATTTTCCCGGTCGAGTCTGAAGCCGTATTAGTAGATTGTATTTACAAGCAATATTTATGAGTTCTTGGTCATCAATTGCTTGTAAATAACCCGTGGCGATCGCTCGAATGGGACAAGCTTCTTCTTCAAAGTTAACGGGGATGGACGGTGTTACCTGCTGCTGTGGTTTACTATATCCAAATTTTTCGGGAAACAGACGATCGATGGTTTTGTGTAAATCGCTACTAACATTTCCAATTACGTGCGATGCCTGAATGATGGTTGAAGCATGATGGATAAAATAAATCAAAACACCAATACTAACAATGGCGAGTAAAGTACCAACTGTGACTGCAAGTTGTGGTACAAACTGTTCATATCCATCTCCTTGTCCATGAATTGTCCGAAGTACTAGTAAGCAGTAGATAAAAGTACCAATGAATGTGCCAAGTACAACCTGATTACCAGTGTCTTGCATAAAATTACGCAAAAGCCGCGGCCCAAAATTGGAAGCAGCCAGCTGAAGCGCCACGATTGTAATTGAAAAAGCTGTCGCAGCAACGCTAATCATTGAACCTGCAACCGATCCCAGAAGCGAGCGCGCTCCATCTGCGCCACCAGTGTACATCCACCAATAATCAATTCCCACTTTGCCTGTGCGGTCAAGAGTAAGCATTGTGAAAGCTAAAGCAGTAGCTACTACCGCCATTACTGCTGGGATGAACCAGTAGCTTGAGTGCAACTGATCCCAAAGTTTGCTTAATTTAACGTTTCTCATTGTTCGTTGATTTGAGCATCTACCTTACCGTTGTCATATCGTGAGGAGCGCTCTTGAGCAAGTAACCTGAGTGAATCACCAATGTTGCGGGGTTTTGGTACTTTGCCTTTACCAGATGGCCAACCTTCTCGCTGACGGGAGCGATCGCCATCTATCTCTTCTGTCTGGTCATGGAATAAAATTTGCTGTGTGGGAAAGGGTAAATCAATGCCGTTTTCAACTAACGTTTTCTTAATTGTAGAAAGCACCTTGTCCCTTGAGGCGAGGTCATCTGCACGTCGTGGCGGGTTAATCCACCAACGAACGCGGATATTAACGGTACTTTCGGCAAGTTCCATGAGCAGCACATCAGGTGCAGGGTCTTTCAGTATTTCCGGCACACTATGCAATGCTTCAAGCATTAACTCCTTGGCTCGGTCTATATCATCGCCGTAACCAATACCGACATCATACTGTAGTCGGCGACTGTCAAAGGCAGTGTTTACAGTTACCGAATTAGTGAACAATTCTGAGTTAGGAATCACAATACGGCGACCATCGTAAGTTCTAATTGTTGTCGCTCGTGTCTCAATATTTTCTACAGTCCCTTCAAAATCTTTAAAAACTATTTGGTCATTGATTTGGAACGGCTCTGTCAAGAGAATCAGAATCCCAGCCAAGAAGTTTTGTAGGATGTCACGAAAGGCAAAGCCGATAGCTACGCCGCTAATGCCCAGTAGTTGTATCAAATCTCCGGCTCGGAATGTCGGTATTACAATCGACAAAGCAACAAATAGCCCGATTAACAGTATTGTACCTTGCGCCAAGCGTCCCAGTACTAGTCCTAGATTCCGAGCTTGGTGGCGATCGCGAGTCAATCGTTTAACTACTCTCTTAATCGCTCTAGCCACCGCGAAGAAGATTGCAAAGACAATCAATGCCAGCACGATATTCGGCAGTAAGACAATGAATCCGTTAATCATTCCCTGAACTCTGTCCCAGAGTGCGGATATATCTGCATTCATGATCTTACTTGCTTAATTAGTCAACCTTAATTAACATATAAAAATATCCTGATACTTAACTCCACCTTTAGTTAGTTTTTCCTATCTATAAATAGGATGAAAAATTTATTTTATGGCAAGATAATAGGATTTTAGATATTAGACATCTGGTAAAAATGAATGTACAGAGGTAGCACTTCTACGTCTGTAGAAGAGTTTAGAATAACGGATATTTAAACTCGGTCGTATTACGCCTTTACGAAATAGGTTAATATTTCCAATTAATGCACCAAAAGCTAAACCTCGAATTGGCAACATTAGAGGTGCGATAATCATTGCACCAATAATTACAGCAGTGCTATTGGCAAGTAGACCAAATGTAGCGATCGCACATGAGCCAATAATCAAAATCAAATATGTTGCGTCGAGACTAGACTCTTCCAACAATTCATGTACTAACTGTTTTAGTTGTGATGGTTCAACTCTTTTGCGCTTAAAACCCCGAAAGCGATCGCGAATATTATTTATCAAAACTCCTCCAAATCAAATGATTTTAGATTCTGGATTTTAAACAAAAGCTTTAAGTAAGTCGGTGTAATTAAAGCTAACTGGCGGTGATTGTCATTAGTCCTTTGTCATTGGTCATTGGTAAGGGTTTTAAGCATATTTATGTTTCGTAATATAATTTGGTTTATTCCCACCAACTTACTTAGCATAGAATATCGTTATCAAGATAAATAATGCATTAGATAGCAACATTTATTTCCAGAAGTCAGGATGAAAGTGGAAGTCGAACTGTAAATGTACTACCTAGGCCAGGTTGACTTTGAACGTGAATATTGCCTTTATGCGCTCTGGCGATCGCGATTGCGATGGCTAATCCCAATCCTGAACCGCCAGAGGTGCGAGAGCGGTTGCGATCTACTCGGTAGAAGCGATCAAAAATTCGCTGTTGATGTTCAACAGCAATACCAATTCCTGTATCTTCAACTTTAATCATGGCGTAAAGCTCACTCTTTTCTAAAAAAACCGTGACTTTTCCACCGCTAGATGTAGCTTGAATTGCATTGGCAATTAAGTTGGAAATTAAGCGATAAAGCTGTTCTTCATATCCCATCACATACAGTTTTTCTGAGACTTGCACCTGTTTAGAGAGATTTACCTTAGTTTCTACTGCCAAAAATGCTAATTCCTCAGTTAAATCGCTAATTAAATCATTCAAACAGCAAGATTGATATTCTCCTGTTAGTTCTTTTTGGTCTATCCTAGTTAATAGCAATAAATCTCCAACTAATTGTGATAAGCGCCGATTTTGGCGTTTGAGTACATCTAAAATTCCCCCATTGGATTTTGGTTCTTGCTGTAACTTGATAGCAGCTTCAATAGTAGAGTACATTGCTGCTAAAGGTGTGCGAAACTCATGGGCAGCATCAGCAGTAAATTGTTGCATTTGTTGGTAGGAAAGATATACAGGTTGCATTGCCCTTCCTGCCAACCACCAACTAGACAACCCAACGAAAATCATGGAAATTGGCAATCCCAACACCAAAGCTAATCTTAAATAAGCAATATGTTGGTCTAAATCAGTGATACTACGCGCCACTTGTAGATAACCCGAAACCTGGTTTTGAGTATACAAAGGTAAAGTGATTTCGCGGTATCGAGTGCCAGAGTCATCTGTTAATATTTGCCAATGCTCTAATGCTGAGGTAATCGGAAAATTGTCAAGTTCCATGCCTCCACTAGCAAAAAGTTTTCCTGAGCGATCCAATAAGCGGATATAGTAATTAACTGGATTCGCCACCTCTGTGATTGATTTTTTAATAGATGTTCTTTTAGGCAAACAATTTGTCTGACCCACACATAATTCTAAAGAAAATTCTTTATTCAGGCGTTGTAATTGTCCGGGTTGTTGCCAAGCCGGTTCAATACTTTTATGGAGTGCGTTTGCGACTGATTGCAATCCCTGGTCTATGGTTTCATAGTAGGCATGGGCAACCACACTATAAACCCCCAAACTAGATAGCCCTAAAATACCGCCCATGACGAGGGTATACCAAGCTGCCAGGCGCAACCTAGTCTGGTGGAAAATCGGGTTGCGTTCCATATTTCTATAACCTTGGTGAAAGTGTCACTGTCCAGTTAGCAGAAATCATCTGCCTATTTCCGCAGCCGGAATATTGAGACGATAGCCCACACCATAAACAGTTTCAATTAAAGATTCGTTCTCTTCTTCTCCTAATTTGCGTCTCAATAAGCGAATTTGTGCTGCTACGACATTGCTAACTGGTTCTGCACCAATTTCCCAAAGCTGATTAATAATTTGGTCGCGGCTGACAATTTGGTTAGGATGTCTCATGAAATATTCCAACAATTGAAATTCCTTGACAGTTAAAAAGAATACTTGATTTTCTACGTGACCAGACTGACGAGTAAGTTGATGAGTGCTGTAATTGAGTGTCAGACAACCTACTTGTAAACGGCGGGGTTGGACCTGAGGTGTTAGCGTTGCTCCTACGTAAGAGGATCGCCGTTGTAATGCCCGCAATCTTGCCAGCAGTTCTGCCATATCAAAGGGTTTAACTAAATAATCATCTGCACCGCTATCTAAACCAATAATCTTTTCTTCCATCCGGTCTTTAGCCGTTAGCATTAATACAGGTAGAATTAATTGGCGCGATCGCAACCATTTACACAACTCTATCCCCGAAACTCCAGGCAGCATCCAATCAAAAATCGCAAGTGTGTACTCAGTCCAGCCAGTTTCTAAATATTGACATGCCTGAGTACCATCTAGAAACCAGTCAACTATATACGCCTCATGGCTCAGGACTTGTTTGATTGCTGAACCTAAATCTGCTTCATCCTCAACTAATATTAGCCGCATAGTCAACCCAATGCTAAAAGCCTTCTTTAATTACGCTTTCACAAAAAAGTGAAATAATTATGAAATTTTTATTCTACTTAAGAAATAAATATTGATGCCTCCATAGTTTTTGATTCATACAAAAATAAAGTTTTTCTGCTTTTTGACTTATCAATAATTATTATCTCAATAGTAGGAAGCAAACTTTATATAGCAATCATAAATGAGTTTTGAAAAATATTTTTTTAATCGAACCACAGAGATGTAGAGAACACAGAGAGGTAATAAGTAGGGCTTTTCACGAATAATTTAGGACTGGTATAGCTATTTTATAAACGATGTGACAACTATCAATAACATAGTTGTAACAAAAACATTTTCTTAGTAAGAATATGACTCCATTGTGACTGTGGGTTGCCTTTATTGACATGATTATCGAACAGAATTCAGAAGTCAGAATGGGCTAAACCGCCCCGCTACCGCTAACAGAATGAATTTTGTACGAAAAAGTGGATAGCGCAGCGTAAAGCCTTCTCTTTCAGAGACGCTAACGCGAACGGCATAGCTTCTCTACGAGAGGCTGCGCCAACGCTTAGAGCGAGTCAGACGCTCAAGGATTCGCTTTGCGCGTCGCTATCGAGCGTCTTGATTCTGACCGGAGACGCTCCGCCTCCGGCTCCGCTCCTGAATTGTGACTTCTGCATTCTTCTTCAATTTGGATTAATTCGTAATTCGTAATTAATTTTTTGTTTATATAGCTTGCATTTTTTCACCTTGGGGTTTTGATAGTGCTTGTAGTTCTTCCCAACTATAGTGACTAGGTAATTCAATTGGTTTGTGATTTGCTCCTAATCCCAATCCAACTGTTGGTTCGAGTTCTTCAGTAAATTCCTCTACATATTCTGCCAACTTATTGGCTGCAAGCCCACCAGTAATTGCCCCTGCAAGCCCACCAATTGCAGCACCCATCTTACCACCAATTGAGCGACCCAGCGCGGCTCCTGCAAAGCCACCTCCCACAGCACCTAGACCTGTCACTAAGGGATCAGAATTTATCTGTTCTGACTCGTCCTGTTGAGATTGAATCTGTGGTTGCTCAATTGGTGTAATTTGTCGTTCATCTTTGGTCATAATGTTTCTCCTTTTTACTATTTACTCTTGACCGATAACCTAGTTCATTTCAATAGTTAAGCTATGCCTTAGTGTACCCTTCCCTACGGGATGCCAAGGGTGAACGGGATTTTGCTACACGGAGCGTGCTACAAGTAGATCGCCAACACGCAACGCATTCGCCATAATCGTGAGTGTAGGGTTAGCACCGGAATTTGACGGAAAGAAGCTACTATCTACCACATAGAGATTATCGACATCATGAGTACGGCAATTGATGTCAAGAACTGAGGTTTTGGGATCTGTGCCAAATCGACAACTACCGCATTGATGAGCAACTGCTTGTTCAGGTAGATGAGTGCGGGGATAAATGCTAAATGGCAAGACGTGTTTAGCAGAGTGAGGGATTGACTTGAGTACAGATGTCCAGCGATGAATTAAGCGATCGCTTGCTTCGTTATTGTTCAGTGTATAGTCAACATGAATCTTATCGCCCACCATCCGAATCCGATTATTTGGATCTGGTAAATCTTCTGTCTGTAACCACCAGCCAACCGATCGCTCGGCCAGCAAATAGCGCTCAAAATGAGGAATCAGCTTGACAAATGGAGCCATCAGTGGCGGTGCTTCTCCGGGAATCATATCGGCAAGTACATTACCTGTATTCTGCACCATGCCCATTGGATAGGGGAAATCCGGCTCTCCCCAGTAAAAATCGTTGACAGCGATGGTTTTTTGAAAGTTGGCGTGATTCACTTCTAGATGTATGGAAACTATGGCCGTTTCCAGTTGCTTCATGAAATTCCGCCCCACTTGATCGGAACTATTTGCTAATCCGTTGGGATGTTTGTCATTAGCAGAGCGTAACAGCAAAGCAGCTGAGTTGACAGAACCACAGGCAACAACCACAATATCGCTTGTGAACCAATGTTGCTCTCCTCCAATTTCAGTTTCTACCTTTGTCACTTCTCGCCCCGACTCACTGGTATGCAGCCGCAAGACTTTGGCATTAGTTAAAAGAGTAACATTGGCATACTTTTCACGAGCCGGACGAATGGCGTTGACATCAGCATCGGCTTTTGCTTGTACTAAACAGGGGTATCCGTCAAAAGTATCGCAGCGAATACAGGGACTCTTGGTGCGATCGCTTTCATTCAGCTTTAATCCTAATGGCAGGTGAAATGGATAATAACCCAGTTCCCGAATGCCATCAGCGAGAGACTGCATATCTGGCTCATGGCTGACTGGCGGATAAGGATATGGTTCGCTGCGAGGTGGTTCTGTGGGGTCTTCTCCTTCCTGTCCATGCACGTCATATAGCTTTTCTGCTTGGGTGTAGTATGGCTCAAAGTCTTGATACTTCAAAGGCCATTCTGGAGAAATTCCTCCTTTATGAATTACCCTTTCAAAATCTCGCTCCCGGAATCTAATTAGGGCTGCACCGTAGAGTTTGGTATTGCCACCAACCCAGTAACCTGTCTGAGGTTGAAAGGCTTTACCTTCCTTGTTATACCATTGCTCATCAGTATGGTAACGATGTTTTTGATAGACTTCCTCTGGGTTCCAGTTAGCTTTCTCTCTCGGTAAAAAGTCGCCTCTTTCCAGTACGAGAAATTTTTTACCTGTAGGTGCAAGGCGGTGGGCTAATGTACCTCCACCGGCTCCTGTACCGATAATAATAATGTCGTAATGTTCTGTGATGCTAGTCATAATTGATAATTAGTAATTTCATATTAATTACGGTTTAATTTCTTTCATGCTGTCAAGTAATTTGGCAATGTTTTAAGTTCATTTATAAGTTTTATCAAAATTTAAATAGCTCTAAAGACAGATTCTTATGCTTAGACTAAAGCTTTAATTACAATATTGCTTCTCTCTAATGGATTAATATTTATTTATGCCTAAAGACAGGTTAGTATTTCATTTTAATTTCATTTTTTATTTCTATTGTATGAATTAGCTATGTAATCTCTTTACAAAAATAGGAAATAAATTTTGGTTGGCATTTTTGATGAAGCTATTAATTCGATGTGTTAAAAAATATTTAATTTTAAAAATGAATAACTTTGTTTTGAATAAAAATAGTCTTTTGGTGCAATCTATATCTATGGTTCAATGTTAATAGAAATCAATAAAGTAAGAATTAGCTTTATAACAATTAACTTTAATATTGTATTTAGTAACTGATGAAAACAGCTAGAAAATTTACACTCAGTACCGCAAGCCGGAAGTCAAAAGTATTATAGAATCAATTTTTTAGGGGTTTTAAATGGTTGCTCTATTTCCGCCTTGGCGTACTCAGTTGGTTACACGATATTAAATATACATTTATAGTATTTTAGTATTAATTTAAACCTGCTATTTATCGTCAGTAGCCAAGTTAAATAACAGGAGATTTCTATGCCTGAAGCCATTGAGATTTATGACGATCGCCTCCTTGCTATTGTACGCCCCGGTGCTTTACTCCAGGAGCTAGCCAATGGTGCAGTCCATAGCGAGGGGCCTGTTTACTTCCATGAAGATGACAGTGTTGTGTGGAGTGACGCTCACGGCAACCGCCTGTTACGGTGGAGTCCCACTGACAATGTGACTGTCCTACGAGATCCATCTGATTACCAAAGCGGTAATTACCGTGACTTAGAGGGTCGTCTGGTTGCCTGTTCCTCTGGTCTGCGTGCTATTATCCGATGCGAAGACAATGGTGAATGGAAGGTTTTAGTCGATCGCTACCAAGGCAAACGCCTCAACAGTCCAAATGATTTGGTAGTAAAAAGCGACGGCACGATTTGGTTCACCGATCCGCCTTATGGGATTACCGAGCCAAACCAAGGTTACGGCGGCGAACAGGAACAACCCGGAAGTTACGTCTATCGCTTTGACCCGACAACAGGTGAGATTTATCCTGTAGTAACAGACATGGTGCGCCCGAATGGGTTGGCTTTCAGTCCAGACGAAAGCATGCTGTATGTTTCAGATACAGCTGCGTTTAATATTCCTGGAGGGCCTCATCATATTCGTGTCTATGAGGTTGTGGACAATCGCTATGTAAAGAATGGGCGTGTATTTGCAGTCATTGAACCAGGACAACCGGATGGACTGCGGGTTGACGAACATGGCAATGTTTTTACTAGTTCTCAAGACAGCGTGCAGATATACGCCCCCGACGGAACTCGCTTAGGAAAAATTTTTGTACCGGAGACATCAGCTAACCTGACTTTTGGTGGTAAAGAAGGCGATTCCCTTTCAGGGACACTTCGTGAACGCTTATTTATCACAGCCGGTCATTCGTTATATGTTATCGACCTTAATACCCGTGGTGTACAACTATGATTTATCAATTTGGGTTGGGTGTAGCGTTAAGCGGAGCTATTCCGAAGGAACTCGCTTTTTTCGTAGCTGAATTTAATTTCCCACAGCTAAGTCCACACTTGTTAAGTTCACTTTCTCCTGTGTATCCTGACGGATTTCCCGGATTAGCACTTTTACTTCTCAGAGTTAGCCTTGGCTGGTTGTTTATACTACACGGCTATCCCAAGATAACGCATCTTCGACGGTGGGCTGAGTCTCTAAAAACGCCTGTCTTTCTTTGCTTTTTATCAGCTGCATCGATGTTAGGTGGCGGAATTTTTCTGATTCTTGGATTCGTCACACTCTTAGCAACTTTGCCCATTCTCTGCTCAATGATTTTTGCGATATATTTGCACATCTCTGGAAGTAAGCCTTTTGTAGCTCAAGATCCATACTTAATTCCTAAAGAACAGTATCAGGGTGCTTTAGGACAAGGTGAACCGCCAAGTTGGGAAAAGGCTTTTATGTATTGCGTTATGTTAATTGCGATCGCAGTTTTAGGCCCTGGTGCTTATTCGCTTGATGCTTTGATTTTTGGAAGTTGAGTTATTTTCTCGTTAACACTGCATTGTACCAGACAGGCGATTTTGTAAGAGATAATTGAAAGTACTCTTCTACGGGAGTAGGGTAGTGATGACCGAGTTACTTGAAAAAGCGATCGCCAAGCTCAAAACTTTGCCTGAGTTCACTAAATATGACAATGCGTAATTCTTTTATCCCATACGAAGTTGGACTTAGACTTCACACCGAGAGTATAGAAACTATCATTAATGCTCTCCTTGAAAAACAAGAGACGCTTTACTCACAGGCTCTAAATGCTACCGATGATTTCGAGAAAGAAAGGTGCTTCGACGACTTAGCTGACTGGAATTATGAACTTATAAAACTTGCCGAGTTGCTCTTAGTGGACATATCTCATTGGGTAGAGCGTGAAATGAAACGACTTGTAGCTGCTCTACCAGAGAACTTCTCTACTAAGAAAATATCCTATATGGAAAGTCGCAATCTCTTTTCTGATAAGACAGGTGTTGATCTTAAAAAGATCCCAGGCGACTTTGAGCTAAATGTTCTGCGGTTATTTGCCAACTGCTGGAAGCACAATGCTAACCCGAAACCATCTGAAAAACTTTGCAAGGATCTCAATATTAATACTGATCCTGCATTGATAGTGGGGCTTCTCACTTCAAAGGAAGTCAGCAAAAGTTTAGGAAGCTTGCTCAACCTCACGGAAGGAAATAGTAAGCACTATGAAATTAATATTGTGCGTGCTTATGCGATGTGTGCTTACGACTATCTCACTACCCTTGAACAAAAGCTTAATTGATGCAGTTTTAACGTATATTTATTGCAATATTTTAGTCCTTGTATTTTCATTATTTTAGTCCTTGTATTTTCATTTAGATAATTTTGTGACAAGCAAAATTGGGTGTCCGTCAGGATCTTTAACTAGACAACCTTGCCGATAAGGAAAAGAGCGATCGCTAAACTGCACAATCCGCGACGATACAAACTCAACCCCGTTACGCCGTAGCTTATCCACTAACTGCTCAAGATTATTTACAACTAGCTCAATTTGGATATGTGCAATATCGCAACTTTTCCAGTCACTCGGTATTGAGCGACCTTTTCCAGGCACAATATAGTCTAACAGTTCAATTCCCACACCATCTTCAACAGGTCGCAGTGCTGTAATTTTGACTTCGGCTCCTGGTAAATTATCCAAGCGAGATTGGGTTGCACGCCAGTTGAGGCTGCGGCTATCAATTTGCATTCCCAGGATGTTGCAGTAAAAGTGTAGACTCTGCTCGGTATTGGAAATAGCGATCGCACTATGATCGATTCCCAAAAACAAGCTATGGCTATTTTGATGCCATTGATCTTGTCCTTTATCAGGCGGAAACCAAATTAACTCTAAATCATGACCATCAGGGTCTTTAAACTTAAAAGCGCGGACACCACCAGACGCTTGATTACCAGGTGGTATTGTCTGCGGTGCAACGGAAATTGGTTCAATGGAAAATGAACGCAAGTGAGCATAAGCACGATCCATATCACTCACTACAATTGCCAGATGTTGAAACCACAGGTCATTACTTTGTGAATAGCTGGGGATGGGTTTACCCTGAATATTAAGATACTCCATCAACTCGATAAGTTCATCACCTAATCGTAAAGTGATAATGCGAATTTTTGCCCCAGTCACACCTTCTAAGTCGCTATAATCCTGTCCTTCAACAGTAATGTCAGAAACGAGTTCAAAAGCAAGTGCTTGTGTATAGAATTCCAAAGAGCGCTCGCCGTTTGTCACTGTTAAGCCAATAGCTCTAATTCTTTGTACTTGTACATCGGTTTGATTAGACATATTCAACAGACTTTGTACTTATTCTGTACTAGCTTCGCAAAAATTCAATATCAGTCTTGTATAAATCAATCAATATAAAAAATATTATAAAATTTATCTCTAGCTTAAGAAAGACATGCAACTGACTTTATCCTTTAAAGATTTCATCCAATAATGAAATCGTGATGAAATTTTTATAGTTCTTTCGATAGAGATATTTATTATACCAATGGCTAGAAGCGTTCATTCTTGCAAACCTCTAAAGTAATGCCAGAATCACCAAAATAGCTGTCAAAAATTAAACACATAAGCAAAATGTGTAATTGGTATAAAAATTTCAACGTAGGACAGCTTGCTTCAATTTGGATTCAATCATAAGTTTTCAATATCAGCTATCCTCAAACTTTGCAAATGAAAATACATAGCAAAAATTCTGAAAAAGTATTATGAGTTATTCCCCTTATCTGCTTAAAGGTCAAAAAGCACTTGTGACAGGTGGTAGTTCTGGAATTGGTGAAGCGATCGCTCGCTATTTGGCTGCATCAGGTGCAGCAGTAGCTATTAACTATCATTCGGAAGCTGAATCAGCCCAAAAAATTGTTGATGATATCAAAGCTAATAATGGAGAAGCGTTCGCTATTCAAGCTGATGTCAGCAAAGAAGACCAAGTAAAGACAATGTTCAGCCAGACGCTTAAACAATTTGGCACTATTGATATTTTAGTAAGTAATGCAGGCATTCAAAAAGACTCAGCATTTATAGATATGACCCTCGATCAATGGAATGCAGTGATTGGGATAAATCTAACGGGACAATTCTTGTGTGCTAGGGAAGCCGCAAAGGAATTCTTGCGTCGAGGTGTGAAGCCTGATATTTCTTGTGCGGCAGGTAAAATTATTTGCATGAGTTCCGTCCATCAGGTAATTCCTTGGGCAGGTCATGTTAATTATGCTACTAGCAAGGGTGGTATAAATATGATGATGCAAAGTATTGCCCAAGAACTTGCTCCTCACAAAATTCGTGTTAATAGTATTGCTCCTGGTGCAATAAAAACTCCAATTAATAAATCAGCTTGGGATACTCCACAAGCAGAGGCAAATTTACTAAAACTAATTCCAGCGAAACGTGTGGGAGATGTAGAAGACATCGCCAAAGCAGCAGTTTGGTTGGCTTCTGATGACTCTGATTATGTCAATGGTACAACACTGTTTGTAGATGGTGGAATGACTTTGTATCCAGGTTTTACAGAGAATGGTTAAGATAATTCGTAATACTCGCCATTCGCGTAGCGTCTCGTAGAGAAGGCGAGAAGCAAGCTACGTAATTCGTATTTAAGTTTTGTAACTGGGATTTAAAAAGAGCCACAAAACTTTCCGCTTGTTGGAAGCGGGGGAATTAAAACCACAGAATTGGTTAATTGAGAATGCCTACAAAAGTTACTGTTAATTCTGGTTTAATAACCATCAACGATGGTTCCTCTTTTTTGGTAACGGCTAGTGATGGTTCTATCGACGAAAATTTACCTCAAGGTTTTTTTGTTTGGGACACACGGGTAATTTCTTACTACGAAATTTCTCTTAATCGCTATCGACTTTCGCTGTTAGCCTCTAGCAATATCACCCATCATAATGCGCTTTACCAATTCACTAACCCACAACTTCCTATTATCAACGGCTCCTTACCCCCTGGTAGTTTACTTGTAACCGTTGGGCGCGACATTGTGGAAGGTATGCATGAAGATATTGATATAACTAACTATCATAATGAAGTTGTTAAGTTTCAATTAATGCTAGCTGTGCGTTCTGATTTTGCGGATATTTTTGATGTCAAATCACAGCAACTCTTGACGCGAGGTGAAACACAAACCAGATGGGAAAATGGTGTACTCACTACTGAATATCGTAACGGCTCTTTCTTGCGAGGTATTGTGATTGAGCCAGTTTGTGGTAATTCTGAGCCACGCTATGCCAATGGTCGTTTAATGTTTGATGTGGTCATTGCTCCTGGGAAAACATGGCACACTTGTGTCAATTTTACAGCTTTAGCAGATGGAAATGTTTTCAAACCTCAAAACACCTGTGCTGTGCCTCACAGTACGAAAGCGGGAAAGGTTAGGGATGAATTTCTGATGAATGCGACAAAGTTGCGATCGTCTAATGCTGAAATTGCCGAATACTATCAGCAAGCGATCGCAGATATGGGAGCGTTGCGGATTGATGTGGATGATAACGGACATCAATTTTGGATGCCTGCTGCTGGTATTCCCTGGTTTGTTGCCGTTTTTGGACGTGACTCAATAATTGCTAGCTTGCAAGCGATCGCAGTTTATCATGAATTTGCTCGTGGCACGTTACTCAAACTGGCTCAACTCCAAGCAACTGAGTTGGATGATTGGCACGATGCCCAACCAGGCAAAATGCTCCACGAAATGCGGCGCGATGAGTTAACCACACTAAACCTACTTCCATATCATCCCTACTACGGAACAGTAGATACTACCATCCTGTGGATTGTTACTTTAGCTGAAGCCTATAACTGGAATGCTGATGTCAGTATGCTTGATGAGTGTCGAGCGCCACTTGAAAAGGCACTAAATTGGATTGACAAATACGGCGACTTTGACGGGGATGGCTTTGTTGAGTATTTAACTCGTTCGCCAAAAGGATTACGCAATCAAGGTTGGAAAGATTCGGGTGACGCAATAGTTTACCCCGATGGGCAGTTAGTTGAGCCGCCAATCGCTTTATGTGAAGTTCAAGGCTACGTTTATGATGCGTGGCTAAGGGCAGCTTTAATTTATGAAGTCTGGGGCGAAAAAGAGCAAGCCAAAAAGCTGCGTCAAAAAGCCGAAGAACTTTATCACCGATTTAATGAACAATTCTGGATGGAATCAGTTGGCTTTTACTGTTTAGGATTAGACGATAAAAAGCAGCAAATTCAATCAATTACTTCAAATCCTGGTCATCTGCTCTGGTCTGGTATTGTCCCACAGGAACGAGCAAAAAAACTTGTTAACCGACTTTTTCAACCAGATATGTGGTGTGGTTGGGGTGTACGAACTCTTTCATCTAAAAATCAGGGATATAACCCAATTAGTTATCAACGGGGTAGTGTTTGGCCTCACGATAACTCCATAATTGCCGCCGGATTAAAAAAGTATGGCTATCACCAAGAAGCTAACCGCATTGCTGAGGGTATTTTTGCTGCTGCTAGTTATTTTCAAGCTGGACGAATGCCAGAATTGTTTGCGGGAATTGAACGCCAAGATCATAACTTTCCCGTACCTTATCCAGATGCCAATATTCCCCAAGCTTGGGCTGCTGGTTCAATTTTCTTACTCATTCGTACTATTTTAGGACTCAAAGCTGATGCTTCAAAACAACAGTTAAAAGTACAGCCGAATCTACCAGATTGCTTACCCGATTTAGAACTCATCAATTTGTCTGTGGGAGACGCTACGGTGGGATTGCGATTTTGGGGCAACGGCGAACAAACCCAATGGGAAGTTACGCATCTTGATGGTGAATTAGAAGTTTCTAATACTTAGAAATTGGGATAAAACTATTCTGATAATTGATAAAAATGAACACTATAAACCCTTTTAGCGACCCCATCAATGGAATTTTCCTAGCACTCAGCATGACATTTTCTATGTTCTGGGAAATTCTTTGGGCGCTCATTCTTGGTTTTACACTATCAGGTATTGTTCAAGCAGTAATTTCTAAAGGGGAAATGAGCCGACTACTACCAGATGCGTCACCAAAATCGATTGCAGTAGCCTGTGGTTTAGGTGCAGCTTCATCGTCATGTTCTTATGCTTCTGTCGCCCTTGCCCGTTCTATCTTTCGCAAAGGTGGTAATTTTACAGCAGCGATCGCATTTCAATTTGCCTCAACTAATTTAGTCATTGAACTAGGCATTATCTTGGCAGTATTAATGGGATGGCAATTTACTTTAGCTGAGTATGTCGGTGGGCTATTGATGATTGTAATATTAGTATTTCTGTTTAAAGTATTCCTAAAACCCCAGATGGTGAAAGCAGCTAAACAGCAAGCCAACCGGGGACTTTCCGGTAAAATGGAAGGACACGCCAACATGGACATGTCAGTAACAGAAGGTTCCATTTGGCAAAGGATTTTTTCTGATAAAGGGTTTACATCTATTAGCCACTACTTTGTTATGGACTGGGTTTCGGTGTGGTTAGATATTGCGCTGGGATTAGTAATTGCAGGTGCTTTGGCTGCTTGGGTGTCCAACGACTTTTGGCAAGCATTCTTTCTCACAGATCACCCTATATGGTCTAAATTATGGGGGCCAATTGTCGGGCCAATTGTAGCGATATTTTCCTTTGTTTGTTCTGTGGGGAATGTTCCTTTAGCTGCTGTGTTGTGGAATGGAGGTATTAGTTTTGGAGGCGTAGTTGCATTTATTTTTGCCGACCTGATTATACTGCCAATTTTAAATATTTACCGCAAATATTACGGTTTGAAAATTAGTATATTTCTAGCGATCGCTTTTTATGCAGCGATGGTAAGTGCGGCATTAATAATTGAAATTCTGTTCCAAATTTTGGGATTAATACCACAAGAACATAACGCCAAAGTAGTTGAGGCATCTATCCAATTTAACTACACTACAGTGTTGAATATTTTGTTTTTAGCTCTAGCAGCTTTATTGGTTGCGCGGTTCTTCAAAACTGGCGGGCCGAATATGCTGAAAATGATGAATAGCGGCAGTGAGCAAGAACATAGTGAACACCATAACATGATGCATTATTCTGCGATTAAGAGGAGAAAGAAGTCTGTGAGAAACTTACCTATTTAGAAGCTAATATTTACAATCATGGCAATTGATTCATCTAAAAAAACAATCTTTGCGGCGATGGGGGCTAATTTGGCGATCGCTATTACTAAATTTATCGCTGCTTCTATTACTGGCAGTTCTGCCATGATATCTGAGGGTATTCATTCAATCGTAGATACTAGCGACCAACTATTACTTTTGCTGGGAATTATCAGAAGCCAAAAACCAGCAGATAATAGTCATCCCTTTGGTTATGGACAAGAACTTTATTTCTGGACTTTTATTGTTGCCATCCTCATCTTTGCCATTGGTGGCGGGATGTCGATTTATGAAGGAATTACTCATTTAATTAATCCCAGTCCGCTAGAAGACCCAATGTGGAATTATATTGTGTTAGGTGTGGCAATATTATTAGAGGGTTATTCTTGGACTGTAGCTTTAAAAGAGTTTTTGCCAACCAAGGGTAAACAAAGTTTTTGGCAAGCTATCAAAAACAGTAAAGACCCCACAGTATTGACAATATTATTTGAGGATACTGCGGCAATTTTAGGTTTATTTGTTGCCTTAATAGGCATATTTTTAGGACATTTATTTAATAATGTTTATTTGGATGGCATTGCTTCGATTATTATTGGCATTATCTTAGCTATAGTAGCAGTGTTACTAGCGAGAGAAAGTAAAGGTTTATTAGTTGGAGAAAGTGCCGACCCTCAAACTATAGCTAATATCCGTTCTCTGTCAAAAGCAGAACCAGGAGTGAAAGAAGTTATCCGGGTGCTAACAATGCAACTTGCTCCACAAGAGGTATTACTAAACTTAGAACTTCAATTTTCTCACAATCTTACAGGTGAAGAAATAGCTTTAACTGTAGAAAGTTTAGAAGCAAACATTCGCCAAAAGCATCCTGAAATCAAACAAATTTTTATTGAAGCTAAATCATTAACTGCATCTCGCAAATATTCTCAAACTTCTCAGTAATTTTTGAATCAAAGAAAAATCAACTACAGCACTGAACTGGACAGAAATTTATGGTAAAAATTCTCGGTCAAACACAGGCTTTTGGCTCACCGGGTATCGATCCTCGATGGACTCATGCCAATAAAGATGGAGTCGGAACAGCTTACTCTACCTCTAGTAACATTTGGTTTACTATCTGGAACGGTGTTGTGACTGAAATCTACCATCCCACAGTAGATAAACCACAAGTTCGGGATTTACAGTATCTAATTTCTGATGGAAAAAGCTTTTTTCACGAAGAGAAACGCCATCTCGAATCAAAAGTTGAACCGATGTGGACTCATGGTTTAGGATATCGTATCATTAATTCCGATCCACAGGGGCGTTATGCTGTCATCAAAGAAGTGATTGCTGACCCGCATTTATCCTGTATTTTACAACATACAAAGTTAACAGGAAATAGCGAGTTTATTTCCCAACTCCAGTTATACGCTTTATGTGCGCCGCATCTGGAAGTTGGAGGTAGAGGTAATAATGGTTACGCTGTACAAGTTGCTGGACATCGAATTCTCACAGCCGAGAAAGGAGGAACATGGTTAGCGATGGGTGCAACAATTCCCTTTATCCGTCTTTCTTCTGGCTACGTTGGTGAAAGTGACGGCTGGACAGATTTAGCTGATAACTTTCAGATGGATTGGGAGTTTGATAGTGCTGTAGATGGCAACATAGCATTAACTGGAGAACTAAATTTAGATAGCACTAAAGAGTTTACTTTAGGACTGGCATTTGGGACAAATCTGCACAATGCAATTTCCACACTATTTCAGTCACTCAATATTCCTTTTGAAAAGCAGAAGCAGCTATATAACGAACAGTGGAAGCGATCGCGCCAGGGCATCAAACCATTAGAAAATAGTTCTTATGATCAGGGTAAGTTGTATCACAACAGCATTAGTCTGTTGTTGGCACATGAAGACAAAACCTATCCAGGTGCATTAATTGCATCTCTGGCTATCCCTTGGGGTGAAGCCAAAGACGACCAAGACCAAGGAGGATATCACCTTGTCTGGACGCGGGATATGGTTAGCAGTGTATCAGGTTTAGTGGCTGCTGGGGAAACTGATACAGCAGTGCGATCGCTAATTTATCTCGCCACTAGTCAGCAGGAAGATGGCGGTTTTCCCCAAAATTTCTGGGTTGATGGTAAACCTTATTGGACAGGTATCCAGCTTGACGAGGTGGCATTTCCCATTCTGTTAGCATGGCTATTGCACCAGCAAAAAACTTGTTTAAACTTTGATATTTATCCGATGATTTTACGGGCGGCGGGTTATTTAATTCGTCATGGGCCAGCTACCCAACAAGAACGCTGGGAAGAAAATAGTGGTTATTCACCATCAACATTAGCATCTAATATTGCCGCCTTAATTTGTGCTGCTCAATTTGTTCGTGAACGTGGCGATGAAGCAACAGCAAACTTTATCGAAGAATACGCTGATTTTTTAGAATCTCACATCGAAGCTTGGACAGTTACTACTGAAGGCACTTTAGTTCCTGGCATCAAACGCCATTACATTCGGATTACTCCTACAGATATTAATAATCCTCACCCCAACGAAAATCCTAACCAAGGAACTCTTGTTATCAGCAGTCAACCTCCTAGTGAACCGTCAGAATTTCCCGCGAAGGAAATTGTTGATGGCGGGTTTTTGCAATTAGTCCGCTATGGAATTCGCAAACCAAATGACCCGATTATTGTTGATTCTGTCAAAGTAATTGATGCAGTTTTAAAAGTAGATACATCTGCTGGGCCTTGTTGGCATCGTTACAACCACGACGGCTACGGACAGCAAGAAAACGGCAGTCCTTATACTGGTTTTGGTAAGGGACGCGCTTGGCCTCTCTTAACAGGAGAACGGGGACATTATGAATTAGCTGTTGGCGGCGATGTCAAAACATATATTAAGGCGATGGAAGGATTTGCATCAGATACTTGTTTACTACCTGAACAGGTTTGGGATGAAGCAGATATATCTGAGAATCATCTGTATTTAGGAAAACCAACAGGTTCGGCAATGCCTTTGATGTGGGCACATTCGGAATATATCAAACTGCTACGGTCAAATCATGATGGTCAGGTATTTGATTTAATTCCACAGGTGACGAATCGATATCTAGGCGAAAGAAAGCAGTGTAAATCGTTGGAAGTTTGGAAATTTAACCGACAAATAGACAAAGTTAAAAAAGGCTATACATTGCGAATTCACGCTTTAGCATCTTTTCACTTGCACTGGTCAGATGATAATTGGCAAACCGTCAAAAATACACCTGCTACTTCTACAAAAATAGGGGTTAATTTTGTAGATATTGCTATTTATCATAATCAGCAACAGCCCATCAACTTTACCTTTTTCTGGATTGAAAGCAGCAAATGGGAAGGACGCAATTATATGATTAGAATTTCGTAATTCCTAATTTCTAGTTCGCCTTTCAATACATTTCGGATCAAAAAGAGCCATTATTATGCAGAATAACTCATCACCCAAACCAACAATTGAATACTGGCACGTCTGGACTGACAACGACGGTATAAGTCACCAATCCCGTTGTCAAATTGAAGACTTCATAGAAAAAGGCATAGCCCCGGATACCTCACCGCAGTGGCTTTCTAATTTGAAACAGTCTGATGCTACAATCACCTTTACTGTGCTACCCGTGGGATGGGTTGGTAACTGGCATGAGAACCCGAAACCCCAGTGGATCATCCCACTGTCGGGACGCTGGTTTGTGGAGACTATGGACGGACAGCGAGTCGAGATGGGTGTTGGCGAAATTTCCTTTGGAGAAGATCAGGGTACGAAAACAGACGCGCAAGGTCATAAGGGTCACTTATCTGGAACAGTAGGCGATGTACCAGCTGTTCTAATAATGGTGCAATTTGAAGAGACTCCGACTATAGAGCAATCCTGTAGATTTAGGTAAGTGAGTTAGTAGCCAATACAGTTCAGAATGAGCAACAAAATATTTGTAGAGACGGCGATTTATCGCGTCTCGAAAACCCAAAATTGTTGCCAGTAGCCCTTAACCCAGGCGTATTGAGTTAGCGATCGCTAGCAGTGCGTTAGTATACTCCTTTAGTGAAGTAAACTATGCATACCCTGTCGCGCCAGCATCAGCCTGTTAAAAAGCTAGTACATCATAGCGTAAATAGCTATCATTTTTTTCCTGAAATATAAACCTCATAATTTAGGAGTATTCGGTTATAGGAGGTTGTACAACACAACTTAATTTTTCTATGGAAGAATCCTTGCCCATTACTATTCTGATCAGTGCAACAGTTGTGGCTGGTATTGCTGCTCAAGTTCTAGCTGGTTATTTTCACATTCCTAGTATAGTCTTGCTACTTCTGTTTGGGATTCTTCTGGGGCGAGATGGTTTTGATTTTTTAGATCCTTCTTTACTGGGCATTGGTTTAGAAGTTGTGGTTTCCCTATCAGTGGCGCTGATTTTATTGGAGGGTGGTTTAAATCTACAGTTAGGAGAGTTAAAAGAGGTTTCTAGTAGTCTTCGCAATCTTGTTACTTTGGGAGTACTGATTACCTTAACTGGTGCTGGAATGGCTGCACACTGGCTGAGTGAATTTCCTTGGTCAATTGCTTTTCTTTATGCCTCCTTAGTAGTTGTGACAGGCCCAACAGTAATTAATCCACTCCTCAAACAAATTGGTGTAGAAAAAAAAGTCTCAACACTTTTAGAAGGAGAGGGTGTTTTTATCGATCCAATTGGTGCAATTTTGGCTGTGATTGTGCTTCACTTTGTTTTGAGTGGAAATGTGGAGCCGCTCATTTTAATTAAGGGTCTAGTTTTGCGTTTGGGTATAGGCGTAGTTATTGGTATTGCTGGAGGCTGGTTACTATCCCAAATTATCAAACAGGATCAATTCTTATCCCAAGAGTTAAAAAATCTAGTTGTTTTAGCTAGTGTCTGGGGTTTATTTAGTTTGGCACAGGTGTTACGTGGTGAGTCTGGTTTGGTGGTTGCTGTAGTTATGGGGATAGTTTTAAGAGCTAGTAACCTACCTTCAGAATCTTTATTGCGTAAGTTTAATGAACAGTTGAGCATTTTAGCTAATTCGGTTTTGTTCATTCTGTTAGCAGCAGACTTATCAATTGCCAGTGTTTTCGCTTTAGGTTGGGGTAGTGTTCTGACAGTTCTAGCGCTGATGCTAATAGTGCGTCCTATTAATATTTTAATATCTACCTGTAATCAAGGTTTTAACTGGCAAGAGCAGTTATTTTTATCTTGGGTTGCTCCTCGTGGAATTGTAGCTGCTTCTTTAGCTTCTTTGTTTGCGGTTTCACTTACAAAAGAGGGTATAAATGGCGGTGATTCAATTAAAGCCTTAGTATTTTTGACAATAATGATGACAGTTTTTTTCCAAGGATTAACGGCTGGTTGGGTCGCCAGTCTGCTTGATTTACGTTTAGTAGATCAAATAGATCGAGATTGTTTGCAAGCAACTAATGATGATGTCAATAGCCAAAAAGATGTAGATAAAAACAGCTTGACTTCTGAGTTAATTGAGTCATAGCTAAAAATTTTTACTAACTTATCGAAATTATCACTCTTGTTCTCATAAATTAGTTTATTTATGTCATCTAAAATTCGTAGTCATCCTGATTTTTTAACTCCCGAATTATCTAACTCTAATTATCCACTCTTTGTATTTCTACCTGGAATGGATGAGACTGGCAAGGAATTGATGTATATTCAAACAGCAGGTTTAGAAGCAGCTTTTAATGTACGTTGTTTTGTCATTCCCCCTGATGTTCTAACAAGTTGGGATGAAATGACAGAAAAAGTAGTAACTTTAATTAAGATAGAACTAGAAAAATTACCGCAATCGCACGTTTATCTTTGTGGAGAATCATTCGGTGGTTGCTTGGCGCTGAAAGTATTAGAAAAATGTCCTCAGCTATTTACAAAGATTATTTTAATTAATTCTGCTTCTTCATTTCATCGAGTACCTTGGTTAAACTTAGGTTCACTTTTATTTCCTTACACACCTCAACTATTTTATAAAATATCCTCATTTTTATCTTTACCCTTTCTAGCTAATTTAAGTCGAATTTCACCTACTGCAAGACTTGCTCTTTCAAAATCAACTAGTTCCGCACCACAAGAAACTGCTAATCAGCGATTATCCCTGATGAGAGAATTTGATGTTGATGAGAATAAATTATCTCAAATTACTCAACCTGTCTTACTAATTGGTAGTAGAAATGACCGACTTTTACCTTCAGAAGCAGAAGCACAATATTTAAGTAATATTTTCCCTAATCATTAGATAATAACTTTACCTCATAGCGGTCATGCTTGCTTAATTGAAAGTGATGTTAATCTCTATCAACTTTTATTATCCGCTAATTTTACTGTTGCATAATGTATTATTTTAACTGATATACCATCAGGACTTACGCAACTGGCACAGGCGATCGCTAATTAATGATACTTTAGTACTATAAAACTTCCGCAACTGGCACAGGCGATCGCTAATTAATGGTACTCTAGTACTATAAAAAGGTGTTTTTGAAATCAGCCCTTTTTGGAATTTTTGATAGTAACTAATCAAGTAGATTCCGAGAAAAATTTTATGAGAGAATAAGTAGCGGGTGCGTCGAAAAATCGGTTAGCGATGAAATTTACTAAACTTAATTATTGTCAATATCTACTTAGTAGTCAAATCAACTATACCATGACTAATTTAGCAGAGCATTTAGAAAATATTAGTCATGATAAAATTAATTATTATCTCAAAAATGAAAAGTTAACTCCTCGCTTACTTTGGGATAATGTCAAAGATTTAATTGTCGCTGACGAAGATGCCTATATTATCTTTGATGATACAGTTTTAGACAAAAGATTTTCTGAAGAAATTGAAATAGTGCGAAGGCAGTATAGTGGAAATGAACATGGCATCGTCAAAGGGATTGGAATCGTAAATTGCATATACGTTAATCCTAAAACTCTCAATTTCTGGGTAATCGATTATCGTATTTTCGATCCTGACAATGATGGTTTAACTAAGTTAGACCATGTGAAAAATATGCTGCAAGGGCTTGTATATCAAAAGCTTTTGCCTTTCGATACAGTTTTAATGGATACTTGGTATGCAGTCAATAGTTTAATGCTTTATATCGATAGTTTAGAGAAAATTTATTATTGTCCTTTAAAGACTAACCGTTTAGTAGATGATACTTTTGGCAAAGAGAAATATAAGAATATTGAATCTTTGTCATGGAGTAATGAGGATTTAGAATGTGGTAAAATAATAAAAATTAAAGCGTTTCCTGCTGAGAAAAAAGTGAAACTTTTCCGGGTTACTATCTCTACCGATAGAACGGATTATGTCGCAACCAACGATTTATCTCAAAGCTCTACGGATGTTGCACAAAAGGTCAGGACTTACGCAACTGGCACAAAATGTGGGCGGAGCTTCGCTCCACCATGCAGTAATTGAAATCAGACCAAACACATATGAACGTCTGGGCGTTTTAGTTGCTGAATTAAATAATTAGAAAGTAAGTTATGCTTAATTTTATAAATAGTTTGACCTGTTTGATAGGCTAAAGTTTTCAGTCTCAGCCAAACCAACATAGCACAAGAAATATGATTTCTCTGAAGACGAGCTTTCCGACATTGACATGATTCAATGCCAGTTAACTGCTTTATTTCTCTATGAAACTCCTCTATTTTCCAACGAATTTTACACACCTTTATAGTTTTTGGGGGTGATGTTTGAGTTTATTTCGTAGGAATTACAGGCAAACTAGACCTAAGAGTAAGCGATCGCATCTAAAAAACCGTCTCTATTCTACTGGGATGTTTGTGTTTGTCGTACTATCTCTCTCCAGTGGACTAGGCTACCGTTTTTATAACCAACCAAAACTGGATGTAGGTAAGATAGCTCCCCAAACGCTTACCGCACCAAGTTCAGCCAATGTTGAAGATGTAAAAACAACAGAAGAAAGACGCAGGGAGGCTCGTAGCGGTGCTTCAGCAGTCTGGGTTGACGATCCAGTAATTAATGAGCAAATTCACCAAAATCTCCAGCAATTATTCACAAAAGGCAATCAAATCCGCGAAAATTTGGGCAATTTTCCCTTTTTTAAGACTTCAGTGTTTTCCACTGCTACACAAACTTACCTGCGACAAGCACCAGAACCTCAATGGCAGCAAGTATTACGAGGTTTGGATAAAAATAGCAATCTGACTGGTTTAAATTCTGCCCAGCAGCTAGCAGTAAAAAAACTGCGAACTTACCGAGAGTCTAACTCCTCCCAAGCTTTTGCTCAACTATTAAAAGCGATCGCCCAAGCTCGTCAGCGCTATAATATCAGCCTAAAAGCCCTGAGCGCGATGTCTAAAGACAACACGCAAAGCGTCTATGCCCAACCCGAAACCCTTTACGATGTCACTTTCTTAAACCTGTCTGATACAGATTGGCAAAAAACTCAAATCCAAGTGCGTCAAACTTTAGACCGAATGTTAGCACAGGGCATTTATCCTGGGCTATCCAAGGCTAACCTGAACTCTGCAATCGGGATGCAGGTGAGTGTTTCTGTGCCAAAAATTGCACAACCTTTAGCCAGCCGATTGCTATCAGAGGCGATCGCACCTAATCTAATTAAAGATATTGAGCAAACCAAGCTGATTGCAGAACAAGCAGCCGAAGCAGTAGAACCGGCGATCGTCAGCATTCAAAAAGGTGAAGTTATCGTTCAGGCTGGAGCAAAAATTACCCAGGCTGATTTTGTTCTATTAGACCACTTTCACTTGAGTCAACGCGGAATCGATTGGCTGCATCTGATTCGTTTTAGTGGGATGGTGGGATTGGCTGTGGCTGTTTTCAAACTGGTAGAACGAAGGATTTACGCCAAATTACGACGGAGCGATTATCTCTTGATACTGCTCCTTACTCTCAGTGCGCCGTTGCTAATAATCTTGACCAAATCATTTACAGGCTTACCTGCTATTGGTTTGCTTGTTGGTAGCTTCTACGGTACTGCGATCGGAGGTACTGTTATGGGGTTACTAACGATATTGCTCTCAATGGGAACGGAACTTAGCTGGCATTATTTAGTACCTAGTGCAGCTGGCGGAATTCTTGGCGGATTGATGGCGGGACAATGGCGATTCCCTGGTAGAGAAGCACTGCGAACGCGAGAGGAATTAGCTACTTTGGGAATCTTAATTGGGTTGACGCAGGGAGTAGTTTATTTGTTGGTCAACACTGCGATCGCACCCCTTTGGTATGCTGTGCTGGGTGCAGCAGTCCTCAACGGTTTAGCAGGGTTAGTTTGGAGCATCTTAGCACTAGGTTTAAGCCCCTACCTAGAAGCTTTCTTTGATCTAGTCACACCTATTCGTCTGGCTGAATTGTCCAATCCCAACCGACCTTTATTAAAACGCCTAGCTAATGAAGCTCCTGGAACCTTCCAGCACACACTGTTTGTCGCTACTCTAGCAGAAGCTGCGGCACGAGCATTAAATTGTAATGTGGAACTGGTTAGGGCTGGGGTTCTCTATCATGACATTGGTAAAATGCATGACCCTCTAGGATTTATTGAAAATCAAATGGGAGGTATTAATAAACACGATGTGATTAATGATCCCTGGAAAAGTGCCGAAATTATCAAAAAGCATGTGAGCGAAGGGTTGGTAATGGCTCGTCAACACAAGCTACCAAGCGCTATTCAGGCATTTATTCCCGAACATCAAGGAACCATTTTAATTGCATATTTCTACCAACAAGCACAGCAACAGCAACAAAATCCTGAAAAAGTTTTACACGAATCAGATTTCCGCTATGACGGCCCCATTCCCCAATCCAAAGAAACGGGGATTGCTATATTGGCTGATGCTTGTGAGGCGGCATTACGCTCCCTCAAAGACGCAACCCCAGAAGCAGCACTGGCAATGGTAAATAAAATCCTGAAAGCACGTTGGCAGGATAATCAGTTGGTAGATTCAGGGTTAACACGGGCAGAGATGTCTCAAATTGCTCATATTTTTGTCCAGGTTTGGCAGCAATTTCATCACCAACGGATTGCCTATCCTAAACTTTAGATATTAGCTAAGGCTACTCCTGGATTTCCAAAGTGCGATAGAGTTAATTTGGAATAGGTTGCGATCGCTATTCCTGTGAGTCGTAATTTTTAGGCCATCGCCTCAACAATCTATCTTTTAAAGGCGATCGCTATTCCTGTGAGTCGTGATTTTTAGGCGATCTCTCTTCTGCTCTTAATATATCGTATATTAGGTATTGGAGCCTAGATAAAATCTCTAGACTTTTAAACTTCATGTAATTACTACAAGAATTTAACCGTGATTACAAATGCTAGTAGCCTTACCCTTGGCGCTCTCCGTCAAACTTTTGGCTTGAGACTAGACTCTAGCGATCGCTTTTTTGATGAATGGTTAAATAATGCGCCGACTCTAACCGAAGCGGAACTACAAGGACTAGATCGCCTCACTCGAAACTATACCTATCTCAGTCAAGAAGAACCACCTCTCGAAGAAATTGTTAAGCTTGTAGTTATATCACCATTGCTAGATTTAGCAGGTTTCTATCAGTTTCCTTTTTTGGTAAAAGCAGAAGTAAGTACCAATATCGAAGTTGCAGACGAAGCTAATGCTATTGCAGTTCAAGGCAGGATTGATATTTTGGTGATTCAAGATAGTTTTTGGATTTTGGTAATCGAGTCAAAGCCTGCAAGACTAGACGTTACGGCGGGAATTCCCCAAGCACTTACTTATTTGTTGAGCGCTCCCAACTTACAGTCAAGTTGTTATGCAATGGTTACAAACGGAAGAGAAGTATTGTTTTTGAAATGCGATCGCCACCAAAATGTCCCTCAATATACTAGATCCCATACTTATCGGTTACTTGAAAATACATCAGAACGTATCCAAGTTTTGCAGGGACTTAAACAAATTGGGGCTTATATTGGCGATTTGAGGAGTTAGGCGATCGCTATTTCTCTGAGTCGTAATTTTTTGGCGATCGCTATTCCTGTGAGTCATGATTTTTAGCCGATCGCCTCAATTATCTAACCACTAAAGGTTTTGCTGTATGTGATCGCTATTCCTGTGAGTCATAATTTTTAGGCGATCGCGTAACATAGAATTATAACTGACTTCAAAATGGCAAATTATATGCTAGGAGCAAATATACGCGACAACCAAGAGCTTTCTCAGCTAATCCAACAAGCCAAATCTAAGCGAGAAGCGATCGCCTTAGTCCAAGAAGGGCAACCAAAAGCAGTAGTCATCTCAGTTGCTCCCGACTTAATGAATTCTCAATATTTAAAAAGCTGGTTTACTAATTGCTTTTAGATAAAAATTAAAATTCCCCAAACCAATAATTAAATTGATTTGGAGAACTAATAGTGTTCTAGTGTAAAAGAAGAGGTTAACTTCAGTAATTGTAGTCTAACAATCAGTTGTAAAGATAAGAGGTAAATATCGGGTAGAAATCGGGTATTTTCCTAAAGCTGCTTTAAGCGATAGCCCAATCCATGAACTGTCTCAATAAAATCATCAGCAGCACCTACGTCTTTAAGTTTATACCGTAAACTTTTAATGTGAGACTTAACAGTTTCTTCGCTCGGAGGGTCATCAAGTGACCAAATACGCTCAATAATTCCGGCTCGACTTAGCACCCGCCGACCGCTAGAAACCATTAATTCTAAAAGAGCAAATTCTTTGGGCGTTAGATGTAAAGACTGGTCAGAGTATGTGGCTTCATAAGTGCTAGAATTTAAACGCAGATTACCCCAACCAAAGTCTGAAGAAGATGTTGCGGCACTATTGCGGCGCAATAGTGCGCGAACACGAGCCATTAACTCTGGCATTTCAAAAGGTTTAACCATATAATCATCTGCCCCAGCATCCAACCCAGTAATTTTGTCACCAAGGGTATCGCGTGCTGTTAACATGAGTACAGGTATTGTAATGTTGCGTGATAAACTATGCCTTGATGTAGGCGATCGCAAGCGTTGACAAAAACTTACACCATCTAACTTAGGTAAAGTAATATCTAGTACCACCAAATCATATTCCAACACTTTGATGCAATCCCATGCTTCCTCTCCATCTTGGGCTATATCTACCACATATTGACGGTCAGTCAGGGCTTCCATCAGCATCTCTGCTAACTGGACATCATCTTCAACTACCAAAATCCGCATTGTCAGAATATTTGTAAATTAAAAAACTAGAATAGATTCCAATACTTAACTTTAATACTTTCAATTTGATTTCGGACGAGGAAAATTAGAAGGTGGCTGGAAGTTTTCTACTGGTACATCTTTGAGTGCCTTCTGCATAAAATCACGCCAAATAGGAGCAACCATACCTCCGCCTGTCGCGTGGCTAGATAATTGTCGGTTGTTGTCCCTCCCTACCCAAATGGCAGTTGTTAACTGCGGTACCGTACCAATAAACCAAATATCTTTCTCTGAGGATGTTGTACCTGTTTTTCCTGCAACTGGACGACCTATATCTGCACCTCTACCAGTTCCTTCTTTAACTACCGTTTGCATCACGTCTAAAATTGCTGCTGATGCCCAAGGGTCAAGAACTCGCTGAGGTTTAGGAGTATTATCTATTAACACATTGCCACTACCGTCAGTAACACGGGCAATAATCGTTGGAGGCGATCGCCAGCCGTAATTAGCAAAAGTTGCATAAGCGCTAGCCATTTCTAATGGTGTCACACCGATCGCACCTAGTGGTAAAGAACTCACAGGTTCCATCGGACTCATAATTCCCAAAGTACGGCAAGTTTCAATTACTTTATTCATACCCACAGCTTTGCCAATTTTGACTGCGGGGACATTACGAGACTGGGCTAGGGCAGTGCGAACTGGTATTGCTCCCATAAATGTATTATCGTAGTTTCGGGGATAATACCAACCGTTACCATCACGATAACTAACTGGAGTATCTAGGATTGTTGTATTCGGTGTAAATTTACCACTAGCAAAGGCAGTATAGTAAACAAACGGTTTAAAAGAAGATCCTGGCTGACGGTGGGCTTGAGTTGCTCGGTTAAATTCGCTAGTTTTTGAATCTACACCACCCACTAGTGCTTTGACAAAATGTGTGCGAGGATCAATTGCCACCAAAGCCATTTGATTATTGTTTAATCCCTCACTTTCAAGGGTTTTATGCCACTTCTTGATCGTTTCTTCTGCCATCATTTGGAAGCCTGCATCTACTGTGGTTTGTACGTGCATTCCTCCTTTGAGCAACGTTTCACGCCCAAACTTTTTAATTAATTCCTGGGCTACAGTATTGGTAACGTAAGGCAAAGCGCTACCTTGAAATGACTTGATTTCACCAAGTTTGATTTGTTGTTTGAGAGCATCATTATACTCTTGTTGAGTAATCCAATTGAGTTCCAACATTCGCCCCAATACTTCTTTTTGTTTTTGTTTTGCCAACTTCATGCTGACAAACGGGCTAAATTCTTCTGGAGCTTGAATCAAACCCGCCATCATTGCTGATTCGCCCAAAGTCAAATTTTGCGCTGATTTTTTAAAGTAAGTGCGTGCTGCTGTTTGAACACCATAGTTATTGTGACCCCAATAAACTTGATTGAGGTACATCTCTAATATTTCGTCTTTACTGATAACTTGCTCTAAGCGAATTGCTAATACTGCTTCTACTATTTTTCGGGTAAAAGCGCGTTTTTGAGATAAGAAAATATTTTTTACTAACTGCATGGTGATTGTAGAACCACCCTCTCGCACTTCCCCAGATGCAAAATTGACTAATGCAGCACGTCCAATACCACCGGGATTAATACCATGATGCTCGTAGAAGCGACTATCTTCACTAGCCAATACCGCTCGTATTAAATTGGGGGAAATTTGATCTAAAGGCACTACTTGGCGATTAGCTTCCCCATGTATACGTGTTAAAAGCTTGCCTTTAATATCATAGATATAAGTTGTTTCTGAAGGTACAAAGTTTCGTAGTTGTCTAACATCTGGTAAATCGCGGAAACTAATAGCTAAACCCACTAGTCCTCCAGCCAGCACGGAACTTGATAGCATAGTAGTTGATAAGAGTGTGCCACCAGTTATTTGACCGACTCTTTTCAAAAATTCAAAACTAGGTAAAGTCTGAATTTTTGATTGTTTCTCTTCAAAAGTTTTAAATGAAGACACGGCAATTTAATTTCCTCACTTATATTTTTAAATCCTCAGTATGATGCCTAAAAATTAGAGATGATAGAATAAGATAATCAGAGTTTATTTCATGAAAATCTATCAACCCGCTTTGATTTAGATAACTCACTTGGTTTAGCAGGTAATGGTCAAGAAGGGTTTGGCTTTTTGAGTTGTAATGATTTTTTAAAATAAAACATGAGTCTTACTATATAAAATTAAAATTCTCCAAACAAACAATTAAATTTATTTGGAGATATTTTAGTGCAAGAGAGTTTTAATTTAAATAGCATTTTAACAACTAGTTGTGGAGATAAAAGGCAAAAATCGGGTAGAAATCGGTTAGTAATAAAATTTTTGAACTAAGCTTAATATTGGAAAAATCTTTACTTTAATGTAAGGTCTTGGATAAGATATGGACTCTGAACCATTAATGATTAATTAATTTTTTCTATGAAATGGTCACTGGAAAGGAAATGGATTGCCTCTGGCTTCGGCTTGAGCTTATTATTAATGGGTACAGCTAGTCTTATTTCTTACCAAAATGCTACTCAGTTAATTGAAAGTAGCAATCAAGTGAAGGACACACACGAGGTAATGAAAAATGTTATTGACATCTTCGCTACACTAACCGATGCAGAAGCCGGACGCAGGGGTTATATTCTTTATAGAGAGCAATCAGAACTCAAACGTTACTATCAGGCAATGCAAAGCCTGGATGCCAAAGTTAAAAAATTGCAGCAACAACTTGCTGATGACTATTATCAACAGCAGCAAATAACGAAGCTAAAATTCCTTATTGCTCAAAGAGTTCAATTATCTAAACAGTCGATTAACCTCAGAGAAGCAGGTAAATCAAGCTTTGCTATTCAAGCACCTCTAGTTACTCAAAGCAACCAAAACCGTAATCAAATCCACGAAACGCTTAATCAAATGCAAGCTAGAGAGGAACAGTTACTACAAATCTCAGTCAGACATTCCCAAGAGAATATCCGCAACCGGATGTTGATTGAATTTCTCGGTACTTTCTTGAGTTTTGCCATTTTATTAGGCGTTTATGCTTTGCTTTATCAACAATTAGTGAAACGCCAAGAAGCAGAAGCTATTCAACAGACTTTAGCTCAAGAAAAAGAACTTAGTGAATTGAAGTTACGATTTTTTTCAATGGTATCCCATGAATTTCGTACACCATTGAGTATTATATTGGGGTCGGCTCAACTATTGGCTCAAAGTAATCAGCAGTGGACGGAAGAGAAGAAACTTAAAAATCTGTATCGCATTCAATCTTCAGCTAGGTCAATGAACCAGTTACTAACCGATATTTTAACTTTGACTAGGGCAGAAACTGGGAAATTAGAATTTCATCCAGAACTGATAGATTTGGAAGCATTTTGCATTAATTTGATAGAAGACCTCCAATTTTCTAATCAACAACAGCATACTATTAAATTTATCAGTCAAGGTAACTGTACTCATGCCAAATTAGACGAAAATATACTTTATTCGGTTTTGAGTAACTTACTCTCAAATGCAATTAAATATTCACCTCCAGAGGGAAGTATTTTCTTAATTCTTAGTTGTGAATCATCCGCAATATTTTTCCAAGTTAAAGATAATGGGATAGGAATTCCTGGCGAATTTCAAGAGCATTTATTTGAGCCTTTTCATCGTGCTAATAATGTAGGCAAGATTGTTGGCAGTGGACTAGGACTTGCTGTGGTGAAAAAGTGTTTAGAAATACATCACGGAGAAATTTATGTAGATAGCGAAGTAGGAGGTGGAACAAGTTTTACGATAAAATTTCCCCAACAGGGAACAGTAATAGTCAAGAGTAAATTAAGCGGTTATGATTAAACTTAAATATTTTGATTATAAGATTTTCATCCTTACTATTTAACAAATTACTTTCGAGAGAAAGATGTCAAAGATACATCTATTCATACAAAATATAATTAGAAAAAACTCCCGATAATTGAGAATAAACAATGCCACATGTATTACTTGTAGATGATGAAGCGGCTCTTTGCGACAGTCTCACCTATACACTACAAAAAGAAGGTTACACGGTGACTACAGCCGCCGATGGACATAGTGCAATCAAACAATTTCACAAGCAAGTACCAGATGTAATTTTGCTTGACTTGATGTTACCAGAAGTTGACGGTATGGAAGTTTGCTGGCGGATTCGGGCATTTTCCAATGTACCTATCGTTATGCTGACAGCTAAAGATGAGGATATTGATAAAATTTGGGGTTTAGAAGCAGGTGCAGATGATTATATTACTAAACCTTTCAACACCCGCGAACTACTAGCACGCATCAAAGCAGTATTGCGTCGTCGTTCCGGGGAGCAGCCTTCATGAGAGGCTGGATACCTGGGATTAAATTAAATACAATTTATGCCAAGTTGTTAGGCACATACCTGATGCTAACAGCTTTTGGAACGTCACTGATGGCAGGTTATATCCTTTGGTCGTTCCATGATTATTTTATGCGATCGCGACAAGTAGATTTGGATAACTGGACGAGTGCGTTAAGCGAAAGTGTTGCAGATGCACTAGAAGAAAAAGATATTAAACAGGTAAATTTACTGGTGCAACGGTATGGCGCACCACAAACTATAACCCTACGTGTTTTTAATCAACAAGGCAGTTTATTAGCCACTTCTGACCCCAAGTTAGATAGTCAAGTTAAAGATTGGTATCAGGTTCCAGGAATACGGGAAGCTCTACAAAGCCGTGTAAAGCAAGGAATTGCCAAAGGCGTTTTATCAAACAGCGATCGCCTGTATATTACCAGACCTATTGAGCGTAACGGTCAATTGTTGGGCATAATCCGAATGTCTATGACTTTGGAGCAGCTTCAGCGACAGTTTGCTACGGTAATTTGGAGTATTTTGGGAACGCTAGCAATAACGATTCTACTGTGTGCATTAATTAGCAGTCGGTTTGCTCGCAGTCTCTCAAAACCAATTGAGATTATGCAGAACTTTGCTATTCGCTTGGGTGGCGGTCATTTTGGCGATAAGCTGACGATCCATGAAAACAATGAGTTAGATCAATTGGCAGCAGAACTCAACCGGATGAGTGAGCGGTTAGCTTCCTTAGATAAAGAGCGACGGGTGTTTTTAGCCAATGTCTCCCATGAACTGCGTACCCCTATAAGTAACGTTCAGGTGACAGTAGACGCACTCAAAGCAGGAGCATCTGAAGAACCAGAATTACGCGATCGCTTTTTTCAAACTATCGAAAGTGAAATTAAACGTTTATCACGATTGATTCATGACTTGCTGGATTTAGGACGTTTGGAAGCAGGAGTTACTGAACTAGAAAAGCAAGCTATTTCGCTGGATGGATTGATTAACCGTGCTGTTAATGCATTAGAACCGCGAATGCTATCTTTGGGAATTTCTACACAGGTTAACGCCGGAAACCTAATGATTCAGGGCGATCCAGAGCGGTTATTACAAGCGATTCTCAATTTGTTGGATAATGCGATTAAGCACTCACCAGCCAATTCTCAAGTATTTATTTCTGCATACAGCCAAGGCAAACAAGCTATTATTCAAATTCAAGACCAGGGAAAAGGTATAAAAGAGGGTGATTTACCCCGAATCTTTGAGCAATTTTATACAACAGACCCTGCACGCAAAGGTAGCGGTAATGGTCTAGGGTTAGCAATTTCTAAGCGGATTATTGAAGCCCATCAAGGTAGTATTATCGCCAGTAGCACATCAAATCAAGGGGCAACTTTTACTATATACTTGCCGATGATTCGTAATTCGTAATTTGTCATTTGTCATTTGTAATACTCTATGGGTAGGGTTGCGCCTATGTAATTAAGTTTTGACCATGATAACTGTACAATTACTCTTGCGAGAAATATTCTCGGCAATATTTCCTTGAATCGCTTGTTGTAGTAAACTTTCACGGCTAGCTCCCAGAACAATCACATCACTGTTATCTTGTTCTGCACACTTGAGGACAGCATCAGAAACAGAATTGGCACGAACTGGAGTAGCCATCACTTTACCGCTAACTCGGCGTTGCAGAAAGTGAACAGATTTATCTAATAATGTTGTGTCAGGAATCGAGTTAGTAGGCTGGAAAACCTGACATAGCTTGATTTGGGGCGATGTACTTAGAGAAGCCAGAGCAGGTAATAACTTAATTGCTTGGCTGGAGTTAGGGCCACCTGCCATTGGCAACAACCAACGGTCAAAGGATCTTTTATCATCTAATTTAGCCAAGATAACATCACAACCTGCCTGTCGAATTATGGTATCCACCACTCGGCTGAAAACTCTACCAGGAGTTGATGTACTGCCTTTCCATCCCATTAGCACCAAGTCAATGTGTCGTTCTTTGACAGTCTCCAAAATTGCTCCAGCAACATTATGGGCAACTCGGATCTGGGTGTGAACGGGAATCCGCGAATTCTCTCCTAAAAGTATTGCCCGTTGCAAAAGTTGAAGACTTTTGCTGATTTGTACTGGTGTTTCCGATGGGATGCGGCCAGACGGAACGATAATCACTTGTAAGCATTCTATTTCGTAATTGCGATCTTTGGCGATCGCAACTGCCATTTCTAATAAAGTTTCGGCTGTCTGAGGATGGGAAAGTGGTACTAACAATCTTCCTTTACCTGTAGCCGGAGCGCGAGTTTGGTAAACTACATAAGAAGGTGCTGATTTACGTTCTATTTGTTCGCTATTACCACTGAGTTGCTCTGCTTCTACACGGATAATATCACTACGAGTAATAATTCCTATGAGCTTGCGATTTTCTGTAACGGGTAAGCAGCTGAGATGATAACGATTGAGTATATGCAGTACATGAGCCAGTGTAGCTGTGGGAGTTACTGTCACTGGCTCTGGTGTCATAATCTCGCCGATTGTTGTATCTTTGCCTAACTGTTGCGAAGCAATATTAACTAAATCTTTCTGAGTGACAATACCAACAACTTTACCATTCTCTAAAACCGGGAAGTTGCGATGGTGAGAGTGGGAAAATGCCTGTACTGCTTCATCAGTACTCATTTGGCTAGAGAGAGTTTCCACACGCCGTTGCATCACATCTACGGCACTCAGTTGCGCTAGAAGTCCCTCTGTGCTAGGCTCCTTGGTGATGTGAATCCCTTTCCACTCTAGTAAAAGGTCGTAGAGCGATCGATGGTCAATTTTTTCTGCTACTAAATAGGCAACCACAGACGCAATCATTAGCGGTAGCACCAGATTGAAATCTGTTGTCATCTCAAATACAATGACGACTGCTGTAATTGGTACTTTGGAGACAGCGCTAAAAAAGGCAGCCATGCCGACATGAGCATAGACTGTTGCAGCACTCATTCCCAGTAAACTGTGTTCGACAGCACCAACTAAGTAACCAAGGGCAGCCCCTAATGCCAAAGTGGGAACTAGTAAACCCCCTGGCGCTCCAGAGCCGTAGGTAAAAATAATTAGGATAAACTGAACTAAAAGAGCGATCGCTGCAAATGACCAGTTAGTATTACCCGCAAGCAAAATTTCTCTCAGCCCAGCATGATCGCGAAAGGTAGCAGGTAAAAAGGCGATCGCTACACCACTGACTAACCCAGCAATTCCAATTCGCCAGGGTAAACTCAACCTTACCAGGCGGCGGTTAATTGCTAGACTTTCAAGAATACCTTTATTAAATAGAATGCCTAGAAGTCCCGCCAGCACTCCCAAAATTAAGTAGAAAGGGATTTCCTGAGCGAAGAAAGTTGTATCGGGAAGACCTAAATTTAGATGATTCAGATCCAGGTTGTGACTACCATAGAGCCGGGAGATGACTGAAGCGATGAAAGAAGCCAAAATTGCAGTGCCAAGAGTGATACCTGATACATCTTGGAGTAATTCTTCCACTACAAATAGTACACCTGCGATCGGTGCATTAAAAGCCGCAGCTAAACCAGCCCCGGCTCCGGCAGCGATTAGTTGGCGACGATGCTCTGGTGAAGTCGGTGCCCAATTACTCAGCTGATTTGCCAAAGCTGCCCCAATTTGGACAGTTGGGCCTTCCCGTCCCAAAGGCATTCCCGAACCCAACACTAATGTCGCGCTGATCAACTTCACCAAAGCAATTCGCAGATTTAACGGCATTGGTACGCGAGCCAATACCGCTTTGACTTCCGACATCCCACTACCTGATGCTTCAGGTGCAAAGCGTTCTACTAGCCAACCAGCTAAAAGTCCCCCTACTAGTCCAATAGCTGGTAATACTAAGTAGGCAGGCCAATGGTAAGAAATACGCACTCGCAATGCGCCTGCCCAATCCACTGCCTGTCCTAATAGAACTGCCGCTAACCCAGAAACTAGACCAATCAGGCAAGCTTCCACGAAAGCCAAGCGTCTGGGTTGAACCAACTGACGGGAAAGCCTCAACCAGAGAATTTTACCCCTGGCTAACATATTTTTAGCAATCACTTGTCATTAATGAAGGTATATAAATGTCTGAAATGTCTTACCGTTCACCCTATTCATAGAGTTTCATAAGAAAATGAAATTAGAATGAAATTTTTCTATGCCTAAAGATAGGTATGTACAGTAGCAATACCTGACTGTAGTGTTTTATACTTAAAACTCCTGCTTTAATACAGCCAACTCTGATAATCTGTATTTGTCTCTTTCATATCTTCATAAAGCCAAACCATGCGATCCAGATACCATAGTTTGCCAAAAGCTGTTGATTGTTAAAAACGCAACTTCAGTAGACTGAAAATTTTTGTGATCGCCTACGTGGGCGCTCCGCACCATCGCTTTTAACTACTGTGCCTAAATCTGGCTCATCTGCAACAATAAGTCGCATAGTAGCGGAATTTTTTGTAAAAAGTAACTTCAGTTATATAATTACAAAAAGACCTTGCAACAACTTTTTATCTTTGAACCGTGAGCCACTGTAGCCTAAGAAAAATTCACTACTCTGACCTGATTAAAGAATAATTTACTTTTTCCTTGCGCCTCACAATTTTTCAGCTAAAATGTCATAATCTGAATTTGATAAAGAAGCTATTAATTTCTTAAAAAATTTGACTGCCAATCTCTAAAGTGCAAAGCTGAGTACTCAAAATCACAACAATAGCAGTATTTATAGTTAATGAAGTTGAGCAATGGTGTTTTGGGGAGATGACACTGGACAACCAATGCCTTACAGGGGTTGGAATGCGGTTGTAGCTAGTGAACAAAATGGTACAAAAACTAGGCTGACTACAACATTTAATAGGCTGCTTGAGTGGTTGCGAGATTATATGTCCGTAGATACTGTTACACTTCTACTTCCAGATGTGGAGGCGATCGCTCTTTGCTGATTTTGCTTAACCCGCTTAAAGACAGCATTTCATTGACAAAAACGAATATATTTTTAAAATTGCAAGAAATTGGTAAAAATAGGCTGTTTTGCCAATTTGGGTACTTAGTTTGAGGAGTAGTATTGCATTCTAGATGTTCTCTAACTTGCATTCCCACAGCATATGCAAGCAATGGGGGTACCGAATTTCCGATTTCTCTTTGGGCGTGGAGTATTGCCTCACTAAAATTAAACCAATCAGGATAACTGTGCAAGCGGGCAGCTTCTCTTACAGATATAACCCGTGGCTGTTCTGGATGGAGGGGACGTAATGCGGTGCGGTTGCCACTCCCGGCTCTTAACGTCACGCAGAATCCATCCCATTGCAGCTTTTTTGATTTGGATTTAGCTTCCCTCGCACCTGGGGGAGTGTTGATGAATTGCTGAATTACTTCTGGTGTATGTGTTGTAGCTGCGAATCCCGTCCCAATGTTGGTTATTATACTAACATTAGGGAATATTTTTTCAAGATACTTGGCATATTCTCCCTTCACCCAATCTGGATGCCATTCTTGAGTGTTTTGCTTGGGGAGTAGGGGGACTGGCAACAAGTCCGTGATGTCTATCGACAAGCCGCTTCGCGTCTACGCATCTCTAACTGTATATTGAGGTTGATGCTTTGGCGGTATAATTTCTCCAAACTTAGATGCAACAAAAAACACCCTTTTTCTAGCTTGCGGAACCCCGTAATCTGAAGCGTTCAGGTTCCATTTGCTAAGGAAATAATGTTCTTCTAGCACTGCTTGGAGGTTAGCAGTAATGCAGCCAAACTTCTGATTTTCAATCCCCGGCACATTCTCCATGATTGCCGCAAGGGGATTGAGTTCCAACACCAGCCGAACAAACTCCCCTACCAAAGAGTTTCTCTCATCTTCAACATTTTGCAGTCCAGCAACGCTAAATCCTTGGCATGGTGGGCCACCAAAAACGGCATGAATTTCCCCGTCCCAATTTATGTACTTCGTCTGAATATGGGCGCGTATTTCTTCTCCTGTCACCTCCCGAATGTCTTTGCACAAAACTGTGGCGTGCGGGAAATTATGTTGGTATGTTGCTAAGGCGATGGGATTATTATCAATGGCGATCGCTATTTCAAATCCTGCTGCTTTAAATCCCAAGTCAAATCCACCCACCCCGGAGAATAGGCTAACAGCTATTTTTTTGTTTGTTGCTGTTGAGTTCATCGAGATTCTAATTAATGTTAACTTCTTGGACTTGGCTTTAAACACATGTCAATTACAATCGGAGTTCTGCCTGAGTTTCAAGTCTGCCAACCATCTGTCTAACCGACTATTACTAATTGTTTCTTCTATTAGTGGGTAATCTGTAGTAAAGACTTTATATACCCCTCCCGACTCAATCTCATAAAAATTGACAATCAACCCTTCACGTTTGGCATTACTAAGCTTTTTGATTGCCTCTGGAAGCATCTGCCATACAGATTTCCTTTCCGAATCCGAGAGGATCTTCCAAGCTTCTTCTTTAGCTTGTTGATATTGCCATAGTCCTCGGCGCACTGAGGAATAATCTGAAGCTTTCCGCAATATGTCTGCGAGGACTTCTGCATCAGTTTCTGGGACTTCATTTGTACCGAACATCCCAGCCAATGTACTTTCTACTGCCTGAATCTCATCTTCTTCAAAGTCAATGTTTGACTCTTCAGGTTCTTCCAGGTATTCTTCGCAATCATATTCTTCTGTATCCCTTTGCCACAAGGTTTCAAGTTCTCGCTGCATTACCTCAAGGTTTGTTGGGTTGACGACACTTTCATCGTTGGCAGGAATCAATTCTTCTATGGTGTTAGTGGGTTGTTCACAAGGGATTAGTTCTCCAAAAGAGCCGATTTCATTCTTGGCTATTTCAGCTTGATGCTTTTCATATAAGTCAGCGATCGCCATTCTGACAATTCGCTGCGGTGACAATCCCAATTCCTCTATTAACTTCTCGGTAAACACCCCTGTTTGGTGGTCATCCTCCATAATTTTGCCGAAGGTGTAATATCTATTTCCATCTGGTGTTGCTCGCCAGTTGCCATCTTTTCTTTCTTGATTCATGGCTTTGAGAAACAATCTTCTTTTCTCAATCAGTTCTAACACTAATCCACAAGTCAATCCACCAATAGGAATATCTTTTAATTGATCAATTAGGATTTTGTAGTTCACAGAACATAACCGAAGTAGTACCGATATTGGTAAAACCGCTAAGTGTTGCGGGCAACTGATAAATGCTTGAAAATTCTCGGCAATTCGGAGCGATCGCCTTTCCTCAGCACTGCCCTTATCCCAACCGTACTCTTCTAACAGTGCGCGATACTCTTTTTTGGTGTAAGTCTGCTTGTACTCGTAGAGTAGGAAAGCCGTATGGAGGTACTCTAGGGTACTTTGCTCTATGTGGGTGGTAGGATTGGAGTCTACCTGATGCTGCTCGATGTATGAATTATTTGCAAAAGTTGCTGTAGTCATGATGTTGTTCATGCACTAATATGCGCGGTCTTAATCTCTAAGACTAAGTTTCCTAATTCGACTAGTTGAATAAGTTAAGCTGCTTTCTGCAAGTTTTTTGATGATGATTTGGAGATAGCAGCCAAGGCATAGCCCAAGGTGTACTTGTGAATTTTGGGCATTTTGTGAAACGACATATCCTGACCCCAATCTTGGACTGACTTGGTGCCAATATGTAATACTTGCGTGAGAGTTTTGACACAAGTTGCGCGAAAATTGGCGTGAGAGACAGTTTGTAATACTTGTTGTTCGCTTAACCCTTGGAGGAGTATTTTTTCGAGAAACGTTTGAGCATTTACTTCCGGTGCGTTGTATTCTCCTCTCAAGATGCTCTTTAGCTGTTTTGGCACGATTTCGGCGGCATGAATGTAAGCAAGTGAAACTTTGGAGTAGTTGGGTATCCCATCAAAATTGAGATCACTTCCCCACTTGCGAACTGTTGGTCTTTGTACACCTAAGACTGCACATAGTACAGTGATACATTTTTTGCGGTATTGTGAGTCGGTTTCTTCTTCGAGCAGTTCGGGGGGACTAAGTTTGGCGATATCAAAACAGTGGCGTAGAAATTGTCTGGGTTCTAAGCCTTCTTTGGGTAAGTTTTTGAAGATTTCGCAGTATTTCATATTGGACTCGTGCAGAAATTTTGATTGAAACAGGTGTTTTTCTGCCATCTCAACTTTTTTGTGCTTTTGATTGAAGAATACCAAATCAACTAATTATGTATGTGTTTTATTTACATTTTTTAACTATTTAACAGTGCATAATTATTTTTGCACTGCTAAATAGTTACGTTTATTAACGATTTAGCATACAAAGGCTTCAAATATGCTTTGTGGTTCCGATAGACTGAAGTAACATGAGTAAACAACAGCCCGAACAAAACCCGAAGCTACCTCCGAAGCGTGGTCGTCCTGTAGATGCAGAGAAAGACCGCGTGACAGTCCATATTAGTGTTGATATGCGAGGTCAAATTGAGAAGCTAATACCTGATATGGGTAAAAGCTTGTCAATGGTAGTTAGGAACTTGGTAAATTTGGGTTTAGAGCTTGTTGGTTTATCTCAAAAGGGACTTACTGCTCCTCGGTCAGGTAATTTAGAGGAGTGGCTTGCAAGTTATACGTCTTTGGGAACTGAGCTGCTTATTGCTTGTGAAACTCTAAATTTGTCAGCTCCAAAATCAGGACAAATAGCTATTTGGCTTTTAGACAAAATGGCTTTTGGGTCAAATGACCCTCAAATTATTAATGATGAAGAAGATACTGGTACAAAGCTTTTAGAAAGAATTCGTTTAGGAAAGAAACTGCAAACTTTTAGCTTTGAACAAGGGATAAAATTACCTCAAAATGAGGAATTTGCTACTTGGTTGGGGCAGTTATATGCTAATGCTGCTATTGGACAAGAGTTTGTAGCTGCTTGTCAGACGCTGGATTTGCAGTTACCAGAGACAGGAAAACTACAGGAATGGTTGCAGGATTTGGAGGTGCGTTCGCGCAGTGTCTCCGCAGGAGAATTGCCCTTGGCGACTCCTCAAGGAGCATCGCACAGCGTCTCCGCAGTAGAATCGCAATTATCAAACGAGTTATTAGAAGAATGCGATCGACTGGGGATAGAGCCGCCAAAACCTGGTGAGGTTGTAGCGTGGCTACAAAATACCCGCCCTGCGGTATTTGAGCAGTCAATGCACGAACATAGGTTACCTTTTACGGATGATGGTTTGCCTTTAGGGGGGTCGCAACCTTTTTTGGAGCATTTACTTACACTAAATGCACCGCCAACTGAAGATGAGGAGTATGACATTGCTCATAGGTTTGGTGTAGATCCAGCGCATCTTAAGGATTTGATATCCCGCATGAGGTTTGACAAAAACGGACAGACCAATAATTGTCATTAATAAGCTTGGGGCATAAATGCATGGATGCCATTGAAGATTCCTCAACGTTGTGGACTTTACTATGCAAGCCTGGATGGGAAATTAAACCCAATCCAGTAAAGCATCTACTCAAAATTAAAGCTCCTGACTACCAGGAAGCATTAATGCTTTATACCAACTATCGGAAATTTCTAGCAATGTGGGCGGCATCCCTCGATTGTACCTGTGCTTTGATAGGAATTCAGGGGATGCGTGGGTCTGCATTCAAAATTCTTGCAGCAACGCCAGCATCGCAGCAGAAGTTATACGAAGACTTGATTTTTGCGAGCTTACGAAAGTCGGTTAGTTGTGATTCAGAAAGACTAGTTAATCGGAAATTTGAGAATGATATCAGCAAGTATTCAGGGTTTTACATTGCTGAAACTTGTTTGCACCCTGAGCTTAGACCAATTGTTGATGAAATATTCTCAAACCCAGATAAGAAACTTGCCTTAACACGAATGTCTGACAATTTGCAATTGATCGTGTCCGCATCAGCAGCACGGGCGATGAGTTCTGACTCCCAAGATGTGGTGCGTCGCCGAACGACTGATTTTTGGCACGCTAGAGACTACAAATGTTTTTTGCGGATGTTCAAGCAAGATGGGGGAGTGGGGTTTGAAATTACTTACCAAGCAACAACCAATCTCCCAAAAATTAATCCTTTGGCACCGTGGGCGCGGTTTACTACAAGCTATCGGTTTTTTGAAATTGATGTTGGCGATCGCACAGAAGTGTACCGTTTGGGCGAAGGTAAAGATATTACCCTAATCAGTCGTCCCAAGGTTATTTCATAATATAGCGAGGTTTTATGGCAGTAAGATTCCTAGAAAACAAGAGCAGTGGCAATATTCTAGAGATTAGTAGAGCTAGACTTTTAGAGCTTACCCCCAATGTTTATCCCCTCACTTGGGAAGCGATTCTTTCAGGTAATGGTGACAGTGCAGCTATCTTGGGTGCAGGTTTTGCCGAACGTGAAGTTTTTTTTGGTTTTGAGGGAGTTGACTTAACGCGCTACCAACTTCCGACAATCGATTGTTACGACATTGCTCCTAACCCACCAGAAAAGTTTTTAGCTTTACGCAGCCAATATCCAAACCTACAGTTAAATTATTTTTGCGATCGCAATCTAGCAGAACTAGAACTGACAAAACTTTACGCTCCTAATAGCCTGCGGCTAGTTTCGGTTCATGGAGTATTAGATTACTTGCAACTAAATGCGGTTACAAAAACATTACTTGATATCGTGAAGGTGCAGCCAGAGGCAATATCGATACGGTTATTTTTAATGGGCAACCCGTGGTCGCGGAATTTTGCAAGTATAAAGCAACTGGCGATGGAATTAAATTCAATAGAAATTACTACAAGTGGCTTATTTGAGCCGATTGATTTTGATATATTTTGTCGTACAGGTGTTGTGCAATTAAATATTTTAGACCAGGATAAAATTGAACATAATTTGTTACCAAGTTACGGCGCGTCTCATGTCATGCCTGATAAATTAGTTGGTTATTTAAATAATCAAGGATATCAGCTTGTTGCAACTGATGTGTACTCACTTTCAAGTCAAGATTTGCAAGGGGATGAATCGCAAAATCATAATAGTAATAAAGATGTATTTTTAGATAATCCACATGGGATGTTGTTATTTTTTAAACGATAAAATACTCATTTGAATCGAGCTAATCAACGAAAATGAATCCGTCCACAATGAGAATTTATGAAATTTCGTGAGTTAAATTCTCAAAGCATAAGGCGCTCGCTACTCCAAGGAAGCTATCTCAAAGTCGTACTACAAAATATTGCTTACTCTAAAAAACTAAGTGTTATTACCTAGCGTGGCAAAACTTACTAGAGAAGACGACTCTCTAAATTAGCCAAGTAACCCTTGGGGTCTCTGCGAAATCGATATTGTTCAATTCTGGCAATGCGTAGTGTTTTTGCAATTGAGAGCGTAATTCGAGCCAAGTAACGATATCAACTTGTGCTAAATCAGATGCGGTAAAAGAATGAAGTTTAGTAGCGATGGCACAGGCAAGTTTGACAGAACCACGAATAACGAGGGATGAGGGGGCAACCTTACGACCAGTACAACGACGTTGATGATGACGTAGCATACCAAAAGCATGTTCTAAGTCATTATTAGTTCGGGGAAAATCTTCAATTTCGTAACAATGAAAAAGTTCAGACCAGTAGTTATGGGTAGTTTTTATAAAGTTATCGATTGCGGTATTGAGTGTACCAGCTTTCTGTTTTTGTTGGGACATTTCTGTTAATAGTTCCTGATAACTTTGTTTAACTCCAGCAGCATCAAGACCTATTTTATTATTAAGAATATTACTAGCCTTATCAACCCATTGATATGCAACTATAACAGGTAAAAATAAAGATGCAGTTGCAGATAACCCTTTAGATATCAGGTGTTTTAGGTTGACTAAAGGTGGTGGTAAAGCACTTTTTTTCCATCCGTTCTAAGCTTTGTTCTATCAAAGTCAAATTTTCTTGTAACTTTAATCCAGATGCCTCTAACGGTGGATGACCATCATTGGTTATAGAACTACGGACTGCCGAGCAATAATCTTCAATAATAGTCACCAAATCCTTATCTT
>NZ_JACJSF010000061.1 GCF_014698035.1 Desmonostoc muscorum FACHB-395
CTGCCGATTCGATAACTTTTTTGTTTGCTCGTATCGCATAAGTAGTATTGATTCAAGCGACAAAACTTTACATCATACCATAAAATATTTTTGCAAGAGGTCTAATATACATGTGAAAATTTCATCCTTATCGTAGAGGCTCAATTGAGCATCAACAAAAATACGGTTCTTATTTAATGCGTATCGAACCATATATACTAAATTCCATAGCTAAGTAAAAAATATCAATAGCTATAAGATATTATACCAATTTTTTGTAAATTTACACTGGATAATTACTTAAGTTATATCTTCCTTGTAGTTCGTTTAATAAATATTACCTGCATCTTCATGGAGAATTAGTATTAATAAAGAAATCTTTCATCTTGTGTCTTGGGACGAAACAAAATCCATACCATTATTCCGAGACTCCAAATATTAGCCGCCTTTCTGTTTACAGAAAGGCGGTTAGCGCTGAGGTACTACGAATAAGCATCCATTGGCAGACAAGAACAAACAAAATTCCTATCGCCAAAGGCTGCATCAATGCGACCGACAGCAGGCCAGAATTTATACTCACGAGTCCAAGGTGCAGGGTAGGCAGCTTGTTCACGAGAATAAGGATGATTCCATTCTCCGGTGATAAGACTTTCGGCGGTGTGGGGTGCGTTCTTCAAAACATTATCTTGGATATCCACCTTGCCAACTTCTATTTCGGCGATTTCTTGGCGAATAGAAATCAACGCATCACAGAAACGATCCAACTCTTGCTTAGATTCACTTTCTGTAGGTTCCACCATGATTGTACCGCCTACAGGCCAGGAGACAGTCGGCGCATGGAAACCATAGTCCATGAGACGCTTGGCGACATCATCGATTTCGATCGCAGCTGATTTTTTTAGCGATCGCAAATCTAAAATACATTCATGGGCAACTAGACCATTTTTCCCCTGATACAAAACCGGATAGTATGATTCCAGTTTCTTAGCAATGTAGTTAGCGTTGAGAATCGCCACCTTAGTTGCTTCGGTCAAACCATCTGCACCCATCATGGCGATGTACATCCAAGAAATCACCAAGATACTTGCACTACCCCAAGGTGCAGCCGCCACAGCACCAATATGTGAGTGCTGAGTTGAGTCGTTGATAGTAACAACAGGATGTCCGGGTAGAAAAGGCACGAGATGAGAGGCTACCCCAATGGGCCCCATACCAGGGCCACCGCCACCATGAGGAATACAGAAGGTTTTGTGCAAGTTTAAATGGCAGACATCCGCGCCAATATCTCCAGGACGGCAAATTCCCACTTGGGCATTCATATTTGCCCCATCCATATAAACTTGTCCACCATGACTATGGACAACAGCGCAGATTTCCTGAATTGGCTCCTCAAATACACCATGAGTTGAGGGATATGTCACCATTAAGGCGGCTAATTCATTGCTATGTTTTTCTGCCTTCGCCTTCAAGTCATCAACGTCAATATTACCTTGTGAGTCACAGGCAACAGCCACCACCTTCATCCCGCACATCACTGCACTTGCTGGATTTGTTCCGTGTGCCGAAGTGGGAATCAAACAGACGTTGCGGTGTGCTTCACCCCGATTTTCGTGATATTGACGAATTACTAAAAGTCCAGCATACTCGCCCTGAGAACCAGCATTTGGTTGCAGAGAAATTCCAGCAAAACCAGTAATTTCAGCTAACCATGCCTCAAGTTCCTGGAATAGGATTTGATAACCTTGCGTTTGCGAAGCAGGGGCAAATGGATGAATCTTGCCAAATTCTTCCCAACTTACCGGAATCATCTCAGCAGTTGCATTCAACTTCATTGTGCAAGAACCCAAAGGAATCATCGATGTAGTTAGCGACAAGTCCTTGCTTTCTAGCTTGTGCAGATAGCGCAACAACTCAGTTTCTGAGTGATAGCGGTTAAAAACTGGGTGAGTGAGATAGGTGCTTTGACGACTAAATGGTTCACCGCTTAAACCTGATTGCTGAATTATCCATTCCATCTCTTGCACATTCAAAACAAACCGTAGCTCATCTGTCCCCGCAAAAATCTGGCATATATCTCGCACATCATCCAATGTGGTAGTCTCGTCCAACGAGATACCAACAGTAGATGTATTAAAAATACGCAGATTAATTTGACGGGCTTCAGCAGCTTGTAGAATTTCTTGCAGAGGTTTAGTTCCTAACTCCACCTGTAGCGTATCAAAGAAAGGTTTAGAACTGATGCTATAACCTAGTCGCTGCAACCACTCTGCCAAAACCAAAGTCAGGGAATGTATCCTTTGAGCTATTGTTTTAAGTCCATCTGGCCCATGATAGACAGCGTACATACTCGCCATCACCGCCAGTAGCACTTGTGCAGTACAAATATTACTAGTAGCTTTCTCGCGGCGGATGTGCTGTTCGCGGGTTTGTAAGGCGAGACGCAATGCAGGTTTACCTTGAGCATCTTTTGATACACCCACAATTCGCCCTGGAACCAGCCGTTTATACTCTTCCTTCGTAGCAAAGTATGCCGCATGAGGCCCCCCAAACCCCAACGGAATACCGAAGCGCTGGGTGCTGCCCACAGCAATATCAGCGCCAAATTCCCCAGGAGGGGTGAGCAAAGTTAAACTTAAAGGATCTGCTGCTACCGTCACCAATGCACCCTTAGCATGGGCTTTTTCTATAAAAGCGCGGTAGTCGTAAATGGTGCCATCGGTTGCAGGGTATTGCAAAACAGCCCCAAAAATTGGTTGATCAAAATCAAATGTTTGATGATCGCCGACAATAATCTTAATCCCTAATGGTTTAGCCCGTGTTTGTAACACGTCGATAGTTTGGGGATGGCAGTCATCAGAGACGAAATAAGCATTTGCCTGATTTTTACAAACACCATAGCTTAGGCTCATTGCTTCAGCTGCGGCTGTGGCTTCATCTAGTAACGAAGCATTGGCGATTTCCAAACCTGTTAAGTCGATAATCAAGGTTTGAAAATTTAGCAGCGCTTCAAGTCGTCCTTGGGCAATTTCTGGCTGATAAGGAGTGTAAGCAGTATACCAACCAGGGTTTTCCAAGATATTACGTCCAATCACAGGTGGGGTAATAGTGTCGTAATATCCCATACCGATGTATGAACGGAAAACCTGATTTTTGGCAGCAATTTTTTTTAAGGATGCCAGTGCTGCATACTCACTTTCGGCTTCTGGTAACTTTAGGGGTTGCTTCAGCCTGATTGTCTGGGGAACTGTTTGGTCAATTAGGGCATCCAGGCTGGGAAATCCCAAAACCTTAAGCATAAGCTGGATGTCGTCGGAGTTAGGGCCAATATGTCTTGGCACAAAACTACTCAACTTTTGACTTTTTTCGTCCAGCACTTGCTGCTCATTAGACTTGAGAATAGGGGCGTTCAATACCACAAATTACTCTCCAGATGGTACTATTTCATATTTTGCAATAAATACTGATGAGAAGTAGGTGTAACTTTTCAATTTATCTAAATTTCATGACTTATTTTCGAGTGGAATGGCAGATAGGAGAGATGCGGGAGACAAGGGAGATGGGGAGGAAATTTTTACCTGTCCTCCTTGTCCCCTCATCTCCCACTCTTTACTCTCCTTCTACTTGCGCCCGATACTCATCTGCTGTCAAAGCATCTTCAACTTCACCAGGGTCATTGACGCGCACTTTCAAAAACCACCCTTCTCCGTAGGGGTCTTCTGACACTTCTTCAGGAGAATTAATTAAGGCTTCATTGCGTTCTATAACAGTACCGGTGACTGGTGAATTAAGCTCTTCAACGGCTTTCACTGATTCAATTGTGCCAAAGTTTTCTCCCCTGGTCAGAGCGTCGCCAATTTCTGGCAGTTCCAAAAAGACGATATCACCCAATTCATGTACGGCAAACTCAGTAATGCCAATGGTGGCAATTTCGCCATCTATTCGCACGTATTCATGAGAATCCAAGTATCTGAAATCTTGAGGATATTCAAAAGACATATCACTTCCTCTCCCTTATCAAAAAAATTATTGCCCCAACAGTCATCCAAGCCATATATGGTAATGAACCTTACTGTAGATTGAGTAACTCACAACACATTATTCCTCAAAAACCTTGGCGCTTGTTAGTTAGCAGCACGATTTTTTGACCGATAAAAAGGACGTTTAACTACAACTGCTGGGTAAGCTTTGCCGCGAATTTCGACTTCTAGCTGTTGACCAACGGTTGCTAATTGGGTAGGAACGTAAGCTAAAGCAATGGGATAACCCAGTGTAGGTGACAAAGTGCCACTAGAAACTTCTCCCACAACTTTACCTGTGGATAACACTTGGTAGCCATGACGGGCAATATTGCGTCCTTGGGTTTGTAAACCTACCAATCGACGCTTCACTCCCTTGGATTTTTGCTCTGCTAAAACTTCTCTTCCAATAAAATCACCTTTGGTATCTAAGTGGACTAGCCACCCCAAACCCGCTTCTAAGGGTGTGGTGGTGTCATCAATATCTTGTCCGTAAAGTGCCATCGCTGCTTCTAGGCGCAGAGTGTCTCTCGCACCAAGTCCACAGGGGATAACACCACTTTTATGGAGACTTCGCCACAATTCTACTCCCACATCTGGGTCTACCATCACCTCAAAGCCATCTTCTCCGGTGTAACCTGTGCGGGCCAGGAAGGCAGGTTTACCTAGTAAGGTTGCTTCTAAATGTCCGAAGCCTTTGATTGGTTGTAAGTCTTCTTGCACTAAAGGCTGAAGATATTTAATCGCTTTTGGCCCTTGCACGGCAATTAAGACTTTATCTGGTGAAAGGTCTTGGAATTGCACTTTATCCAGGTCAAGATGTTGCAAAATCCATGCTTTATCTTTACCAGAGGTTGCCGCATTGACGATGATAAATACCTTTTGTATACCAGTGGTGTCTTCACCTTGGTAATAAACAATGATGTCGTCAATAATTCCCGCTTGGGGATTTAACAATACGGTGTATTGTGCTTGACCAGGTTGCAATCGACTCAAGTCTGAAGGCACTAGAGGCTGGAGTTGGGAAATGAGATTTTTACCTTGGAGGGTAAATTTACCCATGTGGGAAATATCGAACATTCCGGCTGTATTTCTTACAGCCTCGTGTTCGCGGCTAATGCCACTAAATTGCACGGGCATTTCCCAGCCACCAAAACTAGTAAAGCGGGCTTTGAGTTCTACACCCACTTGATATAAAGGGGTTCGCGCCAGAGATTGGGCGTTGTCTTCTTGATTAGCCACAGGTAATTATTGCGTAGATGCGGAGCAACTTGCCGTTAGGCATCGCACCTCAACATCTATCATCCTACGAGAGATTAGGGAAGAGGTGACAGGTGACAGGGGACAGATGACAAGTGACAGGTAATAGGAAATAATCTGTACCCTGTAACCTGTAACCTGCACCCTATTCCCTTCTGTGAGGTTTAATAGTTAATGGTAGAAGTGTTGAGATTTATTAAGAAGAGATTATGAAATATTGGCGGCTGTTAGCTAGCTTTGTCTTAGCTATGGTTCTTTTTTTGTTTCCCCTATCGGCGGAAGCTGCAAGTTCTTCTAGTATTACCCGTTCTGTGGGTAATGATGAACTAAAGGGTAAGGATTACTCTGGTCAAAGTTTAGTTGGTACTGAGTTTACCAATCTCAAATTAGAGAATGCTAATTTTAGCAATGCTGACTTACGTGGTGGCGTGTTTAACGGTACCCTATTGGAGGGAGCAAATCTGCATGGTGCTGATTTTAGTGAAGGCATAGCTTATCTCACAAGGTTTAAGAATGCTGATTTAAGTGATGCAGTGTTGACCGATGCAATGATGCTGCGTTCTACTTTTGATGATGTAAATGTCACAGGCGCTGATTTTACGAATGCAATTTTAGATGGAACGCAAGTGAAAGAGCTTTGTGTTAAAGCAAGTGGGGTAAATTCTAAAACTGGTGTAGATACTCGCCAGTCTTTAGGATGTAAGTAAAATCTAACCCCTCTTCTTCGCTGGTGGAGAGGGGGGTTAGATTTTAACTAATAGGGGTAGGACAGGCTCAGGAAGTATCGTGGTCTAAATAAAAGTCTGAAACAGTCTTTAATTACGAATTACGAATTAGGCGCAGCGATCGCTAGCGATATGCTTCTCTTAAAAAGCTGGCATAATTTGCCCGAATCGTCATAGTAGTAGGATGACCTACACCTAAAGTTCGTTCGCAAATTTTCAAAGCTTGCTCAAATAAGGGTTTGGCTTTCTTGTAGCGTCTTGTCTGACGGTAGAGTGATGCGATATTATTCAGGCTAATGGCAACATCGGGATGTTCCTCTCCCAGTAGGCGTTTACTCAGTTCTAAAGCTTGCTTATACAAAGGTTCGGCTTTACTGTAGCGTCTTGTCGATTCGTAGAGTTGCGCTAAATTATTCAGGCTAGTGGCGACATCAAGATGGTTGTCTCCTAGCAGGCGTTTTCTCAGTTCTAAGGATTTCTTCAGCAAAGGTTCGGCTTTACTATAGCGTCCTGTATAACAGTACAAGGCTGCTAAATTGTTCAGGGTAGTGGCAACATGGGGATGTTCTTCTCCCACTAGGCGTTTCCACAGTTTTAAAGCTTGCTGATAAAGTGGTTCAGCTTCTTTGTAGCGTCCTGTAGATTCATAGAGTAATGCTAAATAGCTCAAGGTAGTGGCAACATCGGTATGTTCCTCTCCCAACAGGCGTTTTCTCAGCTCTAAAGCTTGCTGATAAAGTGGTTCAGCTTCGCTGTAACGTCCTGTAAAATCGTAAAGTTGCGCTAAATTGTTCAGGCTAGTGGCGACATCGAGATGTTCTAAACCAAGACGATTTTTAGTTAGTTCTACACATTGCTGCAACCAAGGTTCTGCTTGCTGATAAAGTCCTTGACCTTGATAAAACCAGGCTAATTTGGTAAATAGAGTGATGAGATTTTCATCGCTCACATACTGGGATAAGTGGGTTGCAACTTCTGTTATGTGCGGGATATGTGGAGTGAAATTGACAATATCTTCAGGGGTAAGCTGTTGCGGAATTAGCTTTGCTACCTCTAACATCATCGCTGCAAATTTAGTTTTTGCTTCATCTGCCTCACCTGACTCCTCCAACTTCATTTGGAAAAGTTGCCGAATCGTTTGATTTAGATGATAAATTCCTTGACTTTTTTGTTGTAGTAAATGTAATTCCAGTAAGTCGGCTATAGCTTTCTCCCAAAGTTCTTGTTTTTTGTCATCTTCTACCATCCCAATAGATAATGGAATGTCAGCTAAGGCACACAAACTTAGCAAACAGCCAAAGCTTTTTGCATTTTCATCCAACTGTTCCCAACTCAACTCAAAAGCTTCAGCTACACCGTCTTTATCAGGCATCAATGAGTTATCATTGACCACGTTTTCATGTTCCACTCGCTTTTTCTCTAGCCGCTTCAGTAGTGTTTCCAGAGACAAACCTGGCATCTTATCCAGATATTGCCCTACTAACTCTAGCGCTAAAGGTAAATATCCTAAAAATTTACAAATTCTTCTCGCAATCCAAGGTTCTTTTTGCAGTCTTTCCCGATCCACTAGCGTTTTTAATAATTTCATCGCCGCTAATGGTTTGAGGATATTCAATTCGCTATTATATTTTGCTGTCAGGTAAGATTGTAACTTTTGTAGTTTATCCCGACTGTTGGAAATTGTTAACTCAGGATAGTTTTGGACAAACTTTTTATATACTTCATCTAGCAACTTTTTGAAAACAGCAATATCAACGTTTAATTCGCTAGCAAGTTTCGCTTCACTTTTACCTAAGTGTTCAGTCTGAAAATACTCTACAAAAGCTGCTGTTTGCTGTAGGGATAAGCTATGGGTAGCAGCTTCGTTGGCTAGAAAATTAGCCCATTGCATAAACAGTTTGTCAAGTTTATTTTAGATTCTACTTCGTCTCCATTGGGAAATCTCCTCCCTTGGGGGTGGAAATCCTATTTACATAGAAAGATTTCAAAGCAGCGGCTTATGGTTAGTAATCTTCATTTGAGCCTCTGAGGGTGAAGGTTGAGCCTTTTAACCTCAAATTTTGAGTTTGGATCTCACAAGGTCCAGGTAATATTTACAACGAGCTACGCCTACGCTCTATTTTTACTGTACTTTGGATACAGGTATTAAATCCTACTTACAAATGATACTATCGCTGATAACTTAGGAACGAATTAATTAATATTTGCCTCTTGAGTAATGATCCCTAACTTTTGACCATTAACTAATGACTCAAGTAGATATTCTCATCCTATCAAATGGCCCTGGTGAGGTAACAACCTGGGTGCGCCCAGTAGTAAGGGCATTGCGGCAAAAATTCGGCGATGACCGAAATCAAGTGAGGATCAGTGTAATCTTATCACCTTGCTCAAATGCTAGTGGTAAAGAAGCTGCGATCGCACTTTCTTATCCAGAAGTAGATAGAGTACAGGCCGCAGAGCATTTTTGGCAATTTTTGCTCTGGGGTAAAACTTTTGATAATTGGGACTGGAGAAGTCGCGGTGTAGTTGTTTTTCTCGGTGGCGATCAAATTTTCCCTGTAGTTATAGGTAAAAAGCTCGGATATCGCACAGTAGTTTACGCCGAATGGTCAGCCAGGTGGCATAACTGGATTGATCGTTTTGGCGTGATGAAACCTGAAGTTGCGGCCCGCGTCCCCCAAAAATATGCTCACAAATTTACCGTTGTAGGTGATTTGATGGTAGAAGCTAGTAGTCATTCGTCATTAGTCATTAGTCATTTGTCCTTAGCAAACGACAAAGGACAAATGACTAATGACATAGACGCGTCAGCGACTTCCCACAGCGTAGGACAAAAGACTGAATTGATTGGTCTACTCCCTGGATCAAAAGCAGCAAAATTAGCCCAAGGAGTACCATTAATTTTAAGTATTGCCGAATATGTTCACGCGAAAAGACCGCAAACTAAATTTGTAGTTCCTGTAGCCCCAACTTTGGATTTACAAACTTTAGCTAGTTTTGCCGATCCTCAAAGGAACTCTATTGCTGAAATCTTTGGCTTTGGTGGTGCTTCCTTAATTGTCCCAGAGGACAATAGAGGCAAACCATTGCTCAAAACAGCAACGGGCGTAACTGTGGAACTGTGGCAAGAAAACCCCGCATATCAGTTATTATCCCAGTGCTGCATCTGCTTGACTACAGTGGGAGCAAACACTGCCGAACTCGGTGCTTTAGCAGTGCCAATGATTGTTTTGCTGCCAACCCAGCAACTTGATGCTATGCGTGCTTGGGATGGTTTACCTGGGTTGTTAGCAAATCTGCCAGGAGTAGGTACACCCTTTGCTAACGTAATCAATTGGTTATTCCTAAGATTCGTAAGACGCAAAGGTTTATTAGCATGGCCAAATATCTGGGCACAGGAAGAGATAGTACCAGAACTTATGGGTAAAATTCAACCGGCAGAAATTGGGGAAATGCTTCTAGACTTATTAGCCCATCCAGAAAAGTTGGATGATATCCGCGCTAAACTCCGTAATATTCGTGGCGAAAGCGGTGCAGCCCTGAAGATAGCGCAGATTATTTGCGAGGAAATTGAGAAGTAGGAGGAGAAGTTGCAGTCAGTTTTTCCTGTTCGTCTCTCTACTTAATCGGAAGATTCTCCATCCCTGCGCCCAAGTTCATAAATGCCGGCACCCATACAAGCTAATATTCCTGTACTAATTCCCCAACTCTCACCTAAACTAATTTCCAAACCCCAGTTACATAAAGCACCAACTACCAGAAAAGGCGTGATGCTAAATAATGAGGCGTAGAAAGCATTTTGGGCTTCTCTGCCTTTGCGAGTCTTTTCAAACTCTGTTTGGCTAGTATAAAGCGATCGCTCGGCAAAGTTAAACCAGCGATTGAGTTGTTCGATTACCCATTGGTTGACAGGGGAAAAACCTAGATATAGCGCCAATGACCACAAACTCGCTCCTGCGATCGCGATCGTGTCTAACTCAAAGGAAAAAGGCAAAATTTCAGTCAGCATTGCTTATGGGAGTCCTGCAAAGGGTCAACTTTAGCTTTTAGTAGATGCTAAAAAAACCTCTTGTGCAATTTTAAGCATAAAGGTCAACAAGATTTCAACTAGTTGACAACTCTCTTCCTCTTTTAATCCTCCGTTACCTCACAATCTGTCAACAACTCATCTAAACTGTCTGGAAATGTCCCTCGTTCAACCATCTTAGTAAACACTTGGTAGCAATCATTTTTCGCTCCCTGTTTACGTGGAAATCCTAACCACAAAATTACAATCACTTTCAACTCTTCCGTATCAAACGCCCTAAAAAATAACCGATACCGCTCCGGTAGACCCATCTTTTTCACGCGTCCATAGCGTTTCAATGCCCCCGTCAACGCAAAATGACTTGCAAGCGGGTCAGCAGGGATCTTACTTTCAATTGCAACAGTAATCGCTGCAAATAACTTTATCGTTGTATGGGTTTTATATTCAGCCTCTGGTAATTGCTCCCGTAAACGGGAAACGCGCTCAAACAATTCTTTATATTGAGTAGCAAATAGTTGTGGATGAAAGTAAACTCCCCACCCATTACTGGCAAAATTAGCCATCTTCTAATAACTCATCGTCTAATTCCACACCTGCAATTAGTTCGTGGGCAACCTCAGACATTTCAGTTGTATAAGGTTGCAGCGTGTTATTTTTAAGCGTTTCCGTCATAGCAAAATCGAGAAACAGCCGCATCATTACTGAATCTTCTGCATCTTCATCATCACCAGGTTGAGCTACAATCCGCAAAATTGCAGTATCCGGCGACAATACCTCTATCCAACCATCTGCATTGGCAAACTGAGGATGCTCCAGATAAAACTCAACAGGTAGCCTAAACCCTGCACTGTTACCAATTTTGGTACTACGAATGTTGTAAGAGTTGCTCATCTTCAAGCGTATCTACATGATGTACTTACATTATCGTCATTTATCATGCAATGCCGTCAGTCGAATTGTTAAGGCAATGCAGTAAGATATCAATCCAGATTTTGCAGCCCCATCGCAATCTTACTATGTTTCTCAATTTGCCCCATCACTTGTTTGGCTCGTTGAATCACCACTGCTGGTAAACCCGCTAATCTTCCCGCTTCAATACCGTAAGACTTATCTGCGCCTCCTGGTTGGACTTGGTGTAAAAAGATAATTTGGTCGGGTAATTCTTTTACCGTCACTTGATAATTAGCCACATTCGGTACGATGCTAGCGAGTTCATTCAATTCATGGTAATGAGTCGCAAAAATCGTTCGCGCCCGAATATCCACTGCGATATATTCCGCCACGGCCCAAGCGATAGAAAGACCATCAAATGTTGCTGTTCCCCGGCCAATTTCATCTAATAATACCAGCGACCTAGATGTGGCATGGTTGAGAATATTCGCCGTTTCATTCATTTCCACCATGAACGTAGATTGACCAGTTGCTAAATCATCTACTGCCCCTACACGGGTGAAAATGCGATCGCATATTCCCAATTTGGCCAATCTAGCTGGTACAAAACTACCAATCTGTGCCATTAACTGAATCAATCCCACCTGACGCAAATAACAACTTTTGCCGCTAGCGTTTGGCCCGGTGAGAATAATTAAGTCAGGAGAAAGAGAGGAAATCTTCTCCTTCTCCTCTGCGTCCTCTGCGCCTCTGCGGTTCGTTTCCTCTCTACCCAATTGCGTCGAATTCGGCACAAAGAAACCCGCAGGTAAAGACTGTTCCACCACCGGATGACGACCATCAACAATGTTTATCTCCCTTCCTGACAACATTTCTGGACGACAGTAACCTTGATGCACTGCCAACTCAGCCAAACCACATAATACATCTGCCGCCGCCACTGCACGAGACAGATTGCGAATTACTTCCGCCTCTTGTGCTACCTCTTCCCGTAACGCCGTAAAAATCTCATATTCCAACTGATTTAAATCATCCCGCGCCGAGAGAATCCGGGCTTCTCGTTCTTTCAAATCTGGGGTGATGTAACGTTCCTCATTGGTCAAGGTTTGCTTGCGGATGTAATTAGCAGGTACTTGGTCAGCTTTGGTACGGGAAATACTGATGTAATAACCAAAAGTTTTATTAAATCCTACCTTCAATGTCGAAATTCCCGTCTTAGCCCTCTCCTCAACTTCTAAGTTAGCAATCCATTGCTGGTCTGCTTCTACAGTCGCTTTTCTTTCATCCAAAAGAGGATTGACGCTAGGGCGAATTAATCCGCCTTCTTTAATTAATATGGGTGGCGACTCCACAAGGTGCGCGTGTAACTTTTGTGCTAATTCTTCCAACACACTTGGGACTTTCTGCAAAGCTTTGAGGAATGGAGAGTGTGCTTCAGTTACTAAATGAGATAATTCTGGTAAACGTGAGAGAGAATCTGCCAAAGCGACTAAATCTCTAGCATTGGCTGTACCAGAACCAGCCCTTCCGGTGAGGCGTTCTAGGTCATAAATTTGGCGTAATAACTGCCGCAAATCTTGACGCAAAGGTGTATTTTCCATCAATTCTTGGATGGTCTCTTGCCGCGCCCGAATGCCTTTAATATCGAGTAGTGGTTGCAATAACCACCGCCGTAAAGCCCGCCCACCCATCGCTGTACTAGTTCTATCCAATGACCAGAGTAGGGAACCGTGAAAAGTGCCATCCCGGACGGTTTGGGTAATTTCCAGGTTACGGCGGGTTTGACTATCAACAATTAGGTAGTCGGTGACAGTGTAGGTACGGAGTCTCTGAAGGGGAACTGGATTTTCCTTTTGGGTATCTTCCAGGTATTCTAAAAGGCCGCCAGCTGCACGAACAGCAAGGGGAAGATGATCGCAACCGAGTCCTTCGAGCGATCGCACCTTAAATTTCTGCAATAATCTAGGTCTAGCTTCGCCTTGAGAAAATGGAACTTGCGATCGTAAACTATAGCAAAATGATGGTGGCAAACACTCCGGTAGATGAGGCGAAGTTTCTCCCGGACGTAGCAAGCTACCCAAATCAGGCGCATTTGTTGGAACTAGCACCTCTGAAGGTTGCAAGCGCATTAATTCCTGTGTCAAATGTTCTAAATCACTACCTTGAGTTGTCAGAAATTCCCCTGTGGAGATGTCTGCATAAGCTAAACCCCAATGATTTGCGGCAATTACCACTGCTGCAAGGTAATTATTGCGACTGGATTTCAGCATTCCTTCTTCCAGCAAAGTGCCAGGGGTAAGAATGCGTGTTACTTCCCGCCGTACCAATCTACCAGCAGCTTCTGAAGCATCTTCTACTTGGTCGCAAATTACGACTGCATAACCCTTTTCTACTAGCAGCGTCGCGTAGCGTTCCCAAGCGTGATGCGGAACACCAGACATCGCCACTCTTCCTTGTTCACCAGCTTGTTTGCTAGTGAGAACTAATTCCAATTCTTGCGCTAGTTTTACAGCATCTTGGAAATAGCATTCAAAGAAATCTCCTACCCGATACAACAATACCGCGTGAGGATATTTATCCTTCGTCTCGACATAATGCAAGTACATTTGACTTAGCTTACTGCGATCCACCTGTAGATGGTCAGAAATAAAAGTACTTGCGTCGGGTTTGGTAGATGGAGTTTCAGAGTGAGAGGCGGTCATAGATGCTATCGAGTTACGCACGGAAATTCCACAATATCCGATGATAACGTGATGTGAAAGTTGAATGGCGATCGCTCAAGGATATTTTACCAAGAAGGGGAAAACAAGGGTGTGGGAGGTGTGGGAGGTGCGGGAGGTGTGGGAGGATGGGGAAGAAAGAAGTCTTACCCCCCACACTCCCCTCTCTCCCCACACTCCCCACACTCCTCTTCTTCGACTTTAGATGATCAGTGGCTCAAGTTCCCGATTATGCCATTGTCGCTGATGCCATTCGGCAACCAAAGGACGGACAATAAACTTAGGCTGTCCATCGCCTTTAACGTCAATGCGTAAACCTGAATAAGGTCGTCGCTTCTGAGAACCTTGACCGTTGCGACCAATAAAGAGATGCGATCGCGCCACTAATCTATTTTCCTCCATTAAATCTGCTCCCTCAATCCTTTGGCGGCGCAAACTAAACCCGCTACCACCACAAACAAGCCAGTGGATACCAGAATCAGCGTGTCCTGTATCCATTGTCTCCAGATGTTCTAAGCAGTGGGCGTGACCGTTTAATACCAAATCAACCAAAGGACGACCCTGATTTAGAGAACCTATTTCTTTCGCTACTGCATTCAGCACCCCACGGAAGCGATCGCGAATGATCAAAGTTTGTGCTTGTTGCCACTTTGTCGCCTCAGTTACATAAGGAGGATGATGGAAATAAATCACTCTTCCCCGAACTTCTGAATTATTCCAAGATTCAATTAATCTCTTTTTGAGCCAGTCTAGTTGTTCAATATCAGTCTGAATTGTTTTATTAGCAGCTAGTTGTTTCTCGATATCAACAATAATTTCTTCAATTTGTGACAGTTTGGCGTGGTAATCGTCCAATTGATCGGCTTCAATGGGGTTTTCAGGACGAAGCTTGGCCGAGGTTTCAATAATGTACTGCTTTTCTTGTTCTAAATCTTCATGGCGCTTTTCTAAGATTTTGCGATCGGCATCACCTTTTTTTGTTTTAGGCAACGGTGGTGGATCGTTAAATGTATTAGAATCCAAGGCAAAGAAATCAATTCCGCCATAGCGAAAAGTGTAGTAACGATTGGGAAGCCGGGTAAAATGCCCAGGTTCATACTTAAGACAAAGACCTGTATCTGTCTTACCTGTGTAGTGCTGATCTAAATGGCTGCTTAACTCTCCTGGAAGCTGCAACGCCTTCAGATAGTCTATAAATGCGTGTGCGTAGGCTTGACCGGTTCCTGAGCCATGCAAACCCACATCTAGGTCTAAGCGCGATCGCAACAGACGACGAAGGGGTAATGTTGTGAGAGAGGCCAAGCTCAATAAAATGGGCAAGTTATAATAATCGTGATTTCCCGGTACTGGTAAAATGGGCAGCTTAAAAATCATCTGGTCATAAGCAATCCGCTTCGGATGCTCTCCGCCCAAGATAAACTCTCGGTAAGGCTCGATGAAGTTTTGCTGGTAGTATTCACTCGAACCCACTAAATAAATCACATCCCCGGTATGCAGCATAAAACGGGATTCGTTGTGATGGGGCAACATCAGTTCAGCTATCTGTCGTTGGGGATTGTGTCCCCGATGCTTACCAGAACCACTATCACCCACAACTAAAAATGAGAACTCAGGATTATCTTCTTGACCATCCTCCAACACCAGGCGAGTTTGGTCGATGTTCCGTTCCACAATTAACGGATCTTGCCACCTTACTCGCTGATTCATTTTACGAATTTTGTTAGCGATCGCTGGATCTGATACAAGTTTCAATGCAACATACTCCTGAATCTTGAATTGCAGGGAGAAGGGGGCAGGGGTCAGGGAGCGAGGGAGAAGAGGAGTGTGGGGAGTGTGGGGAGTGTGGGGGGTAAGACTTCTTTCCCATCCTCCCACACTTCCCACACCTCCCACACTTCCCACACCCCTTGGATTTCTCACAAGTGAGAAATCCAGGCTAATGCCCAATGCCCCATGCCCTTACTCTTCTACCGTATCTTTCATCTCAATAGTCAAGTTAGGGAGTCCTTCTAGTTTTTCGGTAGGCTCAACTTCTTCTACTAATGGCACAAAAATCTTCAATCCACCTGGTATGCACTTAATTTCTACTGGTGTTGTGCCGACTATTTCACCATCTAGAACAACCTTTTGTGGTGGCTCAGTTGTAATTTTAAATTGCTTGGCTCGCAGAAAGCCAATATCATCGCGTTCTACGGCGTTACCTGTAGAAGCCGTTTGGAATAGATGGAATGTAGCAGCGATCGCTCCTGCTTTGTTGGCTGGAGCTACAATCGTTAAATCTAGTAAGCCATCATCATAAACTAAACCTGCTGGCCCCTGAGCTAAGACTGAAGTGGGAGGCGCGGCATTTGCGACTGTGACTGCACAGGCACTAGTTTTAATAATCCTGTCTTCTGTTTCAATTTCAACATCAAATTTATGTAAGTTTCTCAGTTGCTGAATTCCAGCGAAAACGTAGGCCATCATTCCAAAGCGATTTTTGGCATCTCGGTCTGCCAATTCTACAGTTTCAGCTTCAAAGCCAATACCTGCCAAGAGTACCATTGGGCGATCGTTGCAATAGGCTACGTCTACATGACGGGTTCCTCCCTGCAAAATTGTTTCACACGCACCTGCGATCGTGTCAGGAATTCCCAAAGCTGTGGCAAAAGCGTTTGCTGTTCCTCTGGAAATGATGCCAAATGAAATATCAGTACCCACTAAAGCCGCTGCCGCTGCTGAGAGAGTCCCATCTCCCCCCGAAGCAATGATTGTATCCACCCCTCGCTCTACGGCTGCATAAGCTAGTTGATCTGCATCAATTTCTTGAGTTGTGAGATGAATATCTAGATCAATATCTGGCTCTAATATTGCTCGAATTTCTGCCAGTTCTATATCTGGGTCTCCCTGACCCGCAACTGGATTAAAAATAAGACAGGCGGAACGATTCATAAAATATAAAAGCTAAACTTTATTTAGATCACTAAAATACCAAATTCTTTCTAGCATTCTTGTGAAATTTTGCCTTCCTTCTGACGGCTGGTTTATCTTTTGTAACAAGTTTATAAGTCTTCGGCGTTGAAACATATCAATACTGCACATTTTGGTATCTTTTGTCTATACTTGCCTAAACAATAAAATTTTTGTCATGCGTCAATTATTACTAGTTTTGGCAAGTATGCTAACTCTTAGCAGTTTAGATACCCCTTCGATGACAATGGCAGGCACAACGCCTGATTTACCCCAGATTCGCCTAGCTCAAAAATTTAACTGCAATAATCCTCAAACTCAAGCAGCAATTAATGAATGCGCGAAGTTATCTTATCAGAATGCAGATAAAAGACTGAACCGAGCTTATCAACAATTGCTACCTACCTTAGAAAAATCTAGGAAGCAGAAATTGATTGCTGCACAACTTGCATGGGTAAAGTTTCGAGATACCAATTGTGAGTTTGAAAGAAGTAAATATGAGGGAGGGAGTATTGCTCCTAGCATTTATGCTGGGTGTCTAGAAAATCTCACAAAACTGCGTACCCAAGAATTACAAGAATATCTTAAATCTGACCCTTAAGTACTTTAAATAGAGTATTTCACAAATTAGTAGCGAAAAAAAACTGAAATCTCTGCGAGCCTCTGTGCTACTCTGCGTTGAAAAAAATAATATTTTTAAACTCAGAGTCAAAGCAAACAAAGTAGAGTTTTTGCTAATAGCTGAAATCTTCTCAAGTGGTCTATATAATACAACATTTTATTCGAGTTGTTTAAGACGGTAGCCAATACCATGAACTGTTTCAATAAAATCTTCAAAAGCTCCGGCTGCTTTGAGCTTCTGACGCAGGCTTCTGAGATGAACTTTCACAGCATGTTCTTCTGGAGGTGACTCTAGCGACCAAATATGTTCAATAATTACGCTGCGACTAAGGACACGACGACCATTTCGTAGCAATAACTCTAATATGCCGTACTCTTTTGGGGTTAAATGTAGCATATTTTTCCCATAACTCACTTCATAAGTGCTGGGATTGAGGTGCAGATTGCCCCATTCCAAAATCGGTGGCGATGAAACGTTACCCCGACGAAGCAAGGCGCGAATTCGGGCAAATAGTTCTTGCAAATCCACTGGTTTAACGACATAATCATCAGCTCCCGCATCGAGTCCGGTGATTTTATCGCTAACGGTATCACGCGCAGTAAGCATGAGAACAGGCATACTGTAGCTGTGCGATCGCAGTCGATGGCATAAACTAATTCCATCTAGCTCTGGTAACATCACATCAAGCAGCAGCAAATCATAATCCAGCATTTTGGCTTGATTCCATCCAGCCTCACCATCTGTCACCACATCAACCATATAACGCTGGTCTGTAAGGGCTTCTGCTAAAGTCTCGGCAAGGCGTACATCATCTTCAACTAAGAGAATCCGCATAAATTTTTTTAAACCATACAACTTATGTTTAAAACTATCTGTGGACTCCCATTGAGAAATATTGCAAAAAGTAACAATTTCTAGTTTTCGTTGCTTCTTTCCGATTTCTTTACCATTTCATGAGTGATTTCCTTACTTTTTATATGTAATTTTCTATCCTATGTAGGTTTTTAATAACCTCCTTTAGACGTTCCAAAAGAACTCTATGTTTAGCCAGGAGATTTTCAGCAAATGGCTTTTGGGCAAAGTTCACATTTAGGTGTGAGTCTGTTTGAAGACACTCACTCAATCGGAGGAGTACCTGGTTATTCACCAGAAGAACTTGAGGTTATTATCAAGCTTATATATAGACAGGTTTTAGGAAATACGTATGTGATGGAAAGCGAACGGCTTACTTTGCCTGAGTCGCAGTTTAAGCGGAGCGAAATCAACGTCCGCGAATTTATCCGTCTGGTAGCAAAGTCAGAGTTATATAGTTCCCGGTTTTTCAGCAATTGTCCTCGTTATCGGGCAATTGAGTTGAACTTTAGGCATTTGCTTGGTCGCGCTCCACTTAACTGAAAAAGGCTGAATAGACGATTAAGCGTTTATTTACGCCTTTGTGCGAGCTAAAAAAATGCTTTATGCAAGAAATTTATTTATCCAAAAATCGATGTAACTATTGCATTCATCTCAAATTATTTGAAGCAAAACAATGTTGCCGCCACAAGCACATAAAAAGCTCCAATGTTGGATAAGAAGCCGTCATTTAATATGTTCCGGTCACTTTTTTATATTTGAAACTATAGACTATTCTTGCGTTGATAGATTTACTGACTGTATAGCCGCTTTAGGAGGAACATTAATTTCTGTTGAGCCGATTGACAAAATTTGGATGGGCGACCATCGACAGGTTCTTCTTTATCGTGTCAAAGCCAGTTTGTTTACACCTTGTCATCAGTTAAGGCAATACTGGTTTAAGTATGGTGGTTTGTACACTAGATTTGATAAAAATTGTTAATTTGTTTTGATTTATAGCGACTTATATAATTGCGTTAATATGTATGTTATTAGGTAATAAAAATTGTCTCTATGACCGTAAATACAGCTAAGTGGACAATAGATGAATATCACCACATGATTGCGGCAGGTATACTAGATAATCGGCGTATAGAACTACTAAAGGGAGAAATAGTAGAAATGCCATCGGAAGGAGAACCTCATGCCTACTTAAGCAGTGAAACTGGGGAGTATCTGATTCAACTTTTAGGCAATCGTGCCACAGTTCGCCCTAGTAAACCGATTAATCAACTTACCCTGAAGTCGGGAGTGGCGAGTTTTCGGCATTGGTTTCTGGATAATCTCACCATCAATATAAATACTTGCAGGCTTTGTTTCTGGTAACTTCAGAAATTCTTCTAGGGTTAGGGATGCAGATTTTGCAACACTCATGATTTCTGCCACTCCGAAAGTCCTACATCCAGTTTATCAACGTTCGGAACTAATGGATGAGCAGAAAACAGTAAACTAAATCAGATGCCTGTAATTTTTCTTATCCATGCCCGATTTTAGTATTATCAATCTCGCTCCAATCGGTGTTGGCTGTAGCATTATTACCTTGGGGACAATTTACTATTTTCTCAATCTGGAAGTAACTAGAAGGCAACGAGCAGAAGTGATACTGCGGCAGCAAACTGAGCGGGAACGACTAGTAAACCAGATTGCTCAACATATCCGCGAATCTTTGGAGTTAGACGAGGTTCTGACTACTACCGTTGCAGAAGTGCGCGAGTTTCTGCAAGCAGATCGGGTGTTAATTTATCGCCTTTGGGAAGATGGGACAGGTAGCGCAATTACTGAAACAGTTTTACCTGAATATACAAGAATTTTAGGAGAAACCTTTCCAGAAGAAGTGTTTCCGAGAGAATATCACCAAGCTTATTCATTGGGGAAAACCCGTGCGATCGCTAATGTTGAAGAAGCGAATGTCGAATCATGCTTGGCAGACTTTGTAAAACAGTTCGGTGTCAAAGCTAAGTTAGTAGTGCCAATTCTCCAAGAAAATCGGGAAGCAGATAAACAACGCGATCGCAAAACACCTGCTTCTACCCCTTATCTTTGGGGCTTATTAATTGCTCATCAGTGCGATCGCACCCGTGTATGGGAATCTTGGGAAATTGAATTGATGAAGCAACTTGCAACCCAGGTGGCGATCGCTATTCAACAATCAGAACTTTACAAGCAGCTACAAACACTCAACGCTGAATTAGAACACCGCGTTCAACAACGAACTCAAGAGTTAGCTAAAGCCAATGTCTCTCTAAGAGCAGAAATAGCTGAACGTCAACGCACGCAAGCAGCATTGCAAGCTTTGATTACTGCCTCTCCTCGCGCTATTTTCACACTTGATTTAGAAGGAAATGTGAAAATCTGGAATCCTGCTGCTGAACGGATGTTTGGCTGGACGGAGGCGGAGGTGATTGACCATCCTAACCCAATTTTTTTAGACGATCAATTAGAGGAATACAATACTCTTCAACAAAGTATATTACAAGGAACAACTTATACCAGAGTGGAATTGCGCCGCTTTAAAAAAGATGGCACTGCGATCGATATAGTTTTCTCTGCTGCTCCCTTGCATGATAGTGACGATAGTATCAACGGTATGGTGGCAGTAATTGCCGATATCACACACCAAAAGCAGCAGGAAGAACAGGTGAGGTTGCTGCAATCTGTGGTTGTAAATACAAATGATGCTGTAGTGATCACTGAAGCTCAACCGGTTGGCGAACCGGGGCCAAATATTATCTATGTTAATGAAGCATTTACCCGAATCACAGGTTACAGCCTGGAGGAAGTTTTAGGTAAAACGCCCCGTATCCTTCAAGGAGCGAAAACAAGTCGAACGGAACTGGATAAAGTTTGGACTGCTCTTTCTCGTTGGGAAACAGTTACCGTTCAAGTAATTAACTACCGCAAAGACGGCTCGGAATTCTGGAATGAATTCAGCATTGTCCCCGTAGCCAATCAAACTGGCTGGTATACCCACTGGATATCAGTACAACGTGACATTACAGGGCGCAAGCGGTTAGATGAAATTCGGATGGCGCTAGAGCGAGAGAGAGAACTTAGTGTGCTAAAAACACGTTTTTTCTCAATGGCATCTCACGAGTTTCGCACACCTCTAAGTACTGCCTTAGCAGCTGCCCAATTGCTAGAAAACTGTCAGGATGAATGGGATAACTCTTCTAAGCGACTGAGGAACTTGCAGAGAATTCAACTCTCTGTCAAAAATATGGTTCAGATGTTAGACGATATTTTAACCATCAACCGAGCCGAAACCGGAAAATTAGAATTTAATCCTAAACTCCTAGATTTAGAAGAGTTTTGCGGTGATTTTGTCGAAGAAATGCGCCTGAGTACAGATGAGAGACACACACTTAGCTTTGTTTGCCAAGGGAAAGCTGTTCCATGCTGGGTGGATGAAAGGTTGTTACGTTCGATTTTGTCTAATTTGCTGCTGAATGCGATTAAATATTCTCCTCAAGGAGGGAATGTTCATCTAGGGCTGGAATTTAAATCAGATACGGTGATTCTCCAGGTTCAAGATCAGGGTATTGGGATTCCGCTAGCAGATCAAAAGCAGCTATTTGAGCCGTTTCATCGGGGCAAGAATGTCAGAAGCATTCCTGGTACAGGATTAGGGTTAGTAGTGGTGAAAAAATGCGTAGACTTACACCAAGGTTGTATTAACATCACCACTGAAGTAGGAATTGGTACAACTTGTGCGATCGCTCTCCCATTAAAAGATAAGTCTAATTAGTATTGTTCGAGATTCCTCAAACCAACTTTTGGTAAAGAATTGTAATCCAAAATCCAAAATCTAAACCCCAAAATTAGTATGAGTCCCTGACTACGGTAGTCTAGATGAGAGTGAATTTATCGCCTTGTTTGATATATTGTTTTATGACTTCAGTTGTTTCTAGTCCCCCACGCACTATTCGGATCGGTTCACGCAAAAGCCAACTTGCTCTAGTTCAAACCTATTGGGTACAAGAGCAACTCCAAAAAAGCTTTCCTGATATCACTTTTGAAGTCCATACCATGTCTACCCAAGGCGACAAAATCCTTGATGTAGCATTAGCTAAGATTGGCGATAAAGGACTTTTTACTAAAGAACTTGAAGTGGGAATGCTCAATCAAGAGATTGACTTTGCAGTTCATTCCCTCAAGGATTTGCCGACTAACTTACCAGAAGGATTGACACTGGCAGCAATTACTGAACGGGAAAATCCAGCCGATGCATTAGTGGTGCATGAAAAGCACAAAGATAAACAAATCGATACTTTACCCGAAGGTGCTGTAATTGGGACATCTTCACTGCGGCGGTTAGCACAGTTGCGCCACCACTTCCCCCACTTTACTTTTAAAGATGTGCGGGGAAATTTGATTACACGATTGGCAAAACTGGATGCAGGCGAATACGATGCCTTAATTTTGGCAGCCGCAGGATTAGAAAGATTGGAAATGAGCGATCGCGTTCATCAAATTATCCCCAAAGAAATCTCCCTCCATGCCGTTGGACAAGGTGCTTTAGGGATAGAATGCCGTGCTGATGATAGTGAATTGCTAACTTTACTCAAAGCAATCGAACATCCTGCAACACGCGATCGCTGTCTCGCCGAACGTTCTTTTCTACGCTCTTTAGAAGGCGGATGTCAAGTACCTATTGGTGTAAATACAGAAATCTCTGGTGAGAATTTGACCTTAACAGGCATAGTTGCCAGTATAGATGGTCAAAAGTTGGTAAAAGATACCGTCACTGGAATTGCCAACAATGCCGAAGCGCTAGGTATTGAACTAGCAGAGTTATTACGGCAACAGGGAGCGCAAGAAATTTTATCAGAAATTTTTGCGGTCATTCAACGCGGTTCCTAAGCAATTGGGCAAGCCGATGTGATTAGATAAGAATTGATCGTCGTTGTACCAAAGACGCGACAAATTGCGTTGGTCGCGATCATCAAGTTAATTTGACAATTATAGACAGAATCGGGGAAGCAAAAATTACCATGCGGATTCTATTTGTTGCAGCAGAAGCAGCACCCATTGCGAAAGTAGGAGGAATGGGTGATGTTGTTGGGGCATTACCCAAATTTCTGAGAGAAATGGGGCATGATGTGCGGATATTCTTGCCTTACTATGGCTTCCTGCCAGACAAAATGGAAATTCCCAAAGAACCCATCTGGCGGGGGTCTGCCATGTTCCAGGAATTTGCTGTTTATGAAAGCGTTCTGCCTGGTACTGATGTTCCCTTGTACTTATTTGGACATCCCGTCTTCCTACCTCGCCGCATTTATTCTGGAGATGATGAAGACTGGCGGTTCACTTTCTTTTCCAATGGTGCAGCCGAGTTTGCCTGGAATTACTGGAAACCAGACATTATCCATTGTCATGACTGGCATACGGGGATGATTCCGGTGTGGATGCACCAAGATCCAGATATCACCACAGTGTTTACCATTCATAACCTGGCTTATCAAGGGCCGTGGCGTTGGTATTTAGAAAAAATTACTTGGTGTCCTTGGTATATGCAAGGACACAACACAATGGCAGCAGCAGTGCAATTTGCCAATAAGGTAAATACAGTTTCGCCTACATACGCCGAGCAAATCAAGACACCTGCTTATGGTGAAACATTAGAAGGTTTGCTGTCTTTTATTAGCGGTAAGTTATCGGGGATTATCAATGGGATTGATACTGAAGTTTATAATCCCGAAGATGACAAATATATTGCTCAAACCTTCACTACTGAGACTTTAGATAAACGCAAGGCTAACAAAATTGCTTTGCAAGAAGAAGTAGGATTAGAAGTCAATTCTAAAGCCTTTTTAATTGGGATTGTTACCCGATTAGTAGAACAAAAAGGCATTGATTTGATCTTGCAAATCCTCGATCGCTTCCTATCTTATACAGATGCACAGTTTGTTTTGTTGGGAACAGGCGATCGCTACTATGAAACTCAGATGTGGCAATTAGCATCCCGCTTTCCGGGACGCATGGCAACTTACTTACTGTATAACGATGCCCTGTCTCGCCGCATTTATGCTGGTACTGATGCCTTCTTGATGCCTAGTCGTTTTGAACCATGCGGTATCAGTCAAATGATGTCTTTGCGTTACGGTTCAGTACCTATTGTTCGCCGCACAGGTGGATTAGTTGACACCGTAAGCCATCACGACCCCGAAAATGCCGCAGGTACTGGTTATTGCTTTGACCGCTATGAACCGCTAGACCTTTTCACTTGTATGATCCGAGCTTGGGAAGGCTTCCGTTTCAAACCGCAATGGCAAGAACTACAAAAACGGGGCATGAATGAAGATTTTAGTTGGTATAAATCTGCTAAAGAGTACGTCAAGTTGTACAGGTCAATTTATGGTTTGCCAGAAGAAGAAGAAAAGACACCAGAACCAGAGTTAGTGTTAAACGAAGCAGTTAAGAGTAGCAAGTCCTAAATTGTCAGGACGCACAACTTAAACCTAGCGAATGGAATTCGCGGCTACACAGACAAAGCCCACCTCCGTGGGCTAATAGAAAATTAATGATGGGCTTAAGTCTATTGTTTTTAACCCGCGTAGGCGGGTTTTGTTTGTGTAGACGCGGTTTCTAACCGCCCTTTTAACTCAATACAGTTCAGGTAAGGTTAAAACTCTTTGTCACAGTCAATTTTTTTAACGTAGACGTTTCGGCTTGCCGCAGGCTACCACAGAGGCGCAGAGAAGCCAGTGCGTTGGGCGGGTTCCCCGACTTAAAGCAACTGGCGCGGCACAGAGAGACGGAAAAAATGCTTAATTGAACCGTATTGCCTTTTAACTCCAAACTTCTAACTCCTAACTATTTAGTACTTGTTGCTTTCGCCCTAATTAACCAATCAGCATCTTTAGTGCAAATTTGCCGACCAGAGGAATCTCCTAAGCGGTCTAGCGCCAATAAACAAGCATATTTCAAATCCCAAATTGGCGTATTGAGGCAAATTTTGATTTCAGAAATTGCTCGTGAATCACCCAATTCACCAAGAGCGATCGCACACGCCGCACGAGATTTCTGAAACTGAGGTTCGCGGTTGTGCAGGTTTTCTATTAACAAATCGTAGGCGGGAGCATATTTCAGCCAACCGAAAAGTTTCATTACATGATAATGAGCGCCATAATCGTTATATGCTTTATCCCCATAAGTTGTTAAAAGTGCTTGGGGTGCTTCTTGGGGATAGATATCTAGTAAGGTTTTTGTAGCCAAATAGCAGCGTCCAAAATCAGTTTCGTAGAGTTCGTTAATCACAAAATCTAATACAGGGGTCGCGTCATACTCATGTACTAAATCAAGGTCGTTAGGATGATCGTAAAGTACTTTTTCTAAGTAAGGTTGAATTTCTGTAAAGGTAATTTCACCACTGGGAACGCCTGCATCCAAAAGCATTCGCAAACCTCGCAAGCGAAACACCAGAGATACAGGACAACGGGCAATTTCTGGGATGGCTTTGTAGTAGCGTGCATCAATCAAGTCTTGAATGCAACCCCGCCGTGCATTGACGCTAGAACTTTGCAGCAGCGCCATCACCTCAGTGATTTGGGAGTAGTCACCGCTAAAACGACAAACTGTAGCGATCGCAGCACTACGCGTAGGTTCATCATCAGCTTGAGTAAATTTATTTACACGTTCCAAAGACGGCTGATAGTCAGCATTAGCTAAAGTGTGAATAATAACTCGATAAATTTGACCTGGTTTATCCAGTAGTTGCGCCACTTCTTCAAGAATATCTGGATCTTTAGTCCCGATTTCCCCGATCGCCCACACGGTATTTTCGACAGTATAAATATCATCATCTTTAAGGCACTGCCGAATTACAGGTAAAGCTGATTCGGCCTGCAATCGCCCCAAGCTTTCCACAGCCTTGCGTCGAACAATGCGATGGTCTAACTCATCAGGGTTACTAGTTTCAATCGCTCGTACCAAAGCCGCGATCGACTGTTCAGTGGGATAATTAATCAGATGGGAAACAGCAATATACTTATCAGAAGCGTCTTCGAGTTGTTCTAATGGTGTATCGATAATTGCGATCGCTTGTTCTTCTGTTAACCCAAACATTTTAAAAAAACGTTTATCCATTGATCTATAAATGGCTCGTGGATAATTACTCAGAGTTCATGTTTACTATCGTACTAGGGACTGGGGACTGCAAAATTTTTTTATGTAAGCTCTGTTAGATGAACGTTGCTATGTCTAGCGACAAACCGCTTTGCATCTTAGTAGTCATTTTAAAATGATAAGAGTCCTATAAGACTCATATTTAATTTTTCCCTAGGTACAACAAAAAAAGCTTTCTTTCCTATTGCCTTTTTCCCCCTTGCTATTGTCTTTTAAGCCAAAGTACATCACAAATAAAAGCGAATGCCTATATATGAATGATTATTTAGATGACTACGAATTTAATAACCTTGATTTTTACAGAAAAAATCATGGGTTACAGCTTTATTACAACTGGTCTGGAGAAATATGGTGGCAAGAAACGCCAGACAAGCCAAAAGAAAAATTGTTCTCTATTATTGGGATGAATGCTACCAAAGTATTTCTCAAACCCGATCCTGAACATGGCGAGGTTGGGTATCGCATCAATAGAGAGTTGGGTTTATTTTGCGATCCAGATACTCAAGAAATTCTGCACTTTTGGCAGTCACCAACAGCAAGTCAACCAGTACCAGTAGTTCACATTGCTAACCGCATTGTCCAAGGCTCAGTCAAACCAAAGAAATCTGTTATACCCAAAGGCAAGGGATACATTACCTCGGTTATGGAAATTCCTTTAGAATACCCACATCCTTTAGCAGGAGATAGTAAATATTTAGATTATTGCCCTGGAGAAAAGTTTAAGGGAGTTGAGTACTTTATATCAAATACTTGCCGACCTGATGCCACTGAAGTCCCTCCTGCTAAATGGGCGAGAGACTGTCCTTGGTTGCCCTGGATGAAGTTAGGTTATGCTCATCCAGCTAAATTAAGATTTGAAACAACAATATTTAGAGTAGATTCTTTTGAGCAGCTTCATCCTAGCTTGGTCAAGTTGGTGAGGGAAAAAGTACCAATTTATGAATTCACGCCAACAGAAAGTGACGAACCCAATGTGACGAGCATTCAATACTTTAAGAAAAATTTTGAATCCTACTTGCGAGGAGATATTTTCCCACTAGAGGAAACATCTTAAAATAATTGGGAATTGGGAATTATGCGATCGTAAATAGACCATGCTGTGCCCTTACGAAAGAATATGGTTTTTAACTATAATTCATATTTGGTATTTCTTGTCAATGCATAAGTTCTAAAAAGTAGCCCTTTCAAGGTGACTCGTAAAATCTCTTATTTTTTCTCAGCGTTCTCTGTGCCTCTGCGGTTTAAAAGTATTGTTTCTAACCACAGAGGTGCAGAGGACACAGAGCATAGAGATCAAAGAGGAATCTATTTACCAAAATTTTTACACACCTTGAAAGCTCAACTTTATCCATTTTTCCCTTCGGTTCGACTTTTGAAGATTTCTATCAAAAAGCTTTACCAGTGGTAACGCGATCTGAGAAGATCGGAATGTATGCATTTGTCAGCTATTAGTTAGTTGCCTCTTGCCAATCGTTTCATTTTATGTATTTGCTAAGTATTGATCTTTAGCAAGTAACCAAATATAACCGATAGTCGAACACTGACTACACATCATTCATATAAACACGCATTTAGGAAACAAAAGTTATGGATGAAACCTCAGAATTCACAACAACCGATAACATAACCCCTCAAGATGTCGCCGAAGTGATTGCAGAACTTGAGCTATATCGGGAACGTCTAGTTCAAGAAACTACAGAAACAGCAAAACGGGCGAAGTTGATGAGGGTAAATGTTATGGCACAACTGGAGCCTGAACTTGCCAAAATTGATTCTGCCCTCCAGGAACTTCGTAATCAGCAAGCTTCCCTGAGCGTCAATAACTAGTAATCATCTTGATAATTTAGCTAGAAGTCATAATGCTCGACTCCAAAACTCAATCCGGGGAGGATTCGTTACATCTTTCCCAGGCAGAAACCGATGCTTTACTTGCAACAGTGAATGAGCAATTAGGCTTAAATTCCTTCAACCCTGATGATCAAGAGCTACTCAAGCAGATGATTGAGAGTATGGGAGACTCGCGGGGGATGGTTAGGTTGAGTTTTGCAGAGGCGCTGGGTAAAGTCGGTAAACCAGCGACCTCTTTGTTAATGGAAGCTGTGGCAAATCACCCCAACCCAGTTGTACGCAGAGCCAGCGCCAAAACCCTGACACTGATTGCCGATCCGATCGCAGTTCCCACCTTGGTTAATGCCCTCCTAAATGATGAAGATACAGTGGTCAAAACCTCGGCGGTGGGGGGACTTGCCAAAATCGGTGAGGCAGCTGTGCCAGCATTGCTGAAAATCTTAGCGTCAACTGAGTATCCAGAAAGTGCTAAAGGACATGCTGTGTGGGCGCTGGGATTTATTGGAGCAGAGGCGAAGGAGCATTTATATCGAGAAATTAACTCAGACTCGGCTGATGTTCGCGCTGCTGTGGTGGGTGCGATCGCTAAAATTGCTGAAGAAGGTACTGAAGAAGGAGCATTTCACATTCTAGTGAACGCTCTCACCGATTCATCTCTAATGGTGCGGTGTGAAGCGGCATCTGCTTTGGGTAGTCTGGCTTATCAACCCGCGATTCCTAATCTAGTTGAGTTACTGCATCATCCCGATTGGGAAACCCGAAAAGCGGCGGCTCTAGCATTAATGAAAATTGGCGATCGCACTGCTTTAGAACCCCTACAAGCCGCATTAAACCAAGAACAGGAAGCAGGAGTTCAGGCGGTGATCAAGTTGGCGATTTCTCAAATTGAGAGACAGTTAGAGGAAAATGCTTGGTAATCACCAGTACTTTTGACCAATTTGCTTATAGCAGTCTACTGGCTGAAATTGCTCCCAAGATAATTTAGACAGAAGAAGAGTGCGATCGCTATCCTCTTTTATAATTAATCACCTGATCTAATCGGGGCAAAGCACTCACTGCTGATTCACGAACATAGGGATCGGCAGATTCATCATCAGTTAATGCTGTCAACACTTCTACTCCCCGCATATCACCCATCGAACCCAGTGCATTAACAATCGCTACAGCCAGGGCAACATTATCTATTGTTTTCAGTGCCTCAGCCAAAATCTCAAAGGCAGGAGAACCAATTTCACCCAGTGCCATTACTGATGCAATATAGACAACGGCATTTGGGTCATTGAGCGCTGTTTTTAATCCCTGTAAGCCCTCATCTGGGAAAGGAACATCGGGATGGTTAGCAGCTACCTGTGCCAGAGCCTTAGCACAACTACCCCGAATGGTTGCATTCTCGCTATTTATTAATGAATCTACCAATGATGGGACAGCATCTGTACCAATAGCACCCAGTGCCTTAACAGCAGCACGACGGTAAGTCACATCTTCTTCATCCAAAATACCCATCAGGCGAGAAATAGTATTTTCATCCCGAACATCAGCCAGTTCCCACATGGCTCGTTCCCGCAGATTAGGGTTGGGGTGTTTTAACTGTTCAAATAATGAATCTATTGTCATAAAAGAAAATTTCCCTGTTTAAATCCCCCAGGTTCAATCATTAATTACGAATTACGAATTACGAACTACGTTAGCGACGTAGGAGCGTCATTAAAAATTAGTAACAACTGAGGGACTCTTGATCAATCACTCAACCAGATACAGGCAAAGCAACAGATTGAGAGTCCCTAAGTTTTAGAGTATGACGATCGCTCGTCTACGTCTAGTCAAATCCAATTACTATGAAAGGGAGTTGATTACGTAGTCGAGAAGAGCGCGGAACTCACCTAATGCTTGAGGAGACAAGTCACGAGGAGAACAAGCGCGATCGCGAGTGTAAGTCAACGCAGTAACGTAGGGAGCAGTAGGTAGACCCAAAGAGCGGTAAACTTCACGAGCGCCTGCAATACCCCACTCATCCAGAGGACCAGTACCGCCCACAACTAAGCTGTAGTTGATCAAGCGTAGGTAGTGCTTGATGTCGCGGAAGCACTTGTCTTTCTTAACTTGAGTGTCGCCAGCTTCACCTTCTTGGGTCAGGTAAGGATATTTCTTAAAAGCAGCATCATAAGCTTCTTTAGCGACTGCATCAATACCAGCAGCCAACTTTTCAGCAGCTTCTAAACGAGCGCTAGCACGTTGAATGCTACCTTGAACGGATTCTAGATCAGAGGTGGTTGGAAAACGACCTGCTGCATCAGCAGATCCAATAACCGTAGTGATAACTGATTTCATTGCTTTTTATACTCCAGATTAGATGTGATCGGGTTTTGTATTTCAGTTGGCTTGACTAATAGGCTTAAGACATTAGCGATTAGCAATTAGCTCAGAGCAGAAATAACGCGATCGAAGTAGCTAGCAGCTTCAGCAGCTAGAGCAGAGCAGTCGCCTTGAGGAGTGTCAATCTTGCGGAATTTTTTGCCAGCGTTAGCTTCAGTGTTGGTGTTGGTGATGTGAGCGACGCTGATAGCCTTCAGGATTTGGAAAGCACGTACAGAAGATCCAGTAGGTACGCCCAAAGCTGTGTAGGTTTCTTTCAGACCGTTCAAAGCGCGATCGTCTAATACAGAAGAATCGCCAGCCAATAACGCATAAGTTACATAGCGCAGAACGATTTCAGCATCACGTAGGCAAGCAGCCATCCGGCGAGTGGGGTACAAGTTACCACCAGCTTGAAGCAAACCTGTGTTTTCACAAGCAATACCAGCAATGGCATCAGAAACTGCACAGCTAGCGTTGCTGGCGATCGCATTCACAGCATCAAGGCGCTTGTTGCCTTCAGCAATGAAAGACTTAAGGGCTGCTAAGTCAGCACCACCGATAGGAGCGGTTTTGGCATCAGCCGCAATTACAGCTCTGGAAAAAGCATCAAGAACCATGAGTTCTCCTTAATATTCACAAATGGCGGATATTATTTCTGGCGTGTTCTCGATCAGAATTAACTGTGAGTAGCCAAACAAAAACATAGGGGATCAATAGTGCCCTAGTCTTTACTATGAGAGACAAAGTAATAATCTGTAATATTTAATTTGGGAATTGGGAAGAGGACTTGGGGACAAGGAGAATTGGGGACAAGGGGAAAGACTTGTTTCAAGTTCTCACCTCTTGTCCCCTTGTCCCCTGCTCCCCTGCTCCCTGTCTCTTCCAATGCCTAAAAAATTAAGACTTACGCATTTCAACGGAACTCTGCCACTGCGTAAGTCTTAAGGAAAGGATATTCTTTTTTTACTCTATCAAGCTTGTTTTAGCAGGTGTTTGACCAAATTATCTTTTACCATCATCTGCCGTAAAACTTCTAACAAAAATTCTTGAGCTTCTTGTTGACTCAAATTCTTTACCTGGTCTTTCAAATTTTGTAAGCGAAACTGTTGCTCTAATGTTAATTCGACTGGAAAATCCATCATTACACTCCTCTGATTGACTGAATCGAAGGTATCAGTTGTTACTAGTAATGTGAAGACGATCGCTTTCAGCTATTTTAGCACTGAGATATTAAACTGTCCACATTGTCAAGCTATAAAGAATAGGCCTTATAAAAGTTTACAATTGTGTAACAACATCTCTATCTAACCCTTTTTAGGGAGTTTGTTGAAGCTGATCGCTAATCGCTGTAATGTTTAGAATGTTTATATACCAATAACTGTAAAAAGAAAAAACACGTATAACATCATCCGCAGGAGTCATAAGTAGGAGTCAGAAGATTGATAGACGCAATGGAATTTTTTCAGCTAAGTGCTGGTAAGTGGCGATCGCAACGAGCAACTCATCACCTGGCGTTCAAGCGCTCAGAGACGGGAGAATCGGATATACAAGTAGAAACTCTGGAAGCCAATCATCCAGAAATTATTGAACTGTGCCAGTATCACGAAATTGACCCCAGCCTTTCAGTAGGAGGGTCACGTGTGCGTTGGCTAGGCACAATGGCTTGGGATAGAGAGAACGAAGAGAACCATCAGGGGAAAACTATATTTGCGATCGTGCCTGATGAGGATAACCCCAGGGCTGGCAAATTACTGCGCGAAAGAGGCTATGCCGAAATTGTGCCTGTAGTCGGTCTTTTTCACATGGATGATGAAGATGGACTAGTGTTAACAACCGAATATGAAACAATGAGTTCCATTGAGAGGTTCTGGTTTGCCAGCCCAAATATGCGACTGCGAACCAGTACAGTAAAACGGTTTGGTGGCTTCAGTACGGCATCGTTTTGTACTGAAAGCCGCATCGAAAGTTCTGTTGAGGTTTCCGGCACAGAACAGGTGACATCCGCACAAGTGCAAGATGTAGAAAAAAGACAATTTTATTCAGTTCTGGGTTGGTGAATTATCTCAAGCAAAGTGATGCTTTTACTCGTGGGCAAGATTATCTGCATCGGGTGCAGAGACTTGCCCTAGAGCCGGGGATGGTGGATGTGTTCGATAACCTGCGCGATCGCATCCCCATTTGTACTTGGATTGGCGAAAATATTAACACCGTAAACGCTCAGATCAACGCCTACTTAGAAGTTTGTCATGAGTGCTTTCATCCGCAAGAGCGTCGCCACATCCAAATTTTTGCAGTCCCCATAGCTCAATCTTTTGGCATAGACGGGCTGTGCAATATTCTCACAAATCCAATCACTATTATGGTAGATGTTGGTCGAGTTGCACCTAAAGACTGGTTTGGTGTAGTCGTCCATGAATACGCCCATGCCCATCTAGGAGACTTTGGTCACAATCAGCAGTTTGCTAGCATCCTCTCGCATCTATGTTTAGGGCTGGGATTAGAACCACCCTACTGGGAGGAAGGAATGGAAGCAACTTTGCGTAGCTGGCCTTACTGTAAGTCAACCATAGATCCTCTGGAATTTTGGATAGGTCGTTGAGGGGGAAAGAGGGCAGGGGAGGCAGGGGGCAGGGAGCAGGGGAGCAGGGGAGCAGGGGACGAGGGGACAAGAGGTGAGAACTTGAAACAAGTCTTTCCCCTTGTCCCCAATTCTCCTTGTCCCCAAGTCCTCTTCCCAATGCCCAATCTTCCATTAATTTCTTTTGCTAAATGTTAAATTTTATTGCTTCAGTTAAAAAAAGTGAAACTCAATCTTCTAATCTGAAATATGTGAATAAAATTTTTTAGTCATTTACAGTAACTATTAAGCTGGAAGTTGCACTACTTTTTTTATTGATTAGCTATGGGTTGAATCCAGTGTGCTAATCGTTTTTCATACCCAATACTTAAAATCACCCTTAGTTAAGTTTCGTGAAATTTTATCAGAATCTGAGGTTCTGATACAACTACTCCCTTAATATGTGATTTAAAGTTGTTAACTTTAATTAAGAACATGGAGGCTTTAGAATGGCAATTCCTCTGTTAGAATATGAACCTTCAAGTCAAAACCAGCGTGTCGCTGGATATGAAGTACCGGGTGATGAACAACCCAGGATTTTTACTACAGACAATATCCTGTCTCCATCAGATTTAGGCGATCTGATCGAAGCAGCATATCGTCAACTTTTCTTTTATGCTTTTGCTGCCGATCGCGAAACATATTTAGAGTCTCAACTCCGTAATGGACAAATTACAGTACGAGACTTTGTTCGTGGATTGGTGCTTTCCAATACCTTTAAGAAAAGCTTCTACGACCTCAACAATAATTACCGCTTTGTTGAGCAAGTAATTCAGCGCGTTCTAGGACGTGACCCATACAACGAGCGCGAAAAAATCGCTTGGTCAATTGTGGTCGCTACCAAGGGTATTGTAGGCTTTGTTGATGAAGTTCTCAACACTGAAGAGTACCTGAGCAATTTTGGATATTCCACAGTGCCCTATCAGCGCCGTCGGATACTGCCATCTCAATCTACAGGCGAGTTACCATTTAACATCAAATCTCCGCGATACGAAGATTACCACCGTGCCAAACTGGGTTTCCCCCAAATCATTTGGCAGGTCGAAGTACGCAGATTCCTTCCACAAGAGCAAAAGCCAAAAGCTGGCGATCCAGCTCTGTTCTTGACTATGGCACAAAGTGTCAATGCAACTGGCAATACGCCACAAAGAATCTCGTCATTCAACATCGATATCGAAAAGTCTGTACCTTATCGCCAGTTAGCTGGAATTAAGTAACAATTTTTGGTCGGCGGCTGTCTAGTACATCGCTTTGATCATTTTATAGCGTGCATGAGTCTTGGGTTATGTAGGAGTTTCATTTAGGTATAACTAGTGAAACAGACTCTATCCCATGTCTGATGCACGCTAGTTGTTAATGGGAATTGGGAATTGGGAATGGGCATTGGGAATGGTTTTTTTTTAATGCCCTATGTCTGTAAAATACAGTGATTTGTATGCCTGAGATGAGCTAAAGTGTAGTTCGTCTTTTTAGCATCTCCAAAAGTTTTGTAAATTGGGTGGGAGGGGTAGCTGTCACCTCAATCATCTCGCCGGATATGGGATGCTGTAATCTTAGTCGCCAAGCGTGTAGTGCTTGACCGGACAAATTTACGCCCACTGAATGACCAGAACTATAAACTGGGTCGCCGACAATGGGATTACCCATTTTGGCGCTATGGACACGTATTTGATGGGTGCGTCCAGTTTCTAGTTGGAAGCGGATTAAAGTGAAATTACCGAGGCGTTCTAGTACTTGCCAATGAGTGACGGCAGATCGTCCGCCTTGTTCAATAGGCATAATAGCCATTTTTTTGCGGTCTTGTGGATGGCGACCAATGGGTAAGTCTATTGTGCCACTCTCAACTTTTGGCGCACCGTAAACCACGCCCAAATACTCTCTGCGTGCGGTTTTAGCTTTGAGTTGAGCTTGTAGGTGATGATGGGCAACTTCTGTTTTTGCGATCGCGATCGCTCCCGTTGTATCCTTATCCAATCGATGGACGATTCCCGGACGTTGGACTCCGCCAATCCCTGGTAAATTGGGACAATGTGCTAACAAAGCATTTACCAGTGTGCCATCTGGATGACCGGGTGCGGGATGGACAACTAAACCTGCGGGTTTGTTGAGAATAAGTAATTGGTCATCTTCGTAGAGGATATCTAACGGGATATCTTCTGCTAGCAATTCTAGGGGTTGTGCTTCTGGTATTTCCAGAGTGATGCGATCGCCTAGCTTGACATTGATCTTCTTAGAAGTGCAAACTTTATCATTAAGTTGGACATTACCCTGTTCGATTAACTGCTGGATGCGCGAACGGGATAAATCTGGTAATTCTTGGGAAAGGAAACGGTCAATGCGATCGCCTTTAGTGTCGGTGCAGTCTATCGTATTACTGGAGGGAAGTATGCTAGGTGCTGCATCCTCTATATGAGAAGACAAGCGTTCGCCCTTGGCGTTGGCGCAGCCATCGCTATTTTCTTGGATTTGTAAATTAAATTCGGTCACAATTGCTCTAGATTATTAATTCCCCGTTCTTTAAGTAAAGCGCGGAATCTCTTTATTTGGGTGGTTAGAAACCTAGTCTACACAAGTTAAACCGAAAGAGGTGGGTTTCAAAACCTTAATTTGGACTGAAATTTTGTTTGTACAGGGGTAAATTCTATTCATCCTAGCTGTCTTGTCTTTGTTCTCTTAACCATTGTCGAAATGATCTAAGTGCTGAACTTGTTCCTGTGGTTCGTGCCATTTCCACAAACCGAGGAATTATTTCATTGACAGGAAAACCAGGGAATATGGCGCTTGTGAGAGACTTTACATATTGCTCACCTTGCAATAAGTTAATTTCTAAATTTTTGCTTTCATATCGCCAAATTTCAGGTACTTTTAACGCTTGATATGCACTAATTTGGGTTTTAGAGGTGACATCAATTTCAATCGCCAAATCAGGAGGAGGATCAACCGTTAAGTCGATCTTGTCTTTACCAATCATTAGTTGATAGTTTTGAATGTAAAAACAATCATCAGGTTCAATACCTACACTTATATCTTTTCGCTTAAAGGTGGTTGAACCTAAAGATTCCCAATTCAGATTGAGTTCATCTAGCAAGGCTTTTACTAAGTCTCCGATAATTACCTTAGCTCGCTCATGTTCTGGTAATGGAGCCATAATTTCTAGTGTTCCTTGGCTGTATGCTAATCGACTCCCACGATGCTCTCCTAACTCGTTGAGAATCGCTTCAAATACTTGCCAACTCACATCTTCCAGGATTATTCTTTGCCCTGCTGGAACTCGAATTTGTTTGAGTTGAAGAGTAACCATCTGATGTTAGTTGTTAAATAATGATTTCATTTTTACTCAAATTTTAGATGAGCGAAAAGGGAATTTTAACAAATTGGATGTAGTAAACGCCCTAGCTAACGAGCTATCGCTTAAATTCTCTCCATCTCTCCTCCGTGTTCTCCGCGCCTCTGCGGTAGCCTGCGGCAAGCCGACGCGTCTACGTTATCCTAAATCCATAACTTCTTGCGGTAACTCAAACAAACCATCTTCCCCAGCTTCAAAATCAACCACTTGATACACAGCATCAACATTTAACTCACCATAAATGTGAGGAAATAATTCGCCGATTTCAGCCTCTTCATAACGAATTTCAGCTTGTACTTTCTCAGAATCAATCAAAAGTATTACCAATTCTTTTTGATTATTAAAAAATCTCTTTGCAACTTTGAGTATTTGCGTTGCTTTTGAACAATGTATAAAACCTTCACTTTCTAACGAATCAGCGCGATAGCTACCGAGTATTTTCGCGTCTTCCCATTGTTGGCGTTTGGTAATGTGGAGGATAGTATTCATGTTGCTTGTATCATTTTACGAAGATCATCTAAAGGTGATTCAGTTTTATTAGGATTATCAGGATAAAATTCTAACACTACAGTAATGTTCAGTTTGCCATTTTCTTTACCAAATTTATGTTGTATACATGGAGAAATAATTTCTGTAGATACTTTTATTATTAGTTTCCCTGATTGCCAGTCTGTAGAGCCAACTTTGAAAACTCGACAGTTTATACCTTTACTAGAAGATTGCCATGTGATATCTTCAGATTGGAAGCTGTCCTCGTTTATGCACAACTTGTGAAAACTTCCTGAAATAGTGCTATTAGCATTATCTAATGTTGTATTAAATTTTTCTATAAAATTTTGAGATATCAACTCTTTAAATCTGCTAACAATATATGTATCTTTATTAAATAATAGAACATCAGCATCAAAATCTAATAGTTGGTATGTCTTGTTCATATTAATCACAGTAGTCAATTTAAATTAGGAAGTAGCAGCATTATACTTTAAATTAATTAGCTATTTTAATCGGTAATTGTTAATATTAATCTAGTGATAATACTGATATTAAAGCCGCTAAAAACTCAAGCAGAGGCGTAGAGTTTTTCTTTGTGCCTTTGCGTCATATTATCATTCTATAAATTTGGCGGAATACAAATATCCGGCGCACATAACCCAAAAAACTCTAGTGTTGTCACCTCAAAGGTATTCAAATCTAGACGGCGGATAGCATGATTATTAGTATCAGCAATATATAGATATGAACTGCTAGCACTCAATCCCGAAGGTTCAAAAAATCGGCTATTCTTACCTTGTCCATCTTGTAAACCAGCAATACCATCTCCCAAAACTGTTTGACAATTGCCACTAGGACTAACTAATTTAATTTTGTGATTATAGGTATCTGCAACCCATATAAAATTCTGAGCAAATTCAACTCCTAAACAGTGTTGTAAACGAACATCTTCACCTTGTCCATCAACATCACCAAAACCAAATAAACCCCCACTACCGCAAACAGTTCGCACTTGATACGGTTCGACAATTCCCACACCACGAATTGAACTAACTTCACTGTCAGCGATATATAATTCTTTTCCATCGGTGCTGATACCACTGGGTTGAGCAAAGGCAGATTCAGTAAGTGAACCATCAACGCAAGCTTCTGCACCAGTACCAGCATAAGTTTTAATCATGCTAGTTTCTAAATCCATTTCCCAGATTTGATGCGGCCCAGCCATTGCAATAAATAAAGTATTTCCCACTTTCACTAAATCCCAAGGGGAATTTAGCGCAGTTTCTAAACCAACACCGCCATGAGGATGAATATTGCGGCTTTGTTCTCCAGTTCCTGCGATCGCACTTACAACTTGACGCTTCAAGTCAACTCGCCGCAGGGTATGATTTTCTGTATCAGCAACATAAAGAATTTGATTTTCTGCATCATAAGCCATTCCCTGTGGTGCAAAAAACTGCGCTTCATTAAAAGCACCATCGGTTAAGCCAGATTTTCCAGTACCAATCAAATGCAGAATCTCGCCGTCGAAGCTACTCATAATCAGGCGATGATGTCCAGAATCAGCGATGAACAAACCCGCTTGGGTAGCTAAAACTTTACCAGGAAAAGCTAGGGGAGTAATTAATGGCTGGCGCTGTTTTTCTAATATCAAACTAAGTTCTTGAAAATTAATTGTGCCTTTATCTTGGTGTTGCTGAATTAATTTTTGAATCAACTCGTCTAAAGTGTCACGGTTTCCTTCTCCAGAAATCTGACCAATCACGTAACCTTCTGGATCAATAATTATTAATGTAGGCCAAGCACGTACAGCATATTCTTCCCAAAGTCGAAAATTGCTGTCAACTATAACTGGGTGTTCAACGTCGTAGCGCAGGATAGCTTGGCAAATATTTTCTGTTTCTTTTTCGTTGTCAAATTTGGCAGAATGAACGCCAATAACGGTAAGACTATCTTTATATTTCTGTTCTAAATATTTCAGGTTTGGCAGAATATGCAGACAATTTATACAGCAGTATGTCCAAAAATCTAAAATTATGACTCTACCCTTGAGTTGTTTAAGAGACAAAGGTTTGTCGGTATTGAACCAAGAGTAATTGTGTGGTAATTCTGGCGCTCTTACACGGGGAAGCATAATAATTCGTAGTTCGTAATATTTCAGCTACGCTCAGGACAAGCTCAGTACAAGTTCGTAATTCGTAATTTAATTTGGGTGTATCTGTTGTGAAAGGACTTGAAAAATTAACTACTACGGAGTTATCAGCTTGGGTAGAACAAGCTAAAATTCAGGCTAAACAGGGACGAGTTATCAATCGCATTCCGCAATTAGCTTTGGCTGATCCTGGTTGGTTTGCAGTTCACATCTGCTGTGAATCGGGGAAAAATATCAGCTTTGGAGATACCGCTTGTGTCTTCCCGCTAATGAGCGTTATTAAGACATTCTCTCTACTTTATCTGCTGGAAAATTTTGGCGCAGAAACGGTTTTTGCCTGGGTTGGTGTTGAACCATCGGATGCACCCTTCAATTCTTTGGAACAATTAGTTAGCGATCGCGGCCGCCCCCGTAACCCGATGATTAATAGTGGGGCAATCACCCTTGCTGATAAGTTACCAGGAAAGGATGCTACCCAACGCACTCTCTTATTTTGCCAATGGCTTAACCAATTAGCAGGTTGCCAACTCAGTTTAGATGAAGTAATGCTGGCTTCAGTGCGATTAACCCGTTCAACAGCCAATGAAGCGATCGCAAACTATCTTAGCGAAACAGGTTATTTAGAAAATCTTGAAATAGCACTTGACACTTATGAGCAAATATGTTGTATTTCTGGGCGAGTTGAAGATTTAGCTCTGTTAGGAAAACTTCTAGCTTGTGAAAGTGGGTTAGTGAAATCACAGAATCGCCGGATTGTCAATGCTGTGATGTTAACTTGTGGACTTTATGAAGCTTCTGCCGATTTTGCAGTGAGGATTGGTGTACCGATGAAATCAGGGATTGGTGGTGGACTTGCCGCAATAGTCCCAGGTGAGGGAGCGATCGCTTGCTACAGCCCTGGGTTGGATGATATAGGAAATCCTGTAGGTGCGATCGCATTTGTTGAGGCTTTAGCGCAAGATTTACAGTTGAGTGTCTTTGCTTGATTCCGGTTTTTCTGCTTCGGGAGCGCTTATTTTAGGTAACGGCGTTGATTCAGGGGTTGGTATTACCTCTGGCTGTGGTTCTGCTACAGGAGACTCAATAATCTCTGGCAGTGCAGGTGGCAAACTCGGAGATGGCGTAACTGTTATTTCTGGAGTAGGTGTCTTGCTCGTTCGACGCTTAAAATATCCGCTAAATCTAGATTTTGTTGTCTGAGGCGTAACTTTTTCAGTTGACGGTGTTGATTCAGGAGTTGGCGTTACCTCTGGTTGTGGTTCTGGTGTTGGCGTAATTATTTCTGGTGCTGGAGACTCAATAATCTCTGGCAATGCAGGTGGCAAACTAGGAGATGGCTCAAATGTTACTTCTGGAGTAGGTGTCTTACCCGCCCGACGGTTAAAAAATCCGTCAACTTTAGGTTTAGTTGGCTGGGGCGCAACTTTTTCAGGTAGCGGCGTTGATTCTGGAGTCGGCGTTACCGTTGGCTGTGCTTCTGATGGTGTCGGGGATAAGGTAGGAGATGGTACAACCGTTGGAACTTCCAATTTTGGTTCTTCTGGCTGTGTTTTAGATTCTTTTGGAGCTTCAGTTTCAGGAAGAGGCTGCTTTTCTAGCTTCGGTTGGATTTGAGGTGTTTTTTCAACAGAAGGCGTAGGTGTAAGTTTATAATTCGGGTCTACAATGCCACGTACCTCATCTGCTGTGAGTTCTCCCCTCACAATTTTCGACAAAGTATCTTTACCCTTTGGCTGGAAGTCAATGACTCGCACTGTGGTATTGAAGACATTTTTGAGAGGATTTCCCTGATTATCGAGAAATTCTAGCTTTATCCAGTTTTTACCAGTTTGGAAGCCTTTAAGATAAACTGCCTGCCAGCGATCGAAAACAAAGCTTTCACCATTAATTGTGACGCGGATGCGCCAATCACTAAATCCTTCGTTAGTGTTTTCCTTGTCAACGAGGTGCAGGGGAGCGTTAGTGAGATAAAAGTCTAGTAAGATTGGCTCTGCCCCGTAGCTACTTTGGGGACGGCTGTAAGTTAGCAGAGGTAATTTGGCATCTGGGTTATTGTCGTCAGTTTTGGTAAAGACGTGAAATGTTGTCTCGGCATAAGCCCCTTCATTCTTAAAGCTTTCATGCCAAGGACGAGAGGCAAAGACGCGCAGGGTATGAGTACCTGGAGACAACTCTGGTAAAACCAAGGGTTGATTCAGGTCGTAAACAGGAATATAAGGTTGATTATCCAGAATTACATGGAGATGTGGCCCCAGTTGTAATTGTGGGTCTTTAAATATTGGTAGATCCTTAACCTGAAAACTGGCTGTAACTTTATTATTTTGGAAAACTTCATCAGGTCTTGGAGTCAGAATTGCCACTTGTGGCTGATACACCTCCAAACTTGGACGCAGTGCTTGGATAACAGATGGTGGGGAAACTTCCGAAAATTGCTTTGAAATTTGAGAAATCTGTGGAGGGTTTTCTCTATAACCAGTAGATACTTCCTGGCTATCGGCTTTCTCACCGCAACTGGTCAAGCTTAATACCAGCACCAATGTCATTATCCACCTGAGAATCGGGAACCTCTCAGGGAGGAGCTTCTCTAACACCCTTTTCTGCCACGAGTTCATGCGTTGCACCCAGTGATAGTCTTCGACAATTGACAGATTATTTTCGCTCAAACTGTCATCTGGCACTATAGCCCAAAAGGTGAAATCTACCTCACATTCCCTAAGTTTTTCTGTGTCTATTTCAGTAAATTTTAAAACAAGTCATACTTTTTACAGCTTTTTACTTACAGCAATGGAAATATGACACAAATGTTCATGAGTAATAGCAGTAAAAGCTGGAAATCGAGTGTATACAGCAAAATCATAAAACTTACGAATTGTTATTCTTTGTAAATTAAAATGGTTAATCTATTGACTTTTAGACAAATAGTTTGAAGTTAAAAGGCAGATAAGACGGTAATTTCAGCAATTTTCCACCAAGTTTGAATTATTGTTAAAATATCTCCAACAAAGTGCAGGTGAAGACTCTATAATTCAACGAGAAACAACTCTCCACATAGGGTCTTCATCGCGGCTTCAGTAAAATTCTGAGTATGCGGTAATGGTTCACTTTGTGGTATTCATGATTCCTCATTCCTTATCAAGAGAGGAGGTCAAATGACAATAAGTCCTCCGGAGCGAGAGGAAAAGAAGGCAAGAGTAATCGTCGATAATGATCCAGTTCCAACCTCATTCGAGAGATGGGCGCAACCTGGACACTTTGACAGATCCTTAGCCAGAGGTCCCAAAACCACCACATGGATTTGGAACCTGCACGCACTCGCCCATGATTTTGATACACATACAAGCGATTTAGAAGACATATCCCGCAAGATATTCTCAGCCCACTTCGGCCACCTAGCCGTAGTGATGGTTTGGTTGAGCGGGATGATTTTCCACGGCGCGAAGTTTTCTAACTACGAAGCTTGGCTAAGTGACCCGTTGAACGTTAAGCCTAGCGCTCAAGTCGTTTGGCCCATTGTTGGACAAGACATTTTAAACGGTGATGTTGGCGGTGGTTTCCACGGTATTCAAATCACCTCCGGTTTGTTCCAAGTATGGCGTGGTTGGGGGATTACAAACTCCTTCCAGCTTTATGTAACTGCGATCGGTGGCTTGGTATTAGCAGGCTTATTCTTATTTGCCGGCTGGTTCCACTACCACAAACGCGCTCCCAAACTGGAATGGTTCCAGAATGTGGAGTCGATGCTGAATCACCACTTGCAAGTATTGCTAGGTTGTGGTTCCTTGGGATGGGCAGGTCACTTAATCCACGTGTCCGCACCGACCAACAAGCTTTTGGATGCAGGTGTTGCTCTCAAAGACATCCCCTTGCCCCACGAGTTCATCTTGAACAAAGACTTGTTGACCGAGTTGTATCCCAGCTTTGCTGCTGGTTTAGCACCTTTCTTCACCTTGAACTGGGGTCAGTATGCTGACTTCCTAACCTTCAAGGGCGGTCTGAACCCAGTAACAGGCGGCTTGTGGATGACTGACATCGCTCATCACCACTTAGCGATCGCAGTTCTCTTTATCGTTGCTGGTCATCAATACCGTACCAACTGGGGTATTGGTCACAGCATTAAAGAGATCCTAGAAAACCACAAAGGTCCTTTCACTGGTGAAGGTCACAAAGGTCTCTACGAAAACCTGACCACATCTTGGCACGCTCAGTTGGCTACTAACCTGGCCTTCTTGGGTTCGCTGACCATCATCATCGCGCATCACATGTACGCGATGCCCCCCTATCCATATTTGGCAACTGATTACGCTACACAGTTGTGCATATTCACTCACCATATTTGGATCGGTGGCTTCTTGATTGTTGGTGGAGCAGCTCACGCTGCGATCTTCATGGTGCGGGATTACGATCCAGTTGTGAATCAAAACAACGTATTGGATCGGGTAATTCGTCACCGTGATGCGATTATTTCTCACCTGAACTGGGTATGTATTTTCTTAGGCTTCCATAGCTTTGGACTTTACATCCACAACGACACAATGCGTGCATTGGGTCGTCCTCAAGACTTGTTCTCTGATACAGGGATTCAATTGCAGCCAGTATTTGCCCAGTGGATACAAAATATCCACGCCTTGGCTCCTGGTACAACTGCACCTAATGCCCTAGAACCAGTTAGCTATGTCTTTGGCGGCGGTATTTTGGCTGTTGGCGGTAAAGTGGCAGCTGCACCCATTGCTTTGGGCACAGCCGACTTCCTAATTCACCACATTCACGCTTTCACCATTCACGTCACCGTCCTAATTCTGCTCAAAGGTGTGCTGTATGCCCGTAGCTCTCGTCTGATTCCAGACAAAGCAAACCTGGGCTTCCGCTTCCCCTGCGACGGGCCTGGTCGTGGCGGTACTTGCCAAGTGTCTGGTTGGGATCACGTATTCCTCGGACTATTCTGGATGTACAACTCCCTGTCTATTGTAATTTTCCACTTCAGTTGGAAGATGCAATCAGATGTTTGGGGAACCGTAGATGCAGATGGTACTGTGACTCACATCACTGGTGGCAACTTTGCCCAAAGTGCTATTACCATCAACGGTTGGTTACGGGACTTCTTGTGGGCACAAGCTACACAAGTCATCAATTCCTATGGCAGCGCGCTATCTGCCTATGGTCTACTCTTCTTAGGCGCTCACTTTGTCTGGGCATTCAGCTTGATGTTCCTGTTCAGTGGTCGCGGCTACTGGCAAGAACTGATTGAGTCCATTGTTTGGGCGCATAACAAACTGAAGGTAGCACCAGCAATTCAGCCTCGCGCTCTGAGTATTATTCAGGGTCGGGCTGTAGGGGTAGCTCACTACCTCTTGGGAGGAATTGCCACAACTTGGGCATTCTTCCATGCACACATCCTTTCAGTAGGGTAGCAATCAGTTATTGAGTGCTGAGTACTGAGTGCTGAGTCAAAACTCAGAACTCAGGACTCAGAACTCAGGACTCTAGACGCTGATATTTGATGGCTAAAGGTCAGAGGATTTATTAAACCTATGGCGACAAAATTTCCGAAATTTAGCCAGGATCTCGCACAGGACCCGACGACTCGTCGGATATGGTATGCGATCGCTACAGGCAACGATTTTGAAACCCATGATGGCATGACGGAAGAAAATCTTTACCAAAAGATTTTCGCAACTCACTTCGGTCACTTGGCAATCATCTTCCTGTGGGCATCCAGCCTCCTGTTCCACGTGGCCTGGCAAGGTAACTTTGAACAGTGGATTAAAGATCCCCTTCACATCCGTCCCATCGCCCATGCGATTTGGGACCCCCACTTTGGTAAACCAGCGATCGAAGCTTTTACCCAAGCGGGCGCTAGTAATCCGGTAAACATTACCTACTCTGGTCTCTACCATTGGTGGTATACCATCGGTATGCGGAATAACGGCGAACTGTACAACGGTTCAGTGTTCTTGCTATTATTCGCTGCTGTATTACTGTTTGCTGGTTGGCTGCACTTGCAACCCAAGTACCGTCCTAGCTTGGCATGGTTTAAGAGCGCTGAACATCGCCTAAACCACCACTTAGCAGGTTTGTTTGGTGTTAGTTCATTGGCTTGGGCTGGTCACTTAATTCACGTTGCTGTCCCCGAAGCTCGCGGTCAGCACGTAGGTTGGGATAACTTCCTGAATACCCCACCCCACCCAGCTGGTTTGACACCATTCTTTACAGGCAACTGGGGTGTTTACTCTCAAAACCCTGACACTCCTGGACATATCTTCGGGACATCGCAAGGTGCAGGAACTGCAATTCTGAGTTTCTTGGGTGGTTTCCATCCCCAGACAGAAGCTTTGTGGCTGACTGACATAGCTCATCACCACTTAGCGATCGCAGTTTTATTCATTGTTGCTGGTCACATGTACCGGACAAACTTTGGGATTGGTCACAGTCTCAAAGAAGCATTAAATGCCAAGAGTTTCTTCGGCATTCCTGTTGAAGGCCCGTTCAACCTACCTCACCAAGGTATCTACGACACCTACAACAACTCCCTGCACTTCCAATTGGGTTGGCACTTAGCAGCGCTAGGTGTTGTTACTTCCCTGGTAGCGCAGCACATGTACTCCATGCCTTCCTACGCATTTATTGCGAAGGACTACACAACTCAGGCAGCGTTGTACACGCATCACCAGTATATTGCTGGATTCCTGATGCTTGGTGCTTTTGCTCACGGAGCAATCTTCTGGGTACGTGACTACGATCCAGAACAAAATAAAGGCAACGTACTTGACCGCGTGCTGAAGCACAAAGAAGCGATTATTTCCCACCTTAGCTGGGTATCCCTTTTCTTGGGCTTCCACACCCTTGGTCTGTACGTACACAACGACGTAGTAGTTGCTTTCGGTACTCCTGAAAAGCAAATCTTGATTGAGCCAGTATTTGCTCAATTCGTCCAAGCTGCTAACGGTAAGGTGCTGTACGGTTTAGATACTTTGCTATCTAACCCCGATAGTATTGCTTACACAGCATGGCCTAACTACGCTAACGTTTGGTTGCCAGGTTGGTTAGATGCCATTAATGCTGGTACTAACTCCCTGTTCTTGACAATTGGCCCTGGCGATTTCTTGGTACACCATGCGATCGCTCTAGGTCTGCACACCACCACCTTGATCTTGGTCAAAGGTGCTTTGGATGCCCGTGGTTCTAAGCTGATGCCCGATAAAAAGGACTTCGGCTATGCCTTCCCTTGCGACGGCCCCGGTCGTGGCGGTACTTGCGATATCTCAGCATGGGATTCCTTCTACCTCGCTACATTCTGGATGCTCAACACCATTGGTTGGTTGACCTTCTACTGGCATTGGAAACATCTCGGTGTTTGGCAAGGCAACGTAGCTCAGTTCAATGAGAACTCTACATACCTCATGGGCTGGTTCCGCGATTACCTCTGGGCTAACTCTGCTCAGTTGATTAACGGTTACAACCCTTACGGCGTGAATAACCTGTCTGTCTGGGCTTGGATGTTCCTATTTGGACACCTAGTTTGGGCTACTGGCTTCATGTTCTTAATCTCCTGGAGAGGTTACTGGCAAGAGTTGATTGAAACCCTTGTCTGGGCACACGAACGCACTCCTCTGGCTAACCTAGTTCGCTGGAAAGACAAGCCCGTTGCTCTGTCCATTGTTCAAGCTCGTGTAGTTGGTCTAGCTCACTTCACAGTTGGCTACATCGTGACTTACGCCGCGTTCTTGATTGCTTCTACTGCTGGTAAGTTCGGTTAATTCGGCTGCTAGTTTTGTAGATAAGTAATAAAAATCCCCTGCCGCAAGGTGGGGGTTTTTTTTTGGGTTTTGGGTGGGAAAAAGAGAGAAAGGGGCGGGCAAGATGCCCACCCCACAAGAAAAGTTATAGAAAAATTAGAAATATTATATTGAATGCAAGAGCCAAAGTTGAAAATTTTTCAGAGAAGATTACCTCATTGGGAATTAGATGGGGCGGTTTATTTCATTACCTTTAATACTTGGGAAAAGTTAGAACTTAACCTGGAAGCTAGAGAAATAGTTTTTAATTCCTGTTTGTTTTTTGATAAAAATAGATATCGAATATTTGTCCTTGTGGTCATGACAAATCATGTGCATCTGCTCATTCAGCCATTACTCAAATCGGAAAATGAGTTTTGGTCATTGAGTAGCATTATGAAAAGTATTAAAGGTTATAGTTCTAAACAAATTCCCAAAGTGATGAAACATATAGGAACAGTTTGGCAAGATGAAAGATATGACCGTATTGTTAGGAATGACCAAGAGTTTCAACAATATTGGGAATATATCAGACAAAATCCTGTAAAAGCAGGACTATCATCAAGCCCAGAAAATTACCCCTTCTTTTGGCAACTCCCTGAATAATCTCACTCATGACATTCTCTCTTTCTTGTGGGGTGGGCATCTTGCCCGCCCCTTTGTAGCCTTAAGTGCCAGTCTAGAATTGACTATTGAATCAATTTAATTCTCTCTATTGTCTCTAAATATTTTTTTGTATCCCCTTTTTGTAAATAAAGGTTAGCAGCTTGTTGCCAATCTTTAATTGCAGCTTGCTTATCTCCTAAGTCATCGCGAACCCAAGCTCGATTAAAGTAGGCAGTAGCATTTTTTGCGTTTAACTGAATCGCTTTATTAAAGTCTTGTAAAGCTCCCTGTTTATCATCTAAATTGTCGCGAGCAACACCTCGATTGTTATAAGCATTACTAAATTCAGGTGCAAGCTTAATTGCTATGTTAGAGTCTTGTAATGCTCCTTGATTATCGCCTAATTCGCTCCGCAATGTAGCGCGATCGCTGTAAGCGTAAGCTAAAACAATTTCTTCAGGTTTAAGCTCAATTACTTTATTGTAGTCTTGTAAAGCACCCTGTTTATCCCCTAATTCATTCCGTAATCTAGCGCGATCGATGTAACCAAAATACTTTTTAGGTTCAAGCTCAATTACTTTATTGTAGTCTTGTAAAGCACCTTGTTTATCCCCTAATTCACTCCGTAATTTAGCGCGTTCGCTGTAAGAAGACCAGGAAGGTTCAGGTTCAAACTCAATTGCTTTATCGTAGTCTTGCAAAGCACCCTGTTTATCCCGTTTATCCCCAAAACCCCAATTATTCCGAAGTTCAGCGCGCTTTTTGTAGGCAGAATAACTTTTAGGTTCAAGGTCAATTGCTTTATTGTAGTCTTGCAAAGCTCCTTTTTTGTCCTTTAAGAAATAGCGTGATTCACCTCGATCAATATAAAGTTTGTAATTATTTGGATCAATTTGAATTGCTTGGTTGTAGCGTTGTAACCGAGATTTTTCATCATTATTCCATGATTTTTCATCATTATTCCATGATTTTTCATCATTACAGCACTTCCGTCTGTTATAAGGTACACTAGATTAAAATATAAATATTTTTAAATGAAGTCATACTCTGTCGATTTTCGAGAAAAAATAGTTGCGGCACATCTTCAGAAAAACATCTCAA
>NZ_JACJSF010000062.1 GCF_014698035.1 Desmonostoc muscorum FACHB-395
TTGAGATGTTTTTCTGAAGATGTGCCGCAACTATTTTTTCTCGAAAATCGACAGAGTATGACTTCATTTAAAAATATTTATATTTTAATCTAGTGTACCTTATAACAGACGGAAGTGCTGTAATTTGGGATTTTAGATGTCTCTAAAATCTAAAATCCAAAATCTATAACTCTTACACCCGAATTTCTCACGTATTGTGTGGTTCGAGTGGGGAGTGTGGGAGGTGTGGGAGGCAATGCAGCGTTCATTGATGTGCGGTTATTCAATTCCTCCTCTTTCTCCCCACACTACCCACACCCCCCACACTCACGCTCATTTCTCACTTGTGAGAAATCCAGGTTACAGTTGCCGCACTAATGGCTGACCATCTTTGACTTCACCAATCAAAACTAAATCGACACAGTTAACAAAAATACCATTTTCCAGAACACCGGGAATGTTATTCAATGTTTTTTCTAGGCTGACTGGATCTTCAATAGAGTCAAATCTGACATCTAAGACAAAGTTACCTTGGTCAGTGATCACTGGGCCAGCTTTTTTTACACCCATACGGAGTTCTGGTTTTCCACCGAGTTTTTTAATGGCATTGGTTACAGGAGTAATTGCCATTGGAATCACTTCCACGGGTACAGCAAAACTAGAACCCAAGCGATCTACTAATTTACCACTATCTACCACGACGATAAACTGTTCTGCCAGGTAGTCTACGACTTTCTCGCGGGTATGTGCTGCACCACCGCCTTTAATCAAATTCTTCTGCGGATCAACTTCATCTGCACCATCAATAGCAATATCGATGTGGTCAATAGAATCTAAGGTTGCGAGAGGGACACCATACTGCTTCGCCAGCACTTCTGATTGAAACGAGGTAGGTATGCCAATGATATCTTTGAGTTCACCAGACTTGAGGCGATCGCCTAAAAACTGAATTGTATATGCTGTAGTTGACCCCGTACCCAACCCGACGATAGAACCCGATTTTACTAGGGCGGCAGCGGCTTTGCCAACTTCTTGCTTCATCAACTTTACGGGATCTGTTCCTGTCATTCCCAAAACTCCTGAAAAACTGACTATAGTCCATAGTAGTGGGCAGATAACATCAAAAGATGAAAGGTAAAAAACAAGTTTTTGCTAATTTCTGCTTCTTTTATTAGTAACTTGTAAAAAATAAAACATCGTAGTGTCCGGAAGAGAGGAGATTGCTCATGTAGAAAGATGGTATATTAATATACTGTAACCTATGGCAACGCCACAGCATACTGGTCTTACCTTCGAGAAACTTGTCGCTGAGATCGCCCCAGAAGTGTCAAATACCTTCACAGTAGAGCAATTAGAAGCCATCAAAAGGGTTTTTAACTCTCGTGTTTGGACTCGTCATTCTTTAGACATAAGAGTTTCAGTACCAATTCCCGGATTAAGGTTTTATTTGGTGTTGCTAGCAGGTTCAGAACGTCGTTCTAAAACACGTTTACGCTCTGAAAAAGGTTTATATCCTTTTTGGACTCCTGCCAATACCTTGTTTGTCATAGTATTTTTAATGATTCTATCGGCTTGTAGCTACACTATATTTTCTGTTGCATCGTCTTCACTGACTCCTCTAACTAACTTGAATTACCCTACTTCAATTCCTTGGATTAACGATAAATCAGAATGTGAACGCACCAATAGAGTTTGGAATGATGGGAAGTGCTGGGATTCTGAACACAGTCCTAATTTTTAAAGCTACACTCTCGTAGCTACGCAACATTGCCCAGCCTAAATTCGTCACTAGCTGAGTTACAGGTTATTAAGAACACCAAATTTTGCGTTAACCTCAGTAACGTAGTTTTTTAAATTCACGTTAGTAGCTAAAAGTGCTTATGATGATGCGTCAGCTTTCAATTACTCTATCTTTAGTAGCACTACTACAAAATTTACCAGCAATTGCTCAAGTCCCAGAAACGACTTCTGGAACCTCATCTGATTCTATTCAACAGGTAATTGCTGCAAAATGGATGACCAACTTTTCAGATGGCAAGTTTTATCCAGAAAGGTTAGTGAGCAGAGCAGAATTAGCGTCGATTATGGTAAAAGCATTTCGGCTTGATAAAAGAGAAGCTGTTAACAAAGCAAATTTGACGATTCCAGATGTCCCTCGTTCTTATTGGGCATTTAATGATATACAGACAGTCTTAAAAACTGACATCATGAAAGGCTATCGGGGTAATGAGTTTTTCCCTAATCAAAAGGTGACAAAGGCGGAGGCTCTTGCTATTTTCGCTCAAGCTTATGGTGTATTTCAGTTTCCTGATGAGGCTGTAAATGAGATTCTGGCTTCACATCCAGATGAAAAGTCTATCCCAACTTGGGCTAGAAAAGCGATCGCTACAGTAGCTACAGAAGGATTTCTCAACACAGATGCTCAAGGCAATATTTCTCCACTAAAACCCGTTACCCGTGGAGATATGGCTTATGTATTGAGTAAGTATTTACAACGACAACAGCGACAACCTGAAACACCAGAAGTTCCAATTATTCAAAATAGTCCACAATCACCTTAGTTAGACTTTATCCAGTTAAGCGACCTGCTTATAATCAGTTTTGACCCGGACTTCTATACTTGTCTCGCAGCTGGCGAAGATATAAGGAATTGGATTGTGTTGGTTGCTGCTGCTGCACATAATTCCCATAATTCTGTGGTGATTGCGTCGGCTGCTGCAAGCCATAATTTCCATAATTAGACTGTGGTGGTTGTGCCGGCTGCTGCAAGCCATAATTCGCATATCCCATAGGGTTTGTGGGAGTGACAACACTTTGACCCGGAATCTGGCTAGAGTAAGGTGCAATATTAGTTGGTCTGACTGGAAGCGTTCCTGGTGCTACATTAGGCACTACTTGACCGTTATTTAAATTATTGTAGGGATTTTGCTGCAAGTTCGTATAACCTGCACCAGTATTTAACCCATTATTGGGTAATACCTGACCATTATTTAAGTTACTGTAGGGATTTTGTTGCAAGTTCCTACCCGTTGAGGTGTAGCCTGTCCCTGTGTTCAAACCAGCACTTGGTAGAGAATTCTGACTGGATAAGCTATTTATGGGTGGCATTAACGTTGTTCCTGGCTCAGATGCTCGGCCCAAAGCATTTGTCTGAGTTGCAGTAGTACCATTAAAGCCAGACAGCTTCTGATTTGTGGATTGATTGAGTATTGCTTGCAGAGGGCTGATAGAGGCAGAATTTTGATTCTTATTGGTTTGATTGGTGAATCCAATTCCCAGGTTAGAGGATGTCTGTTCCCCGTCTGTTGGTTCAGATGCCCCAGTTAAAGTTTTGATACCTAGAAACTGATTATTATTATCAACTGTCCCAGTCCGCAATAAATTTTCGGTTTGTACGACAAAAGGATTTTTCAGGACGGGGGGGGTGTCGCCATTAACACCTAAAGTAGGATTTAATTTGGCATCACTAGCAGACTTTTGTTTGTTAATTACATCCTCTAATAAACTTTTGCTGTTTTTTGCCTCAGTTTTTTCCTTGGGAGTATTTGCCGTTAATGAGAGAGTTGCTTGCTCAAAGTCATTAAATAAAACTGGCAGGTTATCAATATCGGCTGCAATGGCTCTGTTTTCTGCTGATAGTGAGGAATCAGTAGGGGTTTGTGAAGTAACTTTGTTTTTTTGCTTATAAACGAAAATATCTGGATTGGACCAGTATTCCCAGGTTACTAGCCCTACTACAGATAAAAAAATTGCAGTTACCCAAAAACCAGGTCGCCCTAGATTCCATAACCTGGCTCTGAGATAGCGTAAGTAGGCGGGAGGATAATGACGATGTGGCATGGGATTGGTAATTGAAATTTACTCGGAATCGGGAAAATTTGACGGAAACTGAAGGCGCTGCTGTTTAATGCTTTTACTTTCCTTAACAGAAAATATCTCAACTAAAGTTGGATCGTGATTTTATCCTAACTTCTCTATCAGTTATTAGTCATTACCAATAGATATGTAACAGTCAAAAATTTACTTTTTAGCGGCTGGAGTGGTTTGGCAAGATTTTCTAGAAAGTTATGGCAATTTATGGTTGGTTTTTGGGCATTGGTCACATTGGATAACATCACGAGTTGACAGTTGCTCTAAGTTTATTGTTGTAGCTGCACAAAAGTTCGACTTTTTTACTTTCTAGTTAGCAAACTGTAGGCTGCAATGCTTCGATATATACGCCTCTGACCTTGATTTCTCACAAGTGAGAAATCAAGGGGTGTGGAAGGTGTGGGAGGATGGGGAAGAAGTCTTTCCCCCCACACTCCCCACACTCCCCACACTCCTCTTCTCCCTCTGCCTACAGTATCGTGAGAAATCCGGGTCTGAGGGCGCTGTACCGCACCGTACTATTAACCAGGAGACTACAGCAATGATGAAAGCTGAAGATATCATGACCAAAGATGTAGTTACCATTCGCGGTTCAGCGACTGTTGCTGAAGCAGTGGTGCTGATGAAGGAAAAAAAATTGCGGGCGCTAGTTGTAGATATTCGCCATGAGAATGATGCTTATGGCATTGTCACAGAAACAGATATTGTCTATAAGGTAACAGCCTACGGTAAAGATCCAAAGCAAGTGTGGGTTTACGAGATTATGAGCAAGCCCTGCATTGTGGTAAATCCTGATTTGGGTGTGGAATATGTAGCACGGTTATTTGCTAACACTGGTATTCATCGGGCACCTGTGATTCAAGGCAAGCTGTTAGGTATCATCTCGATTACCGACATTTTGACCAAAAGCGACTTTGTGGAAGCGCCAAAAGCGCTACTGCTGGAGGAGAGAATTCAAAAAGCAATTCAACAGTCTCGCGCTATTTGCACTGAACAAGGTGCTTATTCAAAAGCCTGTGCAGCCGCTTGGGATGAGGTAGAAGAACTCCAGGCAGAAGCTGCTCATCAAAAAGCTGAGGGGATGGTATCAGCTAAAGTCTCTTTTGAAGAATATTGCAAGGAAAACCCAAATGCACCGGAATGCCGAAATTATCATCCGTAATTGAAGTTGGAAATTGGAAATTGGGAACTTGTACTGAGCGCAGTCGAAGTATTGGGCATTGGGCATTGGGCAAAACAGTTCCGAGTGAAGAGTTAGGAGTTACGAATTCTTCCCCTGCTCCCCTGCCCCCCTGCCCCCTGCCTCCCCTGCTCTCTACTCCCCATTCCCCCTCAACGTTTGGCAACTCGTATCAAGAGGAATAAACCTATTCCCAAGAAAAGAAAGTTGGGCAACCAAGCCCCCATAAAGGGAGAGAGGGCACCTGCTTGCGCGATCGCACCACTAATAAAGAAAATTAAGTAGTACGAAAAAATAACTACAACGCTAATCCCAAAGCTGGTACCTCTTCCAGTTCTCTGGGGTATGCTTCCCATCGCTGCACCTACCAAGCCAAAAACCACGCATACAAAGGGCAAGGAGATTTTTTGTTGAATCCGCACTTCGAGTTTACGAATTTTTTGGCGATCGCCACCAAGATATTCCACTTGTAGTTGATCTAGTGCTTCAGCAATATTCATCTCACCATAGTCTCGGCTTTTTTCTGCCAAACTTAATGGCGTGCGCGGTAGTTGCAGTTGTTGGTGTTCAAATCTGACAATGTTGCGATAAGAGCGATCGGCTGCAACAAAATAGATCGTACCGTTGTAAAAATCCCAAATATTTTGAGAAGGATTCCACTGGGCAGATTCTGATACTACAATTTGATTCAGATTTTTGGTGGAACGGTCTATAATCGTCAAACCTGTCATCCGCTTACCATCAAATTGGTCGGCGTAAAATAAGCGTGTCAATATCCTATTCTTAGAGCCATCCGGTTGTGTAATATCCTGGTATTCAGGATAGAAAATATTTTGCTGTTTAAAAGCTGGCTTATCTGATTTCAGGGCTTTATCCAGAGTTACCCCCGCTTGGTAATTTGCTGCTGGTGCAATTTGTTCGTTGAATACAAATGTCATTCCTGTGACTACAAGACTCAACATCACAGCAGTTAGCACTATGCGATAGACGCTCACTCCACAACCACGCAGGGCAATTAGTTCGCTCTCGCTAGAAAGACGACTGTAGGTCATCAAAGTAGCTAGTAGCGTAGACATGGGAAAGGCTAAAACTATAAAGTTGGGAAACTTTAGCAAAAAAACCTGAATGGCAATGTCTATCGGTAGCCCAGATTCTACGATTTTTCTAACTAGATCGAATACAGCATCAATAGTGACACCAAGTGATGAAAAAGCTCCGACACCAAAGAAAAACGGCGCGATCAATTCGCTGGTAAGGTAACGATCCATGATCGTAAAAGGTAGCAGCGAACCGAGATTGTAGGAAGGCGTAAACTTCTTTGATATCATAAAAAATTTGAACAGTTAAATATTGACAACCCTGGTGAAGGCAGAAGGAAGAAGGCAGGGGGCAGGGGAGCAGGGGGCAGAAGTAAAATAGTCTTCATAATTTGGTTTTGAAGTCTAAGTTCTTTACCTCTGTTAATTGCAAACTACTGTATTTAGTATCAAAGTTTAATTCTCAATGGCTGATAAAGCAGAATCGAATAAATTAATAAATTTATAATTAAAATTAAATATAAAAATAGGTTTTTAAGTTATTAACTAAATAATTGTGAATTTAGGCTTGAAAATTATCCCCTAAATAATATTGCCGCACGAGGGGATTACTGTAGAGTTCGTCAGCACCGCCAAAAGCGAGGATTTGTCCCTCGCGCATAATATAAGCGCGATCGGTGATGGCGAGGGTTTCACGGACATTATGATCTGTAATTAAGATTCCCATACCGCGATCGCGCAGTTGTGCGACAATGTGCTGAATTTCTGAGACTGCGATCGGATCAACCCCCGCAAAGGGTTCATCCAAAAGCAAAAATTTTGGACCTTCTTGTCCAGCAGCTAAAGACCTTGCTAATTCCGTCCGCCGTCGCTCACCACCAGAAAGTTGAATTCCTTTACTATTAGCTAATTTTTCCAGCCGAAACTCCCGCAGTAAAGTTGTGAGTCGTCTTGACCATTCCCGTCGTGGCACATTGGTTTGCTCCAGCACCAACAAAATATTATCTTGTACCGAGAGTTGGCGGAAAACACTTGGTTCTTGCGCTAGATAGCCAACACCCAATCGTGCCCTTTTGTGCATTGGCATTCCTGTAACATCCAAATTACCCAGCCAAACTTTTCCTTGATTGGGTTTTTCTAAACCTGTGGCAATGTAAAAAGTCGTCGTTTTACCAGCCCCATTGGGGCCTAGTAAACCAACGATTTCGCCCTGACCAACAGAAAGATTGACACGATTGACAATTACTCGCTTGCCGTAAGATTTGTGAATATTCTCTAAAACAATTTTCACGCTGGAAGCACCCTTTCTTGGTGGTAAATGCTAATTAGAAGGCTTCAAAGGTGGTGTTTGTGGCACAGATGGGGCGGGTGTCGCAGCATTATCTGATTCCTCGATCATGTAGATAGACTCTACCTGACGGTTGGATTGAGGTAAAGCAACAAATCGCCCTTCATCAATTAAATACGTTACCTTCTCTGCCCGGATACTGTTACCGCCCTGTTGCAAAATATAGACGTTGCCACTGAAATCAATTCGGCGTTCCTTACTAAAGTACTGTGCTTGGGCAGATGTTGCCTGAAGCTGACGAGAAGGATACAACATTTGCACGTTACCGCGAGCGGTGATTACTTGATTTTTAGCATCATATTCTTGCACATCAGCGCGGATAGTGAGGGGACGATTGTCTTTAGATGTTTGTGCAGTAGCGGTTTGCAGTTGGGTAGGGAAGGCAAAAGTGCCCAATAGTGCAACTGGCAGCATTAAAGCTAATCCAAAGCGACGGAACTGTGACATGGGCAATTGATAGCAGGGCATCATAGCAATTGGGGATTCGGGATTTCAGCTGGCATTCTAATTATCTCAAGTACTTTATCCAGATTATGAAATATACAATCTGGAGTGATTTCCGATAACTACTGGCTGAAATAGTGACGCTACCCCTAACCTCAAGGTTTCAGGTAATTGACATCCGAGTAAAAATGACGCAGGCACAATTTATGAATTGTGCCTACCAAGGATTTCGGACAACGCATAATTAATTTACCAGATGTCTAATCAGTAGCCAGCACAATTTTAGGCAAAGATAAGACCTTATTTTCAACAATATCGCCAGATGTAATCTTATCTGGCCCTATTTGTTGTAATGTCGTCAACAATGCTGCGCTCTGACTCAATAGCTCATCTACATCAACGCCGCCGTAACTAGATGGGTAACGCCGTAAGCGATTGCCGCCTTCTCCCAGTAGAATAACTGCACCTCGCCAGTTTCGATTTTCCAAATGATACAGTGCGACAGAAATTTGGAGAATGCCTTGATAAAAGGTTTTCTCTGGTTCACTGGCTTCAATCCATAAAGCCTCTAAAGTGTCATGACAGGCATAGAACTGACCAGAATTGAACTGTTCTACGCCTTGCCAAAACTCTTGGGGGATGGTTTCGCTCATCCCATACTGTCTCGGACTTCTTTAATTGTTTCCAGAGAGATGTCTTGTTTTTCTCCAGCAAACTCGTTGTCAGGGGTGAGGAACAACATACAATGGCACTCTTTGCGTTCTCTCATTGGCACACAGGGACAGTTCCAATATGTGGCATGGACTTCAGCCTCTTTATCTTCATAATGGCGACAGGGACATAAAGGCGCACCTAGTTCGTCTTTATGTTTGGCTAGTCCTTCAATCACAACTGCGGTAACAGAAGGTTCAGAACAAAAGTATGTTCCAGTACGCTTGGCGTATTGTTCGGAAAAATGCCGCATTGCCTCTAGGCTTTTATCGCTGGATTTTGTGTTATGTTCTGATGTGATCATGTCGCTCATAATTTAAATATTTCTTTGCATTGTACCTCAGTCACACTAAGGGATTACTGGGTGTATTTCCCCAACCTTAACCTTTCAAATTGTTTTACCTTTGTTCAAAGGCTGATATGTCCGGTGTGCTGGGATCGGACAAAATCTAGGAAATCATAGAAGTTTAACTTCTAAGCTAATCAAAATTCAAGTTGCATCTTGAGGCAGAATTTAAAAGTCAAGAGATTGATTTGTTCTCATCTACAAACGATACTTTGACACATCTAAGGGGAGATGCCAAGCACAATCCTTATGTCAGGCTTTGTTTGTTTATACATTAGTACTGAATTCTCTTCATCATAACTTTATGAGACTTTATGAAAAAACTAAGTAATAACACTTATTTTTTGTGAGTTCGTGTATATTCTGAAAAGTGTGAAAAAAAAAGCACAAACTTATCAGGAGTTACAACTACTAACACATGAGTATTTCAACTTTTGCGAAAAAATTATCGACTGCTGCGATCGCAGTAACAGTAATTGTTTTGGGTATAGGAGCAGTAGCACAAGCAACTGTTTTAACATTTGATGATATAGCGCCTATTCCAGATAACGATCGGATTCCTAATGGTTACGGAGGATTGAATTGGGATAATTTTGACTATATAAATGGCTCGAATACTGCTCTCTCACTTACAGGCTATGACAATGGCAGAGTGTCAGGAGACTACGTGGCTTTCAACGGGTTTGGAGACACTGCCCTAGTAAGTGATGGTATTTTTAACTTCAACAGTGCTTACCTCACAGCTGCTTGGAATAATGGTTTGTCGGTTACTGTAGAAGGTTTTAAGAGCGGCGCAACCCTGTATTCAAAAACTGTGGTTGTAGATACGACGCAGCCAACTTTAGTTAATTTTGATTATCTTGGTATTGATGAATTAAGGTTCACGTCATTTGGTGGAGTTGAGCCAGATTATCTTATAGAGACGGGTGGTAGTGGGACACAGTTTGCGCTAGATAACTTTACCTTTAATGAAAAAGTTACATCTGTCCCCGAACCTACATTGCTACCAGCGATACTGTCAATAGCTACTGTAAGCGCTGGTTCAGTATTAAGACGTAAACAGTTAAAGCAAAGTTAACTTAAGCCTTGCACTTTGCCCGAAGAACTAGAAGTCGTGGCTACACAAACAAAGTTTACCTCTGTAGGCTAAAAGTTTTACAATCTGTAAAGCTAGATTTTGTTTGTATAGCCCTTCTAGCATGTGTTTTTTGCCGAAGGTATTAATTAATACGAATTTAATGTTTTTTGGAGCTGGGGTTGTAGTGCGCGTAGGCGTAGCCCGTCGGAGACATCGCTTTGCAAAACTATACCAGGGTGTTCCCAATTGATTACTTCTTGTTCATCTGGTGCGGAAATATTTGGCCATAAAACCCAGCGACTACCTTGAGGAAGAGTAGCAAGGCTTAGAGGGTTTTGAGTTAGCCAAATCAAGGGATAATTTTTAGGAACTACTGAACTGGCATCTTCTAAGGCTGCAGTTGCTGCTAAGGTTTCTAGAACGAAGCGATCACCTTTAATTAAATTTGTTGATGCTGTCCATAGTTGCACCTGTAATTCTTGTTGCTGTGCATAAAAGTACAGAGATGCTGCGGCAATTACTGCTTGTTCAAAGTTTTCTTCTTCCCAATTGCTAGCACTGTCAAGGGCAATAACTATTTCTTGTCCACCTGTTACCATTTCTAACTCCCGTACCCTTAATTCTCCATAGCGGGCACTAGTTCGCCAGTGAATCAGACGAGTAGGATCTCCAAGACGATATGGGCGGAGCGATCGCACCAGCCCTGTTGTAGCTGTCTGCAAAGGTCTACCACGAGGGTCGCCCCTTTTGCTCTCTTCTTGCCCCATTTCGTCTACTAAGGGGCAGGTAGCCAAGGGTAACACAGTGGGATAAACGATCGCTGTGGCAGCACAATCACGCTGACGGCGACACCAAAATAATCCCAAAGGCGCACCAGAACCAAGTTCGACTGTGTGCCAGCGATAAACGCCCCGGCGCTGAGTCGGGTGGTAATATACCCAACGGTAACTACCTTGGCTCGGAATTGTTTCGATTGCCTTTTGTACTGGTTTCCCTAAGACGAAGGGCAGTATATCTTCAACTTGCAATAAGCTTACAGGCTGCTGTGTCTGATTGCAGATTTCTAATTCCACTGTTAAATCGTCACCGGCTGATACTGGTTGCATAGGACGGCGGGTGATCGATAGACCTGTGAGCGATCGCGGCGGTAAGATAGCTGCTACACTCAAAAGGGCAAAACTAATGCCGCTAATGGCATACAGCCAACCAGCCATCGTATTGATACCTGCGCCAAAAAAACAAATAGCGGTTACTGCTAGCACCCAACCGCCATAAGTAGGGGCACAAGCGCGGATTTCTAACCAATTGGTGATGGGTTTGATGATTTTCATGTTTCTTTTTTAACCCAAGACCACCAAAAATTCACAGTGTCTCATGGGTTGTGCCTGATGTCCTTATCAAAACCGCTCTAAAATTCGGTTGACTGCGGTGCAATTTACCACAATATCTGCACAGGATAATTTTCAAACACGCTATCTCTACTAATTACAGGTATGCTCTCCACCAAACTTTGAGAAATTATGAGCCGATCAAATGGATCTTTATGATAAAAAGGCAGCTTTGCTAACTCATCTAAATGTTCTGGTCGTATTTCAAGCAATTCGATAGCGTTACCATAAACCTGTTGCTTAACCAACTCAGTAAAAGTCATTTCCAGTTTTAGCTTGTCGATACTGACCTTGATAGAAATTTCCCAAAGACTCGCAATACTCAAAAATCTTTGATTTCCCCGATCTTCAATCAGGTTTTTTGCTGTGCCACTGAGATTGAAACTGCCTTCAATAAACCATAAAAACGTATGGGTGTCGAGCAGGAGCTTCATGGAGCGTATTCCTCAAAATCTGCCAGTGGATCATCAAAATCATCTGACATTTTTACTAAACCTCTAGCACTACCAAACTTGGGGTGTGCTTCTACTCCACCAAGTGGCACAATTTTGAAAGATGTCCCATCATTGCGCGTGATGATGACTTCTTCTCCACCAGCTACCTCTTCAATTAATTCTGCTAGGCGAGTCTCAGCTTCTTTCAAATTAACTTGGTGCATTGATAGTCTTTACCAAAACCAGATGTTTTGAATATAACTTTTTCGTCAGTTATTGGCTCAAGGAGCTTTTCACGGGGCAATAAAGACGGAATGCGAACGCCTAGCTTCCCATAGGTATTGCTTTCTATAAGAATTACTGCTGGCTATACGCCTACGCGCAGTTCATTTTTACTTAAAATTTTGACAAATGTACCGTAAGGGCAATCGCTTTCTGTAAAAATCTGCTTCCTGAAAAGAAACACCATATTTCTCAAGGTTTAGTGTTGCTTTGTCTGGATTCCATTCAAATTCCATTTACAGATATCTTTGCCTTTCCTTTCCAGAATTTAACAGGCTGTTTGTTGATCAAAAGCCACAAAGTCATTGACTCAAGAATTTGACTAAATTTACAGCAAGGGCGATCGCAATTGAACTATTTTTGAGTAACTTCACTGAGGGCTTCATGGATAACCTCATCGCTAACACCATGACGCTTCAAACTAGCAATCAGTGCTGAGATAGTATCATCCTCTAGTCGTTCCAGATCAACTCTTAGCCCTTGTCCAATATAGGCACGCATTAACGGCTGATAGCCAGAAAATCCCAGTAATGGCGCTATTCTTTTCAAATCTTCAATGACATCTTCGGGAATGCGAATTGTGATTGTAGTCATTGGACGATTTTTATCGAGTCGCTTTTTCAGTGCTTCAGCTTTCATAATATTCTCGCTCCTTGCGTGTTGCTTTACGAGCTGAAATGATCCGAATTATGTCGTTTTCACGTTCAATGTAGACGACATACAGAAGATTCCACCGTCTGTCTAAGCCAATAACAGCATCTCTTTCTTCATCATTGCGACTTGCATCAACAACCACTAAAAACGGATCGAAAAATGCCTCTGTGGCTTGCTGAAATGTCACGCCATCATGATTGCTGGGATTTATCCAAGCTTTTTCTTCGTTCCAAACGAAAGTGACACCATTAAGCACGAAATACACATCCATACCTTACATAGTAGACATTGTGTATTTACGTTGTCAATACGTTTTATGAAACAGAGATATTTCCGTAAGGGCGATGTCTACGACGGGCGTAGATGCAGCACTGTAAATCTCTGCTATGGTTTTGCGATCGCTTTCTCTAAGAATACCTATTGGCTAGGGATTTCCACGACGGGCTACACCTACGCGCAGGTCATTCAAACAGACATCCATCCTAGCGTTGCTAAACCTCATCTAAATCGTGATTTGGTTACTCATTGCTTCAGACTGAAATAATTTCAAAGGTGTCTTGATGACCAATTCGATAAAATAAGAAATCAGAATCAAGAGTGAGAATTTGACGATACCCTGTCTTTTCAGCCGTCAAAACCAACGTTGCATCTGCTAAATCCATTGGGCGATCGCGGTATTGTTCCATCAGCGCCAACAAACGGCTGTAATCACTTTCCTGAATCTCGTAAACGATCAGCAATTTATCTAAAAGAAGCTGCCCCAACTGTTTTTGCATTTGCCAGCCGCCACGATGCAGGGCAAGATACATAGCTTCTGTTAGGCATGACCAGGTTGTGACCAGAGGCTTTGCTAAACGCATCACTGCGATTTTATAAGCATTGTGCTGAGGCTGAGTGGGATCAACTAAACACAATAAGACTCCTGCATCGCACAGGATCATAGCTCTAGCCCTTGTTGCCGATATTTGTTGAGTAGGAGTTGCTGATAGTTGCTGACTGCTTCAGGTGGAGATACCTCTAGGCAATCCACAGCCTCAAACCATTGTGACCATTTTTCCACAAGTGGTTCATCAGGCTGAGTGTCAGCAATTTTAACTTGATGTTTGTGGATCACAAAATCAATGAAGTCGGTCACTTCTTGCAAGAGTGGTTCAGAAAGTTGCTGCAATTTTGCGATCGCAGTTTCACGAATAGTCATGATAATTGCCTTTTTTAGTCCTCTTCATTGTTACTCAAAGATTTGACTAAATGTACAGCAATGGCGATCGCTTCCCACGCGTTCACACCAAGCCTTCACGCTCAAGAACCATACGAACGTCCTCAAAACAAGCTTTAATGTTCCCGCGTGGAAAGTTAATATAACCAAGTCCATCAACATTGGAAAAGTTTTCACAGCCTTCTTCTAAAAGGATAATTGCGCGTGTGAAACCCAAGCGTCCTTGAAAAAGACCTGCTTCATGTATGACATTCATTCTTGCACGGAGCTTGAGATCGCTTTGTTCATCTTCAGCAGTCATTATCAAAAATGCGATCGCTGCACTGTCGAGCATCTGCGATAAGCGCACAGTATTAGTGATTCCAGCAATTGGAACCCGATTGAATTCATCCCAAGGTAGTTTCAATCGCTCACTGATAAAGTCTTTGAGATCCCTCCACAACAGTGATCTTCCGTGTCCAATAAAGATATGTGTACCTGGTTGAGATGAGTACATATAAGTGCGAGACTTCTTGGTTAAGTGTAATGCTAGCCGATTTGCTATTTTCTTTAAACTTTCTGCTACTGTGGCAGGTGATTGAACAGCCAACAACTGTGCTTGAAGATAAATATGTGGCGGGGTTTGAGAGCCAGACAGTACAGCAACCCTGTCACGCGAAAAAAATTGTCCACCGCCTCGAAGATAATCAACAAACTCCCCTACAGAGGATGTTTTACATAGTTCAGCTTCTTGTTTGAGCCGATCTAGGTATGTGTCTTCTCCACTAGCCAAGCAAGAAAAAATTATCGATATTAATTCTTCTCGTAAATCAGGAATCTCTTCATTTGCATAATTAGCAAGTTCGTTTAGTTGCTCTAACGAAAAATTGATTGCCTTCGATTTTAGAATGTTATAGATAGAATCGAAGTCATATTCACACCAATCACCCCTAGTTTCGTTAGAGAATCCATCTGAAAGCCCCCATTCTTGACTAAATCGTGCACCGGGTGGAACTGGTTGAAGTTGGTTGTAATAGACACGGGAATGATATCCAAGCCATGAGCCAGACCAAGATTTTGCTGCCTGGTTAACTGCTTCTTGCAATGTTTTTATTGACTTAGCTACATCAGAAGATTCAAATTGTGCAACGATTTCAGAACAAATAGATTTGATGCGGTCAAGAGAATCACGCAAGTCATCCATCGAAATATATACTCAATCTATGTTTGCGATTTTAAATGTAGTTTAACATTTGAAAAATGTTGTAGCGAACCAACTAAAAAGCCCGCATTGGCGGGCTTTCTAAATCAATTAAGAATTCTTACTTATCGTTTTGCCAACTTCTTCGACATCTTCCGCAGACGAATCGATTGGGGTGTAACTTCCACCAATTCATCGGGGCCAATGTATTCCAAAGCACGCTCTAGGCTCATGTCTATTGGTGCTTGCAGTTGCACCAATTCATCACCACCAGCAGCCCGGTGGTTGGTTAACTGCTTGGTTTTACAGATATTCAATTCCAAATCTTGGGAACGATTGTGTTCTCCTACAATCATGCCTCTGTAAACCTTTGTGCCGGGAGTAATAAAGAATGCTCCTCTATCTTCGGCATTTCTCATCGCGTAGAAGGTAGAAACGCCTTCTTCAAAGGAGATTAAAACACCTTTGTTACGGGCTTCAATGTCGCCACTGATTTGACGGTAGTCTAAGAAGCTGTGGTTCATGATGCCTTCACCACGAGTCATCCGCATGAATTCACCCCGGAAACCAATCAAACCACGGGCAGGAATGACAAACTCTAACTGGGTGCGATCGCCACTACCTGGTTGCATATCTTGCATTTCGCCTTTGCGTTGTCCCAGGCGTTCGATACAGCTACCTACAGCATCAGCAGGAATGTCTAACACCAAGAGTTCAAAAGGTTCGCAAGGTTGACCGTTGATTTCGCGGTAAATTACCTGTGGCTGAGATACTTGAAACTCGAAACCTTCCCGACGCATGGTTTCAATTAAGATACCCAGGTGGAGTTCTCCACGACCGGAAACGAGGAATTTATCGGGAGAATCGGTTTCTTCAACGCGCAAAGCCACGTTGGTTTCAAGTTCGCGGAATAGGCGATCGCGTATTTGTCTTGATGTCACCAACTTACCTTCTTGACCAGCAAAGGGTGAATCATTTACCCAGAAGGCCATTTGCAAGGTTGGTTCATCCACTTTAATTAGTGGTAAAGCTTGCGGTTCATTGGGGTCAGTAATCGTTTCCCCAATATAAGCATCAGCGAAACCAGCCACCGCGACAATATAACCTGCGGTTGCTTCTTCCATCTCTACGCGCTTCAGTCCATCGAAGCCCATCAATTTGGTAATTTTGCCCTTGACAATAGTACCATTTTCTGTTACCAGAGCTGCTTGCTGCCCTGCGCGGATAGTACCGTTGTGGATTCTGCCAATCACAATCCGTCCCAGATATTCAGAATAATCTAGGGTTGTAACTTGCAATTGCAGAGGCTTATTGCTGTCGCCTACTGGTGGCGGAACGTGTTGCAGAATCGCATTAAACAGGGGTTGCATATCTACCGATTCTGCTTCTAGGCTTTCCTTGGCGAAACCTCCCATACCGGAGGCAAACAGATAGGTAAAATCACACTGGTCTTCATCTGCCCCTAATTCCAAGAACAGATCCAATACTTTATCGACAGCAACGTGGGGGTCAGTTTGACCACGGTCGATTTTGTTGATGATAACAATGGGGCGCAGCCCTTTTTCTAAAGCTTTTTTCAGAACAAAGCGCGTTTGGGGCATGGGGCCTTCGTTGGCATCGACAATCAGCAGACATCCGTCAACCATGCCGAGTACACGTTCAACTTCGCCACCAAAGTCGGCGTGTCCAGGAGTATCAACAATATTGATTAGTGTTTCTTTGTAGCGAACTGCTGTATTTTTGGACAGGATAGTAATACCCCGTTCCCGTTCTAGGGCGTTGGAGTCCATAACGCAATCCGGAACGTCTTCGCCTTCGCGGAAAATGCCGGATTGTTTGAGGAGTGCGTCAACCAGCGTGGTTTTGCCGTGGTCAACGTGGGCGATAATGGCGACGTTGCGAATTGGGAGCGTCATAGAAGCTTTTGGTGAACTCTAGAGGGGGTTTTTAGATTTACATTTGAATGCTAGGCTGTTTTAACAGAATTGGGGATGATCAGCAATTTCTGTAAAGAACCTTTAACAATTCTAGCGTAATCGTCACAATTGCGGTGAGGTTTCTCAAGGTTGCATAAGAGAGAAAGTTAGGCAGGGTGAATATTTACTTAGCGTTGAATTATTTACCCGATTTTATTAGAAGATTTAACCGAATGTAGTTTAACAGTGGGTAAATGTCTGTTTAAAACTTCCTAAGTACAGATTTGCATTAATTCTTAGGGGTTTTAAATTAAACCAGATGCACTTCTCTACGAGACGCTACGCGTAGCTTGCTTCCACGAAGTGGTAAGCCTTACCACAGAGTAGGGACGCTGGGGAAAGGTATGCAGAGTTTTTCAAGAGGATTCGCTATGAAGTTATGAAATTATGTACGATTAAGATATATTTTCTTCTGTAAATTAGTCTACCTTGTGCGATATTTGACATCAGCATTTTGGAGTTTTGAATAATAGCTTGGTTATGAGGACAGCAATTACAGAGTGATAAATATACAATTCAAAAATTACGTAAAGTTGGATTTGGTATTACGTATGCAAAATACCAGCGTGTGCATTACCTTGTCATAAAAACTTTGAATTCTAAAGTGCAATGCCGCTCCATTTTGCTAAGTTTCAACAAGATTTTTTAATAAGGCGATAAAACTAGCCAATATTTTACAGCAATTACAATAAGTGTCCATGTAGAAACGTTGCAGTACAGAGTTTATACGGAATTCAAGGTATAATTTAAAATTAATAAACTGACAGCAATAAAATAATTAGTATGATCTGCTGCCTAAACCCCAATTGCGAGAATCCCCAAAATCCTGATGGGACAAATTACTGCCTCAGTTGCGGGACACAGTTGCGATCGCTACTCAGAAATCGTTACCGCATTATCGCACCATTAGGGAGAGGAGGGTTTGCACGCACATACGTAGCAGAGGATATAGACAAGCTAAATGAACGATGTGTTGTGAAGCAACTGGTTCTCAGTCAATTTTATGGTAGTCAAGGTACTCATGCACATCAAAAAGCAACTCAATTATTTGAACGAGAGGCCAAACGTCTACAAGAATTAGGAGAACATCTACAAATTCCCAATTTGTATGGTTATTTTAAGGAAGGTGAATATCTATATTTAGTGCAGCAGTTTATCGAAGGCCAAAATCTGTTGCAGGAGTTAAAACAATACGGTTTTTTTGATGAAGGTAAGATTCGATCTTTTTTGAATGATTTATTATCTGTGCTGGTTGCCATACATCAACAGCAAATAATTCATCGAGATATTAAGCCAGAAAATATTATTCGCCGTAAGAGTGATAATAAGTTAGTACTAATTGATTTTGGGGTTTCAAAGCAAAAGGCGGAAACTACAACCACTGCAATTGGGACAATTATTGGTTCATTAGGTTACGCACCAATTGAGCAAATGCAATTTGGGAAAGTTTTTCCTTCCAGTGATATGTATAGTTTAGGCATAACTTGCTTTCATCTACTAACAAATATTTCTCCCTCGAATTTCTGGCTCAAACAAGGCTATGGTTGGACTTCTAGTTGGCGAAAGCATTTGACACAACCCATAAGTCAAGAATTAGAATTGATTTTGGATAAATTACTCCAAGAAAATCATGAGCAGCGTTATCAGTCTGCACAGGCTGTCTTACAAGACTTGAATAATCTACCACCACTAAGGCATACATTACCTCCTACAGTCATTTCACCTTCTAAACTATTAGAGTCACAATCACAAACTCAACAAAAAACAACTGGATATCTACCACGATTCTCTAATAGCAAATTATTCTCTGGAGCCATAATTACAGGTTCAGGTAGTTCATTGTTAGCGATCGCACTGATTAGTTTTTTAGGAACTACTTGGATTAGCTCTGGATTGTGGTTGCTAATTTTAGGTGGGGTAATCTTAATTCAATCTCGTTCGCTTTTAGAAAAAAGTTATTTAATTGTGATTGCTATCATAGCAAATTCACTAATTGTCTTGACTTTCAAAAACTTGCTCACAAATAATCTTCTCCAATCTGGAATTAATGGACTTTTGCTTGTAGTATTGCTAGTTTTTCTTGCAGGTCTTTTGACGCTTGTCATTGTGGGTATGTCAGAAATAATAAACAAACTTATTTCTAAATATTTTTAAAATTTAAGTATAGGTTAATTTTTCACTAAACCTTGATTTTTAATAAGCTTTGTATAACTTGGAGTATTATTCATGACAAATAAAAAAGAGAACCTGAAGTTGCTTATTTCTTTGGGGCTGGCTGGAGTAATGGTAGCAGCTATTTTGTGGGCAATTAAGCAACTTTCTTCTAGTATCATAATAACATCATTAAACAACCCTACATCTAGTTCAAGTGAAGTTAAGAATAAGCCTCCATTGATGAATTTGGGTACAAGAATTTTGTTGAAAGTGCAAACATACCCTGATAAAACAGATGGAGTTAAAGCTTTTGAGCAAAAAGATTTTACCACTGCTGTTCAAAAGTTTAGCGCTTCCTTAAAAAATAATCCTAATGACCCAGAAACTCTAATTTATTTAAATAACGCTAAAATTGCACGAGATAAGTTTAGCGCTCTAAAAGTTGCTGTGATAGCATCAATTAATTTTGACTCTAATTTATCAGAAGAAATTTTACGTGGTGTAGCTCAAGCTCAAAATGAAATTAATAACCAAGGAGGAATTGATGGTAAAAAGCTGCAAATTGTGATTGCCAGTGCTGAAAATAGAGAAGATTTTGCACGATTAGATAATGAATTATTTCAAGACAAAAGTATCGTGGCAGCAGTGGGAGTGAGACGTAATGCTGCAATTTATAATGAAAAGCACTTGGTGTTAGTCTTTCCTGTCGAGCGGCCAACTCAAGCCGAAAATCAAGAAAAGCTAGAGAATAATGCACTAAGTAGTGAAGCAAATAGTTCCACAACTAACTACTTATTTCATGTAAATCCGCTATATGATAATTTAGTAGATACTCATGCTCGCTACATTGCTCGACAAGGAAGAAATGTTGCTATTTGTGGCGATATTCGTAGCTCAAGAGATAATTCAGGTTCCTCATCTAATCAGATACTTGTAGAACAGTACACTCAAGCTCTCCAAAAATATGGAAGTAAGGTTATTAACACGCCTTGCAATTTGGCAGACAAAGATTTGGACTATAAAGCTTTTGTAGATAAAGCTATAGAAACAGAAAACGCCAGTGGCTTTTTACTATTACCTTCAGTCAGAAATATATATTTTGCCACCAAAGTAGCACAAGAGGTTAAAGGCAGAAAACCTCTCTTTGCTTCCGAAACTATGTACAGTTCAACAACTTTGCAAAATGGCACGGATCTCGAAGGAATGGTACTACCTGTGTATTGGCATCGTGATGCTAATAAAGATAATCCATTTGCAGAAAATGCCTTTAAGCTTTGGAATGCAAGGGTAAATCAGAGAACAGCCGGAGCTTATGATGCACTCCAAGTAATTATCACTGGCTTGAAACAAGATAACACCCGCGAAGGGTTGCAAAAGGTATTGTCTAATCGTGATTTTTCAACTTCTGGAGCCACAGGAATGATTAAGTTTTCGCCTTCAGGTGAGCGCCAAGGAGAAGTTTTGCTAGTCAAAATCGAGCGTTGTGGGCGTTGTTCTTCTGGAACTGATTATGATTTTGCCCTCTTGAATAAGAAGTAATTTTTTGATATGAATTTTCATTCTAGAGATATAGATTGCTTAAAAATTAGGTAATCTGTTTATCTGTTCAATTTGGATGTAATACTAAATATTTGTCCCTAATTTAGAACTATAAATCTGGGCGATCACTTTAATTTGTATTTCTGTTGTGTAACGCTAAACTTTTTTCTACCCACCGTTGCGAAAGCTATCACTCAAAAGAAAGAGGGAATCTTCCTAAGCTGTGTGTCAAGGTTATATCAGTAATAACTACGAACACTTTGCGGAGGAGAACTACGGATGGTAGCTACTTTAGATGATACGAAACGCAATGCTATTGCTGTGAAATTGGCAAGTATCAAAGCACTTCAACAGTTGGTTATCGAAAATGAACAATCGCTTTTGAGAGAAGGACTCGATGCCGAAATTGCCGATCGCATCCGAAATTTCCTCAAAGATGATGAAAAAAATCTTGGCGTTCTCGAAACTATAATTGGTCAGTATGGGATTCAGGCTGAACCCAAAAAAAATGTTACACAATTCATTGAAAAAGCTCGTGAATTGTTCAAAGGCTCTGAGTTGAGCCTGTATGAAAAAGTATCCCAGCATGAATTGCTGAAACATCAACTCGTAATGAGTGGCTTGATAGTTCACAAGGCTGCTCAAAAAGTTGGTGCTGATGTGTTGTTAGCGATCGCACCTTTGAATACCATTAACTTTGAGAACCGCGCTCACCAAGAACAACTCAAAGGTATTTTAGAAATCCTTGGTGTCCGCGAACTCACTGGACAAGATGCAGATCAAGGAATTTGGGCGCGTGTTCAAGACGCTATGGCCGCAGTCAGTGGTGTAGTAGGCAGCGCTGTTACCCAAACCAGTGACAAAAAGGATCTGAATATTCAAGATGCCCTTCGCCTCGATCACAACAAAGTAAATACCTTGTTCACGGAATTACTACAAAGTAACAATCCACAAAAGATTCAAGAGTACTTTGGTCAAATTTACAAGGATTTAACTGCCCACGCTGAAGCTGAAGAGGAAGTAGTCTATCCAAGAGTACGTCCTTTCTACGGTCAAGATAACACCCAAGAACTGTTTGACGAGCAAGCGGAGATGAAGCGGGTGTTAGAGCAAATTAAGGCTATCAGCCCTTCTTCATCTGAATTCAAAAATCAAGTTAGACAGCTTATGGAAGCTGTTGGCGACCACATTCGTCAAGAAGAAAGCACAATGTTTGCTGCTATTCGTAACAACTTGAGCAGCGATCAAAGTGAACAACTGGCTACTGAATTCAAAGCCGCTAAGACCCGAATTCAACAAAAGTTAGGTGTTGTTAGCGAATCGAATGTGTAGGATGCTTTCGAGCTTTCTATATCCGCTAAAACAAGTTAGTTAAACAAAAGCTCCCAGTCCTCATGTGCTGGGAGCTTTTGTTTAAAAATTTTGCTGACAGTATTTATAAGCGGTGTATGCCATAGTTACAACCCCAGTGATAATGGCAGATTCATCAACTTCAAATTGGGGATGGTGTAATGGGTGGTTAATGATTCTTTCTTTGTAGCCGACACCCAAACGAAACATGGAACCAGGGGCGTGTTCCAAATACATAGAAAAATCTTCAGCACCAAGGGAAGGTTCGGGTAAAACTTGAACGCGATCGCTACTCCACGCTTCTTCTGCGGCTGATTGTAACAATTGTGTCAAAGCATAATCATTTTGAACACTGGGTACACCCTGGCGATAATTGACTTGATACTTTGCCCCGTAGGTCTGGCAAACATTAGATACAATGTTTTCAATCCAGATCGGGAGGTGGGCACGGGTTTCGGGATGGAGCGATCGCACGGTTCCCAATAATTGCACTTTATCAGCAATTATATTCGGCGCTCTGCCACCATTAATCTTCCCGATGCTCAATACTACAGGACGCAAGGGGTTCTGCGTTCGGCTGATGGCTTGTTGCAATGCAGTAATAACTTGGCAAGCAATCCAAATTGCATCAATGGCCTCATGAGGACGCGCCCCGTGCCCAGATTCTCCCATAATTAGAATTTCTAAATCATCTGCGGCGGCTGTTAAAGCCCCGTAACGCACGCCAATAGATCCTGCGGGTATAGAAGGGAAAACATGAATCCCTAATACAGCTGAGACGTTTTTCATCGCCCCATCTTTCACCATCCAGGTTGCCCCTTGAGCAATTTCTTCGGCTGGTTGAAATAGAAACCGCACTTTCCCACCCAATTCTTCTGCCATTTGGGATAGAACCATTGCTGTTCCTAACCCTACTGTGGTATGAACATCGTGACCACAAGCGTGCATAACACCCTCTGCGCGAGAGGCATATTCTAAATTTGTGCCCTCTTGAATTGGCAAGGCATCCATATCAGTGCGAATTGCCAATAAACGGTCATTCTGACCAGTGCCTTGGAGTTCTCCAACTACGCCCGTTTTGCCAACTCCCTCTTGTACGTGCAAACCACTGGAAGACAAAACACCAGCTACGAAGGCTGCTGTTTGGTACTCTTGACCACTGAGTTCTGGGTGAGAGTGAATATGGCGGCGAATTTCAATTAAGCGAGGCGCTAGTTTTGTTGCTAAGTCTTTAATATGGGTAAGCATCAATCTCAATTAATCTACAAGCTTTTTTCCCATGATAAAGAACCATTAACAAACAAAATGCTTTTGCTATACAAGGATAGTTGAAGGGGCAGGGGGCAAGGGGGCAGGGAACAAGGGGACAAGGGGACAAGGGGAAAAGAGGTGAGAACTGAGAACTTGAAACAAGTCTTTCCCCTTGTCCCCAATTCTCCTTGTCCCCAAGTCCTCTTCCCAATTCCCATTTATTTTGAATAACAGGTTGTGCCTAGAGTATTTTCGGGTTTAAACTCGTTACATTCTCTGGGATTTTGACGTTCTAAAGACCAACCATAGGGCTTATCGGAGGTGACGACACCATTCGCCATAGTTGTTAGTCGGAAGTTAGCCCCCCGAAAATTAGTAAACTGCAATTTAGCATCTTTTAAGTTTGCTGCTTCCAAATTGGCACTGATGAAACCGGCATAAGATAAATCAGCGTTTTCTAGAGATGCTGATTTCAAATTTGCTCCGGTTAAGGAAGCACCTATAAGATTGACCGAATTCAGAATCGCACCTTCTAAATTTGCACCAGTGAGATCGGCATTGGTAAGATTAGCTTTAGATAATGTTGCACCACTCAAGTCAGCCCCTCGCAAATTTGCTCCAGTTAGATTCAGTTGAGTTAGGTCAGCACCATTCAAACTACACCTAGGACAGGCATTTGTTGCCTTCAACTGATCCAAATCTAGTTGATTTAACGCCAGGGCCTGCTCTGCAAACCCAAAACAAGCTAGCAAAACGACGGTAGCAACAATCTTAAATTTCATATTTTTTACAGATATCTACAAAAATGACAAGTTACGCACATTGCGTACTGTCATACTTACATATACCGCTTCTCTAGGGAAGAACAGGGATGAAGCATTCATTAAGAAGCTGTAAAAATACTATAAATTCTAATGGTAATACTACCCAAACTGAAATATAGGCTATAGAATCGATTCGTAAGGAACTATACCGAACCTTTTATAGACTACCATATATGTGATCCCCCTAGCTCGATGAAAAATACGACTAGGGGGATCTTGTTTTTGGGCATTGGGAATTGGGAAGAGGACTTGGGGACAAGGAGAATTGGGGACAAGGAGAATTGGGGACAAGGAGAATTGGGGACAAGGGGAAAGACTTGTTTCAAGTCCTCAGTTCTCAGCTCTTTTCCCCTTGTCCCCTTGCCCCCTGCCTCCTTCACCGCCATCCTAAAAAGCGCAATCCAGGGACAATTAGGTAGTAACTCACTCCTAACCAGAAGCTGATAAAGAAGCCTAGAGAACCAAAAAAAATCAGAGGTAACTGTAACTCTGACCAGGCTGGTTGACTAGTAAATTGGAAGATCGGTGGTGCTAACCTCAAAAGAATCAAAAATGCGTAGGCGATCGCACTACCAAAGGCAGCTAATACGGCGTACACTATGTGATGGCTACGAAGACCTAAGCTCAATGTGAGTAGGCAAGCTGCTACTAAAATCACTGCCACTAAGCCTTCACCACTGTCTTTTGGTGTGATTAATTGCAAAATGAACCAGCCAAAGCCATAGCTAATCATGCCCATCAGCGATGCTACTAAAAAGCGCCGCCGTTGACCAAAACACCCGGATGCTGTTAATCCCCAAGCGGTTCCCCAGCCGGCGGCGATGAATACCAAAATATCTGCCCCGAAGACGGTTTGAGTATTTGGGATTAATTGGTTTAGCTGACTCGAAATAGATTCCACAACCCAACGCCCCAGGTTGGTGTGATATGCCAAAATAAAACCTGCGATCGCACCAAAACAAGCACCAACATAAGCCAAAATCATCGCCCAAATGGTCGCCAAACAAGCTTGAAAAATTTTGATGATTGTCTGAGCGATAAAAACAACGGTTTTAGTTACAGCTTGGCTAAAGTTCGCTAAAACTCGTTCAATAGCTTGGATTAGCAGTGTAAATCTCTGGGAAACTTGCGTTGAAGCTTGCTTAACCCGATCTTGCAGTTGGGCAAATAATCCCGGCGGCGGTAATGGTTGAGAAATCTTCGCCAACCGTTTTTGAATCATAGCTGCATTTGCTGGACGCGATCGCACATCCTCTTGCACCATCTCATCTAGTAAATCTGCTAGTTGCGGGTTAACATTCGCCGCAGTACGCCAGCGCAATTTCCCAGTTTGTTGATCTTCCAACTCTAGCGGGTATTTGCCTGTTAGCAGTTCAATCACCGTTCGACCAAGGGCATAAAAATCGGCACTTGGCCCAACAATACTTCCACTCACTTGTTCTGGTGGACTGTAACCAGAAGAAAATAATCGGGTGGAACTCGACTGAGAACGCAGCTTAGAGGGGCTAAATTGCTTTGCCCCACCAAAATCAATTAGTACCAGGCGATCGCCTTCTATTTGCCCTTGAGGTAGGCTGACAGTGGACGAAGATGTGCCCAGCATTAAATTAGAAGGTTTAATATCCCGATGAATAATCTGACGTTTGTGTAATTCTTGTAAAATCTCTACAGTTTGGGCAAACCAGTTTACAACCAACTTCTCTGGACATCCTTGGGGAAACTTTTTTAATATCTCCTCTAAAGTCCGTCCATTGATTTTTTCCATTACCAGACAAGGTAGTTGGTGCGGCTTGGGGTTAAACAGTTGTACCTGAAAATACCCTTCGGTATCGACTGCGGGGACACCTGGATGCTGCAAACTAGATAAAACTGCCGCCTCTTGGGTAAATAATTCCAGTGCCTTTGGTGAATCTTCTACCAACACTTTCAGCACTTTCTCGGTTTGAGTTTTTTCATCCCAAACCGTGTAAATTTGAGCAAATCCTCCCGAACCTAATGGCTGAAGTGGAACATAGCGGTCTAACAACTCTAGCGGTGCGCCACAGCTGTTGCAGAATTTGTTTCCCCAAGGTTGGGGATAAGGACGTTGACAATCAGGATTTATGCAGTGAACCGCACTCTGAGTGATGTGGGACACAACCGCTACGATACAAAGGCTGACTTGATTTTAGCGTTTCTTGAGGTTTCCTGATTTTTAAATAGGCAAAAGGAAAACCCTCATAGAATCTATGAAGGTTTTCTTTTATAGCTATGTCAGCCCTTAATTACGAAAACTTCTCTTACTCTGTCTGTGCTTGGCGACTTCTTTGCGCTTGCGTTTTTCTAAGGGTGTTTCAAAATGACGATGCTTTCTCATGTCTGGAAAAATTCCAGCCTTGGAAACTTCTCGCTTAAATCGTCGTAAGGCTGATTCAATGTGTTCATTGTCACCGACAATTACTTGGGTCATTATTTCTCCTACTAAGTTGACTTAATCAGGCGGGAACATTACAAAAAAAAGACAGACTGTTGTTTGTCTGACCTTAAGACTATTGGTAAATTTTTTTGTTTCCAAAATTAGTAGCGTCCGCCGCGTCCGCCGCCACCGCCGTATCCTCCTCCTCGGTTTCCACCAAAGGAACCTCTATCACCTCTATCTTCCTTGGGTTTAGCCTTATTTACTTTCAGGTCGCGACCCATCCACTCAGCACCGTCAAGAGCTTCAATGGCAGCTGTTTCTTCCGCTTCAGTTCCCATTTCCACAAAAGCAAAGCCTCGCGGACGACCTGTTTCACGGTCAGTAGGTACTTGTACTCGCTTTACAGTACCATATTCTGCAAAAATACCACTTAAATCTTCTTGTGTAACGTCATAAGAGAGGTTACCTACGTAAATTGACATCGATTCGCTCCAAAATCATCACTGTGTAGAGATTTTAATTTCTCTGAGAAGTCTGTAAATACTAAAAGGAAAAGCCTTTCAATACTAAAATCAAAGACGTCACTGAATTAACTCTCCTAAATCTAGGATGACATACGAGCCATCTCTCTGCATCCAGTAGATAGTTAACCAGTGATACGATCGCGTAAATGCGATCGCCTGCCCCAGCTACCCTAAGTACAGCCCAATCCAAAAAAGGGTTGGAAATGGAAGAAGATAAATTCTGTAGGGTGATAAAGGAAATCAGACATACAGGGGCACATCTTTAGAATATCCGAATTGAATGTTTGACTGCATTAACCATGAAGCATTACTCCAAAATTTTAATACGAAAGCCAAAGTCAAGCAACAAATAAAGGCTATTTCGGCCTATACTTCTTTGGATAACCTGCTAGGTATGGGGCCAATCTAAAATCTAAAATTCCAAATTGTTTGACCTTTCCAAGCTGTTTGCAAGTCGGCTTTGACAATTTGAGCAGCGTCTTCTTTCCCCAATGCCTGCAAAGTTGCCTGTAAGCCAAATAGGGAACGCCCATTATGGGGATACTTTTCTAGATCGGTACGAAAGACTTTCTCCGCCTTTTTATAATCACCCTTAGCCAAAAGTACAGCGCCCAAAGATTCCCGCGTGGGAAAGTACCAGTCTGGTGGTTCTACGTAATCGAGTGCATCTTCTGCTACTGTCGCTTTTTCTAGTGATTGAATGGCATATTCATAATCATTATTTTTTGTAGCAATTTTGGCATCGAGAACTTTTGAAGCAATGTCTAAAATGCGACTGGCGGGGCTTAATCCGATAGTTGCTTCGGTAGAAATTTCCTGCTTGGCGGTAAGTAATGCCCGACTTTCACTTGCTGCCTCTTCAAGTTTGCCTGTGGCAGCCATAGCCATACCGCGAGCAAAATGCCAAAGTGCTGTAGTAGTAGGCAATTTAACATCGGGAGCAGGAGTTTTTAAGATGGCATCCCAATCACTAAAGCGTGTCTGAATCAGCATTTTGCTGCCTAGGAATCCCTCAAGCATTGGTATACACGGGTTTATAGCAGTAGCATTTGCGACTAATTTATCTGCGGCTTGGAGAGCATCTTCATATTTTCCTGCCATGCTGCTGGCCACCATGAGGAAATGTACGTTGTGGTTGTAGTACATCATGGGGTAAGTACCCTGGACTTGATATTTTTTGATGTAAATATCATCTTGAGCGATCGCCTGCTTGTTTGCCTGCATTGCCCCTTCATAATCTCCCACACGAAAGTAAATATGGGAAGGCATGTGTACCAAATGTCCTGCTGCTGGCGCTAGGGTTCCTAGTCTTTTGGCACTGACAAGGGCCCTTTCTGGGGAAGGCGAGGCTTCCACCGCATGGATATAGTAATGATTGGCCCCCGTATGATTCGGGTTACGTTTGAGAACAGATTCTAAAATAGCCACAATTTTTTCTGTATCTGGCTGTGGCTTACCATCTTTAGTCCAGTGCTGCCACGGATGCAGATCCATCAAGCTTTCAGCATAAAGCGTTGCTGCATCTAAATCATCAGGATATAGCTCAACTAGGGTTGCCATTGCTTTTGCGTAGTCTACCGCTAGTTGATACAAGTCTGCACCAGGATCTTGGGAGTAACGTTTTGCTAAGGCGGTAATGTAGTCTCGTTCCTGGTTAGATGCTTTGGTGGAAAGTGCCAAAGCTTGCTGTACCGCTTGGTAAGCAGCTAATTCTCGGTTGGGGTCGATTGCTAAGTTAATATTAGGGCCTAGAGCCAGAGCAATACCCCAATATGCGATCGCTAAATGCGGATCGAGTTTGGCAGCGTGTTGAAAAGAACGCACCGCCTCATCATGATTGAAAGCGTAAATTAAATTTAATCCCTGATCGAAAAACTCTTGCGCTTGGGCATTAGTAGTGGAAACTGGATGGTGGATTGCGCCAAGTCCAGATATTAAGGTGTAGGGTTGTCTTGCTTGAGCGATCGCCGCATTAGGAGCGATTAAAGAGAGTATAAGCACCCAAATTATAAATAAGTACTTCATTGTCTATATTGTTTTTCTTCAAGCTCTTTTTTTCTTAATATTCAAAAGCCACAGTTTTTCTAATGAAGCAATTTGCTGACTGAGAACAGCAGCACGGTGTTTCTTATAGATATTAAATCCTACAAACACAATCATTGGAATCAAAATAGAAAATCCGATGAAAATGTTAACAGATACATCAGTTTGTATCCGAGAATCTACATATTGGGAGTTAGAAGTTGGTTGAGTAGTAGAATTTGATTGCATAATAAATACCTTGATAAATAGAAATAAACGTAAATACTTGTTCCTGCTGTCTTTAGTGAGAAATTAGTTACAAGTTTTACTAGTGCGGTATGGCATAAATAACTATCCAGTTTAAAAAGGTAACAAAAGCTTGTAAATCAAGCTTTCTTTCCTGCTGTCTCTTTGAAGTTTCGTACCCTGCGGAAAGTCGCAGAAAAATCTACAGACTTCTCTCTGCTTTCTTGCACTAGCTAAACTACTCATAATTTAAAATTTGAAAAATTATGTTTCTTTCCGCCTAAGATTTGTGACAACACCACTTTTTTGGAACATCGAGTTTTGGGGGTAAGGGAAAAGCTTAAAAGGGAAAAACCTTATATATCAGGTCTTCCGCTCCTTTTCCCTTTAAGTAAGCAGTATTAGAATATTTTCTTATATCTCGACTATTTTGTTGTGCCAGATGTTTATAAGCGCTTAAAGTATAATAAATTACTTGTTTGTGCAGTAGTACTGCTAACTCAAGTTGCGGTTTTCACATTCTGAGTATTTCTTAACCACTAATTTAGGGTAGACATCTGCATCATTATCTAGCTAAAGTAGCAAATGATTTTCTCTCAAGATAGAACAATAGAATAAATCCTTTCTATCTTTTGGATATTACTTGAATTCTTCAAGATGAGTTTAACCTTTAAATAACTATGTACAATGGACACAAATATTCTTAATAAAAACATCGTCAGATAGAAGAATTAAAACTTGTCTAAAAGTAATATATAAACATTGCAACGCTTTCTTAGCAAGCAATAAATAATCACTAGTTAAGATAAGGAAAAAAGTATATGAGTATCGAAGATAGAGCAAAGGCTTTTGCAAAGAACGTCGAAGGAAAAGTACAAGAAGCAGTTGGTGAAGTAACTGGTAACCCTAATGATAAAGCTGAAGGTAAAGCTAAACAAGCTGAAGCCCAAGTTCGTCACACTGCTGAAAATATCAAAGATGAAGTAAAAAAGACTTTAGAATAGGCTGAACTTGACCTAGGAAGAAGGTGTAGGCTAAATAATTATTTACTAAACCTTCTTCCTCTATTAAATCTGTTTTTAGCTTGGGTTTTAGGCATTTTTAAAATACCGATTCCACAATACATTTTGCAACCTCTCATATATTTTAGGATCAGCCCTTTCAAGGTGTCTGTTTTTAGGTATTATTTTTGGGATAGAATTTTAGCTGTAGAAACATGGGGTCGTTTGGAAGGACGAGTACGTTTTAGTATCCTTCTTGTCTTTTTTGGTGCGCGAGGGTGGGATGCTAATCGTCTTACCATGATCCGGATCATGGCAAGGTAGATAGGGCTTCGATGGCGCTCCTGCTCAATCCTTGTCCACTGACACAGACTATCGTGAATTTTCAACCACGTTCCGTCTTTGCGCCATTTACGAAAATAGTTGTATACCCTTTGCCAGACGGGAAAGTCACCCGATAGCGTAGGCGTAGCCCGCCGTAGGCATCGCCATCTATAGGACATAAAAAATTGCGTTCAGAACTTCCCACATATCAACTTCACGCTTCCGACCACCGGGTTTTTGTTCTGGAATCATGTCACTGAGAAATTCATATTGAACACGGGTCAGATTGCTGGGGTATGCTTTACTCATGTTGCTCTCTCGGTGCTGTCTACTATCTATTCACAGCGTATACTGAGAGAGCTTTTTTACCATCTCTCCGACTTTTCAAACAGCTTCTAAGTCTTGTTGAAAAATTACTGAAACAATATCGAAAGACTGTGAGTATTTCGCCCAAGATTCGCACACAACAAACACCAAGAAAGCTCTCGCAGGAAGAATTAAACGTTTTGTCGTCAATTGTGTCAGATAATAATGATGCAACCTTGGATGAACTTCGTCTACTGTTAGAACAGAAAACGGGAGTCTTGATTGGTCGCTCAACTCTAGATAGGATGCTGCGTCTTCTTAACCTAAATCTCAAAAAAAAACACTATACCCAACCGAGAAAGAGAGTGACCGAGTTCAATCATTAAGAGTAGAATTTTGGCAAAGAGTTCAAGGAATTCTAGCTAAAAATCTTATCTTTATTGATGAATCCGGCATAAATTTATATTTAGTAAGACTATTTGCCCGTGCGCCCAAAGGAAAGCAAGCGCGAGGTGAACGTCCTAATTAAGCGAGGAAAAAATGTCTCCTTGATTGGTGCTATCGGTTTTAGAGGTATAATTACCCAAATTAGTCTGATTGGTGCAACAGATGGACTCACATTTGAGGCATTTATCTCTCAAAAGTTAGTTCCAAAACTCTGGGAAGGAGCTTATGTGGTCATGGATAATTGCTCAATTCATAAAGGTAAAGAGATTGAAGCACTAATCCAAGCAGCAGGAGCAAAGCTCATTTATTTACCGCCTTACTCCCCAGATTTTTCACCAATTGAAAATTGCTGGTCTAAAATCAAGAACATACTACGTTCTATCGGTGCCAAAAATTATCCAGATTTAGCGAAAGCCGTTGAAGAAGCTTTTAATAAAGTATCTTTAAAAGATATCGAAGGCTGGTTTACTCATTGTTGTTACTGTACCTAACTAGACTAGGAAACGCTATATCACCTTTGTTCTTGGTATGATGCAGCAATAACGAACCCTCAAACGCGGAAATCATCATATCACTTCACACCGCTTGAGGGTTCATATTGAGTTAAAACGAGCGCGGCAGGGTTCGAACCTGCGACCGATTGCTTAGAAGGCAATTGCTCTATCCACTGAGCTACGCGCCCAAAACAAAATAATGGCTCCTGAAGGAGTCACCTACACTATTATATCGTCTTTACTTACCAAGAAGCAATCAAAAATTGCAGATTTACCACTAGCAAGGCTAAGATGCTAGTCGCTAGCTAGTCAATTTACACCAAAAACGAAACAGATGGAGTATCGGTTTAGATATATTGAGTTGTCAAGGGGTTATTTGCCTGTTAACGCCAATGCCCTCTGGGTGGCTACCTTCGGGAAGAATCTGGCGATCGCTAGGCCCATTTTCACAGTACGCTAGGTAATTTCAGCCTTGGCGATACTGCCAAATGCCATTATATATTCCATATTAAGAGTGCCCCTGTGAGGAGTTATTTGCTAGTGCCATGTTTATTCTCAAACGGCAGGATGTTGAAATATCAAGCATTCAGCACCCAAAAAAGGATCAGCAGGTGCCGATCCTCAATTATCAAGGGCAGACTTTTCGCTTGATTAGTGTTTTCAAAGCTAGTCAAGAAGAAGAAGCTAGAGCCTTATGGAGAGAATTAACGGATAACCGGGGTAAAGCCTGTGTTTTGCTGGAGGAACCCGAACGCTTTAGCGTCTGGGGTAAAATCCGTTTAGAGCAGCTGGATAGTGATACAGGTGGTCATGGCAAAACGGCGATTTTAGTCCAAGCCAGTATTTTGCTGTTACAGGGTGTTTCTATCGACATTGAAGAGTTTTTAGGTGCTAAACAAGCTGCATTATTTGAAAAAGATATTGCGGAAGTATTAAAGCAAAAGCAATTTCCTCAAGCATCTTCCCTAGAAGCAGTTAAATATTTGGTATCTACCAATCCTTTGCCAACTGCCAAAATACCTGATTGGCAGGAAAATCATGTAGTTACTTTATTACAAGAACTGCATCGATTAGGAAAAGCATATTTTGGCAATGGCAATTTTACCAAACAAGTGATTTATAAGCTAGAAGATATGCCAGAAGCCGAGCGATTGCTATTTATCAGTTGGCTAAATCAATCGCCACTGGGTAAACTGTGGCAGTAGCATGGAAAATTTTAATAAAATTCCGGCCACTGGTACTTGCTTTTGGTGTCCGATTGTGTATTATCTGGCAGACACACTGCTACATATACAGTCCTTTAACTCAAAATATTGCCAGAGTGCATCTACATAGTCAATTCCTATGAATAACTCTTACGAGAATTCGTTCCTTTCTAAATCCATTTTCAATACTCAGAACATTGTCTTAGCTAATATTGGCTGGGCCGTACTAGCACTGCTATACTTTTTGTTGTTTAGTGCCAAAGTTCCCGGAGCTGATGGCATAGAAAGCCGGGCCGAGTGGTATGTGATTGGTACAAATATTTTTGAAGCTTTAGCTTATTTGGGTGCCAGTATCTTATGCTTGAGGAACTGGCTGAGTCCACAAATCGTCAGTGGGCGAAATGTCTGGCTCTTAATTGGGTTAGGTATGCTTTCCTATTTCGTTGGGGGGATAATTTTCGGATATACCGAAATAGTGTTAAAAGATGAACCAGATGTGTCTGTAGGCGATATATTTTTTGTACTCACTTATCTATTACTTGGCGCAGGCATGATTTTAGCTGTGGCTTCCAGGCGAATCAATCTGGAAAAATGGCAGTGGCTAATTGTGTTAGCAATTGCAGTATTCGGTAGTTTGTTGGCATGGTGGATTTCTATGCAACAGGAAACACCCTCAGAACTGCTAGTCGCTATTTTGAATTGGTTTTACGTAGTTAGCGATGTAGTTCTGTTAATTATTGCTACCACTCTGCTACTAGCCTTTTGGGGGGGAAGAGTTTCCCAGTCTTGGCGAATGATTGCAGCAGCGGCCTTTTCGCTTTACATTGCAGATATGTGGTTTAAATACGCCCAAGGCCCCAACTATCAAAGTGGGGAGATATTAGAAGTGTTTTGGGTGTTTAGTGGGGTGTTATTTGGCATGGGCGCTGTCTTAGAATATGACGCATCACTAAGACGAACGCGGCGTACCAGTGGACGTAAACGAGCTTAGTAAAGATTTTTGGTATCTACCGTGAGAAAACTAACAGACTCTGACAAGCAAGAAATTCTTAAGTTATATCGAGAGACTGCCGAAACAACCTCAACTTTGGCAGAACGCTATGGTGTGAGTAACTCGACAATTAGTCGCCTGCTCAAAAGCACTTTGCCAGAGGATGAGTATGAATACTTAGTCTCTTTAAAGCGGGCTGCGAGAACTCCTGAAGGCAGGGCGCAGGTAAGCTATGAGCAGTTACCATTGCTGACTCAACCGGAGCCGGAGATAGAAGTTCCACCCATCGAAAGCCCACCGTTGGAAGTGACAAAGGTTGAGCCGCAGCCACGTCGGGTAATTCGTGTAGAGCCGGAAGTTTACTCAGAGGAAACGGCAGAATCACTCGCTGCTAGTAGACGGGTGCGCCGTCGCCCCTCGGCGGCAGAAAAACCGAAGCTCCGAGTTACAGAGAAATTAGAAACTCCAGAGCAAAAGCCGCCGGAAATAGTCAGCATCTCCATTCCACCGCTAAAGGATAAACATCCAGGAGCGGCTGTCATCGCGCAGATGCTAGGCGAAGATTTGCTAGATGAATCGGAGGATTTGGATGATTTAGAAGATGATGATTTGGAGGATGACGACTTTGAGGAAGAAGACTTTGATGATGATGAACTGGATGACGAAAGACCTTTAGTCACAAAAAGAAGACCAGGTGAAGCATCAGTTCAAGTTTTACCTCTTTCGATAGCCAATTTGCCGAAAACTTGTTATTTGGTAATTGACCGTTCCTCGGAATTAATTACCCGGCCTCTCAAGGACTTTGGTGATTTGGGACAAATTCCCAGCCTGGAAACTCAGCAAAGAACTCTGCCGGTATTTGATAATCATCGCGTCGCCAAGCGCTTTTCTACCAAGCGCGATCGCGTAATTAAAGTTCCTGATAGTAAAATGCTCCATAAGGCTCGGACTCATCTGCAAGCTAAAGGCATCACACGATTGCTGATTGATGGTCAGGTCTATTCTTTGTCTACGGTTTAGGATTAGGTATTGGGCATTGGGTATTGGGCATTGAGCATTGGTTATTCCCTTTGTCTTCTCACCCAGTCCCCAGTCCCTTCAACTGTAGACAGCCCTTGCAAAACGCTCTGCCAAATAAATAATGTCCTGTCTACGGGCAATTTGGTTCATCCATTTTTGAGGAATATTTTCCACCCCATAATAAATTCCCGCTAATCCACCAGTGACGGCGGCGGTAGTATCGGCATCTCCGCCTAAGTTAACAGCTTTCAGTACTGCCTCAGAATAAGACGAACTATTTAATAAACACCACAGGGATGACTCTAAGGTATCAATCACATAGCCACCAGAATTAATCTCTTCAACTGGTAGCTTGGCAATCTCACCACTAAAAATTCTGCCAAAATGCGGCTTTTCTAACAAAAATTCTCGGACAGAATAAATTGTTTGGATATCTTGCAATGCTTGTAGATAAGCTGTTTGGGGGTCAGCTCCTTCTAGGAGCGCCACTGCAATACTAATATAAATTCCACAGGACATTTGCGATCGCGCATGAGCATGGGTAATCGCTGAAACATCATGCACCCGCGCTAGCAATTCGCCTAAAGTTAAGTTTCGGTGACAATAAGCCATCGGCAAGATTCTCATCAACGAACCATTGCCATTACTATTTTCAACCTTCCCACCCGCCTGATGGGGAACAACTCCCTGTTTCAGGCGCATAATTGCTGTATGTGTAGTTTGACCAATATCAAAGACATCGCCACGGGGAGTCCAGTAAGCCTCCTTGTACCAGCGCCAGAAGGAATTGGCTATGGCATCCAACGAATACCCCCTACAAAGGCATTCTGCTAGGCAAAAGCTTAACGAACTATCATCTGACCAAGTTCCTGGTGGTTGATTCCATGTGCCATAACCCTGCATCGTTGTCACTGGAGATTTTACTCGTTCAGCACGGCTAGTAAACTCCACTGGCACACCCAACGCATCACCGACACATAAACCCATCAAACCAGACAACGTTTTTGCACCGGTTAGCATTATTCAATCTCCACAATAACTGCTCAAAATTAACTTTATAGATTCCCTCTATAGGTTGTTGCAACAGATGCTACAGCCGAGTTTTTCATCCTCTGTGAAAAGCTCGGCAAAAAATGTTAGTCGGATATTTTATTTACACTATTCCGACATAGTTTGAGTTCCAATTATTGTGACAGTTTTAAAAGCGTCTATTTTTGGAACAAAGAACCCAGATGAAAAGACATTGAATGTAATTATAACAGCTTATTTATGATTGGCTGGGATACTTAGCCTGTAACTCTTATGAATCATTAGCAACATTTATTTAATAAAAACTGGGAAACATTTGGAACATTGTTAAATGATTTTCGACTGGGAATATACAAGTAAAAAATAAAAATTTTGATAAAAATTATGAAACGCTTACTCAAGTCTTTCGTGACATTTTCTGCATTATCTTCCTTAATAGTTGCTCCTCTTTTTCTATCATCTGGTCAAGCTTCTGCTGAAACCAAAAAGGGTACTGATGCTAGTTATGTTGGTGCTGGTGTTGCAGCTGGCGTTACTAGCGGCGGAGAAGGTATCAATGATGCTGCCACATTTGGTGGTAATGTTACAGGTCGCCTGAAATTAGGAACTACGCCATTTTCTGTACGTGGTAATGTTCTCTGGAGTGATAAGACAAGTGCTATCATCCCAGAACTTTCTGTGGATGTGCCTATCGCTAATAAAACTAACGCTTATTTAACTGGCGGTTATTCTTTTGTAGAAAAAGATGGCTCACCAACTCCTATAGGTAACAGAGATTCAGTAGTGCTAGGTGCTGGTGTTGAATCGGAAGTTGCTAACAATTTCCTTGTCTACACTAACGCTAAAGTCGGACTTGGTGCCTACCAAAATAGCGATGCTTCTGCTGTCACCATCAATGGCGGTCTTGGCTATCGCTTCAAATAAAAAATTATTGAGTCCTCGGTCACTCTATACTTTACTTAAGTACTCAGGACTTAGCACGGGCTAAACGCCCCGCTACCGCTAACAAAACTCACTACTCCCAAAAGCTGGTTTTGTTAAGTGTTACATCACTGACAAAGCCGGCTTTTGCCGTGGTAAAATTAAATAATTCCTCATTATTCCGGCCGGATTACCGGGGATCAAGTAGCCGAAGGGTGCTGGTTCGGTGTCTACGTAATGCTTTATTGAGAATACTATACAAGTCTAATGGTTAAATCTGCTCCTTCCCCAATCGCTAGCCGTAAGCCTTCCAAAGTAGAAGGAATCAAGGAAAATAGTAATTTTTTGCGTGAACCTGTAGCAACTGAAATTCTTCAAGATACTACCCATTTTACTGAAAATGCGGTGCAGCTTTTGAAGTTTCACGGTTCTTATCAGCAGGATAACCGCGACAACCGCACTAAGGGACAGGAAAAAGATTACCAGTTTATGCTGCGGACAAAAAATCCTGGTGGTTTAGTACCGCCGCAGCTGTATCTGGCTTTAGATAAAATAGCCGATGAGTATGGCAACCACACGTTACGAGCAACTACCCGTCAAGGTTTCCAACTGCACGGTATTTTAAAGAAGAATCTGAAATCAGCGATCGCTACCATTGTCAAGAATCTGGGTTCAACTTTGGGAGCTTGCGGCGACATCAATCGAAATGTGATGGCACCACCAGCCCCCTTTAAGAATCGCCCAGAGTATCAGTATGCTTGGGAGTATGCCCAGAATATTGCCGACTTGTTGTCAGCACAGACGGGTGCTTATTACGAAATTTGGCTAGATGGGGAAAAGGCAATTAGTGCTGAGGAGAACCCAGAGGTGAAAGCAGCGCGACAGCGCAATGGGAATGGCACAATTATCCATGACAACGAAGAACCGATTTATGGCACACATTATATGCCCCGCAAGTTCAAAATTTGTGTGACAGTGCCAGGGGATAATTCGGTAGATTTGTATTCCCAAGACCTGACGTTGGTAGTAATTACCAATAAGAAGAAGCAATTAGAAGGATTTAATATTTTTGCTGGTGGTGGCTTAGGCAGAACCCACGGTAAAGAAGAAACTTTCGCTAGGTTAGCAGACCCCATTGGTTATGTGGCGAAAGATGATGTCTACGACATTGTAAAAGCGATTGTTGCTACTCAGAGAGATTATGGCGATCGCACCGACCGTCGTCACGCCAGATTAAAATATCTAATCAACGATTGGGGTTTAGATAAATTCCGTACTCAAGTTGAAGAATATTTCGGTAAATCAATCGAAGCCTTCAAACCACTGCCAGAGTTTAAATTCCACGACTTCCTCGGCTGGAATGAACAAGGTGATGGCAAGCTATTCTTAGGAATTTCCATTGAAAATGGTCGAGTCAAGGATGAAGGTTCGTTTCAATTGAAAACCGCTTTGCGGGAAATTGTCGAACAGTTCAACTTACCCATCCGCCTGACATCGAACCAAAACGTGATTTTTTACGATATCGAACCAGATAGCAAGGAAGCTATTCAAGACATTCTCAGCCGTCACGGTGTCGGAGATGAACCCAGTAAAATCGAACCTTTAGTGCGATATGCAATGGCTTGTCCGGCTTTACCCACTTGTGGTTTGGCAATCACGGAATCAGAACGGGCAATACCGGGGATTTTGGAGCAGATTCGCGCTCTCTTGGATAAATTAGGTTTACAAAAAGAACATTTTGTGGTAAGGATGACAGGATGCCCTAACGGTTGCGCTCGTCCCTACTTGGCAGAATTGGCCTTTGTTGGTAGCGCTCCAGAATCTTACCAGTTATGGTTAGGGGGTTCGCCAAATCAGACTCGATTGGCGCAACCTTACACAGAAAAGCTGCATCATAATGATTTAGAAAGTTTCTTAGAGCCGATTTTTGTTTACTTTAAGAAATCTCGGAAATCAAAGGAAAGCTTTGGTGATTTTTGCGATCGCGTTGGTTTTGATGCCATCCGCGAATTTGCTAGCACCTACGAACCCCAGACAGCCAATGGTGCGAATAAATCGCGTCATCGGGTGAACTTGAAAGAAGAGGTTTATGGCAAGTTGAAGGAAGTAGCAGAAAGCCAAGGTAAGCCGATGACTCAGTTAGTGACTGAAGCGCTAGAAGCTTACTTCCAGAATCTTTCGTAAGCCGAAAAGTTTAAGATAATGAAATCAAAGAGAGACACAGATAAATCCATCTGTGTCTTTCTGGTGTAAGGAAGTTCCAAATAAAATAGGACTTACGCATGAGTTACGGAATAACGAACCGCAGAGGCACAGAGGGCACGGAGAAATCAGAGTTTGAGAGATATTTTGCGTAAGTCCTATAAAAAAATGTTCCAAAACTCTCTATATTTTTCCTCTCTCTGTGTCTCTGTGGTTCGTTTATTTGGATAATTTATTTCTTAGAAGTCCCTAAGTCCTAATACAGTTAGGTAACACATCCACAGGAAAACTGAAATATGGTAACAACAGCAAAATTCGCAGAAACTAGGGATGTGCTGCAAAACATAAGCTGGCAGACATTTAAAGCTATGCTGGCAGATATGGGATCTGAGCGAAATAAAAGGCTAGCTTATGACAACGGAATAGTAGAAATCATGACTCCGCTAATGCCGCACGAGAATTCAAACCGTCTCATTGAAGGTTTTGTTCTTGTGCTGTGTGAAGAATTTGGTTTAGAAGTTAAAAGCGCTGGCTCGTTGACTATAACGCGGGATGATTTGGAGCAAGGAGGCGAGCCGGACAGTAGTTACTACATCCAAAATGAATTGTTAGTCCGCAACAAAGAAAATATTGACCTGAATACAGACCCACCACCAGACATAGTACTGGAAGTAGAATATTCCAGATCCAAGATAGACAAGTTAAGCCTTTATGCTTCAATGGAAGTCCCAGAATTCTGGCGGTATAACGGAAATGTCTTGAGAATATACGCCCTTAACAGTGGGCAATACTTACAGAGCGATCGCAGTCCAACTTTTGCACCTGTGCTATTAACAGAGATTCCCCGATTTATCCAAGAAAGCAAGAAAGTTGGGCAAATAGCAGCAACTCGTGCTTTCCGTACCTGGGTTAGACAACAGATATCTACAGCAGGGCAATAATTCATTAAGAAAAATGTCTCAACTGCAAAGAATTGCGATCGCACCCTCCCAATTTCAACAAGGGCAAATTTTACTCACCAAAGAACAACAACATTATTTGGGGCGTGTATTGCGCTTGCGTGAAGGCGATCGCTTTATTGCAATGGATGGTAAAGGGAAATGGTGGTTAGCGCAGCTAGCAGGGGAGCAAGCACAGGTTTTAGAATCGCTTTTGGTGGAAACTGAACTACCTGTATCAATTACCTTGATGGTTGCGTTACCCAAAGGCAATGGATTTGATGAAGTGGTGCGGTGTTGTACAGAGTTGGGAGTAACTTGTATTGCACCAGTATTGAGCGATCGCACTTTGCTTGATCCTAGTCCTCAAAAGCTCGAACGCTGGCGGCGCATCGCAGCCGAAGCCGCCGAACAATCAGAGCGCTCTTTTGTGCCAACAATTTTAGAGCCTGTTGCTTTTAATACGGGTTTGTCATTAGTCATTGGTCATTTGTCATTTGCCAACAGTCAGCAATATATCTGTGAAGCGCGTGGTGAGTTTCCCCATTTAAAACATTGCTTACAGCACAAAGGACAAATGACAAATGACAAAGGACAAGAAACAATTGTCATTGCTACTGGCCCAGAGGGAGGATGGACAACACAAGAAATTGAGAATGCGATCGCATCTGGATTTCAACCTGTTTCCCTTGGTCGCCGCATCCTGAGAGCAGTTACAGCCCCAATAGTAGCATTATCCTTAATTACCGCAAGTTGTGAAGTATAAATGATTTATAGCTCACGCAAAATCACTTTTGCGTGAGACATCACTCCATCCTGTATTTAAAGTAAGTGATGATTGAGCAAGTTGCGATCGCCTTTGACCATAAAGACTATCAAACAGCTGCCAAATTACTCAAACAGCTGCTAATAGAATCACCAGACAATCCTTGGGTGCAATTTTATCTTGGTCGCTTGCATGAAGTATCTGGAAAGCATCAGGATGCGGAAAAAGTTTATCGGCAACTGCTGCAAGATACGACAAATACCAAAATAGTGTCGCTAGCACGTCAAGGTTTGCAACGACTGCAAGAAATCGAGATTGAACAAAGACAAAGAGCCATTTCCCAAGCAAAATCTGAACCTAATAACACTGAACTTGGCGTACTAGTTTTAGAGCCACTCAGTAACGAGATGAAAACGGACGCATCTCGAAAATTTGCCCAGATAATGCAACTAGATCCCTATACCGCACGGCTATTAATGCCAAGTCGTGGCTGGAGGTTGTACCGTACTGGACAAGTGGGAGAACTAAAATTTTACGGCAAACAGTTACAGCAGGCTGGTATTCCTTGCTTTTGGGCATCACTAGCTCAAATTCAGCAAATTCAAGTTTATCAAGTCAAACATTTTCAAGAATCTACCCCACAAGCTACCGTTGTTTGCTGTAATGACACAAATCAACTCGGTTCTCTCACCTTTGACTGGTCAGAAGTTACAGCCAGAGTAGTGGGACTATTGCCCATTTTTGAACAAGTTGTAGATGTCAATGCCCGCCGTAAACTGGAATGGAAAACTCAAACACAAGACTATGCTCAGTTTTGTGATTTACACTTACCTGGTAGACGTTGCATTCTCCGATTCTATGATAACGGCTATGAATTCCAGCAAGGTTTAAAAATCATTCCCCAAGCTAGCCAAAATACAATCAGAATTAATTGGAATAGTTTATCAAGTTGGATTGATCAGCAACTACCTCAAGTTAAAATTTGGTCAGATTTCACATCATTTGCAGATACAACATTAGACCAAACAGAAATGTTAGGTCATATCAAGTCACATATTCATTTGTTTCGCAGGGAACAGACTAATTGGGATTCAGCTTTTCATTTATATAGTGGACTGGTGTTTCTTAAATAAAATGATAAATTGCAGGTCAAACACTGGCATAGTGAATTAATGAAATGTAATCCACCTGAAACTTAATGTTTACTTCATAAATGACCTGTAACTCACAAATAGCAGAAGGTTGGCATGGAAAACTTAATTTAGTCTATGCCGATCGCCAGGGCGCAACCCAGTTAATTTACAATCACCAGCAAGCGCCCCTGAAGGTACAACGCCCATTTTATCCAGAAGGGGAAAAAGTTTGTCATAGCGTAATTTTACATACAGCTGGGGGAATGGTAGGAGGCGATCGCTTATCCTCTAATATCCACCTCCAACCCCAAGCCCAAGCTTTAATTACTACAGCTGCTGCAAGCAAGATATATCGCAGTAATGGCTTACAAGCTAGACAAACCATCCAAATACAAGTTGATGCTGGCGCTTGTTTAGAATGGTTGCCACAAGAGACAATTTTATTTAATGACGCGATTTATCGGCAAGATTTACGGGTAGAATTAGCAACCGGGGCCAGTTGGTTAGGCTGGGAAATTACCCGGTTTGGTCGCAGTGCTAGAGGAGAAAAATTTTACCTTGGAGAATGGCGATCGCATACAGAAATTTGGCAGCAAGGCGTTCCTTTATGGATTGATCGGCAATGGTTACGGGGTAACGAAGACATTTTCCACAGTCCCCACGGCTTGGCTGGAAAACCAATAGTAGGTAGTCTAGTTTGGGTTGGTGGTGCAGTTTCAGGAGAAATTGTCGAAAAAACACGAAGTTTATGGAATGGGGAAGGAGAAGCGGGTGTTAGCCGATTACAACATGGATTATTGTGCCGATATCGCGGTTATTCTACTTCTGAGGTGAGAAACTGGTTTATTGATGTTTGGCAGATGCTGCGAGTTTCTTTTTTGAATCGTGGTAATTGCATACCAAGAGTGTGGCAAGTTTAAACTAACCGCAGAGGCGCAGAGAACACAGAGGAGATAAGAATGCAACTTACGCCGCAGGAAAAAGATAAGCTATTAATTTTTACTGCTGCTTTATTAGCAGAAAGACGTAAAGGAAGGGGTTTAAAACTGAATTATCCTGAAGCAGTTGCTTATATTTCTGCTGCTATTTTAGAAGGAGCAAGAGATGGGCAAACTGTGGCTGAATTGATGAGTTATGGTACAACTCTATTGACGCGGGATGATGTCATGGAAGGGATATCAGAAATGGTACCTGATGTGCAAGTTGAAGCTACTTTTCCTGATGGCACAAAGTTAGTGACAGTACATAATCCAATTCGTTAATTTTGTAAGTTTGAATTTATTATGATTCCTGGGGAAATTATCACACCAGCAGGTGAAATTGAACTAAATGTTGGTCGTCCAACTATAAAATTACAAGTGTCAAATACAGGCGATCGCCCCATACAAGTAGGTTCCCATTATCACTTTTATGAAGTTAACACCGCCTTAAACTTTGACAGAGAACAAGCTAGAGGAATGCGCCTTGATATCCCCGCCGGAACCGCAGTCCGCTTTGAACCAGGCGATGAAAAAGAAATAACTCTAGTCCCCCTCGTCGGTACTCGCCAAGTCTACGGCTTCAACGCCAAAATTAACGGTTCTCTGTAGCTATGAACATGGAATGGTACAATGAACCGCCTGTTTGGGAAGTAAAAGACGAAGCGATCACTATCGCTTCCGGCGCAAAAACAGATTTCTGGCGGGAAACTCACTACGGTTTCATTAGAGATAATGGTCACTTTTTTTATCAAAAAATTCAAGGTGACTTTATTGCTGAAGTGAAAATCAGCGGACAATATCAGGATTTATACGATCAAGCTGGGTTGATGATACGTTTAGATGAGTTGAATTGGTTGAAATGTGGTATTGAACTTGTCGATGGCGTGCAACAAATTAGCGCAGTTGTGACACGCAATTACTCAGATTGGTCTGTTATTCCAATGCCACAAAATCCATCTTTAATTTGGCTGCGTGTAACTCGACGCGACACAGCAATAGAAGTGGAATACTCTTTGAATGGAACTGAATATACAATGCTGCGGCTCGCTTATTTGACTCAAACGGAAACAGTAAGTGTAGGTGTGATGTGTGCCTCACCTGAAGGGAATGGTTTCCAGATGAGGTTTGAAAAATTCCAAATTCGCAGTTTGTGAGGAGTAGTTATGAGTTACAGAATGGATCGCCGCGCTTACGCCGAAACCTACGGCCCAACAGTAGGCGATCGCATCCGACTTGCAGATACAGAATTATTTATAGAAGTTGAACAAGATTTCACAAGCTACGGCGATGAAGTGAAATTTGGCGGCGGTAAAGTTATCAGAGATGGAATGGGACAATCCCCCATTTCTAACGCCGATGGTGCTGTAGATTTAGTAATTACTAATGCCTTAATTCTCGATTGGTGGGGAATTGTCAAAGCGGATATTGGCATTAAAGATGGCAAGATTTTCAAAATTGGTAAAGCCGGAAATCCTTATATTCAAGACAATGTAGATATTATTATCGGCCCCGGAACGGAAGCTTTAGCTGGTGAAGGAATGATTCTTACTGCTGGCGGGATTGATGCCCATATTCATTTTATTTGCCCCCAACAGATTGAAGTTGCGATCGCTTCCGGGATTACCACTATGATCGGCGGTGGTACTGGCCCCGCTACAGGTACAAATGCCACTACCTGCACCCCCGGACCTTGGAATATTTACCGAATGTTGCAAGCGGCTGATGCTTTTCCCGTAAACTTAGGATTTTTGGGCAAAGGTAATGCCAGTAAACCCCAAGGACTTGTAGAACAAGTAGCCGCCGGTGCAATGGGGTTAAAACTCCATGAAGACTGGGGAACCACACCCGCAGCAATTGATACTTGCCTCAGCGTTGCTGATGCTTATGATGTGCAAGTAGCGATTCATACTGATACCCTGAATGAAGCCGGATTTGTGGAAGATACGATCGCAGCTTTCAAAAATCGTGTCATCCACACTTACCACACCGAAGGCGCTGGCGGCGGACACGCACCAGATATCATCAAAGTTTGCGGTCAAGGCAATGTTTTACCATCTTCCACTAACCCGACACGCCCTTACACCCTCAACACCTTAGACGAACACCTGGATATGTTAATGGTATGTCATCACCTAGATCCTGCGATCGCTGAAGATGTTGCTTTTGCTGAGTCTCGCATCCGCCGAGAAACTATTGCCGCCGAAGATATTTTGCACGACTTAGGCGCATTTAGCATGATTTCTTCTGATTCTCAGGCAATGGGAAGAGTAGGCGAAGTGATAATTCGCACCTGGCAGACATCTCACAAAATGAAGGTGCAACGGGGAACTCTTAACCCACAGGGAAACGAGCAAAAAGCAGATAATTTTCGGGCAAAAAGATATGTTGCTAAGTATACTATTAACCCTGCGATCGCTCATGGAATTGCTCAATATGTAGGTTCAGTAGAAGAAGGAAAATTAGCAGATTTATGTTTGTGGCATCCCGCGTTTTTTGGCGTGAAACCAGAGATAGTGATTAAAGGCGGAATGATTGCATGGTCGCAAATGGGCGATGCGAACGCCAGTATTCCCACACCGCAACCAGTTTATATGCGCCCAATGTTTGGTAGTTTTGCAGGGGCGCGTCATGCCACATCATTAACTTTTGTTTCACATGCAGCTTTAGAGAACGAAATTCCTAGCCAGCTAGGTTTACAAAAGGCAGCAGTAGCAGTTTCTGGAACACGCCAATTGAGCAAGCGTGATATGAAGCTGAATGATGCACTACCCCACATTGAAGTAGATCCAGAAACATATCAAGTCAGGGCAGATGGTGAGTTGCTGATTTGTGAACCTGCGACAGTTTTACCAATGGCACAGAGGTACTTTTTGTTTTAATTCATGAGCGAGCAACTTACTGATTACGATAGTCCTTGGAAAGATAGTTATCGAGCCATATTTTCCCCGCTTTCTAGAATTATTTGAGTTCCCTGTGGCGAAACTGTTGGACTATGAGCAAGGGTGGAAAACTTTAGAGTAAACTACCAATCCTTTTGGTGTAATTGTGATGGCACATCTCAAGACCAAGACAACGAAACGAAACTCAGAAAATCGGCCAGGATTAATTTGGCTCATGAGTTTTTATGGAAAAGTGGAAGTGCGTAGGCGTAGCCCGTCGTAGACATCGCTGTAGTTCAAAAAAGCGATAGGATAAGAATTAAATCGCTCCAAATAGTAACATCTACATACAATAATGGAAAGATTGCTAAACATCCATATTGAAAAATTACCAGAAGGCGTTTATTTAGCAACATCTGATGAGCTTCAAGGTTTAGTAGCTCAAGGACGGACTGTTGCTGAAACTTTAGAAATTGCCCGTGATGTAGCGCGTAAGTTATTAGAAGCACAATCTCAGGATCAAGAACTAGATTATTTGCAACCAATATAGCGGTTATCAGTCTTCTGAAGTACAGTAGCAGCAGTGAGTAAACCAGCCGAGTAAATTCTCTATCGTCACTTCTGCAAATGCCGCATCTAATGCCTGGAGTA
>NZ_JACJSF010000063.1 GCF_014698035.1 Desmonostoc muscorum FACHB-395
TAGGTAAGCAAGCTACTGGGTATAAAACTGCTCAGAAGGTTCTCAATCGTTTCATTGCTGAACTAATCGGTTCAGTTTAGCTGTTTGGGGAATTCGCCAACGGTATCGGAATAAAGTTGCGCTCCAGGTTGCGGAAACCCCCATTCAAATCCACCATCGCTTTCACGATGTTGCCATCTGCCGCCAGCATCCCCACTTGGTTATTCAAATTTTCAAAGTACGACTCAAACTGTTCGGCTTTGGTTGTACGGATACCGGAAAGTTGCTCGGCGATTTTGCTTCTGAGGGTGGTTTGTGTTTGATACCAACCAATCCCACTAACTACTACTACAGAACCCAGGCTAACTCCGAGGAGCAATGCTTGCAGCTTGGATTTAATTGTCCAGTCACCCAGTTTTAGATTAATTAGGGAGCCATCACGCAACTTCCGCAAGCGATTTTGGGGATTTAACATCTTTTTTATTAATCTTGATTGTGAATACTTAACTTGTTGCTTATGTCTAAACCAATATATTTACTATTTCTAGATTTTTTCAGCTTTTGAACCTTGTATTTGTATTTCTTTGTTTTATCTATTTATTCAGATTAATGTATTTAAGTCAAGCAGGAGCGCAAGTTATTGGTAAATAAGTTATTCCTGGCTTGAAAGTAGGAAAAGTAGGGAAGGTAGGAATCTAGTATAGGCAAGATTAAAAAAAATAAAACCAGCTTATTATTATGTTAATTGTTGCAATAGCGATAACCCATGTTAACTGAACTTCAGAAGAAGAAATTGACATTATTATCATGTATTTGACGGCGATAAAAATGGTATTTTGCAAAAACCTGACTATGATAAAATTGTCAATGGTGTTGCAGAAACTTACAACATCGCACAGGATTCAGAAACCTACCAAGATATTTCCTCAACTTATTATGGTAAGCGCTGGGATGCTCTTGCAAAAGAGGCAGACACAAACGTTGACAACAAAGTGTCTTTAGATGAGTGGTTTTCCTATCAAGACAAGTTACTAAATGATTCCAAAAGTGACTTTCTCTAGCTGAAAATAGCAAGTATGTTTATCGACATTCAGGATTAGATAAGGACGGATTTTGGAGTCTTGAAGAATATAAAACCATGTACAAAGTTCACGGTGTTATGTTGGTAATGAAAGTTTAGCCGCAGAAATTTTTTCCAAGCTTGATTTCGATGGAGATGGCAAAATCAAGAAAAATGACTACCTGAATCTAGTTGCTGATTTCTACTTGAGTGACAACCCACAAGCGCCTGGTAACTTATTCTTTGGTGCTTACGAATAAGCTGACACTTAAGGATTCAAATCGCGGATGAGAGCTATTGCCTGAGAATCTGAAGTTATCAGTTTCTCAGGCAGCATTTATTTGCACTCCAGGCAATTATTACCTAAACAACAAAGAACAAATATTCAATATTTACACCTAAATGCCAGCAAATTATGGAACTTTTTGAATCAACTTTTAAATTTTTACTTCTAATATCAGTCGGAACTACCGCAATGATTTTAATTAGCTCCATTCCTTTCAAGTTTTGTATTTTTCGTGTTCCTGACTTGCATTAATGAATTATAGTGATATATAGTGTGTGCCCAGTTCAATCTGAATATTTGTATTTTTTATGGATGACATCAAACTGGTAAATGGTAGACAGAGCGATCGCTAAACTAAGTCAGATTGCTCGAAAAATTACGAATATCTCAAATACAGCATCACTGCTGGAAACAAACGCAAATGGAATATTGGTAGAAATGGCAAAAGTGTGAGTATAGAGAATCACAACCAAGCTTATTCAAAAACAATCGTTAAGCCGAGCAATGCCTCGTTAATGCTGATGAACATCATTAATGCCAGTGACATTCTTAAGCACTATGCCGAGCAGGAACGAAATTTTCAAAATCTTAACCTTAGTCGAGTTGATCTCAAAGGTGGTGATCTAAATGGAATTGATTTTAGTCATGCTAACCTCAATAGTGCTGACTTTAGCTATACAAACTTAAGCAATAGCAATTTGATTTGGACAGACTTGAATCGAGCCAACTTAATCCAGGCAAACTTAACTCAAGCTTGCTTGCTCTACAGCAGCCTTTTTTGGGCAGATTTAAAGTCAGCCACATTAGTTAACGCCAACTTAAGTAATGCTCTTCTAAATCATGCAAATCTAACTTCTGCTTGTTTAAAGGGTGCGAATTTGACGGAAGCATCTTTAGAAGGCGCTTGTTTGATTCAAGCAACTCTTACTCGAGCTAATTTATTCAAAGCCAACTTGAAACAGACGGATTTTACCAGAGCTAACCTCGATGAAGCTAATCTGCGTCAGACGAATTGGGAAGGTGCTATCTTAAGTCAAGCCTCGTTACGGCGAGTCGATCTCGAAGAGAGCCAATTTCATGAGACAATTCTAAATAAGGCTGATTTAACGGAGGCTGATTTGGTTAAGGCTGATTTGAGATATGCCGATTTGACAGAAGCAATTTTAAGCCGAGTTGCCCTAGAGTTAGCAAACTTAGTCGGCGCTGACTTAAGCCGTGCGACTTTAAAACGAGCTTCTCTATTTCAAGCCGATCTTCAGGGAGCAGTCTTACATGATACCAATCTGGTTGAGGCCGATCTCAGACACACTAACTTTAAAGATACTCTGCTAATGGGTGCTGATTTTTCTGGTTCCCGCGTCAAAGGAGCTTGCTTTACAGACGCTCAAGGGTTAACTTACCAACAGAAGCAGTGGCTTTTAGTCAATGGAGCCTTGAATATTCCAGCTTAGCAAGTTGCTACTTGAATGAAAAACATTGAAGAACTTGTTGAATTTGCGCTCCAGTTGGTGGCTACAGAAACAGGGTTTTCTCTTAGCTATATTCACAAGGTAATCCTGCGAGAATCTCTACTTGAAAACAAAAAAACTTACGCTAAACTTGCCCAAGAAAATAAGTACTCTGAAAGCTATATTAAGTTTACAGTTGCGCCTAGATTATGGTCTTTGCTTTCACAGACGCTCGGTGAAAAGGTTAATAAGACGAATTTCCTAACGCTGCTAGAACAAAAGTTCATAAATCAGAATTATCCTCAGCCCCATGAGACAATAAAAACAATATCTGTGACGGGCTTGACTAGTTCATCCTATGTTCTAGAATCTCCAGAAGGACAGGTTCCCCTGGCTTCTTGTCTGTACGTTGAGCGATCGCTAATCGAACAAACCTGTTATCGAGAAATACTCCAACCCCATACGTTCATTCGCATCTCTGCACCTCGGAAGATGGGGAAGACTTCGCTAATCGCCCGAATTCTGGATTATGGAAGCAATCAGAATTACCACACAGTACGACTCAGTTTACATCACGCTGGAACACAGGTGTTTGCTTCGAGCGATCGCTTCTTGCGCTGGTTCTGTACAAATGTCACTCGCCAGTTGGGTTTGGAATCGAGATTAAATCACTACTGGGACGAGGATATGGGAGCTTTGATTAACAGCACCATTTATTTTCAGGGCTATCTTCTCAAGGAACTCTCTCATCCCATAATTTTAGCACTAGATGGCGTAGACCAATTATTTGAGTACCCAGAACTCGCTAGTGATTTTTTCGTATTGTTACGTTCCTGGTATGAGGAGACAAAAGACAGTTCAGTTTGGCAGAAGTTACGAATTGTCATGGCCCATGCAGTTGAAGTTTACATTCCTTTACCTACCCATCGCTCTCCGTTTAATGTGGGATTAGCGATCGAACTGCCGACTTTTAACCAAGAACAGGTGCAGGATTTAGCCAAACGTCACAGACTTCAACTCACAAAGCCTGAACTTGAGCAGTTAATGAAGCTCACTGATGGCTTTGCATATTTAATTCGACTGGCATTATATCAAAGTGTCTGCTTGCAGATTTCTGTGCAAACATTACTGGAAGATGCTACGAGTCATACAGGAATCTATCAAAAACATCTTCAGTATCAGTTGTGGAACCTGCAACAGCATCCTAAATTAGCTGAAGCTTTTCAACAGGTTTTAACGGTTCCCATTCAGTTAGAGATTGAGGTAGCATTTAAGTTAAAAAGTTTAGGATTGGTGCATTTTATCGAAAATAAAGCGACTGTTAGCTGTGAGCTATATCGAGAGTATTTCCACAATTATTTTTCTTAATTGTTGAGCAGCATCATCTCTGACTTCAAGAAATTGTTTACCGCAATGTTTTCCTTTAAATTAAGGTTTCATTGCTAAATTTCATAATTGATAGATTTGAACAACAGTGTACCTCATAAAAATGAGAAATGCTATAAATGAGAAGCAATTAGGGTTGAATTAGAACCGGACTAAAACCGAAAGGTAACTGCCAATGGTGTATGTTTCTGGAGCTTTGTTTGTACTGGTCAAGAATGTGAGACGCAGCCTTATGAATTTCCTTCATACCGTTTTTCACACTCTTACCCTCTACTTCATAAGGAGCAATTCTTGCCATGAAGTAAGCTCCGCTCTGATTTCTGGTAGTACCTAATGATAAATTCCGCATGATTCGTAATTCAACAGAACAGTCAAAATTCAATCCTCCTTCGGCGGCAATATATTCAAAACGCTTTTTGACCAGATAGGGTTGTAGGATGAAGCCTTCTGGTACAGAGTACTTGTCTTGCACCTTGACTATTGACTGATTTGCACCCCCATGACCATCGACTGATTTTTGAAAATATACTCCAGGGGGAACGTCACCTTGTTGAATAGTTTCTACATAATGCTGGTGAGCCGTTGGCAAATTTTTTAGGGCTGCTAAATCTCGTTTATCAAAAATGTTCTGCCAAGCTGGGTGCCAAATCCAATTTAAGCTTGAGTCTAAAAAAAATTCTAAAACTTCTCGGATTCTGTCAGGTTGTTTTTGTAGCGTACTTAGAACCTCTCTGATCTCATCAGGCACCATTCGACAAATGATATTCTCGATTTTTACAGTCTTTAATAACCTACCTGTACTATCGTGGATGTCAGCTAGCCAGTGGACTCCATGACGATAAATCTCGTAAATCGACACGAGATGAGAGCCAGGTAGTGACTCTGACATGGCTTGTAGATCAATTCTGCTATCCTGTCTGACCGGATCGACATCTACTATAGAAATATTAGGGGTTTGAGTTAGCTGCTTAATAGCTTTTAAGCCTTTTGCTGGCTCAAAAAGTTGATTCAATAGCTCTTCTTGATTTTCCCCTAGTGCTGTTCTTGCCGCCTGTAAAATGAGACACATCCAACTTGGATAAGTAATACCACTTTGCACCTCGGTAACTCTGAGACTTATCCTATCCTGGAAATTGTCGGTTACGAGTACATCATAACCTATAGGAATTCCTAAGCCTGATTGAAGATGTTTAACTAAATAAGAGTTGATAGTCTTTAGGTTCAGAGGTTGTCCCACAACGCTATTAAATCTCTGAGTTATCCGCTCGCTAAGGGCATCAGTATCAGTTGCCAAGGCTAGTATGTAATCTTCAATTTCCTGGGAGGCTTGGTACAATTGGTCAGCAATTTTCGCAGAAATGATGAGCGGAAAACCATACTGAAATGGTTGATTTTGGCAAATAAAATTAAGATTTAGCTGATTTAGAGCTTGCCAGTAAATCTTTGCCTGCTCAGTTGTGAATTGTGCAATTTCAATCATATCTCTAACTCTTTTGATAACTTTATTATCTGTAAAAGTTTGGCACTTCTGCGGCGCTCTCTCTATCTGCGAACTTTCTTCAGTTAACAGATCAGGGCGATCGCTCAAGCGTATTAATTGCTCGCTATCCTCTGAATATGAAGCCTCCACAAAATCAGTGGTAACTGGTAATTGATTAGTGGTAGGCGTTGGTGGTGGGTCTATTACTTCTACTAACTCTAAGGTCACTGATAATTCCTCGCTAGTCACTGTTTCACCTGTGCGGGAGAGCAAATATTGCTTCAGGACTAAAAACAGATTTTTTTTCGTCACTCTCTCCCCTAATGCTTTGGAAAGAGCTTGCCACAACTGGGAGCCAATATCCTTGATGTGAGCGATACTATAAGCACAATCGGGTGCCATCTGACTATAACCGCGTCCGAGCCATGAGTGACACAGGATGAAACGCTCAAGGGAATTTAGTTCCCTTGAGAGCAGACTTTGTTCTACAGTGTCCAGAACTTCGCCAACATTCATAATAGTGATTCCATTTGAGTAGTACGCACACAGCAAGTTAGCTCTAGATTCTGATGCTCCTAATCCCAAAACAGACGGTTAACAAAAAAGCTTTGATGCAGATAGCTCCAGAGCAGAAAAATAAGGACTGAATTAAGGAGAGTGGACATTCACAAAAAAACTTCACTATGTATTATTCAGTTCTTGCTCTTAACGAGAAATAGATAAAGTTGGTATGTTTGTGTAAAGTTGTATTGCTGTGAGTCATAAGACACACAATCAATGACTTTTGTCAATATACTAAATTGGTATCTTTGGTCAATTAATGACCTAACTAGAAGCTCTGGTTGGTTCCAAGAGGCACTGCGGACGAATTACAGATACTTGCGTTAGCACACCCATGACGAAAATGCTTGAAACGCCATCGATAACCTCAAACCCGATTAATCGAAAAGGTAGGAAAAGTCGGTTTATTTTTTAAAAAAGTGGCTTTTTTTTTTAACCTGATAATATTTAATATGTTATGTACTAATCCCAGGAAAATCATAAAGATAGCAGGTAGTTCGATTAGCATTTTTTCTAATTCAACTGGACTTCAAGATGCTCACAATAAGAAAGCTAATGTGATAATATTCGACGTTGTTTTAGAGACTAGTAAAGCTAATAGATTAGCCAAGAGTAAGAGCAACTCTCGCACCAAAACATGGTTGTAGTGTTATTTCAGAGAATACAAATGCTTGAATTTTTACGCCAAGTAGTAGACCGCAACTATGGGGTAGCCTGCGAAGTTTATTTACCGTCTGGGTGATTTTTGGGGTTTATTAATAAATAAAACTTATCATAGAGCCAAGGCAATCAGCTTTTTTATATTCCCCCAAAAACGGTATCGTACACTACTATTTTTTAGCGATGGCTACGCCCGCCGTTCGCGGAGCGTCTCGTAGAGAAGGCATCACAAAAGTTTTCGGTCTACCGATATTGGTTTTATCGTGCCGACTTACTTAAAGCCAGTTTGGGCTTCATTTGGGTTTAATTTTTGTCTAAATCCCACCAATTTAGTATCAGTAGGTGTATGCCTGTGTCCAATCAATATTTAGATTACGCAAAAGCAGTCAGGGAAGACATTTTCCAGCATATTAGTCAGCCTCTCTGGCAACAGAAAAGTCTGAAAGATGTTAGCAAAGTTGTAGTTATCCTATCCTCGCCACGCAGCGGGAGTAGTTTGCTTTTTCATCTCCTCAGTCAGACGGAACAATTGCTCTCTCTGAATGGGGAACATACGGCTTATTACAAACTCAATGGCTATAGTTTTCCTTTTAAAAACTTTCAATCAGATTTTTTGGGAATTACCAGTATAAAGAGTGAAGAGTTTGATAATTTCTCTAGAGATTTTATATCAGATGTATGCGTGGGAAGTGAAAAAGTCATTTCTGGGCGAGAAGACTTAAAAGAATTTATTCAACTTCTCGTTTTAAGGCTACCCATGCAATGGCCACAGTTAGCTTTATCAGCCCAGCAATACTACTGGCATATTGAAGAATGTTGTAGAGAATATTTTCAAGAAAATTCGAAATGGGATTCATCCATAATTTTCATAAAAATCCTAAAATCTTTATCGATTTTTTATCCAGATTTTAATCACTTCTATTATGACCTTCAATTATCTTTATTAAAGTCATACTTTCCAAATATTAGTTGTCCAGAAGCACCGCCTAATCCTTATTTTTGCATTGAAGAGCCTCCATTTATTGTTATCAAACCTCGTCGTCGTCCAACCCCCGAGGAAATTAGCAGCAAGTCTTGGTTGTTAAAAGCTTCAATTGACGGTTTTCGCCTTTCCTTACTCAAGCAACTTTTTCCTAATGCCGAGTTTAAAATCATTCATCTTACTCGCTTTGCCGCAACAAGTATTAACGGTCTCTATGATGGCTGGCGTCACCGAGGATTTTTCTCTCATAATTTAGAGAGAATTGCTAATTTAGCTATCCCCGGATATTCCGATGTTTTTGACTGGGGGAAACATTGGTGGAGCTATGAACTCCCTCCCCAATGGAAAGAGGTAATAAACCAACCTTTAGAATATGTTTGTGGCTTACAGTGGTCTAGTCCACATCAAGTCATTTTAGAAAGCCTAGAACAAGAGAAAGTGACTAACATTTTAAGAGTTCAATTTGAAGATATTCTTTCATCTTCGCAACAGCGGCTACAGACAATTGGTAGAATTTTGGAATTTATGGGCATTGAAGAAGATGATGCTCTCAAAAAAGTTGTTGACAAAATGCAACCAGTGATGTGTTCAGTCCCAGCGAATGAGACTAGATGGCTTAATCAGAAAGCCCTGATTCTACCAGTTATCAATCAGGAATCAATTCGCCAGTTAACAAATGAATTGGGATATGAGAATAGGGAAACAGCCTTATTTACATCTGGCACATAAGTGCCAATAGCACAAGTCTACTTTCTGGTAACAGTGATAGGATATCGAACATGGGCTGGAGAGTGAGTTTTGAGAGACAATAATAACTCTACTACGGCAGCCCTATATCTTCATACTCTTTTTTTGGCGAAGGTACTGCAATTTCGAGCTAATTTCTCACAAAGTCAACACCCTAGCGGCAAGCATGGTAGCTCCTACTCCCCCAGGTATCCCCGTCATTATGCCTGGAGAACGCTTCATCTCTGAAAGCAGATCGATTATCGAGTACCTCAAGTTCACACGGGAATTTGACCGGCAGTTCCCCGGCTTCGAGAATGAAATTCACGGGCTGCGGATCGAGGAAAGTTCGTCAGGTAAACCCTATATGATTGATTGCGTCAAAGAGTAGCAATCTTTCGTGGGCAGTGGAATATCTCAAGTATAGCAGGAGGCAGGAGGTAAAACTATTGCTATTCCTAGCATTCACGCTTGCATTATGTTCTAACCTATATGGCTACGGCTATATCAAGAGCGATCGCACAAATGTCTATCCTCTGGCTTCACTTCGGCATTCGTTCGCAGATAATCTCGCACCCAATCGCAACCCGATGCTACTACCCGATCTAGCTCTACAGACTGCTCTAAATTCCACAAAATTACCGTTTTGTCCTCAGCAGCCGAGGCCAGAGTTTTGCCGTTAGGAGCGAAAGCTAATCCCTTAACCCCAGCACTATGTCCAATTAGATTTGCCAGCAATGTGCCGTCAGACTTCCAGAGTTTAATTATTCCATCATTACTGCCTGTAGCGATTGTCTGGCTGTCAGGGCTGAATGCTACACTCCAAATCCCAGAATTATGCCCCACAAGAGTATGCAGTAACTTGCCGTCACGACTCCAAAGTTTAGCCGTCCTGTCTTCACTCACCGAAGCAATGAATTCGCCATTAGGGCTGAAAGCTACGTTGATGACTGCACTATTATGACCTGGAAGAGTCTTGAATAAGCTATCCTGACTTTTATCTAGCTGGCGCAAGTGATGCAAAACCGCAGCCAAAGACCAAAGCTTGAGTGTCTTGTCGCCACTGCTCGATACAAGTGTCGAACCATCGGGACTAAAAGCCACCCCCCAAGTCCCAGCCGTGTGCCCTCTCAAAGTAGCGATTTCGGTGCCGTCTAGCCGCCAAAGTTTGATGGTGCGATCGCTACTGCTCGATGCAACCATCTTACCGTCAGAACTAAAAGCAACTCTCTTAATATTACCTTGATGCCCTTTGAGACTATGCAGCAACGTACCGTCTTGACTCCAAAGCTTGATCGATTGATCTGTACCAACAGTAGCGATCGTTTTACCATCTGGACTGATAGCGACTGAGCCAAACTGAGCGTTTGGCCCTTTTAAGCGCCTATTGCTAATCCCGTTCTTGCGCCAGAGGATCGTCTCCTTCGCACTTGATGAAGCCACTAACTGTCCGTCGGGACTAAAAGCGACTCCCCAAATTCCACCCGTATGTCCCCGCAGAATTGTAAGCATTGGACTGCGTAATTTCCAGAGTTTTACAGTGCCATCCCAAGATGCAGAGAATAGGGTGTCGCCCCTGGGACTAAATGCAAGATCTTTAATGCCACCGTCATGTCCTTTAATGGCATTCAAAGAAGTACCATCGAGACTCCAGAATTTTAGCATCTTGTCGTCAGAGCCAGAGACGATTGTTTGCCCGTCCCGGCTGAAAGCTAGAGCGTTAATTGCAGCATTGTGTGCTGTGAAAGTCCTTAACAAACTGCCGTCACGCTGCCACAGTTGCAGCTTGCCGTCTCCATTGCCTGTTGCCAAGGTTTTACTATCAGGACTAAAAGCAATTGAGAAAACAGGAGATTGAATATCTGAAAGTGTTTTCAGCAATGTGCCATCCCGATTCCAGAGTTTGACAGTGCCGTTGTCAGAAGCCGAGGCAATCAGCTTTCCATCAGGGCTAAAAACTACTGGTGTCAGGATCACGCCATGCCTCAAAGTCTTTAGCAATTTGCCATCTTGCCGCCAGAGTTTTATCGTCCCGTCCCCACTGGACGAAACAATCAGCTTTCCGTCAGGACTAAACTTGACTTTGCCAGTTGCAGCTTTAAACCCTGGCAAGGTTTTCAGGAGAGTGCCGTCACGCCGCCAGAGTTTGACGGTTGTATCTCCGCTTGATGAAGCAATGAGTTGACCGTTGGGGCTGATGGCCACTCCTAGAACTGGGCCTTGATGTCCTTTGAGGGTGCGGATCAACTTGCCATCGCGCTGCCAAATTTGGATGCCATCTCCAATTGTTGCCACAGCAATCATCTCGCCATCAGAACTGATATCTAAGGCGTTATTGACGGAGGCATAACCTGAAAAGCGGTTAAATTCAGCAGCTCCATAAATTGACCGTCGCAAAGCTAATTCTACCATTGTTGCTGTCTGCGGGTCGATTGAGGCCAAGTGTTTTAGTTCTCGAATGGCCCTCAGCGCTTCAATTAAAGCATCTAATCTTTGATCTAAGGCAAAGAGGGCTTCTGAATATGTAGCCATTTTTTGAATTTTTTCGATTTCTTCATTGCGTTGGCTAGCGATCGCTGTTTGGTACTGGAAGAAAGCGAAGATTCCGGCGGCGATCGCAGTCGCTAAAGCAATAGAAAGTGCAACAATCCAACAATTTTGGCGTTTGGCATTTTTTTTCTTGAGTTCCAGCCTCGCTTCTACTTCCTTAAGCCGTTCCGCTTCTAAAAATAATTGCAATTCTTGTCTGTCTACTTCTTGGCTCGCTGCTAAAAAATGATAGTCCAAATCGCTTAAACTTTTGCCATGCGCCCAGGTTTGAGCGTCTTTTAAAGCTTGTCCGCGCAAGAGGCGGGATTTATCCTGCTGTTCTGAAGCTACCCAAGCCTCTAATATCTGCGAGTAAGGCCGCAGGTTTTCTAATCTTTTTTCCACCCATTGCAGATTAAATACTTGTTGGTAGATGCGATTTTTTAACTTTAATATTCCCTCGTGTCTCACGACTAAGCCACTGAGTAACAATTCCATTTGTTCTTGACTATCATCACAATTGATTTCAATTTCTTGTAAAACTTTTTGATAAATGCTGAGGATTCTACCAGCCCACTGACCGTTACGTTCAATGCGATCGCGTATAGTTCTCAGGTGTTCTGGTTCATCCTGGGATTCCCAACGCTCAATGATGTGAGTTTTGACTAAGTTCTCAATCCAGAACCATTCTGTACCTGGTGGAATGCGATTTAAGCGATCGTGCCCCATTGTCTGCTGACTCAATTGCGCGACTAAATGACACAACTTCTGAGTCAGGAATGGTTGTCCCGCCGTCCAGTTTAAAATCGCCTTGACAACCGATGCAGGCTGTGAAACTGTTTTTTCCAGCCCTGCAATTAAAGGAGTCACTTCTTCCCACTCAAATCCTTTTAGTGCGATCGCTTGCCCAATATTGAACGGTGTCTTGGTTTTGTCTCGAATCAGATCGAAGGGAGTTGCTACCCCAAAAATCGCAAAGGTAATGCGTTGATATTCTGGATTAATTGCTCGTTGGTTATAGCAGAAGCGAATTAAGGCAAAAAAGTCATCAATCGGAAAGTTCAGCCCCAACAGAGAGTCAATTTCATCAATAAAAATAAACAACCGTTGTTGAGGAAACTGTACCAGTAGCAATTCCTCAATAAACCACCGCAGACGTTGCAGTAAACCTAGATCGTTGCGTTCAAGCCACCAAGTTTTCAGGTTTAAGGTTTCCATTAGCCCCAACTGTCGCCACAAGTCACCAACGAATCCCTTGTACCATTGCAGTGGTGTAATTTGTTCGCTTCCCACCACACTTGTATCCACAGCAGCGCTCTTAAAGCCTTCTTGCTGGAGGCGATGCTTGGTTCGCACCAGCAGTGAGGATTTGCCCATTTGCCGAGAGTTGAGGATATAACAGAACTCTCCTCGCTTCAGGGCTTCATACAGTTGAGAGTCGGCTTGCCTGTGTACGTAACTCGGTGTATCAATGGCTAAACTGCCGCCGAGTTGATAGCTATCTTGGGACATAAAGTGGTTCTTCAGTACTTATGATGCTAAACCATTAAATTAAAATACAAAAGCAGATGCTGGACAAATAAGTTTATATCGGGTCAAAGTAGATTTATCAGAAGAATTCAGAAATCAGGAGTCAGATCCAGTAAAAAACAAGCGATCACTAAATCATTTTCCCAGTAGTATAAATAAATTTATACTTTTTAAGCAGTATTAACACTTAAAAAGTCAAGATGAGTTTGAGTCATAACTTGCAAGACTCTCTTTTTTGAGCCAAAAAAAGCTAGGATTCCCTTTGAGCAAGAATTTAGAGATAGGGATTATCTACCTTAATGGAAAAAAATATATGTGCAACTTTAGATTTGAGTAAATCATTATCAGACTTTTCTTCGCAGGTAACAAAATATTTAGAATTGACGAACATCACGGAATGGAATGGGAAAATTCTTAAAGAAAGAGAAGAAAAAATTAGAGAAATTACACTTATTTTAGCTGGACAGTGTATTGCAATTTTGTTGTATAACCTCTCCCAATCTCAGTCAGCTAATCAAACAGCTATGATTCAAACAAGAAGCTGGTGGGATACTACTATGCAAAAACATGGTTATAGAAAACGCCAAATCTTAACAGTTGGAAACGTTTTATTCACTCTAAAATTACCATATATGGTAATAAAAAACTCAACAAAGACCACAAATAAAATGTCTCTTCAGGGATTTTATCCCCTGTTAAAGTGGTTGGGGATGTCAGAAGGATTAACCCCGTTAGTATGGTCAACAGGAATCAAAGCACAGAAACGCCGCACCCAGGTTTTAGCTTACCATCGAGATAATCAACCGCCCCGTAGTATGTCTGTTTCTCTCGTTCGTTAACGATACCAATTGCTATTTCTTGGTCAGTTTTTCTCCAGATATAACCAGTTACGTCTCCCCATAACAGATGGCACTCATCTATTAGTAATACTCTCAGTCTTCCTTCTTCTATCTCCTCTTATTTGGGGTAATGTGGGTTATTATTCTTCTGCTGATTTATTTGTATCCAAAGAGATATTTACAAAGCTGATTCACATTTAGTACCAATTATGTTAAGTATGGGCTAAAGGCAATATTCAGCGATTTATCCAGATCCAATGCAGGAAAATTACCGATAGCCAAGGGACCAATGCTAAAAAAAGGTTCGCCATAATTTGCACTAATCATTGCACCAAAGTAAATTGCTCTGGCTTCGATAAAGCGTAAAAAGTTTCCGCTAGTAAGCGCTGTTTGATTATTGTCATTCATCTCTGGAGAAAACTGACTGCTGTATGCATGTAATGCTTCCATGCGCTGCGACCATACAGAAGAAACATCAATCACAAAACTTGGAGAGAATGGAAAATGAGCCATATAAAAATATAAAAACGAAGGGCGATAGGGTTCCCCCTTACCAATTGTGCGTACCCCTGCCAAAAAACAAGCTTCTTTAACAAGAATGCTGGTTGCAACATGATCCGGATGGCGGTCTTCCCAATAGGGAGCCAGAACAATCTTGGGACGAGTTTGGCGGATTAGCTCAATGATAGGTAATCGCTCAGAAGGATTGCGCTCGATTTGTGTATCTGGAAAGTTCAACGAATATCGAGCGTGGAGTCCTAGTATTTGTGTGGCACGCTGTTTTTCCTCTTTGCGTGTGGAAACATTTCCTCTGGAAGCTTTTTCTCCCTCAGTGAGGTCTGCGATCGCAACTCTGTATCCCTGTTTCGATTTAAGAGCAAGGCTGCCTCCACAGCCTATTTCTGCATCATCAGGATGTGCGCCAAAAGCTAAAATATCAAGGGGTTGTTGATTCATTGAAATAGCTATATACTAAACTATCTACTTGCTCGCCACAATTTTTTCCTAAGTTTGATGGGACATATATTGGAATTGGACGCTTGCCCAATGCTTTTTCTAACACTCTGTTAAGCACAAGCCCATAAAGTGCAGAGCTTTTTCCGGCGACATATCCACTCACAAAATCGTTAAGAAAAATTGGAAAGCAAACATCAAGGCTCCAATGTTTAGTTGTAGTAAGTTCTTCAAGTGAAAGCAGATTTGTTCCTAAGTGAAAGCGATATGTCTCCCCACATTTACAGGTAGCAGTAGCAAAGTGACTTTTACCGTCTTGTTCGTGAACTAACCGTAACCTTCTGTAGTCCCGAAGGCAGGTATAGTGAAGCGGAAGGTAGTCTTCTCCGAGGGGCGAGACTTGTGGGTTAATCTCTTTTTGTTGCAGTTCACCAATTGCAGAGTTAAATTCATGAATCACAGCTATCCTTTGATTGAGAAAGTCATTGACTTGCTCAATAAGAAAGTCTTGCTCAAGTAAACTAGACTGTAGTACGGACTTAGGAAAATACCCGACTTGATGGCGGAAAAAAAATTCTGTAAGTTTGTAATTAAACGCAGCTAATGTTTCAGTCTTTTGAGGCAATACCGCTTCACGCAAATTTTGTAAACGCACTAACTTGCTTTCGCTATGTTGTTTGTCCTCAAGTACAAACGAACTTAATTGGTCAAACGCTTTTTTTAATTTGATGACATCTACTTGGACGTATCGAATTTCGAGCGCATCTGTTTTGTCAGAGATAAATCGAATTCCTTCTTCATGATTGGGCCACTTTAATTTTGTGATCAGCTTGTCGGAACCAGATCGATCAGTATCAGTCCAGATAAAAAAGGCATTAATCCCTGGTGAGCGTTCAAATTCCTGAAGTGCAAAGACTTTCGCTAAAACAGATTGCCGATAATCGACGTAGAGTTGTTGACCCGAATAGATTACTTTTGAATTCTCTAAACTCAACGCTTGGCTTAACCCAGGCAATACTGGTGGTTGTAAATGGCCCTTAAAATCCTTTGAATCAGTATAGATTCCACTAAGCTGTAGAAATTGTCTATCTTGGGACGAATTGAGTAAGTCTTCAAGTGAACGCATTGTTTTTTTTGATGATTTAAGGTTGTGAACCTGGCTCAATTTACATTTGTAAGTAACGGTTCTAACTGGTTGCGTTTCTTCTTAAGAATACTTGCATAGATGGATTCATACATTGGCACAATTTTAGCAGCAGTCAACTTTTTTGCTTGTTGGATCGCTGCTTTTCCAAGCGTTACCAGTTGTTCTTGATTCTTAGATAGATGCACGACTTTATGAGCAAACTGGTCAACATCACCTGGATCAACTAAAAAACCAGTTTCACCATCTAATACGAGTTCGGGTATACCCCCAACCTTACTCGCTACAACTGGAATCCCGCACGCCATTGCTTCTAACGCAGCTAGACAAAAACTTTCATAGCTGCTTGCTACCAATAGCACATCACTGTTTTCGAGAATCGAAAAGACATCTTTTTGTGCACCCCAAAATTTGACATCTTGTTCTAATTGGGCCAGTTTTACCCAATGCTGTACCCCTGCCAATTCTGGTCCATCTCCCACCAACCAAAGTTCGGCATCGATTTGTTTTTTGACAGCAGCAAAGATGTCCACCACCTGACAAGTCTTCTTGATGGGGCGAAAATTTGAAATATGGATCAGCCGCAACTTCTTCCTGGATATGAATTTGGGATGATCGCATACCCAGTTAATGAAATTTGGAATCACCCTTGGCAGTTCTGGTAGTTCCAAGATTGTCTGAGAAAGATGGGCATGGGCAGTTGAAACAGTCGTAAGGGTGTCCATTGCGAGCATTGCCTGCTTCAGTCCCATTCCTAAAATTGGGTCACGACCTAACGTAAATGTATCTGTGCCGTGTAAAGTACCCACTATGACTGGGGCACGGTCTCCCAACAACTGTCGTACCCTGGCAGCAATAAATGCAAAGGGAACTGCATAATGAAAATGAATAACATCTAACCCATCCTGTTCGATCACCTGTAGAAGACATTTAAGATAGGCTTGCAGTTCATCTTCAGTCCAATCGACATACAATTTCCCTGCTGAACGCTCTAGATCAGATTGTAAGAATAACTTGTGATTTGTAATTCCTTCATGCTTTCCCCAGCTACCAAACGGAGTGGAATAGGTAAACAAATGAAGTTTGTGCCCGCGTTGAGCCAATTCCTGGGCTAAATTCATAGCGATGTGAGCGCTACCACCCAGGCTGCTGTGGCATAAAATACCAATTTTCATTTGGTTATACTCAATAAGTGTTTATTTTCTCAACGATGACCTTGAGGAAGTGTTCATACATTTCTGGGTGTGAGCGCATAAAGTTGCGGATATCTTCTCCAGAAATAGTCAATGTATGAACGTTTCCTTTAGCCTGCAATGCGTATTGATAAGGCATACGGCTCAGAACTTCCAGTACGCTCACTGCTTCCCCAGCTTTTATATAACTTGAAGCTTTGTCGTTTCTATCTCGAATGACTTCTACCTCGCCATCGGCAATAATGTATATTTCGTCTTTCTGCTCACCTTGCTTAACAAGATATTCGCCATCTTTCACAGAGCGATCAAATAGAAGAGAAGCAAACATTTTCAACTGCTCAACATCCATTGAAGCAAAAATTGGCACTTGATTTAAAATCTCAATTCTCTTGTTGATGCGGATATGGGATAAAGAAAGCAGATTAGCGAATAAACGGAACGCACCAGGAACACCGGCAGGCAATTGACGGAAAAATGCATAAGCTGCATAAACGTATGTACCTCTTCCATAGCTCGTAACCAGCATTCCTCCACGTTTCGGTTCTTCTCCAGGGTCATTGCAGGACAATATCGGCAGGTAGCGATCGTCCCACTCACCGAAAAAGTATAACCCCCGGTCAATCACCCATCCATTCCAGTCTTCAGAAGTGAGGGTGTTAGGAAAATCAAGGATAGGATGATCTGGAACCAACACTGTTACTGGAGCATCTTCGTAAGTAACCCTGTCATGGGGTTGATTAAAACGGAAAGGGTAGGGTGTAAATCCTTGGTCTTGAAATCCATAGCCTTGATATTGAACAATCAGGGTTCCTCCTTGATGAACATACTCCAAAAAACGTTTTGCATTCTTGCGTAGTTCGCTACGAACTAAATAAGCATTGGGTCCAATAATGACGGTATCAAACTGATGCAAATTCACAAAGTTTAGGTCTTCGTCTGAAAGATCTGATACGTCCAACCTAAAACTACTTAATGCGCTCAGAATATTATCCGAAGCACCCGTGACATATGCATATTTCATATTTGGAATGAATCTTACATTCATTACCTGTGCCTTGATCACAGCATGGGAAGTAATAAAGGCTTCTTTGATACATGTGAATTCATCTGGTAAATACGGCAAGCCCAAAGCACCAACCCGAATTGGTTCTAAAATCAGGTCATAATTTCTTCTTGCTACGTTGACAACAAAATGCAGGTTGTAATCGTTTGCAGAGATGTTTTTCGGAATGATGACACAAAACGTGAGTGTGCGTGCGTCTCCAACTTTTCCGAGAGAAAGTTCTACCTTTTGTGGATGAACTAGCCACCCCACTGGAGCTTCCAGGCTTAATATGCCTTCTACGCCAGAGTGTTCCATGTTGCTGCGGACCACCAGTGGTAAGGTAAGTTTTTGGTCTGACTCACTCACATGCAAAACTTCTCGTTGTTTTGCCAGGTAGAGTGAGATCGGTGGAATAACAGCAATGGGTAATTCTCGCACCCCTCCCCCAAAGCCTTCCCGCAGTACCGCTGGGGCATGAAGAGTCAACTTATGAGAACCCAAGACGATGTTGCAAGTCATGGCAACCAACGGTGGGTCAAACGGGAAACTTGCAGGTTCACCATTGGGAAAAACATATTGGTAGAGGGTAGAGGGTTCTCTTAACCAGTAGGGACAGGATAATTCAGCGTTTTTTGAAACCGTTACAGTATAATGTGCCTCATGAGGATTTTCATTGTCTAATTGTGTAACTTTTACCTCCCACTCATTAGGCAGTTCCGGAGAGAACTTCACCTCATCAAGGACAATGTTCTGGTGATTCCACAACCGAGTGGTGAGATGAAATACTTGACCAGGCGTTATCCGAGCATCATCACTCAGGCATTCCAAACGTAGCCCAAGGCAGGACGCGACTGCCGTTTCAAAATCTTTGATTTTTCTGACAATATATTTTTCCAAAGCTTGCTGAACGTTGTTATCCGTCACTAACTCCGGTAGATCGCGTAGCAGTTTGCGGAGAATGCCCAGCCCCTCTAGCAATGGACTGGCAGATTCTTGGAGACTGTAGGCTTTGAAAGAATTCAACGCGTTTGCCGCATGTTCTTTGACCTTTGTCAAGGCATACCGCAAATTGATTTGTCCGTTTGCCGGATAATCAGCTAACCCACAAAGTGTTGGGTCTAACCCGTCATATAAAGTTTCTTCCCAATCAGGGACAGAAACCAGGCTGGTATGAAGCCTATAGTAATAGTAGAAATCACCAGGTTCTGGAACGAACCCTATTGCCTGACTTTGATTTGAGTTGAAAGCCAGCCAAGCCTGCTCTTGAAAGGTTTTACCTGCAATTGGGTCAAACTCTCCAGTATTGATGCTAACGTGTCCGGGTTGCTCAAATTTCTCTTGTCTCACCCCAAGTTCCATATCTTCACCAGGTTGCCAATCTCCTGTAGTGGACTGGTACAGTTTTTGGGGTTGCCAAACAGGATACCCTTGTACCAGTAATTCTGGAAATCGGCTTTGGTCGCCAGCAGCATGGAATGCTTCAATAGTTGCGATCGCAATAGCTTTGTGATGACCATGTCCATCACTCTGGTTTCCCGTCCAACGGGCAATCACAATTTGGGGTTGAACCATACGAATGCCGCGAACAATCTCACGCACAACATTTTCATGCCCCCAACGTTCTAGGGGTTCTTCCGCTTCTTTGCTAAACCCAAAATCAATGAAAGGTCCAAAAAGTGATTCACCACCAGCGATCGCTCGCGATGCAAGACTTTCCCAAGTTCGATATACCCCCAAAGCAGTTCCCAGGTAAGGACCTATACGATTTTGTCCTCCTTCACCCCGTGTCGCTGTCCAATAAACAACTCGTACTCCTACCTTGCGTGCCAAGTAAGCCATCATCCCTATATCTTCATCATCTGGATGCGCTCCAATATGTAATACTGCACCTCCCATTGGAAGTGAGCGAATAAGATAGATCGTTTCTCCGTAGTGATGGCTCATTGAAAAACTTCTCTTATAGACTATTGAAGGTGTTTTAATAGACAATCCTTACTGCAACAAATGCGGAAACTCTACGTTAATTTTATATATCCTATTCTTAATGAAGAAGCTGAATCAGGGTACATCTATTTGTAGCTATTGATACAGATATAAAGCTTGAGACTCTATCTGAATATCCATTTTTGATTCAAAATAGGACGAATTGTCGTAAATGATTGAAAAAAAATGGATCAAATAGCTTTTTATGTTTTTGACCACATCAAGACGGAAATGTCAATCCCACCCCTTGGCTCGGTGTAGTAATTTTGAACTTATTTCTGCTTTGGGTGAACCTAAAAACTATCGTGTCAATAGGGTTTGAGATGCGCTTCCCCTGAGAAGCTGAATACAGTCTTCAGTATAGTCATAGCATTTTATTTTTTCTGTTAATTTGTTTATTCTACAGTGGTCAATATTAAATTAAAATATCAAAGCAAATAAAATTTTATAATAAAATTTTACAAGTATTACTTTCCTTATAATCTAGGAGTTTCGAGTCAAATACTTCTACTAACTCGATGCTCTAGAAGCCTCGTTTCTGTCATAATCAACGACTTTTCCTACTTTTTTGAGACTTTAAATTTTTATAAAGGATGAAAATCAGGAAAAGCATTTATTTTCAAATAATCATATAAATGTCATAACTTATTACAATTTAATTATGATATTTATATTCATATCAACATTCACAATTCTATACAATTTAGGCCTTAAGAAAGGATTTAGTATGAGTCTTAACATATCACGGACATAATCCAAGAAATTAAACTGAGCAAAGGTTCAATAATTGTTGGTAAAAGTTACACAAAAGGTAGAAGAAATGAGCAACCAAAACTTTCAAAACAATCGTTTAGAGAAAAAAAATAATGGAATTAACAAATTCTTCAAGTTTGGAGAAATACCTCATCTTGAAGGTTTGGGAACTCGTTCACTTGAGGCATGGTTTTTAGGAACAAAAGCGGAAAATGCCGAGGAACTTGAGAGTTTAATTGTCGAAGCGATTCGCGACCACGCATTTTGGCGTCGAAACTTTCATCCTGGCGATCCAACTAACGTTACCGAACAAATTAAGAGACAAGCAGATTACGTAGAGGCAATTGATACTCTCAAGGAGAGTTACCGCTCATTACTGGCGTTTTTAAAGAAGTCCGTACCATTCTTCAGTATGCGCTACCAAGGGCATATGCTCTGGGATACAACGATGCCTTCTGTCCTAGGCTACTTTGCTGCAATGCTTTACAACCCCAACAATGTGGCTTTTGAAGCGTCAACGGCAACAACGCTTTTAGAAATCTTGGTTGGAGACGACTTTTGCCGAATGCTGGGATACAGCATACCAGATGAGCTAGAAATTGAAAAAGGAGCTATTCGCCCTTGGGGACACATCACCTGTGGGGGAACTGTTGCCAACATTGAGGCAATTTGGTCGGCGAGAAACTTGAAATTCTATCCCCTTGCTCTACAAGCAGCTTTACAAAATGAACCGTTATTAGACGCGGCAAAAGAGATCGCGATTTCTCTACCTACTGGTGGATCTAAACCTCTGATTGAACTCGATACTTGGTCAGTGCTTAACCTCAAAGGTGATGATATCCTGGCATTGCCGATTCGTCTGTTTCAGGAATATAAGATTGGGAGTGAAATTTTAACAGAAGTTCTGTCGAAGTATTCACTGCAAAACCTTGGAATGGCAGAGTTTTCACGCCGCTTCCTCAGCGATATCAACTCGCCTGTGTTCTTAGTGCCAGCAACAAAACACTACTCATTTCCAAAAGCAGCTGCATTGTTAGGAATTGGGGCATCAAACCTGATTGATGTTCCTGTGGATGAAGATGCCAGGAGCAGTCTCACTGAAATCAAAAAGATTCTTCAACACTGCCTAGCCGAGCGTAAACCAGTCTACACAGTCGTTTGTGTCATGGGAAGCACCGAAGAAAGTGCAACAGACCCCCTAGCGGATGTTCTTGAACTGCGAGAGGAACTACGTTCCCAAGGGCTAGAATTTACCATTCATGCTGATGCCGCTTGGGGCGGTTATTTTGCCTCCTTGCTGCGCGAAGATGAGACTAACGACAGATTACAACTTAGCAAGGCAAACGAAGAACTCGTCCCTGAGATTGGATTAAGTTCACATGTCAACGCACAGTTTCAAGTTTTGGGAAATGCGGATTCGATCACGGTAGATCCTCATAAATCAGGGTACATTCCATACCCAGCTGGGGGGCTGTGCTACCGCAATTCAGCAATGCGGGATTTGGTAACGTTTGCTGCTCCCTATATGTACCACGGTGAAGCAGAACCCACAGTTGGGATTTATGGCTTGGAGGGGTCAAAGCCAGGAGCTGCTGCTGCTTCTGTTTATCTTAGCCACAAAGTCATTCGCCCCACAAAGAGTGGATACGGCAAAATTATTGGCAAGTCTCTGTTCAATTGTAAGAAACTTTATGCGCGGCTCCTATGTATGGCGCGTCCAGAAGACCGATTCATTGTCGTACCCGTTCCCAGACTTCCCGCAGAAATTTCTGGTTCTGATGTAGAACAACAGATTCAACTCATTCGCAACAGAATCGATCAAGCAAGTAACAGTGAACTTTTGGTTGATAAACAAGCTATGGAACTGCTTTCAGAAATTGGCCCGGATCAAAATATTATCACCTATGCGTTTAATTTCAAAAATCCCGACGGTTCGCTCAATCAAAATTTAGCTCTGGCAAACCGCCTGAATAGAGCTATTTATGGCAAACTCAGCATCAAGCCAGGTGAAGATATCTCCGGTTATAAGCTTATCGTCAGTACGACAGATTTTGATGCTGCTCATTACGGAGAAGTTTTCATCGAAAACTATAAGCAGCGTCTTTTAGGAGTTTCTGGAGCATCAGGCTCTTCGATCACGGTACTAAGATCTACCGTACTCGATCCGTGGCTGGCAGAAACATCAAAGGGTTCATTTCTTGATGTTCTCGAACATGAGTTTCGTCAGGCAGTGTCTGATTCTCTATTCCGAGATGCTCTTCTTCAAGTCTTTGAAGATATTGATAAGAATCAAGATGGAGTTTTAGAAGTATCTGAAATTGAGGTAAAATTCAAATCCTTGGGTTATAAAGACGAGGACATTAATATGTTCTGGAACATGAGCGATGTCAACAGAGATGCTACCTTGTCTGTCGAGGAATTTATTCAGCACTTCTCGCAATTTTTGGTCATGTCATCTCGGGGATAATTGAGTCAGATCGTTGAAGTTGATGGATTGTTGGGGATACAGTGCGTTAGTCTGGTTCCCACAATTCGCTCTTACACTGATTTTGATTCGAGCGAACTTTAAAACAGCATTTACAGAACCAGCCCTTTCAATAGAACTTTTGTACTATAAAAAATCATGTTTTTAAGCCGATTTTGGCGATCGCGTAGGCGTAGCCCGCCGTAGGCATCGCTTAAATCGAATACGGAATTTACATTTATATTTATTTAGCTAAAATTAAAATTTTAATGAAGAATTAAGTAGAATTATATAAAGTTTGTATAAAGAGTGTTTTATTTATCTAAATTCAAGCAGAATTATATCTGCTACGAAAGTTTTTGATTTAGGTAAAAAATAGCTTTACTTAATAAATTTCTGGCAATAGCGATATCTTTAGGTGTTGCTGAAACAGAGGAAACTGTGGGGCTACCATGCTGATGAGAATTTTAACAAGCAGTGCTGTGATGATCGCCTGTCTTCTAGGTTCAACAACAACTGCTGTAGCTCAAATAGCTGCTGATGACAGTTTGGGAGCAGAACGCTCTGTTCTTACACCTAATGTTCAAAGTCCCAAAGGTAACATTGATCGCATAGATGGGGGCGCGATTCGAGGTAGTAACCTATTCCACAGTTTTCAAGATTTTAGTGTAGGTAATCAGCAACGGGTTTACTTTTCTAATCCTTCTGGAGTCGAAAATATCCTGAGTCGAGTTACAGGAAACCATGCTTCTAATATTTTCGGTAGACTCGGAGTATTAGGAAATGCCAATCTCTACTTAATTAATCCTAACGGCATAATTTTTGGTACAAATGCGCGTTTGGATATCTCTGGTTCTTTCTTTGCTAGCACCAGCAACGCTCTTTTGTTCAAAAACGGTTATCAATTTACTACTCAAGATCCTAAAGCACCCCCCTTGTTAACTGTCAATGTTCCTCCGGGGTTAGAAACTTGGTTAGCACCCCAAGGCGCGATCGCTAACAGTGGGAATTTATCAGTTGGACAAAACTTGACTTTAGTTGGTACAAATCTTGACTTACAAGGGCAATTGCAAGCAGGTAGTAATTTAACCTTGCAAGCTAGTAATACTCTAAAAGTGCGGGACAACCTAAATTACCCTTTCATTGCCTCAGCTAAACAGCAACTGTTAGCAGAAGGAAATAAGATAGATATCTTTGCCTTAAACGATCCCTCCAGTGGCTTCTTTTCTGGTGAAAATATGGTTTTACGTTCAGCCAATGCGATTAGTGGGGACGCTCAATTTTTTAGTGGTGGCAATTTTAGCCTCGAACAAATTAACGGGCAAGAAGGAGATTTATTTAGCTTTAACGACCCGATTATCCGTTCAAGTGGAGATGTTAGTTTTAATAGTTATACAGGAGCTTCCATTCACATTTTTGCGGGTGGAAGTGTAAGAATTAATAATATTAACGTGAACCGTCCCGATGTAACTAACTTTATTAACGAAACAGTTACTCTTTCCGATGGATTAACCCAAGTTCTGATTAATGGCAGCGCTCAATCTACTATTGATATTAGGGCTGGAACTACTAATTTTCAGCCAACTGGAATCAAAGGAGTAATCAATGCTTTTGCACCTATTCCTAGCACAGATGGTAAACCAACAAGCGCAGATATCACTATCAATCAAATTATCAATTCGGGAGGACTGGTTTTTTTAACCAATCAGTATCAACCTAATCCTTCTCTATCGGGTGATATTAGAGTTAACTTTGCACTAAGCACATTTGGTAGGGGTGCAAAGACAGGAAACATTATCATTGATTCACGGGGGAAAATTATTACTCCCCAATTTCTGACGAGTTTGGGAATTGATTATTCTACATTTCCATTTTTAAAACCGGGTGGAGATATCACACTTTTAGCTCAGGATGATATTGTCATGCCACCATCATCACGAATTATTTCTTTTGGTACAGATGGAGGTAACATTACTCTCAACAGTAAATCTGCAATTATTCAAGAACAAGCTCCACTTAGAGAGTCATTTATTGGCAGTTTTTCCTTTGGTGCTGGACAAGGCGGTGATGTAACGCTCAACGCACCATTAATTTCCTTGGGGAGAAGTATAACAAGGACAGATGGAAAGCTCATCATTACTACTAATTCTTTAGAAGCTAACCAAGCTAAATTATTTACCATAAGTAATGGTAATAATGCTAGCAATATAATTATTAATGCTGATTCAATTTTATTAAATAACTCAAATATAGGAAGCCAGAGTATAGGTGCAGGGAAAGCTGGTGATATAAAAATTAATACTAGCTCCTTTGTTGCTACTAATAATAGTCAGATATTTTCTCAAACAGAAGGTTTAGGAAATGTTGGAAATATAGTACTCAAAGCTACAAACAGAGTTCTCTTGTCTGGTGCAAATACGGGTTTATTTGCTAATACAAGTTTGGGTTCTAGCGGTAACAACGGTAATATCTTCGTCGAATCTCAACTTGTTGAGATTCGGGATGGTGCTGCTATTTCCACCGTTAGCCAAGGTAGTGGTATTGGTGGCAGCATTGAGATCCAAGGAAACAAATTAACCCTCGATAATCAAGCTCTAATTTCCACAAAAACAGTCAGCACTGAAGGCGGTAATATTAATCTCCAGTTAACAGATTTGTTATCATTACGCCGTGAAAGTAGTATTTTGGCGATCGCAGGTAATGAAACTACAGGCGGAAATGGTGCTAACATCACTATCGACACAGATTTACTGTTTGCTGTTCCCGAAGAAAACAGTGATATTACAGCCAATGCATTCTTAGGTAGTGGTGGCAATATTAATATTACTACCAGAGATATTCAAGGAATCGGGTTTGCTGATACACTTACCCCGTTCAGTAATATTACTTCTAGCGCCAAAAAAGTAGAAGTTCCTAGCCCTCCACCAGAAGTTCCCAATCCTCCATTAGAAGTTCCTAGTCCTCCGCCAGAAGTTCCCAATCCTCCATTAGAAGTTCCTAGTCCTCCGCCAGAAGTTCCCAATCCTTCACCAGAAGTTTTTAGTCCTCCACTGGAAATTCCTAATCCTGTGTTAGATTTTTCTAGCCTTGAATCAATTAATAAACCGGATGCAGCCCAAAGTTCGGCTTTGATAGGAGTACCAAACCCAGAGAGCGATCGCAATAATAAAATAGTTACTCCTAGTTGTGCATCCACAGAAGGTAATTCTTTTACTGTGACAGGTAGGGGAGGTTTACCAGCAGACCCTACAGCAACCATTCGTGGTCAAACTATATTGTCAGACACGCGAGATTTTATAACTGCACAAACACAAAACAGTAATCAAGTAAATAGTTCTTCTACAATTACTCCAATAAGACAACAAATTGTCGAAGCCACAAGCTTGAGAATTAATGCTCAAGGACAAATAGAATTAATAGCGTCTTTACCTCAAGAGAGTTTATCTCAAAAGTATCCTAATTGTAGCGATTTATAAACTTTCAAAAATTAATAATTTATCCTTGTAAGATAACTAAATAGATTATTTTATGTAAAAAATAGGATTAATTTGAAAAAACTATCCAGGGCAAAGAGGTACAATAATTTAAACAAAAAACGATTTTGGTTATTTTCAAAGCAGAAAAATAATGTTTTATGGCTTTTTTCTGCTTGCATAATATTAAGTCTGTTATTAATCATCAAGAACATTCCTGCTGTTGCTAATGAACCTATACTATTAGGTTCAGAGCAGGTAGTGAAACAACTACCAAACTCTTCAGAATTATTACAGCAAGGAAAAAAATACTATCAATCTGGACAATACACAGAAGCAGCTAGAGTCTGGGAAAATGCACTAAAGTTTTATCAATCACAAAACGAAACTATTAGCCAAGTCCAAGTGCTTAATTATTTAGGATTGGCATATAAAGATTTAGGCAAAATCCCCCAAGCACATACTGCGATAGCTGAAAGCATTAATATTATTAAAAACTTAAAAAATTCTGATACTATAAGTAGTTTACTATTAGCACAGGCATTAAATACACAAGGAACTCTTCAACTTCTGCAAGGACAAACTGATACGGCTATAGATACTTGGAAACAAGCAGCAGTCACTTATGAGCGCACAGGTGATAGAACAGGTAAACTCATCAGCCAAATTAATCAGGCGCAAGGTTTGCAAACACTGGGACAATATCGCCGCGCCAAAACTTTGTTAGAAGAACTAGTGACAGAATTGCAAAATCAACCTGACAGTCTCTTAAAGGCTCAAGGATTGAGAAGTTTAGGCATTGCTTTGCAAACTGTTGGTGATTTAAAGCAATCTAAAACAATTCTCGATAAAAGTTGGGAAATTAGTAAACAATTTAACTCTTCATCTGATGTGAGTGCAGTTTTATTTAGTATTGGCAATGTTGCAAGAGACTTACAAGAATATGATGTTGCTTGGACATATTACCAAGAAGCAGTTAAATTATCTCCAGATGCACAGGCTAAACTAGAAGCACAATTAAATCAATTAAGCTTGTTAATTAAAGTACAAAATGGGGAATCAGCACAAGCATTAATTCCAGAAATTGAAATCAACCTTGCTAAACTTCCTCCTAGTCGTCCGGCTATTTACGCCAACATTAACTTTGCAGAAAGTCTGATGGATTTAGAGACAACAGGAGATGGTAAAAAAGCCGTTTTGCAAAACAACGCTGTCAAAATTTCCCATTTGTTAGCAACAGCTATTCAACAAGCCAAAGAAATCAAAGATCCGAGAGCCGAAGCTTACTCCCTTAACCAACTAGGTAAACTCTACCAAGAAAATAACCAGTTGACCGATGCAGCAACTTTGACACAACAAGCACTAACAATAGCTCAAGAAATTAATGCTACAGATTTAGTAGCTCGTGCGGCGGGACAGTTGGGTATAATTGCCAAACAACAAGGAGATAATAATAGCGCCATCCCTGCTTATGAGATTGCTTTTAATAACTTGCAATCTCTACGTAGTGATTTAGTGGCAATTAACCGGGATGTACAGTTTAATTTTAAAGAAAGTATTGAACCTCTCTATCGAGATTACGTCAGCTTGTTGTTGCAAAAAGATAATCAGAGCAACCTGAAACAAGCTCTGCAAGTGATGGAAGCTTTGCAACTAGCGGAACTGGATAACTTTTTTCGGAATGCTTGCTTAGATAATAACAATCCTGTAGTTTTAGAAAAAATTGACTGGCACGCAGCCGTTATTTATCCAATTATTTTAAGCGATCACCTGGAAGTTATTCTTTCAGTTCCTAATCAACCTCTGCGTCACTACAGCACCCAACTACCAAAACAGCAAATAGAAGCTACCTTAAAACAACTTTATTCTTCCCTATCCCCTGGTTATCCCAGTAACGAGCGTTTGCGACTCTCCCAAGAAATTTATAACTGGCTGGTTGCACCTGCTCAAACAACACTCCAGAAAAGTAATATCAAAACTTTAGTTTTCATTCCAGATAGTTTATTGCGAAACTTGCCAATGGCTGTTCTGTATGATGGCAAACACTATTTAATCGAAAATTATAGTGTTGTTCTCAGTCCTGGATTACAACTATTTCCTCAAGGACTGCAACGCCAAAAATTGAGCGTGTTAGCGGCTGGATTAACGGAAGCACGCCAAGGCTTCAATCCCCTACCTGGAGTTACAGAAGAAATTAAAGAAGTTACGACAGAAGTTAATTCCCAAGTGTTGCTAGATAAGAAGTTTAGCAGAGACGCTTTAAAAACGGCGATCGCTAATAAATCTTTCCCCATAGTTCACCTTGCTACTCACGGTCAATTCAGTTCCAACCCAGAAGAAACCTTTTTGTTGACCTGGGGAGATCGCATTTCCATTCAAGATTTTGATCTGTTGTTTAAAAGCAGAAGTCAAACAAACGCAGAACCGATTGAATTATTAGTGATGAGTGCTTGTAAAACAGCCGTAGGTGATAATCGTGCAACATTAGGTTTAGCTGGATTTGCTTTGCGTTCTGGTGCTAAAAGTACTCTTGCTAGTTTATGGTCAGTAAGTGACGAGTCTACTTCCTCCTTGATGAAAGAATTTTATCACCAATTGAGTAATCCAAAACTAAACAAAGCTGAGGCATTGCAACAAGCACAAATCAAAATTATGGCTAATCCTTTATACAAACATCCTTATTTTTGGTCTTCTTTCGTTCTTGTCGGTAATTGGTTGTAAACATAGTAGAAGAGGTAAAAATGGTTAAGTTTAATTCTAAAATATTTTTATTTTTAACTATTAACGGCACATTAGTAGTTTTGATAGGCAATTCTACATTAGCAAGCCTTCTCCCTCAAGAGAATCCAACTGTTACTAATCAAGTTCTCATTAGTGTGGAATTTAAACTGCCCAAAGATGCAGCCCCCAAAACCAGCGTTGGTGGTGGCGTTCGCGGACAAGTCCAATTCGCCTTACCCGGAGGTTCAACACCTAAAACCAGCGTTGGCGGCGGAACCAGGGGTGATGTGCAATTTGCTTTACCCGGAGGTTCAACACCTAAAACCAGCGTTGGCGGCGGAACCAGGGGCGATGTGCAATTTGCTTTACCCGGAGGTTCAACACCTAAAACCAGCGTTGGCGGCGGAACCAGGGGTGATGTGCAATTGACTCTACCTAGTGGAAATTCAACCCCCAGAAGCAGCATCGGTGGTGGTACAAGGGGAAAAACTGCACCATTAACAGCATTAGTTCCCCCTACCAAACAGGGACGTACTGTATTAGCAAGCCCTACAATTTTTGTCTATTTACCTCCAGTTGGCGCAGAAACCGTATTTTTCAGCCTCCAAGACGAAGACGGAAATCCCCATTATTCGACAATACTAAAAGTTCCTCCCGATGGCGGTGTAGTTAGTATTACGTTACCTCCAGCAGCACCACCTTTAGTAATAGATAAAAATTACCTGTGGTATTTTGCACCTATTGAACCAGGCGGAATTCTCCGACCTGATAATTATTCTGTAACAGGGTGGATAAAACGAGTCAAGGCTACATTTAATGAGCAGGAGTTAGCCTCATCTCCTGTGGAATTAGCCACTAAATATGCTGAGGCTGGTGTATGGTATGATACTCTAAAAATTTTAGCGGCGGCAAAGCGATCGCAACCAAATAATAAAGCTTTCGCTACTGAATGGCACGATTTACTCAAGCAAGTTGGACTAGAAAATATTGCCTCTCAACCATTGACCGAAGCTTTTTAAATAATGTGGCAAAAACTCAAAAAATCACTTAAAAGATGGCAAGGAACGCTGATAATTACTCCCTGTGTTGCAGGATTGGTCATTGCAGGGAGTAATATAGGTGTTTTTAGAATTTTAGAATGGGTAACTTTAGATCAATTATTTCGTATTCGTCCACAAGAAGCTATAGACAAACGAATTGTGATTGTCACAATTGATGAGCCAGATATTCAATATGTCAAGCAATGGCCAATGTCCGATCGCGTTATGGCGAAAATGATTCGCAATATCAAAGCACAACAACCAAGAGCGATCGCCATCGATATCTATCGAGATTTACCCGTAGAACCGGGACACGCAGAACTCGTCAAAGAATTTCAAAATACTCCCAATTTTATTGGCATTGAAAAAGTTGCTGGAAAACCAGTTGCACCACCACCAATTTTAGCTAAACAGAGTCAAGTAGCTGCCAACGACTTACTCTTAGATACAGATGGCAAAATCCGACGCGGTATTATTTTATTAGGTAAACCCGATCAAAGTTTAGCTCAAGGGCTAGGAGTGAAACTAGCCTTAACATATTTAGAAAAAGCAGGCATTGAATTAAAATCAATCAACGCAGATAAACAAATCTACGGTTTAGGCAAAGCTAAGTTTGTACCTCTATCTAGCAATGATGGGCAATACAACGAAGCCGACATGGGGGGATACCAAGTTTTAATTAATTATCGAGGTGGGCTAGAGAGCTTTCCTCATATTTCCATGACCGATGTTTTAGAGAATCGCATACCTGCCAATTTTATACGCGATCGCCTAGTTTTGGTCGGTGCAAAAGCTCCCAGTTTAAATGATAGCTATAGTACACCTTACAATAGCAATTTATTTTTTCCCACAGAGCTAGTCCCTGGAGTAGTAGTTCACGCAAATCTTACCAGCCAGATTCTCAGCGCTGCCATAGATGGCCGCCCAATGATGCGAGCTATCGTTCAACCTCTAAACTGGTTCTTAATCATCTTTTGGTCTGGATACAGTGCCACCTTGGGCACAATTTACATTAAAAAACGTTGGCTGACCATAGGTGGTTTATTACTAGCTGTGGTAATTATTTTTAGCAGTGCTTACATTGCTTTTCTTGGTGGTTGGTTAATTCCTGTATTTACACCATTATTAACTGTTATCAGCGCCTTAATAATTGGTCTTGTACAGGTTTTATGGAAAAATCTGATGCTTTCCTATCGGCAATTGGAAGATTATGCCCACAATCTAGAAATTAAAGTTCAAGAACGCACTGCTGAACTAGCCGAAGCTAATGAAGAAATTAATATTCTCAATGAAAAACTCAAAGGAGAAAACCTCCGCATGAGTGCCGAACTCGATATAATTCGGCGAATGCAACAGATGATTCTCCCAAATCCAGAAGAACTAGAAGCTATTGAAGGACTAGATATTGCTGGCTTTATGGAAGCTGCGGATGAAGTCGGCGGTGATTACTACGATGTACTGCACATCGACGGAGTAGTAACTCTTGCTATTGGAGACGTAACTGGACATGGACTAGAAAGTGGATTGTTAATGTTAATGACACAAACAGCAGTTCGCCTCCTTAAAGAAATCCGCGAATCTGACTCGGTGCGCTTCTTTGATACACTCAACCGCACCATCTGTAAGAACGTGCAACGGATGAACTCTGAGAAGAACTTGACATTGGTGATTCTCAATTATGCTCAAGGGCAAATAAGTATCAGTGGACAGCACGAAGAAACAATTATTATCCGCAAAGGTGGGGAAATTGAGCTTATTGACACAATGGACTTGGGTTTCCCCATTGGTTTAGATGATGACATAACTGATTTTATTAGCGATATAACCCTGGAATTACAACCAGGTGATGGGGTTGTCCTCTACACCGATGGTATTACCGAAGCCAAAGACATCAATAAAAATCAATACGGTCTTGAACCGTTATGTGAAATAATCAGTCAAAACTGGCACAAATCAGCATCAGAAATTAAAGATGCAGTAATTTTAGATGTGCGACGACATATTGGTAAACAAAAAGTATTTGATGACATCACATTGCTAGTATTCAAACGACAGGAATAAGTCTCTGAAAGTTAATATCGACAAATATAAACAATGCTCTAGCAATCCAATATTTTGAGATTAAAAAAGTATGCTCCCAATATCTACAGTCTCTACTATAATCAAAACTGAATTATTTGGTGATTTGATCTCTGACTTCCCTCCAGAACATGATTCTCTTGAACTTTCTTTTACACCCAGTTCTCGCCCAATTAAACAACGTTGGCGTAGCAATCGTCTTTCAGCACATTTTTTTGCTGACTACTTTACCAACTTTTTAGCTGTAGATGAAAATGACCCAAATCAAGAAAAAATAATCAAAGAAAGTAAAAGTGCTGTTAGCTATGTCGCCAACGAACTTTTAGAAAATGCGATGAAGTTTAATGATGATACTTCTAACTACAAAGTAAGATTTGGTATTCATTTATTGAATGACGCAGATAGTGTCACTGCCGTGATTTTTGCCAGCAATAGTATTAAACTAGAAGCTGAAGCCAAATTGAGAGCAGTTATTGAAAAAGTTTTAACTTTAAATACCCATGAAATGTATGTGCATCAAGTTGAAAAAAGCACTGAAGAAACTGGATCTTCTGGTTTAGGTTTGTTAACCATGATTAATGATTACTCAGCCAAAATTGGTTGGAAATTAGAAACTATTCAACAAGAATCTATATTCATGGCTGTAACTACAATGGCACAATTTAAGGTATAGTATTCGTCGGTATCTGATTCAAATATTGTTTATTTAGGAAAAGAACATACTATGGTTTTGCAAGAGATTAAAGATGGAGATTACACCGTTGAAGCTGATACAGACTCTGCAACAGTCAACTTTAAAGGAGAATTGAGCCTTGGGGGATCGAGTGAATATGAACCAATTACCAATCTACTCAATAAAATTGTGGCAACCGATCCTGCAACGATGACTTTGAACTTAAGAGATTTAGCATTTCTCAACAGTTCCGGTATTAGTATGTTATCAAAATTTGTCCTGAGCTTGCGTAAGAAAAAAGGAATCCAGTTGCTTGTTTTAGGTTCAAATACTATGCCTTGGCAAGGAAAATCATTGAGAAATCTAGAGCGTTTACTCCCTGGTCTCAAACTCGAAATTGAATAATAAATATACTAAAAATCTTAAAACATTGCTACTGTTGAACGTTAGTTTTTAGGTTCTTCGGTACTTATTATGCTACATAGGTTTGATAATATTTAAAGCCCTTATCTGATGAGGGTTTTAAACATTATCTTTTGATTTAAGATAAATTGAAGATAATGAAACAATTATAAATTAGAGCAATAAAACTACTACAATGCTAAACAAATTTTTACCATTTGAAACAAATACTTGGGCTTTCGTTGTGAGTAGCTTACTAATTACATTTGTTGGCGGCATTTTACTTTACGTCATTTTATTTTATGTATTGCGTTCTATTTTTCGCAAATTTGAACGAGATATTGCCCTAGTTACCCTTAACGTTTCGGCTTATCCGGCTCTAGCTACTTTTGTGTTAGGTGTCCTAAAATTAACCTTCGAGAGTCTGCCTTCAGGTACAGTGATTGACAGCTTTGAGAATATCATAACAGCCGGAATAATCATATCAATTAGCTATTGGATAGTACAAGTTTTTATTGAAGTTTTTATCTATTACCTGAAGCAGTATACTCAACAAACAGAAGCCATGTGGGATGATGTGCTACTACCTCTCTTAGAAGCAGTAGTTCCTGTTGTAATTTACTTGATAGCTGCTTTTTTGGTTTTACGTTCCTTTGGAGTCGATCTTACTGGTATTTGGGTAGCTTTAGGTGGTGCGACATTTGTAATTGGTTTTGCAGCTCAAGGCATCCTGGCAAACTTCTTTAGTGGTGTTGTGTTGTTGATTGATACACCCTTCCAGTTTGGTGATGTTTTGCGACTTGAGGACGGTTCTATTGCCATACTAAGAAAAATTGGTGTGCGGGTTACGCAACTTTATGTACCTGACAAACATTATAATATTTATATTCCTAATAGTAATTTACAAAGCCAGAATATTATTAACCTCAGCCGTCCTACAGCTTATTATCATCACTCCAGTCAGGTAGAAGTATTAGTCAAGTACGATATGTATGAAGCTAAACAGATGATAGTAAAAATTATTCTATCTCATCCAGATACGTTAGGAGATATTGATAAAAAGTTAGAAATAATTGATGATTACTATCAAATTGATGAACTAACAGAACAACAAAAAATAGGCAAATTGCGCTTAATTGCAGAACAGGAAGTTAACTATAAATTAGAAGAGATTCAGATAGGGCTAGAAACACTAGCTGTTACACTCCAGTTTGCCGAAAAGGGTGGATTAACTCAAGATGAAATTAATAATGTACAGCAGGAATATAAAGATATACTAGCTTTGATTGGGTTAGAAGCAATTGCGGAAGCTCAAAACAATCGTACTATTTTTAACTTGCAAGAAATCAGAGTTCAAGATTCGTTGATTGAGTTAGTCCGGGAATGGTATCGCATCTGGATTCGCGATCCAAATCTCTTGGATAATGATAGTTACATGGTTTCTGAAGAGTGGGAACGTAAACTTAATCTACTCAAGCGGAGATCGCAACGTTTATACCAAAAAATTTCTAATCCCCAAGGTGAAGAAACTCGGATTGATGATTATGTGATGGAATTAAATAAATGGGTTCGGGAACGATTCAAAGAACCGCGACAAAAGTGGCAAGAACCACAAGTTTTAATCAAAGGTACTAATCATAGCGATGATGGGATTACCTATGCTGAATTTAAGCTCAATTTCTTCGTTGATGATATTAAACTAGAGAATGGTAGAAGGGGCGATCGCGTTAGCAGTCAGATATATCAAGAGGTTTTGCAATATCTCAAGTCCAAATGTGTGAATGATATTAATATCGCCTGAATTCTGCGAAGTAACCGAAAGAGGTATCCGCTCAATAATCCGGGATAAATTACTCAGTGATAAGCCTCAAATGAGGTAAAATCGTTCCCCAACTGGTAATCCGCCCCGATTTATTGAGCGTATAAGTTACAGCAACTTAACGCCTTTACATTATCTATTTTTTCACTTTGAGGGGTGACTTCTGTGGTAGTAATGCAAATAGTTTTGCAAATTTTTCTTTCGCGTTTTTATCGATTAACAGTTCTTGCACCTGTAACGATAGCTACTAGCTTATTAACTGTTACACATGCTCAAGCCGTAGAGCAATTGACTCTGCCTTTGAGCGAAATCAATGCAACAGAACTCAACTTAGAATTACAGTCTGAAAATCAGCCAAATTATGTCGCTGTTAAAAAAGCAGACGCGATGGGACAAGTTACATCTGTCTCTCAGCTTTCGGATGTTCGCCCCACTGACTGGGCATTTCAAGCGCTACAGTCGCTTGTGGAAAGGTATGGTTGTATTGCTGGTTATCCTCACAGAACTTATCGTGGTGATCGCGCTCTGACCCGATATGAGTTTGCTGCCGGATTGAATGCTTGTCTTGATCGCATTAGTGAACTGATTGCAACTGCGACTGCGAATCTCGTCAAAAAAGAAGATTTGGCAACATCCCAAAACTTGCAATCAGAGTTTGCAGCAGAATTAGCAACGCTTCGGGGTCGAGTTGATGCCATTGAAACTCAAACCTCTACGCTAGAGCAGCAACAGTTTTCCACAACGACTAAGCTTACTGGAGAAGCGATATTTGCTGTTGCCACTATTTTTCAAGAAGGGAATGATGCCACCAATAGTGTCTTTCAAGATCGAATTCGGCTCTATCTCAATACCAGTTTTACAGGCAAAGATTTGTTTTTGACCCGATTAGCAGCTGGCAATGCTAATAATTTCAATCTCGATATTCCTGGCACGCCAGGTGGTAGCAATTTCCAGGGACTACAACAATTTAGTATTGGGAATACAGGTGGTAATTCGCTTTATGTAGATTGGATTGGCTACTATTTGCCTTTAAACGACAAAGGGACACTGTACATCGCCCCAGTTGGAGGCTCACATTTCGATTATACTCCGACCCTCAATCCGTTTTTGGATGGTGGACTCAACGAAATAGGCGTTCTTTCATTATTTGCACAGCGAAATCCCATTTATGCGATCGGGGGTGGGTCTGGGCTGGGAGTGACGTACAATATCACTCCCGCTCTGACAATCAATGCTGGCTACCTCGCTGATAATTCAGATGCAGCAGGTGCAATTGTTACTTCTGCTAACAACCCCAGATCCGAAAATGGTTTGTTTAACGGTAATTATTCTGCACTGAGTCAACTCACTCTCAAAGCTAGTGATACGCTATCGTTTGCGCTCACTTATGTCAATGCTTATCGAATATCTGCTGTTTTTGATCTTGGTGCTGGCCTTAGTGGATTTGTTGGAACGCTTGCAGCAAACCAATCGCCTGGTATCACTCCAGCAAAAGTCAATAGTTACGGAGCAACCTTTTCTTGGCAGACTAATCCGCAATTCTTGGTCAACGGATTCTTTTCCTATACGAATGCAGACTTCCTTAACGATGGTGAAGGTAGCCGGAATATTTGGAGCTATGGGCTAGGAATTGGATTACCTGACTTCGGTAAACAGGGCAATTTGCTAGGAATCGTTGCAGGTGTAGAACCTTACTTGGGTAATCCAACGGCAACTCAACGCGCCAGTGGAGTGCAAAACGATCTCCCTCTTCACTTTGAAGCATTTTATCGCCATCAATTGAATGACAACATTTCCATTACTCCAGGGGTAATTTGGCTCGTGAATCCAGGACAGAATCAAAATAATAATGATGCTGTAATTGGCGCGATACGGACAACCTTCCTCTTTTGATAAATTTATACTGGACTATGAAAGAAAAGAGTAGCGATCGCATCACCATTCGCTATTCTTCACCCTTCGGAGCTGGGTAACGAATCATTGGAAACAGTGTCGGCGATGTACCTGCTTGAATAGTACCAATCGTTTCAAATCCGTGCCGCTCATAAAAGGAGACATTGCTTGGGTTTGAGGATTCAAGATAAGCAGGGGTTTGGGTGTGATCGCATTCTTACTAGATGTTCTGTATCAAGGCAGATCCATATCTTTTGCCTTGCTACTTGGGTTCAACTCCTAAAATTGCTAAATACCAATGTGCTTCTTAAGAGATAATCGATTTTACACGGATAGCTTTGGTGAACGCATCGTATAATTTGTCCTATTTTTGACTAAGATCAATGACTTATATAAGTTTTAGTTATAAATAGAGAATAGCTCAAGAGCCTATAAGCTTAACTGCGGAACTAGAACAAAAATCACAGTATCGATTAGCACAATAGTAATATTTCAATAAACCGATGCCAACTCAAAGGGTTTCCTCCAGTTTTTGTTTGTAAAAAAATTATCTCATCTTTTGATAATGGGCATTCACCAACACTGGATAAGGCAACATTCATTTCTTCAATACTGATAGACTCATCTTCATCAGTATCAATAGGCAGAAAATAGGTGATAAATTCTTGATACTTTGACATCAAACGACGATGTCGCAACATGAGTTCACCAAATTCTTCAAAATCAATCTCACCACTGTTGTCAATATCCATTCTAGAAAAAAGATACGCTAATTCTGCTTCAGATATGGTTGCATTGGCTTTATGTAAATGGGTAACGAACTCTTGAACTGATAGTGTCCCGTTATGATCCTGATCGATGGCATCAAAGATATAACGCAGATTGCCTTTAAGCAATGAATCAGCAGTATGAAACAAAAAACGATGGTGAGTTCCTTGTATAGCTGATTCTAGCTGCCGACGAAAGTTAGAAATTACATCCTTGGCTGTCAAGTAGCGCAGACGATGTTCTTCTGGACTAGTAATAGTATAAAGAGCAACAGGAACAAGGGAAGGAAGAGAATGCTGCACTACAAAAAAACAACCAATAGTTACTAGACAAAACGGTAATGCTAAAAATGGTATTCCCAAAGGACTGAATATAAGACCTAGTAGTTGGGTACAAAGAGTGCAGATCAACACGGAAAATCCGGCAATGAGGATACTACGAAAATTAGGTGCATAAAACATTCCTCCAATGGCGATCGCTGTCAGTACAGAGTTAAATCCCCAAAACCCAGTGTAAATTTTTTCTGGGTCAATTCCCATAACTAAAGCGGCGATCGCGCTAGCTAAACAGCCTAGTAAACCAACGCCAGCGCCGATGGGTGTACACAGTGCTACAGCTAGGAAAACTAAGATAGCTAAATTCAGATTTGAAACGAAGAAAACTTGACTAAAACTAATAGGAAAAGATGCTAAAATCTTTAACCAATCTAATGTGCTAGATGCCGATGGAGAGACAGAAAAGATGCCAAATCCCCAATGAAAGTAGGGCTGAGGAATCAGTAATGCTAGATATAAAAAAACTTGGGTAACAATGTGAAAGGGAATACCCAGGATAGATACTTTGAAATGAGTGGTAAACCATACCCCAAAGGTATTCATTAATACTGTGGTGAGGGCTGCTAAAATAATTACAGCGATCGCCCATAAAGGATTCCATGCCCCATTCCCATTAGCCAATGAGCCAAAGGTTGCCAGAGCTAAACCCACCAGAGTTCCTTGAAAGCCAAAGATCCCGTTACGAATAACATCAGGGTTGATTTTTAAGGCGATCGCCGTTAAGGTTGAAGCGATAACGCCTAGTAGTGCCATTAGTCCCATCCAAGGGGATTGTAGCAAAATAGCAACCAAAATTAATAGCCCACTCAGTGGATTATTAACAAAAATTGCTTGTCCAATACCCCGAAGAATTGCATTGACAAAATCCGCAAAGGATTGAGGGGTAAGGTAATCGTTAAGCCATTGCATGGTTCCCATGAAAGGTAAGATTTGCCGAGAGGAAGTTTCCTCTGCAACTAAAATTCTTGCCATCAGTTCATGAAGCGGTAATGTTTCGTTATTTGATGTATTTAAGAAATTTTGCTCAACCATTTGGCAATTAATGATATTAGATCGGGAAATTGGCTATTTTGGAATTATTATTTAATGATTAACGAGCGATATTTTTATATCTTTATGAACAGACAAGTTTATCAAACAACTTTAAAAACCTTTTAGTATCAACATCTAAGCAGGCTTCTACATTAGGTGGATGGCTTTTATCATCTCGGCGATCGCGCCTATCTGCTAGCGACAAACCACTGGTAAATCGTCCTTCAGTTTCCACAACCATATAAAGTGATTCAGTAGTAACTAAACTCGGATCAATAGCAACTGCCATTGCCAAAGGATCGTGTAAATAACAGCCGTGAAAACCTTCATGATCACGATAGAAAGCCATATAAATTCCGGTACAATCAGCAATAAACTGGATAACTTTCGTAGGACGACGCTGTAAATTTTCTTCCACAAGTTGGCGGGTGAGAGGGGCTTTCATGGCTACATCTAAACCCACCAATGTTAAAGGAATCCCTGACTCCATGACGATTTGAGCAGCATGAGGATCTACAAAAAAGTTAAATTCAGCCGCCGCCGTAATATTTCCAGGTACGGTGACAGCCCCACCCATGATGATAATCCGCCCTATTTGTTTCATCGTTGCGGCATCTTTTTGAATTGCCGTTGCTAGATTCGTTAGTGGGCCTAAAGCAATAATATTGAGGTGATCGCCATACTCTTTGGCTGCTGAGAGAATGACATCAATAGCATTTTCTGTAGATGGTTCGATGGTTAATTGCGGATAGCTGGCTGTACCATCTGCGGCTTTAAATTGATCTAATTCGCCTAGCCCATCTGCACCATGAATCCCCGCAGCATTAAAGGGCGGTTTAACCAGAGGTTTTTCACAGCCTTTAGCAACAATTGGTAAGGTATTGGGTGCAACAATACTTAGTACCCGTAATACATTATTTGCAGCTTGATCTACATGAATATTACCAGCTAAAACTGTAATTGCTTTCAGGTCTAATTGTGGTGAGTTCAATGCCATAATCAATGCCAAGGCATCATCAACACCACCATCCGTATCTATAATCACTGGTATGGGCTGATTTTGAAGTATTGTCATGCTGAATATTCCTCTTCTTCTAGAATGGCGTAGAAATTCAAATTGCGATATCTCTGCAAAATCATATTGGCGTATTCTTTCGAGTAAAACGAACCGCATAGATAAGCTTTTCCCCAAGGATTTTCAACTTTGGGGGCAGTGGGAAATATTGCTCTAATCCCTTCATTTTGCTCAAAATTAGTGGGAATAATCAATATCTTGTACTGCTTTGGCAAGGTTTCATCTGCTAGATAACTATCCAGTAAATTATTTAACTCTGACATAATCAGCGATTCTTCTGCTGAAATATTTTCGTCAATTTTTACTAGTAAATTTAATAAATCTCGTAGCCTTCCCACCTGAAAATATGGTGGCTCTAACGAGAGATAATCTAGTACGCTTTGCCGTAAACTAACAAAATCGCTATCTTCACCAGTTAACAACTTTTCTCGAAGTTCTTCAGTGGAATACTTAATTCGGTAAGAATCCAGCATTTGTTGAATGAAGTCAACTTCAGTGTCATCCAGATTTTTATCAATCAGGGCAACTTGGCGGAGAATGTTAAAAATCTGCTCTAACTCTCGCAAATTATCTTCGGCGTAAATACGCACGATTTGTTGCGAAAATTCTTCTGCATTATAAGTGTTGTGCCAATATTTCAGGTAAGTCTCTTTAGGAATGATGAGAAGTTCAAGTTTCTCTTCAGCCGTAATAGTTGCTTCCTGCTGATCTCCACGAATAACCCGGATATTACCTAACGGAATCCAAGGTTTTACACATTGGGGTTGATACCCGCCTAATGGGTTACTTACGAGTCCTATACCCATAGGAATATAAACAAAACCAGGAGGCGATCCTGCTTGGATCAATGTTTCACCTGCTTCAAGGCTGGATAAGTACACATCAGTAAAAGCTTTGTGTGGATCAATATTGTGAATTTTATGGCCCGATTGAGAAACTCTCAATAGAATTTTTTGTTTTTGTTCCAGTGACCAATCTAGCTCTTTGGCACTCAAATAGCGATCGCGTTCCTCTGGGTCAATATTTTTGAGTGAGGGAACAACTCTACTCTTCAACCCTATTTCTGGCGCGATTTTTTTTAATTCTGCTTGGACAGCTTCGGCAAAATCTAGGTTGTCGTCAGTATTTTCTAATAAAATTTCAATGTTTTCACTTTTCTTAATCACATCATTGTCATGAGGCGATCGATGAAAGGTATCGATAATATCACGTTGAATATCATCAATTACAACAGCTAAATAGTAAGCTGCCCGTTGTGTAGCATCTTGGTTAGTAAATGAACCTCGATTGAAAGATATTCTTATATCGCCGTTAGCAGTCAATTCACTACTGGCAATGTTTGCTTCTCCAGCATTGAGGGGGTTTGCTGCTTCTAATAAAAATAATTCACCGCTGCCTTTTTGCAAAGCATAAATTGCCTTAGCTGTGTTTTGGTCAACAAAAATCTGATAACCTCCTGATGTTTTGTAAACTGTACCTCTCTGTCGCAAAGCATCTGCTGCTCGCAAAGCACGGATAGTATCACCCACATCAGCAATTAAAGCTTGTACCTCTGGATGCTCGCAAACCAGCCAAGAAAATGCCTGTTTTTCAAAGTCAGTATAATATCTATCAATACGTTCGTTATGGGGGCTAATTCCCTGGTTAAGAAATTCTGCCTGAGTAGCTTTAATTTGCTGTAAGGCTATTTCTAATTTTTCAATTTTAAGCTGTTGTTGGGGAGATTTTTTCGCATGAGATAATTTATTTTCGGCTTTAGTTACTTGTTGTTGGTGATAAAGGTGATGCAAATTTACCGCAGCAATTTCTCTCATTAACTCTCTGAATTGTTGAGGATTATTCAATACCTCAATAGGAACTTTGCTTTTACTATGAGCAACCCCCAATGATACCATTTCACGTAACACAAGTTGAGGATCTTCTGTCAATGCTCCTTTATCAGCTAAGTTAATTAAACGCCAAGAAACATTGCCACAATTTTCAGTCCAAATCGTATCAATTACCCGATCAAAAGCAGAACTAAATACTTCTTGAGTAACAAATTCTGGGTGCATCGCCCGACCAAATGGCGAAAAATCAAGCATTCCCATATCATGGTTATAGACAAGTATGATTCCATAACCTTTCATAAAATCAAACCATAGAGACTCTCTTTTGGGAATGAGAACTCCATGAATGGCTTCCAGCACAACTAAGATATTACGAGCAACATCTCTGACATGAACGACACCATGATCCGAATAAAGTGCGACGTGCTGAAGGGGATTTGCTAGAAAATTTTCATCTCTAGCAGCATAATCTAACTCTGCTTGCTGCTGAACTTTGGCATAGTAATTTTCTTCAATATAAGTTCTTACTTTTTCTGGGAGATATCGTTCTACATGCAGTAATTGGATATCTTCAATGTGTTTAGAAAAATTCAAATTCATAATTGTATTTTTTTTATAAATGCCTATAAATAATTTTCGCTGCAACTGTTAGCAAAACTTTCACCATTTGCCATGCAATATTTATTTTTTGTAATTGCTGATAAAATAATATTGTTACTATAGCAAATCAAAGAAGCGCCCTGGCTGTGTAGTTTCTCCAAGGTCTTAAACCAAATTAATCGTACTCCTAAATTTGACACAAATAAAATTAAATATTGTAACTAAAGTTGTTGTAGCGATAATATGATTCGCTGGGCTGCTGATTATATCACTTAATTAGCTTGATTTTTTTTTAATAACAAGTCTTAAAAAAGAGCTTGATATGTAATATTCTTCAGCTAAAAGCTAAAGTCTTGTGTTTTACGCATAAATAACAAAACATATTGAAACTGCCGTCACACAAGTGTCAGTGTGATGATGTATTTTAATTGTCTAGGATTTCTCACCCAATCAACCCCAAATGTTGATGAAATGCTTCAACTGCATTCGGCACACCATCTTCACCCCTGATTTTCTCACCTAACTCCTGGGCTTTAGACCGCATCACCTCATCACCCAGTACGATTTCAATCGCTGCTGCTAAAGTTTTATCTGACACTTTCTTGTACGGTATCGGTGCAGGGCTGACTCCCAAGCGAGTTAGCTTTTCTCCCCAAACTGGCTGATCTGCAAAAAAGGGTACAGTAATTGATGGTGTCCCCGCACGTAACACTGCTGCCGTTGTACTAGCTCCTCCGTGATGTACTACTGCTGGCACTTGAGGAAATAACCAATCATGGGGAACTTCCTTGATCACAAACACTCGTAGCGAATTTTTTATATTCACTGTTCTTCCAACGTTCCCCCAGCCTGATAATATAATCCCGCCTTGATGGGTTTTCTTTAAGGCTTCCACGATGTAATGTGTGAGATATTCTGGATTGGGCATTGTCATGCTGCCAAATCCAAAACACAAAGGTAATTGCTTTCGTCCCAGAAAATCCTCAATACCCCGTTTGTTTTTCACCATTGCTGGTACGAAATGGCGAATTATATTCGCTACTCCTTTGATATTGATATCTATTAAATCAGAAAATTCTTCGGATGGTATTTCCCACAAAGGTGCTAGATAATTGGTAATCGCCGCATTATTTATCACTATATCTGGCGGAGAATATTTTTGAAGTACGTCTAGTGCCCATTTTTTTACAAGCTGTTCATTTGCTACATCTACGGATGTGAAATCGTTGGTAGCACTAAACTTTTGGCGTATTTTATCGATTGCATCTGATGAACGGGCGCAACCAATAACAGTATGTCCCTGTTGAATAAAACCCTCGGTCATCGCATAACCTAGACCTTTACTTATGCCTGTAATTAAGATGAGCTTACTCATATTTTTCTGTTATTCTTGTTCTGATTCAACAATTCGTGGGAAAAAATAACCATTACCTCTTGCTGTGATAATAAATTCTGGGTCGTTGGGGTCGGATTCTACCTTTGTCCGCAACCGTGAAATATGCACATCTACAACGCGAGTATCTGCATGAAGTTCTGGTACAAAGCCCCACAATTGCTGTAATATTTCAACCCTTGAAAAAATCTTTCCCGAATGATTTACTAACAACTCTAATAAGCTAAATTCTATACCTGTTAACCGAATGCGTTGCTCATTTTTATGAACTTGCCGCTTATTGATATCGATTTTGAGATTGTCCAGATGGATTATCCCAAAGTTAGGAATAGTATTGATACTGGTTTTGTGTGAGCGCCGTTTTAGTACGCAGGCAATTCGAGCTTCTAGTTCTTTGGGTGAGAAAGGTTTCGTCATGTAGTCATCAGCACCGAGTTCCAGCCCAGTGATTCGGTCTGCTACATCTGCCAATGCTGTTAGCATGATAATTGGTACGTCTGACTCTTTTCGTAATTCTTGACATACACCATAGCCATCTAGCTTTGGCATCATTACATCTAGAACTATCAAGTCAGGGGTCAACAAGCGAAAAGCTGACAAAGCTTCTTCACCATCACTAGCTGTAACTACACTGTAGCCAATCATCTCAAGACGCATCTGTAAAATTCGGCGGATGCTGGCTTCGTCATCTACTACTAAGATTGTGCCTTTCTCACCTGATAAGTTTCTCAACGCTGTTCCTCCACAGCGAGAACTCTTAACCATCCATTATCTGCTTATTAGGAGTCAAAAACGCAAAATAATCTTGACCTACAGTCATGATCAAGAAGCGATGCCTGCGGCGAGCTACGCTTACGCTTAATACTTGCATCTGTGCAAAAGATTATGCTGGAGCATCTGCACGAAAAAGAAATTTGTACTCAATTGGTAAATTCTTCAGCAAGGGACTCGTATTTCCCATCGATTTGGTGTACCTTATTATTTCTGTGCAATTATTAATACCCATCTTCTCGCAACTTTACTCATCCAAATTTAAAACCAATGCCTTCGAGGGAATATTCAATGAAAACTTCTAATGATATAGATACCAAGAAGATCATCAAAAAATCTGATAAGCTTACCCTGAGACAGATGAAGCTAATCGAGGAGGCTGAAGACCAACTTCTTAAAGCTAATACTGTCAATTCTCCAGCCCCTGTGGTTGAGGTTGAGGAGAAACCAGTAGCGATTTCAGAGCCTAGAGTTCCTGACTATGTTCCATTTCTTGATAATCCTCCAGTACAATCGGTGGGCAACTCTGGCTGGCAGGTTTCTGATGTCTGGCGGGATATTCGGGTAGATGATTTTTGTAATTAAAGCAGGCAATTTGTATTCCCAGACGGTTCTGCATCAAGGCGGTTGCAATTATCCATGATCCGAATCTTAGAGATTGAGGGACAGGCACCTGATCAGGGAGAAAAGTTTTCCCGAATGCATTCTTCGGCAGCAATACCTCAATACTTCGTTAAAACGATAATATGCAACCGCCTGAGTAACTTTTGTAAACTATCTTTGCATCAAGTCAAAGTTATAGTTGCATTGTGTCTATAATAAGTTACGGCTAACTATAACTGAAAGTTAGGACCCTGTAAATGGTTATCGCTTGGATTACGCATCAAAGACGATACCAAAGACAAACAAAATTTATCGGCAGCGTAATAGTTTGTATTGCCTTGCCAACATGCCCCTCCGCGATCGCATGTTGGTGGAAGTGTGGGTTTGCAGACTAAGTGAAATTTTTTCAACGCAAGAATAAGGGTTTGAGCAATTTTTGTTGCAGACTAAATGAAATTTTTTTGCAGACTAAGTGAAATTTTCCCCCGAAATTTGCAGACTAAATGAAATTTTCCTCAATTACATAACATCTTGATTTGCGTCATTTTGAGTTAAGCCCCAACCAAGCAATGTATGCAGTTCTAATAAAGGGAAA
>NZ_JACJSF010000064.1 GCF_014698035.1 Desmonostoc muscorum FACHB-395
AGTGTTTAAAGCTTTGACCCCGGCGACTGTTCGAGTTCTGTCAAAGAGATTGTTGTAGTGACCCATGCTACGAAGCGGTCTATTATGACCAAGGTTGGGACGGTCTACTACTATTTCTAAGATACAAGGTTGGGTGCAGCGATCGCGTAACCCAACATAAATAGGGTGGTAATGTTGGGTTGCGTTTCACTCCACCCAACCTACATAAATATATCTTTTAAAAAAGTTTAGGTTTCAACATAGATGAGGTTTACACTTTAATCGGTAAATAATTGTCATTGGGATAAGGCAATAGGCAATAGTTAAAAGGGTTTTAGGCTAGTTTGTTTTTCTGATTTTATTGTGCCCAACTTACTTAGTATTAACACTTAATTTAGGATTGCAAAAAGTGTAAACATGGGACGATAAAGAGTTGCTACAATAAACGTCTTAGTTGGTATCATTCAGAGCTACTCAAGCCAAGTTTTACTTATATATACTTTTAGGGGGTTGTTTGAAAAAGCGTCCATTGGGGTTAGTGGCAATTGTTGTCTACAAATCATTTGCAGCATCGCTACTTATGGTTACTTCCATTGCTTTATTATTGACATTAAAAAATTATCAAACTCTAGAGGCTTTTTCAGAAAATTATGTTTTGGAAGGTAAATCGATAATTATTGATTGGATTTTAAATAAAATTATCAACTTAAATCCTAGAACTTTGGCATTTAGCGGCATTGGAGCAGGAGTTTATGCTATTGTTACTACTATTGAAGCTGTTGGTTTATGGTACGAGAAGCGTTGGGCCCATATCTTAGTATTGGGACTTGTCGGTATCAGTATCCCACCAGAAGTTTATGAATTAATTCGGGGAATATCTCTTATAAAAATATTCGTATTTTTGTTAAATCTAGCTGTATTTGGATATTTACTCCGAAATTTTCCTAAACATCCAAAATAATTTTTTATTCGATAATTTAGGATCTATCTTTGAAAAGTTTCTTAGTGCTAAGTCTTGATTAAGAAGTAGTACTTATGAATCTTTTGACTCAGTACGTTGTACAATCGCTAAAAACACAATCTGGAGAGCGACTTGCCTAGATCGATTCAGTCTACTCAACCACCACTGAAATTTATTACTCAACGGTTTAATCCGTTGGTACTCCAGATTGTTCGGTGGTTACTGCCGATCGCACTACGGTTTCGCACTCGCCCTTGGCTAACGGCTGGGATTGTCGGTATTGAAGCCCAAAATGTTGAGGTATTAGCTGACCTTTATCAACAATTCCAGGCTGGGAAAATTCGCTTTTTATTAGCATTCCGCCACCCAGAGGTGGAAGATCCTCTGTGTATGCTTTATTTGCTTTCCCGTATTGTGCCACGAGTTGCCCGTGAGGAAGGTATTTTACTGCAATCCCTTGTTCACAGTTATTTTCTCTATGACCGGGGTATGACGGTTTGGGCTGGAAATTGGCTAGGTTGGTTATTCTCACGTGTGGGAGGTGTGCCGGTTCATCGTGGTAGACGACTAGATCGGCAAGCAATCCAAACTGCACGGGAGTTGTTTGCTAATGGCGAACTACCGATCGCAGTAGCGCCAGAAGGCGGTACTAATGGTCATAGTGGTATTGTTAGCCCACTGGAACCAGGCGTTGCTCAAATGGGTTTCTGGTGTGTAGAAGATTTACAAAAAGCCAATCGCACTGAAACTGTGATTATTGTGCCGATCGCTATCCAGTATCGCTACGTCGAGCCACCTTGGTCTAAACTGGATTGGCTGTTGAGTAAGTTAGAAGCTGATAGCGGCTTGGCAGTTAAGGAAATTGATCGGGGCACTCAAGAAGAGATTTACTATCAACGCCTCTGTAGGTTGGCTGAATATCTCATTACTGAGATGGAAGAATTTTATCGTCGCTTCTATCATCAAGACATCCCAAAAACCATCTCAACTGATGAATCTGCTAGCCCAAATCAGGTATTAATTGCCCGACTTCATCGCTTGCTGGACAAGGCTTTACAAGTTACTGAGCAATATTTTGGAGTTCAGGCACAGGGTAATTTTATTGACCGTTGTCGCCGCTTGGAAGAGGCTGGTTGGAATTACATTTACCGGGAAGATTTGCCAGATATCAATGCTTTACCACCCTTTAAACGCGGTTTGGCAGACTGGATTGCTGAGGAAGCAGACTTGCGGATGCGACACATGCGGATAGTGGAAAGTTTTGTTGCAGTCACAGCTACTTATATTCAAGAAAAACCGACAGCCGAAAGGTTTGCAGAAACAGCGTTACTTGTATTCGATATGCTTTCTCGCATTCAAGATACAACACTTCCAGGGCGACCTCGCTTAGGTTTGCGAAAGGCACATATCACTGTGGGAGAGCCAATTTCAGTTACTGAACGCTTTCGCAATTCTCAAGGCGATCGCTATGCAACTAGACAAGGTGTAAGCGATTTGACAAAAGATTTGCAAATTGCTTTAGAGAAGATGATTAACTAGGCGTAATTGAAGCAGGCAGGAGGCAGAGGGAGGTGTGGGAGGTGTGGGACGATGGGGAGGCAATGCAGCATTTGTTGATATGCAGTTATTCAATTTCTCCTTTTTCTCCCCACACTCCCCACACTCCCCACACCTCCCACACCTCCCTCTGCCTCCTGCCTATAGTGATGTCAATTCCCGATTGGTAGTGTTATCTCAAACTCAGAACCTTGTCCAAAAGTAGAATTTACTTTCAAAGTACCTTCATGTTTTTCAACTATAATTTGTCGAGCGATCGCTAATCCTAATCCTGTACCTTTACCTACAAGTTTAGTTGTAAATAAATGCTCGAAAATGCGATTTTTGACATCATCATTCATGCCAATACCGTTATCAGAGATTTGAATTTTGACGTGAGTATCATTATGTATTGATGTTGTAATAGTGATACAGTTAGGATTAACTGCAATTTCTTCAAAGCTATATCCTTGGTTTGATTCTTCTAACGCATCAATAGCATTTGCGAGCAAATTCATAAATACCTGATTAAGTTGTCCAGGAAAGCATTCTACTTCGGGAATATTTCCGTAGTTAGTGATGACTTCAATTGCCGGATGTTTTTCGTTAGCCTTGAGGCGATGTTTCAAAATTAAAATAGTGCTATCAATACCTTCGTGGATGTTAAATGGAACTTTGTAATCCTTATCTGCCCGTGAGAAAGTTCGCAAACTAGTACTGATATTTTTAATGCGATCGCACCCGACATCCATCGACTCAATCATTTTAGGTATATCTTCCAAGAGATAATCAATCTCTATCTTCTGGGCATGTTGTTCAATTTCTGTTGGAGATACCCCAGAACGGTACAATTGCAAATGCTCAATGATATCTTCTAATCCTAGCCTTGCTTCGTTGACATTTCCTGCGATAAACCCAATTGGGTTATTGATTTCGTGGGCGACACCTGCAACTAAGTTCCCCAGAGCAGACATTTTTTCACTTTGGACAATTTGTAATTGGGCTTTTTGTAAATCTTCGATGGCTTGTTCTAGTTGTTGGGATTTTTGCTGGACGACAGCTTCGGCAGCTTTGCGATCGCTAATGTCTAAAATTAAACCATCCCAAACAATTGAACCATCATCTTGTCGCTCTGGACGAGATGCCGCTTGCACCCATTTCAGCGTTCCTGATGGCGTGATGATTCGCCATTCGTGAACAAACGGTGTCAAGCTTTGAGCAGATTCCATCATTGCCTGATTGATACCTGCAATGTCATCAGGATGTTCAAGAAAACGAGGGTTTTCCTGGCCGCTGATTATTTCCTCTGCTGTCACTTCATAAAGGTTATAACAGCCAGAACTTATATAGGGCATAGAAACCAAATGTTCTGGTGTGACATAGAGTTGATAAATTGCGCCAGGAACATTATCGGTAAGTTTCTGAAAACGGGCTTTGCTTTGCTGAAGATTCGCGTAGAGTCGAGCATTTTCGAGAGAAATTGCCGCTTGAGTACAAAGAAAGTTCAACACTAAAATGCGATCGCGGGTAAATACCCCACTTGTCAAATTATTTTCTAAGTATAAAATTCCGACTAAACGCCCCTGGCTGAGTACTGGTAAACACAGCACACTCTTGGGTTGATGTTGGCTTAAATAATCATCAATTATTGGTAAATGAGTTTTGAGATCGTCAACCACAACCACACTAGCTGTATTTTTTACATACTGAATCAGCGCAATGGGAACATTAGGATTATTTTCGAGCGGTTCTGACTGTAAGCTGGTGCTATCAAAGCTAGTAATTGCGCGGATTTGCCATTTATCATCTTCAGGTAAAAGCAGCGCACATTTATCAGCACCAGCATTTTCGAGGATAATTTGGGTAAGTTGCTGTAAAAATTCATCGAGTTGAATTGTTGCAGAAAGAGTTTGTGACGCTCTGAGGATAGAGCTAAAGTCAAGGATGTTGTTGATGCTAATACCAGAAGAAGTTGCGGTATGAGTCAATGCGTGGACTGGGTTAGCAATTGTTGCTAAGGCTTCTAATGGATTTAGCGTTTGTACTACCTGTTGCAAAATTGGACGCAGCAATTCAGGGTAGCGTTTTTCTAAGTCATCCGTCTTGGCTTTGGCTCCCCACCGGGCATAGCAAGAGTAAGCTGTCTGCATATAGGCTTGGGCAACTTTTTCTTTGTCCCAGTTGAGGTAAAATTTGGCGGCGAGTTCGTTAGCGAGGGCTTCATCTTGGAGGAAGCCGTTTTCCTTGGCTTTAGCGATCGCGCGATCGTAAAATTCAATTGCCATAGTGCGCTCGCTCAGGATAGCATACCGTTCGGCCTCTACTAAATCCCAACGGTGTTGATGGTTACAAGGAGCTAGTGCTGCCCATCTTTGCATCTTCTCTTGATTAGCCTCAACTTGGGCGAGAATCTGTTGCTGTTCTGACTCAGTTGCAGCTTTGTAAAGTGACAGATGAATCAAAGAATCATAGAAAAAATACAAAGCGACACCGAATTGGGCGATACCAGCATCTAAGTATTGCTTTGCCTGGGCAGACTGCTGGGCAGCTTCTTGATATTGCCCAAACAAATACCAGAGAATCGTTTGATTAACTTGCCAATGAAAAAATCCCGTTCGGTCTTGAGTTGCTTGATTAAGGGATAATCGTTGTTCAGCATTATAAATCGTTCCCGTTAAGCGATCTGGAGATTGGTTATGTCCGAGTAAATTGAGTACAGCTTGATAGCACATCTCCAGATATTGCAGCGGCGATTCTTGCTTGATTGAATGAATACTCTGGCGATAGGCTGCCATCTCATTCGCTAACCCGGTTAATTCTCGCCCCGCAAAATAAGCATAATAACAATACCCTTGACCATTCAATCCTGTACTCTCCATGTCTCCAGTTTCCAGTCCATTCTGGTAGCCCTCTTGCAGATACACAAGTTGTTCGCGCAAAGGGTCTTTCCAATGACGGATAAAGTTGTAGACAATAAAGTAGGTTCTGCATTTAAAGGTTTTGGACTGCAATTCCAGCAGGTTTAACGCCAATTGTCCAAACTCATAACCAGCTTCCAGATTACCAAATACACCACAGAGAATGATGCCGTAGTCGCCATAAGCATAGACAGAAACAGGACAATTACCATATTTAATCGAAAATTCTACTTGCTTGAATATCAGTAGGGGCATTAAAACAGGTGTTGCCAGATAAGCAGCCGGAACCATTTTGCTCATGATTCTCATAGCTGCCAAGTAGTGAGCATCGCTCATAGTGGATAAATTGAGCAAATCGAGAGAGGAACGTCCTTCCCATAACCGCATAGTTGCTTGCGCTGCCTGTCCAATATCTGCCGGAGTTGGTTGTTGAGGAAACTCAATACCCAATAGCTGCAACACTTGCGAACCAATGTTCAGCGTTTTCAATGGAAGACCTTGCGATTTTGCTGCCATCATTCTGGTTATGTAGATGGGAATGCTGTCGAGCAAGGTATTAGCATGTTGCAACACAATTTTTACCCATTGCTCCATCTGCTCAAAATCGGTATTGAGATAAGTGGCTTCAGTTACCTCGATATACAACGCTAGAGTCAAGTCATAGTCGTTTTCCCAGGAATGATGCGACAACAAGCTAATTCCCACGGTGAAATACTCGACTGCTACTGTGTATGCAGTTGCAGATTTTGCCCTCCGTCCAGCAATCAGATTTAATTCTGCCAGTTCTTGCTGCTCTGAAGGTTGAGTGATTAAGGAACTACCTGCATTTAAATGAGTGACAATTTCAAATAGTCGTTCTTCCCGTTCCAAATCTGAGGAATTGCGTAACAATAACATCCCAATTTTGTAATGGGTGGATTGCTTTTGGTCGTCTGGAATTAGGGAATAGGCAGCTTGTTGAACGCGATCGTGTAAGAATTTGTATACAGTATTTTGAGAACTTTGTTGAGTAAATATTTGTTCTTCTTGCCCGATAGAAAACTTATAAACTTCACTTTGGGGCAAAATCAAACCTTCTTGTAACCCATTCCACAAACAAGCTGCCGTTTCGATTTCTAACTGTTCAGAAACGAGCGCCAATGTTGCTAAATCAAATTGATTGCCGATACAAGCCGCTAACTTGAGAACCTGTTGAGTTGATTCTGGCAGCCTCCGCAATTGAAACGCCATGAATTCCAAAACATCATCTGTCATGGCTTGTTGATTAATTTTGGCAATATCATATTGCCAACAGCCTTCTTCAAAATTGAAGGTAATCAACCCATCTTGGTGTAATACTTTGAGAAACTGTGTAGCAAAAAATGGATTTCCCTGAGTCTTTTGACAAACCAGTTGCGAAAGAGGAAATGCTAATTCTTCTTTGCAGCCTAATGTATCAGCTACTAATTGATTCAATTTAACTTGATTCAGGTTTTGCAGATTTATCAAGTTAATTATTGTACCTGTTTTACCAATGTCGTCTAAAGTTGATATTAATGGATGGGGCGGTGATACCTCATTATCTCTATAAGCACCAATTAGTAATAAATATCCATCTGACTCATTCATTAATAATTTGATCAATTTTAATGAAGCCAAATCTGCCCATTGCAAATCATCTATAAAAATAACTAATGGATGTTGTTTTGTCGTAAAAGTTTGAATGAAAACTTTCAATAATAAATTAAATCGATTTTGTGCTGCTTCTGCTGTTAATTCTGGTATCGGTGGTTGTTGACCAATAATTTTTTCTAATTCAGGAATAACTTCAATGAGAATCTGCCCATTGTCTCTTAATACTGCGAGAATATTTTTTCTCCATTGTTGCAGTTGTTGATCGGTTTCTGTTAATAACTGCACCATCAAATCACGCAAGGATTGCACAAAGGCAGATAGGGGGATGTTCCGGTTAAACTGGTCAAATTTACCTTTAATAAAATAACCTCGTTGCCGAATAATCGGTTTATGAACTTCATTCACAACCGCAGTTTTCCCAATGCCAGCAAACCCGGCAATTAACATCATTTCATGGCTTCCTAGAGAAACCCTCTCAAAAGCTTCTAGAAGTTGTTGGACGGCTGTTTCTCTACCGTATAATTTTTCTGGAATAATGAAGCGATCGCAAATATCCCGTTGCCCAATTTTAAAACGCTCAATCTTACCCGTTTTGTTCAATTGGCAAAGACATTTTTCTAAATCATGTTTTAACCCTAAAGCACTTTGATAACGATCTTCAGCATTTTTCGCCATCAATTTCATGACAATATCGCCCAAGACTTGCGGTATTTCTTTCTCTTCTTCCCTCCTGCCTTCTACCCCTTGCCCCCTGCCTCCTAATATTGGTGGTTGCTTGGCAATATGACAATGTACCAACTCCATTGGATCATCTGAGTCAAAAGGCAATTTTCCTGTCAGGAGTTCAAAAAATGTCACACCCAAAGAATAAAAGTCACTGCGGTAGTCTATGCCTCGGTTCATGCGTCCGGTTTGTTCGGGAGATAAATAAGCAAGGGTTCCTTCTAAAACCTTGGGATTAATCGGAGTTTGGTTTTCTCTGGGAAGTAAAGAAGCAATACTAAAATCGATGATTTTTACTTGTTTTGTATGCGGGTTAATCAGAATATTTGCAGGTTTGATATCCTTGTGGATTACCCGTTCTTGATGCAGTTCATGGAGAATATTACTAAGTTGCAGAGCAATTGTGAAAAACTCCACCAGTTCTAGTGATTGGTTTTTAGTATATTCTCTCAGAGAAATTCCCCCAAAATCTTCCATTACTAGAGCATAACCATTACGATATGCTTCTAGACTATAGGGACGAACAATAGTAGAAATGTTTAAATTTTTGGCAATAGTGTATTGGTTACGAAACTGTAATAGTTCGTTAAAAGTAGGAGATTCTACTTGCAATATTTTAATGACAACAGGTTGTTGATCCACCATTCTAATGGCTCTATAGACTTCAGCTTTGGAGCCTTGATAGAGGATTTCTATTAATTTATAGCCGCTAATTCTATAAACTTCAGGAATTGCTGTTGTCATGGTTATGCTCTCAATAATCAAGATTGCTTGTCAAAAATTTGACTTTTATTAGCAGATATATAGTTATTATTCCCAAAATTAGGGTTTGCTTTTCAAGAATATAGGGATAAGCTGATACGCTTTTAGTTGTATATAGAACAATACCTTGGGTTAAGGCTTTGATCTTCCCTTAGCCTACTTAAAAAGGAGGGAATTAGAGCAATCAAACCACTCTACGCCAAGGCATGATGATGCAACTTGATTGATGATTAGCTTAGTTTTCAGAAGAGGATTGAAATTCCTCCTGAACACAGCAACTAAAATTAAGAGATTCAACTTGGGACTTAAACTTTTACCTCAACTTCACTCAGCCTGGACTAAACATCCCGCTATTCATGTACAGCAATTGTGAACTGATGGTTTTTGGACAACTGGTTCACCCGATTGGGTGAATGCGATCGCTGCATCCAGAACTACTCTGAAAGTAGAGGAACTTTTTCTGCTGTTAGTGATAACGCCAACAGCCAAAAAAGTCTCATAATGGCTATGATTGCCTTGAATATTATGTCAATTGCTTATATATCAAAGGTTCAAAGAGTGGATGAAATTGTCAAATCACCAGATTTCCAGCCAGAGAAGATCGCTCTATTGGAAACAATTGCTGCCAATTTACCTGGGATGATTTTCCAAATTCTGCAACGGCAGGATGGCTCTGTGTTTATCCCTTATATTAGTTCTGGTTGTGAATACTTGTATGAATTAAAACCAGAAGCTGTACAGGCAGACTTTCAGGTGCTATACAAATTGATTCATCCACAGGATATAAAAGCTTTTACAGAATCTATTACTGTTTGTAGTACCACTTTTAAACCTTGGCATTGGGAAGGTCGCATCATTACACCTAGTGGCCAATTGAAGTGGATTCAAGGTACTTCGCAACCCGAACTACAAGGAACAGGCGATTTTCTTTGGAATGGCTTAGTCATGGACATTACAGACCGAAAACAAGCCGAAGAAAAATTGCAAGAGAGCGAGGCTCGGTATAAAGCAATTTTAGATGCTATTCCCGATTTGATGTTTCGCATTAGCCGCGATGCCGAGTATCTAGATTTGAAAAGTGAGGGAGCAAATATCACTCTTTCGAGAGAAGAAATAGTTGGGAAACGCGTGCAAGAGTTATTGCCTAGTGATGTTGCAGCAATTAGCCTGGAAGCGATCGCTAAAACTTTAGATTCTGGAACTTTGCAAACTTGCGAATATCAACTAGCAACGCCTTTGGGAGTCAGAGATTATGAGGCGCGGTTGGTAGTGAGTGGTGAAGATGAAGTACTAGCAATTGTCCGAGACATCACAGAACGCAAACAAGCAGAAGTCAGTTTACAAAATCTTGCTCAAAAATTTGCTAAAGCTTTTAGTTGCAGTCCTGATTCCATTACCATTAGTACGCTGCAAGAAGGGCGGTTCATCGAAGTTAACGACAGTTTTGTCGAACTCTCAGGTTATGAGCGAGATGAGGCGATTGGTAAAACTTCTTTTGAGTTAAATCTTTGGGTAGACGATCGCGATCGCCTAAATTTGTTACATGAGTTGCAAAGCACAGGAGTTGTTCGCAACTTAGAATTTGAATTTCGGCAAAAGTCTGGCAAGATAATTACAACGCTGCTTTCAGCCGAAATCATCGATTTAGATAATATCCCTTCAATCTTAGCAGTCCATCACGACATTACAGAACGCAAGCAAGTAGAAGCGCAATTTCGCCTATCAGCACAACGCGATCGCTTGTTGGCAGAAACTCTAGTGCGAATTCGGTCTTCCCTTAACTTAGAAGAAATTCTGCAAACCACCGTAACGGAAGTAAGGCAATTTCTGCAAGCAGATAGAGTTTTTATTGGTTTAAATAATGCCAAGTTAGGAGTCAGAACCCTTGCCGAATCAGTAGATCCCAAGTATCCATCAGTCTTAGGTTGGTCTACTAATGATGAAGCTTATTTACAAGAATTGAGAAACTTACTAAAAGATAATCTTGTGCGTGTTGTTGAAGACATTACACAAATAGCAGTATCTCCCAAAGTTAAAGCACACTATCAAAAATTTCAAACAAAGGCTAGCTTGGCAGTACCACTGATGCTAGGCAATGAATTATTTGGTGCGTTAATTGCCAATCAATGCTCAAGTTCGCGTCATTGGCAGCCAATAGAAATTGATTTGCTACAACAGATGTCAGAACAAGTAGCGATCGCCATTCAGCAAAGCCAGATATACCAAAAACTCGCAGAACTTAACACTAATTTAGAACAACAGGTAGAAGAACGAACAGCACAGTTGCAGCAGAAAATGCAAGAATTTGAAAAACTGGATCGTGTCAAAGATGTTGTTTTGCATACAGTTGCCCACGATTTACGAACTTCGGTGATGGGTAACTTAATGGTGTTAAAGAATTTGTTAAATCAGGGAGTGGGGAGGGGCGAGCAGGGAGCAGGGGAGCAGGGGAGCAGGGGAGAAGAATTAATAACCAATGCCCAATGCCCAATTCCCAATTCCCAATTCCCAATTCCAGTATCTCGCTCAATAATCGAGCGGATGATTCAAGGCAACGATCGCCAACTAGCGATGATTAACTCATTGCTAGAAATTAATTCCTGCGAAAAACAGGGTATTGACATCAAACATGAACCTGTGCAACTTAGCACCGTGCTGGGAGGAACAGTTACCCACCTGGAACCTGTGTTGACACAAAATCAAGCGACTCTGAAGAACTTGGTTCCCACAGATTTACCGTTAGTAATGGCAGATGGGACTCTGTTGCAGAAAGTTTTGGTAACTTTAATCACACATAGCTTGCAAAATAATCCACCAGGATTAAATTTTATTCTTAGTGCCAGCATTGAAGGGGGAATGATTCGCACTCAGATTCAAGATGATGGTGTAGTAATGAGTAAACTAGAGTGCGATCGCCTTTTCGATCTCCATGTCCGCGATCCTCAAGATTGTTGTTCTACCAGCATTGGCTTAAAAATGTATCTTTGTCGGAAAGTTATTAAGGCACATGGCGGCAAAATCGGTGTTATTAGTAACCGCAAGCGCGGGTTAACTTTCTGGTTTACATTACCTCTCTTCACTTCATCCGCAACAAATCGCCCATAAATCACCAAAAAATGAGAGGGTGTTATTTATAGCAATGTTGAGTAAAGGAAACACCCTCGACGGTATGGGCAAAGTTGCTTGGATGCTAATAGCTACTCCATTTACAACAGTGCAAAGCTGGTGGAGAAAAACCTTTTCTGCACCAACAACAGATGAAACCACTACTCTTTACAGAGCTTGGCGTAACCGTTTTTTGTGGCAGAGATTGCGTTTATGGTTATGGCTGGCGCTGATTTGTTTGTTGTCTTTTACTTTGCGAGACATTTACGGCTTTTTGTTCTCTTTAAAAGAGTTGGAAAGTCTGCCAGAAATACTTAGAACTCAACGCCTTGTAATCAATATTGCAATGCTCCTGAGTATACTGATCTGCTTTGCCTTACATAAAACTAAATTAGGTCGTAATCGTCCAGATTTATTATTTTTGGGGTCTTCTTGGGCAATTAGTCTCGCATCACAGTTATTTGCCACCCTGAGAGGTTTCGCATTACCCGATGCTATCGGTTGGTCACTGCTCTTCTTGAGCCAAGCTATATTAATGCCAGTCTGCTGGATTGTTCACTTGCTGTCTCAAGTGGGTGTGCTAGTTTACTATTTTGGTGTAAATACGGTGCTTGGGCTAAAGACACCAGTCCCAGAACACCCAGAAATATATAGTGTGACATTTCTTTTATACATTTTTTGGTTTTGTGCTATATGTGACATTGGTGTTTATCTATACGATCGCCTGCAACGTTCTGAGTTTTACGCCCGTCAAGAACTGGAATTTGCATATCAAAAACTCAAGGTTGCAGAAACTAAATATCGCAGTATTTTTGAAAACGCTGTTGAAGGAATTTTTCAAAGCAGTCCCGATGGACGTTATATTACGGCAAACCCTGCTTTAGCAAGTATTTATGGCTACTCCTTAGCGGAGGAGGTGACAGCACATTCCACTGATATTCAACAATTGTATGTCGATCCAAACCGCCGCGCCGAATTTGTGCGGTTGATGGAAAAGTATGGCAGCATTTCCGAGTTTGAATCCCAAATTTATCGCCGAGACGGGAGTATTGTCTGGATTTCAGAAAAAGCCTACGCAGTGCGTGACGAACAGGGAAAACTGCTTTACTACGAAGGTTTGATTGAAGACATTACCCAGCGCAAACAAACTGAAGAAGAACTACGAGTATTTTTCCATGCAGTTTCCCACGACTTACGCAATCCAGTACTGGGTAGTTTAATGGTGCTGAGAAACTTGCTTGCAAGTCCAGAGGAAAATATTTCGATTTCCCGCTCAATTTTAGAGCGGATGATTCAAAGTAGCGATCGCCAACTCAACTTAATTAATTCGTTGATGGAAGCTCATGTCAGCGAAGTGCAAGGTGTTGTTTTGCAACGTCAGCCTGTACAATTACTGACAGTTGTCGAAGCTGCGATCGCAGATTTGGAACCATTGCTAGAGCAAAATCAAGCCAAGCTGACCAATCTAGTATCCGCAGATTTGCCATTATTGAATGCAGATCCCACCCAACTATGGCGAGTTTTTTCTAACTTAATTGTCAATTCTATCAAACACAATCCTCCTGGATTGCTATTGACAATTAACGCTACCCGTGAAAATGAGATGATTTATTGTACTGTCAGTGATAACGGTACAGGCATTAGTCAACAACAAAGCGATCGGCTTTTTGACCTTTACTTTCGGGGCGCAAATATCCGCAATTCTGTAAGTTTGGGATTGGGCTTATATTTATGTAAGCAAATCATCAATGCTCACGGCGGCGAAATTGGTGTGAACAGTGTATTGGATGCAGGGGCAACCTTCTGGTTTACATTACCTATTAGTAGCGCATTTACAGGCTAAAGTTGCTAATTAAACCTTTTTATTACCAAAAATATTTTTTAACAAAACAGTAAGAAAAAAGGAAGAAAAGAAGTAATTTTGTGACGAAACAGAAGAGGAATAATTCTAACTTTTATAAAAAAATCGTAATGGGCTACGCCCCCCTAAACCAATTAATTCGTAATTAAAGACTGTTATATAAGGCAATACAGTTCAGTTAAGCATCTCTTTCTTCTCTCTGCGTTCTCTGCGCCAACTCTTGGAGACGCTGCGCGTTAGCGGAAGCCTCTCGTAGAGAAGGCGGTTCGTGAAAAAAATGACTTTGGTAACAGAGTTTTAGCCTTAACTGAACCGTATTGTTATATAAGGAAATTAAAATGATTTGTAATTAGTTAAATTAGAACCATAATAAAAAGTGGAAGCTCAAGCTAAACTCTGTATGCTGACATTTACCCAAGTTAAACCACCTAATTACGATGCCGTAGTTACTTTTACTCTGGCGCTGACAGCAGAAGAACGCACCCGCAGCCGTCATCGCTTTGAAATTGAAGATGGTAAGGTTGTGTTTTTACATTTACCCAGAGGAACTGTCTTACACGATGGCGATATTCTGCAAGAAGAAACCCATAACAGTTTAATTAGAGTTATTGCCAAACCAGAACTAGTAGTAACTGCCTTTGCCCAAACATCACTTTTATTATTACGGGCAGCATATCATTTAGGAAATCGCCATGTACCTGTAGAAATTACTCCAACTTATTTACGCTTGTCCTCAGATTCAGTTTTACGTGCAATGTTGGAACAATTGGGGTTAGAAGTTAAAGAGGAAATTTTACCATTTCAGCCAGAATTAGGAGCTTATGGACAACACCATCATGCTCACTGATAGCCATCTTTTGAGTATTTTACAGTTGGCTAGCCCCGCTTTGCCTGTGGGAGCATATAGTTATTCTGAAGGCTTAGAAATGTTGGTGGAAAATGGTACGATCGCTAACCACGCACATCTCAAAGATTGGTTAAAAGCAGAGTTGCTCTACGGGGCAATTCGTCTAGAGGCGGCGGTGATGGTACGATCGCAGCAAGCTGCAAAAATAGGTGATGTAGAGTCCCTCTGCCATTGGAATCTGTGGTTATCGGCTGCTAGGGAAACAGAAGAATTACGTGCCTCTAGTTGGCAGATGGGGCGATCGCTCATCCAATTACTTGGTAAACTAGAACCGCAGATTATACCTATTGCAAATGCTGTGGGTAATCCTTGCAATTATGCGATCGCTTTTGGTATTGCCGTTGCCCATTGGCAAATTAGCATCCAAGCCGCATTACTCGGATATCTGCATAGTTGGGCAAGTAATTTAATTACTGCTGGCGTGAAACTCATCCCCCTTGGACAAACAGCAGGACAGCAGTTATTGCTAGATTTGCAACCATTATTTAGCACTGCGGCATTAGAAATTCTCGCGTTGGAAGATGATGAACTCGCTTGTTGTAGTTGGGGTTTGTCGCTGGCGAGTATGCACCATGAGACGCAGTATACAAGGTTGTTTAGGAGTTAGTCATGGGAATTGGGAATGGGGAATTGGGAATGGGGAATGGAGAATTGGGAATTGGGCAAAAACTAAGGACTAATAACAATGACAAAGGACAAATGACAAATGACAATGAACGCATTTCGAGTAGGGATTGCTGGGCCGGTGGGTTCGGGGAAGACAGCTTTGCTGGATGCTTTGTGCAAGGGATTGCGTGAGCAGTATCAGATTGCGGTGGTGACAAATGATATCTATACTCAGGAGGATGCTCAGTTTTTAGTGCGTTCTCAGGCGTTGGCTAGCGATCGCATTTTGGGTGTAGAAACTGGTGGTTGTCCCCATACTGCTATCCGTGAAGATGCTTCGATGAATTTGGCGGCAATTGAACAATTAGAAGAACGTTTTATCGATTTGGATTTGGTATTTTTGGAAAGTGGCGGCGATAATTTAGCTGCTACCTTTAGTCCCGAATTGGTGGATTTAACAATTTACGTCATCGACGTTGCAGCAGGAGATAAAATTCCCCGCAAAGGCGGGCCAGGCATTACCAAGTCTGATTTGTTGGTGATTAACAAAACTGATTTAGCGCCTTATGTTGGTGCAGATTTAAGTGTGATAGAACGAGATGCTAAAAAAATGCGCGGCGATAAACCTTTTATTTTTACTAATTTGAAAACTCAGTCTGGACTTGCAGATGTAATTAACTTTGTTTGCACAAATATTTGTTGAAAAAGAATTCAGAATGGGCTAAACGCCCCGCTACCGCTAACAGGAGTCAGAATTCAGAATCAAGACAATTAAACCTGCATATTTAGTGCGGATGCAAAAATACCGTTTATTCAGACGCTAGTTAACTCACTATCCGCCACTCGTACAGAATTCATGCTGTATATGGATAGCGGGGCGTTTAGCCCATTCTGACTCCTGACCCCTGACTCCTGAATTCTATTTCTATAAAGCCCTTAGATGCCGACTTCGCACCCGTTCAGCACTACCAGTAGGAATTGCAGCAATTAATTTTTGCGTGTATTCCTCTTTGGGTTCTTGGTAAATGCTTTCGGCTGTGCCTTCTTCAACAATTTGACCTCGATTCATAACTAAAATGCGATCGCTCATAAATTTCACCACACTTAAATCGTGAGAAATAAAGATATAAGTAAGCTGAAAATCTGACTGTAATTCTTTGAGAAGATTTAATACCTGCGCCTGTACTGAAACATCCAACGCTGAAACTGATTCATCACAGATGATAAACTTAGGATTCAATGCCAAAGAACGGGCTATGCAAATCCGTTGACGTTGACCGCCAGAAAACTGATGAGGATAGCGGTTCATCGCATCTGCACTCAACCCTACCCGTTCTAATAGTTCAACTACCCGTTGCCGTCTTTGTTGCTTTGTCTTCCCAACAGCGTGAATTAACAAAGGTTCCATCACCGCGTCGCCAACCTTCATCCGTGGATCGAGGGAACTAAAAGGATTTTGGAAGACTATTTGCATTTCCCGCCGCAATTTTTGCAACGGTTCTCCTTTGAGGCTAGTAATATCTTGTTTCTCAAAGATAATCTGACCACTCATCGGTTCAATTAAGCGCAGCAAGGTTCTGCCAAGGGTGGTTTTACCACAACCAGATTCTCCCACCAAACCTAGTGTTTCTCCTGGCTTGACATCAAAGGAAACTCCATTAACCGCCATATTGTAGCGTTTTGTCCCACCAAACACCCCGCGCACTGGAAAACCAACTTTCAGGTTGCGGATTTGCAACAGGGGTTCTTTTTCATTGAAGTTTGCTAATCTTGCAGCAATCTCTTCGGTGGTGACTTCTATAGGTAGCGCAGGTTCTTTTGGCTGAATTATTACTTGTCCTGTTGCTGTCTCTTCTGCACTCATGTAGTCAGAAACAGTGAGTAATTTTTGGGGACGACGGTTGAGTGTGGGGCGACAAGCTATCAAACCTTTAGTATATGGATGCTGGGGACTGCTGAAAATTTGCTCAGAAATACCAGATTCGACAACTTTGCCTTTATACATCACCGCTACTTCATCAGCAATTTCTGAAATTAGCCCCAAATCGTGGGTGATGAAAATCATTGCCATGTCACGACTTTGCTGCAATTCTCGCAACAAGTCCAAAATTGTGGCTTGCACCGTCACATCCAAAGCTGTAGTTGGTTCATCGGCAATTAAGATTAATGGGTTGCAAGAAATTGCCATTGCAATCATTACCCGTTGCAACTGACCCCCAGAAAGTTCATGAGGGTAGCGTTCCAGCATGGCTTCTTTGTGTTCTTTAACCAACTGGGCCAACTTTGATGGTTCTGGTTTCGATGAATTGCTGTTGGTTTGATGCCAAGTTTCGATATATTGCTGCTGTATATCTTCATCGCTAGGTAGAAGTTTAACCTCTTGTAGACCTGCGATCGCAATTTGTCGTGCTTGGGCTGCTGACACCTTTTGATGCCGCATAATCGCTTCTGTTAGCTGAAACCCAATGTCATAAACCGGATTAAGCGAACTCATCGGTTCTTGAAAAATCATGGCGATATCGCCACCCCGGTGTAACTGCATTTGCTCAGGAGGCAGTTTTACCAAATCGATCGGGTTCCCATTCTCCTGCGGACGAAACCAGATTTCACCCCCAGTAACTGTACCGGGACTTTGCAACAAACCCATCACAGCTAGGGCTGTCACTGATTTACCACTCCCCGATTCTCCTACTATTCCTAGAGTTTCACCTCGATGCAGTCCAAAGGATATACCATCCAAAGCTCTGACAGTATTGCCATCACCGGGAAATTCAACTTGGAGATTGCGAACCTCTAGGACAGTTTCTCTCATAGGAGTTAGGTAAAAATATTAACTTAAAATTATTTGATTTTAACAATAGTTTTGATGTATATGTGAGTAAATTTGATTTTTACACTCTTTGGCAGTTTCTCACATACTTCCACAATATACATCTGCGATATACAACTGCTTGTGACTTCTGCAAATTGCGATCGGCTCATGATGTTTAGTGATGATTGCCCTGGCGATGCCTACGCCTACGCTAATCCCTGCTTTTACTTTCCAGAAACATTTGCCCCTACGGTGGTTGGATCATATCATAATTCTTGCCGAAATTGGCTAAATTTAAGAAGCTGAGGCAATGGAAATAGAGATTAAAATAGAGTTAGTAAAGGTAGGATTTACTTGATTAGGAGGTTCTATGATGACTTTACAAGAAATTATTAATTCTATTGAAAGTTTGCCCACAGAAGATAAAGAGTATTTATTTGAGTTTCTTCGCCAGCAACGAATTGAGAATCGGCGGGTTGAAATTTTGGCTAATGCTCAGGAAGTAATGCAGTCTTTTAAGGATGGGACAGCAAAGAGAGGAAGCGTTGATGATTTGATCGCTGATTTACTCGGAGATGATGATGGAAGTTGTCTGGAGTAGTGGATTTAAGCGCTCTTTTAGGAAGATTACAAAGAAAAACCCGCAATTAAAGAATCAAATTGTTAATGTATTAAGGCTTTTAGCAGATGATCCATTTACACCGTCTTTGAAGTCTCATAAGTTAACAGGAAATTTAGCGGGTTTGTGGTCTTGTTCTGTTGCTTATGATTGTAGAATTATCTTTAATTTTTCGGAGGATGAGAAGTTGTTAGAAATGGTTATTTTATTGATTGATATTGGTAGCCATGATGAAGTCTATTAAGATGCAAAATAGAGGCTGAAACTTAGAATTTAGAGATTAAAATTATCTATTCCTAACTGTTCGATAGCTAAAGCCATGTGTCACGACAAGACGAAAAGCGTCAACACAGACAAAAAAATAGCACACCCTAAAGGATGGCTATTTGTAGAAATTATCTAATTGTGATGTTAGTTAGCAAATTGAATACACGCTCAACTAACAACTTTAGAAAGGAATATCATCTGGATCTGGTTCTTCCGCTTTCACTGCTGGATAAGTGGTTCGCTCATAATTTGTAGATTGGGGTACGGGTTCGTAACTTGTCGCTTGGGGAGCAACGCCAACAGGATTTGCAGCCGGAGTAGGCGCTGGACGTGGTGACTCGTAAGTGTTAACTTCTTTCTGGGGAGGACGAGATGCTGAAGATGTTTGTCGTGGAGCAGTTTCAGTGAATGATGGAGTTGCGGTTGCTGAAGGCAATGGATCAGTATTAAAACTACCTCCAACAGGTTGAATTTGTTGCACTGTCAATTCAGCGCGTTTTTCTTTAAAACCTTCCATCGGAACAGTATTCATGCCTAAACGCCCTACCAGGATGACGCGATCGCCTTGGTGGTAGTTTTGCTGGATTTCTGTCGCTAAATTACCCCAGCCGACAACTTTCAGGGTGGCTGGCGGATCTTCTGGTTTCAGGGAATTGGGAAACTGCACCAGCATTTCCGTAACTCCCAAATTATCGGCTGTATAGCGGAGTTGTGGCTCGTTAATAATTTCCGCCATCAAAACGCAGCTGTTCATTAAAATTACTCCTGACTGCAAAAAGTACTGATTGAGAAGAGAAGGTGGGGGTTTTTCTATGTAGTGCCAATTAATATCTAGATATGTTTAATTGTTTGCATTTTTTAATAATATTTGAACAAATTTTCTAACAGAATTCAGGAGTCAGAATTCAGAAGTCAGGAGAACACTTGATGAATTAATATACCAATCATACTAAACTCTTTATCAATTCTGACTCCTGACTCCTGGGTGCTGAATTCTTTTTAGTCCTTTCTAGCATAAAAGCCAAGCGATCGCTTTGAACAGCATTAAGTATGCCGTCCGCCACTCTCGCTTGACTAAATTGAGCATTCAATTCTGCATTGAGTAGTATAATTGTACCACTAATTTAAGAAAGAGAAAAAATTATTGGCAAAAATTAAGTCTTGACGTGAGAGGGGAAAACACCGAAGGCGATCAATCTGGCTGGTAGGTCGCGCAAGATAGGTAAGCGCAAAAACGCAGGTGGTACAAAGGTGTTATTTGAGGTGAGAACTGGCGCAAATAACCGCTTTTGGATAAAAGTTTGAAACGCCTGAATGATACGTGTGGGCAATTCGCGTTGACGCTGTACTTTTGCTAGGTCGCTAAGTTGTACTTGTCCGTTTTTGAGCGGTTTGCTGAGTACATTCGCGGCGACGACAGCATCTTGAATCGCGTAGTTAATCCCAACTCCACCCACGGGGGACATTATATGAGCCGCATCACCGATGAGTAACAGTCCCGGATGATACCAGCGTTTGACGCGGCTGGATTCCACTGAGAGAAAAGCTATTTGTGACCAGTCATGTAAATTTTGGATGCGTTGCTGGAATTCTGGCACTACTTCCACAACAGATTTTTTTAATTCCTCCAAACCCTCAGCCCGCAATTTTTGATAGCCTCCCTTGGGGATGACATAAGCAACTTGCCACTCATCACCACGGTCAAGCATAGCGATGATTTTACCTTGACCAAAGCGCCCCATTCCCCCCTCTGGGTCTTCTGGCTGACGCGGTAGACGAAACCAAAGAATATCCATTGGTGGCGAGGTTTCGATGGATTCAAACTCACCCAGGTGGCGTAAACGTGAGTGGCGACCGTCTGCACCCACTGTCAGTATTGCCCGGATTTCGTGCCAACCACCACCTCCCCGATAGCGGACACCTTGAATTTCGCCATTTTCGGCAATTAATTCTTGCACATTCGCACCCATTACCAGATGGAAACTAGGATATTTTTGTGCTTCTTGGGTGATGAACTCCAGAAATTTCACCTGGGGAAGCATCGTAATGTAGGGGTAGCGGGTTTTTAGGTGACTAAAATCGGCCAAAGTGACAGTATCTTCAGGAGTTTTAAACCTAATTTGGCGCATTTTGGCATGGGGGAGTTCTAGCAAGCGATCGCTAAGTCCCAATTCTTCCATAATTTCCATCACTGATGGATGAATCGTATCACCGCGAAAATCGCGATCGAAGTCTTTGTGTGCTTCCAGCAGCATCACCGAAATGCCTTGACGTGCTAACAACAGCGCCAAAACTGCTCCGGCTGGCCCCCCACCCACAATGCAACAATCTGTGGTTTGTACGTCTACAATGTCATGGACAGGGTTAATATTTGGATCTGAGGAAAGATTTTGAGGTAGATCGGTAGTCATAACAACACCTCCTGACAGCCCTAAAACCTAGCGTAGTTTGCTTTTGATCGTGCAAACTATTTTGTTAACTTTTCGTATTTACAGAGAACGTGTATTATGGGCGCTAAACTGTCATTAGTCAGTCGTAATTATCCTCCAATTCCCAATTCCCAATCAAATAATTAGTTGTGTCCCAAGTTATTTTAGAAAACGTTTATAAAAGTTTTTCCTCACGTAAAGGGGAAGGTGTTACCTCACAAAACCAATCTTCCCCCACGCCTGGGGAGAAAACTGATGCAGCGCAAGAACGTGCGGGAAGTGTTAACGTCTTGCGACGGATTAACCTGACGATCGCAGATGGCGAGTTTATGGTGCTGGTAGGCCCTTCTGGTTGTGGAAAAAGTACCTTGCTGCGGTTAATCGCTGGGTTAGAAACGATGACTGGCGGTAATATCTGGGTAGGCGATCGCTTAATCAATGATCTACCACCAAAAGAACGCGATATCGCAATGGTGTTTCAAAATTACGCCCTCTATCCCCACATGACGGTGTATGACAACATCGCTTTTGGACTGCGGCGCAGGGGAAGCAGGGGAGCCGAGGAGCAGAGGAGCAGAGGAGAAAATACTCCCTATCTTCGGACGTGGGCAGAAAATCTCTTCGTGGGGGCGACAAGAAAGTTACCTAAAGGATTGCGCTACACTTCTGAGAAAGAACGGGCGGTGGATCAGCAGGTACGTAGTGTTGCCCAACTGTTACAAATTGAAACATTGCTGAATCGCTTACCCAAACAGCTATCTGGGGGACAAAGACAACGGGTTGCATTGGGAAGAGCGATCGCGCGTGACCCCCAAGTGTTTTTAATGGATGAGCCGCTTTCTAACTTAGATGCCAAACTACGGGCGGAAACCCGCGCTCAAATTGTCAAATTGCAGCGCCAACTTGGGACAACGACAATTTACGTTACCCACGATCAAACAGAAGCGATGACAATGGGCGATCGCATTGCGATTATGTCTGAGGGTAAAATTCAGCAAGTTGCTTCTCCTTTAGAACTTTACAACCGCCCTGCCAATCTTTTTGTAGCAGAGTTCATTGGTTCACCACCGATGAATTTTATTCCTGTGGAATTCCATGCCCCACAGTTGATTACGCATTCCCAGTTGCGTTTCACCCTGCCAGAAGTTTGGGGAAAAGCTTTACAAAAATATGATGGGAAAACTCTAATTTTAGGCATTCGCCCAGAACACTTGAACTTGAGTATGCCTGCTACCAAAAATCTACCAGTGCAAGTAGATTTGGTAGAGAATCTCGGTAACGATTCCTTTCTCGCTGTTAAGATTGCCGAACCGGGTTCTCAGCCTGCGACTACAGCTAATTCCCTACAAGTGCGAATCCCACCAGACCGTCTTGTACAACCTGGTGAGCAACTATGGTTATCTCTAACTCCAGAGAAAATTCACTTTTTTGACCCGGAAACCCAGTTAGCAATATTTCCTTAAAAGTAACCGTGTCTAATTGTTAATCAAAATCTGTCGGTAAGTCTGGTTGGCGATAATGTTGAAAAAGTCGCGTAATTTGCGCTGGTGTCACCCGTCCCAGAGAAAGTTCTGGTAACGCGTCTTCAGAGAAAAAACCTACATCTTCAGTTTCAATACTTGATGATGGAGAACCACCGATAAGTTCACATTTAAAAAACAGTTTATAGACATAAAAAGGCAATGGTGGATGTCCCTGTTTGTTTCTGTCATAAACTGCTAGTAATTTAATAGCGCGTGCTTGATATCCAGATTCTTCATATACTTCTTTCACAACTACTTCACTGGGTGACTCGCCAACATCAGCCCATCCACCAGGTAAACTCCAGCAACCGTCAGCTTTTTCTTTGACTAACAATATAGTATTTTCGTAAAAAATCGCTGCCCGCACGTCAACTTTGGGAGTTGCATATCCGAGTTCATGGCTAAATAAATCGAGGACATAGCTGTGTTCTACGTTCGAGTAAGTCGCCATGATTTCTGTGGCGATCGCTCGTAATTGTTTATAGCGTTCAATATCAAAAGGCCCTTCAGAATAGGTTAGACCATTTTGAGCGATCGCTTGTAACTTTTGCGCCCACTCCAGCCATTTAGTTTCCATATTTAGGGATTGGGGATCGGGTACTGAGGATTGGGCATTGGGAAGAGGACTTGGGGACAAGGAGAATTGGGGACAAGGGGAAAGACTTGTTTCAAGTTCTCACCTCTTGTCCCCTTGTCCCCTTGTCCCCATTTTTTACTTACGCATCATCTAAAGCTGCAATTCCAGGCAATACTTTGCCTTCAAGCAACTCCAAGCTAGCGCCGCCGCCGGTGGAAATGTGGCTCATTTGGTCTGCTAAACCAACCTTTTCCACAGCCGCTACTGAATCACCACCACCAATGATGGTTGTTGTACCAGTTTTACCGATTTCAGCGAGGGTATGAGCGATCGCTTCCGTACCTGCCGCAAACTTATCAAACTCAAATACACCCATTGGCCCGTTCCAAATTACCGTTTTGGTATCTGCAAGGGCTTCTTGGAAAAATTTCACCGAGTCTGGCCCAATATCCAAACCCATCCAACCATCGGGGATATTCTCAATGCTAACGGTTTGAGAATTGGCATCAGGGGCAAAGTTATCTGCCAATACCACATCTGTAGGCAGCAATAAAGCAACACCCCGTTCTTTAGCCTTAGCTTCCAAAGACTTCGCTAGTTCTAGCTTGTCTTCTTCTACCAACGACTTACCGACATTCAAACCACGGGCTTTATAGAAGGTGAAAATCATCCCACCGCCAATAATCAGCTTGTCGCACTTCTCCAGCAAGGTTTCAATTACACCAATTTTGCTGGAAACTTTGGAACCGCCAATAATTGCCGCCAAAGGACGTTGGGGATTTTCAATAGCGTTTTGCAGATATTGCAATTCCTTCTCAACCAAATATCCAGCCACAGAAGGGCTAAGGAATTTCGTCACACCTTCAGTAGAAGCATGGGCGCGGTGTGCAGTACCAAAAGCATCATTTACATAAAAGTCAGCATTAGCTGCCAATTTTTTCGCAAATTCTGGGTCGTTTTTCTCTTCTTCTTTGTAAAAACGGACATTTTCTAGTAATAGCACTTGGCCATTTTGCAAAGCGGCAACTTTTGCTGCAACTTCATCGCCAATAGAGTCATCAGTTTTAATGACTTCTTGCCCCAGTAACTCAGAGAGACGCTTGGCAACGGGAGTTAGGCGTAATTTGTCATCCACACCCTTGGGACGGCCAAAATGACTTGCGAGAATGACTTTAGCACCCTTCTGCGTTAAATCTTGGATGGTTGGGAGAGCGGCGCGAATGCGAGTATCGTCGGTAATGTTGCCTTGATCGTCCACAGGCACATTAAAGTCAACCCGCACTAAGGCACGTTTCCCAGATATATCAGCTGAAGATAAACTTGCTAAACTTTTTTTGGACACACCAAACTCTCCTGATTGCCTTTTTGTTATTGTTTTGAAAGTAGAACCATCAAGATTTTACCGGAGTCAGGGGTACCCAAGTGACAGAGATATTTAAGACAGTACTATTTCCTATCGATCAAAGCCGGGAAACGCGGGAAGCTGCTGATGTTGTTACCAACGTAGTCAAAAAGTACAGCAGTCGCTTGGTGCTGCTGTCTGTGGTAGAAGAACCGCCTCCAGATGCTCCAGATGCGCCTAGTGCAGATCCGATGGTTTCACCAGAAGTAGTTGCAAAACTGCTAGAAAATGCCCAATCTTTATTTTCTGGGCAAGGAATTCAATCCGAAATTCTGGAAAGGCAAGGTAAACCAGCTTTTACTATCTGCGATGTCGCTGATGAAATTGGGGCTGATTTAATTATTATGGGCTGCCGAGGGCTAGGCTTAACTGAAGAGGGAGCGGATGATAGTGTGACCACTCGCGTGATTAACCTTTCCCCTTGCCCAGTGCTGATTGTGCCTTAGTAGTAGTCAGTGCTGAGGAGGCATTAGACTTCTCCAGAAATTAATTATGCGTTATCCAGAACCTTTGTAGAGACGTAGCAGTGCTACGTCTCTACATTTTTTTTTGGAAAAGTCTAATGACAAACAGAAAATTCTGAGCGCCAGTTGGTGACGCTCAGAACTTTGGAAATAAACCTTCCATGTTTACATACTTTACCTAACAGCTTAAAAGCGATAGTTGCGATCGCGTACCCACATACTAACTGGAACTGCCTTACCCTGTGGATCTACTTTCGCTTTCACCACAATGGGGGGTACTTGTCCTCTGCGGGCGCGTTGGGTTCGCAAATCGTTGCTAATCTGCTGGCGTTGGTTTTCTGGGATGTAATAGGTTTCCAAACCGTAGTTAACGGAACCATCCTGATAAACACCTCTTAAGGCTACCTGATTGGCTCTTAGAGATGTTGGGCGATCGCTACTGACTCGTAACGGTCTCCAAGCTCTAGGAACACCATTACCATAGGATAGTTGCTCTTGCAAAGTCACATAGATATTGGTTCCTTCAGGCAATCTTCTACCGCTTCCACGACCTTTGCTGACTAATGTTTGCCAACCAGGTAATCTCCTCAAATTTGCGGGACGGGATATGTTGTAATCTAGCGCTAAGGTATTACCGTCTAGTACATTGTTTGGGTCTACAGGTACGGTTTGCAAAATCACCGTTTTACCTGTCACATCTGTATAAACGGCTTGGGCTGGTACTGCCATAATTAACCCTGTTTGCAGCGCCAGGGGAGCTAGTAACCGCCAAAAAGGTAAGGGCTTATTCGATTTTTGTTCAGTAGCAATCAAGTAATCCCGAAAAGTCACCTTACTGGAGAACTCGGCTTCGGGAGACAAGGTTTTATTTTTAGATTCAGAAGAACTATTAGTCATGAGCGTAGTCCTAAAAAGCAGAGGAATTGAGGAGGTCAAAAGTAACGAGATTAGGACTAACGCAGAGAAACTTTAAAAATTTTGACGCACAGAGATAGAGATGTTGATGATGGGGAAATTCCTGAATTCTGTTAGCGTTGCGGGGCGTTTAGCCCATGCTGAATTTGTACTACTTTTTACTTGCAGAGCTACCACCAGGTAAACGGCGTTCAAACCAGAGTCCAGCGCTAATTAAAGCGGAACCGCACAAGATAAAGACTAGAGACTTGAAAAGTAAGTCGGTGTCGTACTCTTGCACGCGACTGATAATTTGCAGTGTCACTAACAGCATACCGCCCCAAAAGGAACTTCTGTTGCTTAATTTCAATCCTTCTTGAATTAGTCCCCATGCTAATGTTGCTAGAAGTACATTGAAAATAAAAACACCAAGTTCATCAATCCGACTGATAGTTTGATGCCAAAAAGGTACTATGGCAATAAAGGCAAGAAAAGTACCAATAACAGCAGTTGTGAAAATCACTTCGCGGCGCGGAGGATTATTTCTTTGACGCAGTAGAAATAACCATTGCAATACCGCCAAGCCACTGAGAATCCCCAAATCGATGATCGGCAGAGACTGGAACAAGTTAGTCAAGTTCGTTGGCTGATTATAACCATAATTTGCAGATTCCCAAACCCAACGAAAAGACAGAACGTAAAACACACCACCAAAGCTAACCAACGCTAAATTACGGGCCAGAGATTGAAACAATCTGTAATTTATGGTTGGAAACAGCAGATCATCATAACTCCAGAATAATGCAGGTGGGAGTGCAAAAGCAAAAGATGCCACCCAAGGCGCTATATCAGCATAATTCAGCAGTGGTAGAGGATTAAGGTTAGCTTGTAAGGAACTAGCGAAAACAAAGGCTGCTAGACCAAAAATCCAGCGCGATCGGCAGAAGTAGGCTAAGGGGACAAATACCAGCCATGCCAACAAAGGCAAATGCTGCACCACTAACCGCGACCAAGTTAACTCTCCTGTTGCGTACCATAAGTCTTCTAATCCCGTCCAATACCCGATTTCCACGAGGACAATTGACAGAATTCCTAAAGAATTTATGGACAAACTGAAGGCCATCACCACAACACCCAACCCCCAGGCGAGAAAAAGTTGGGAAGTTGAACCGGCGATATTGAACATCTGAGCCATCAGCAGTATATTTGCGCCGAAAATGAAGGCGCTTAAAATGAGCAACCCTTCTCCCAGTAAGCGTTTACTTTTTTGCGGCTTCTTTCCTTCAGGTGTTATCCAATTGTAAAAACCGGTAATCGCGATCGCAAAAAACAAACTCATCATGAGAATAAATTTGACTTCCCGCGAACCTCCCTGCCAGTTTCCTGATACAAAGGTAATTATGCCTAAGCATAAAAGGATGCTGCCTACAGCGATCGCGATCGCTTTATTGCGATCGCGTACAGCAGCTTCCAGGTTTTTAAATTGATAACGTTCTGCTATTTGCTCATACAGCGAAGAACTAATTAATCCTTCATCCCTCCATAGTTGTGCTTCTTTGCGTAACTTTTGCGGAAAACTATCTAAGAACATGACCTTCTCCGGTGCAGTGGGGTAGCTTGGCCATTGCGTTCTGAATGGCGGTCATTATATTTTGAGTATGAAGCCAAAAGGCTTGATTACATTGTTCTTGTGTAACAGTTTGATTTGGATTTTGATACAACCTAATTCGTAATTAAGAAGCGTCATCTTTCATATTGATTTCCACACAATTGCATCTCTACTCTGATTTGTGAAAAATTTTATTATTTATATATCCAGATGGAAAAACCTTCTAATTTATTACTTAAAGTCTCACGGCGTTTGTTCACTAATCTAGATGAACAAGAAAAATTTATTGAGGCTTTAATGAATCCTCAGCCTTTTTCACCCAGTATTCTTTGGTGTAAAGAAAAGCCAAATATTTCACCTTTAGCGGTGGAAATACCAACTTATTGGCAGCCACAATTTATAGACCGTTTATGCTTGGGAGAAAAACCCGGTCAGCATCCCTTGCATCAACAAGGATATTTCTATTGTTTAGATTTCTCTTCAATATTCGCAGCTACTACTTTGTTAGCAATTCCTCAGCCAGTGCATTTAGTTTTTGATATGTGTGCCGCGCCAGGAGGTAAAAGTATCTTTGCTTGGAAAGCTTTGCAACCTGAATTGCTCATCAGTAATGAAGTAATTGGTAAACGTCTAGGAATGCTAATTTCTAATTTGAAACGTTGCCAGATTAGCCCTAGTGCAATAGTTAATAGAGATTCGAGCATATTTGCCGAAATGTTTTCCTACTCTAGCAACTTAGTAATAGTAGACGCTCCTTGTACTGGGCAATCTTTACTGGCTAAAGGTGAAAAAGCACCCGGATGTTTTCACCCAACTGCTATTAACAAGAGTGCAAATCGGCAAAAGCGAATTATAGCTAACTCTGCTAAACTTGTTTCACCACAAGGTTATTTAGCTTATATGACTTGCACATATTCACCCGAAGAGAATGAGCAAGTTTGCGAATGGTTTTTGGAACGCTTTCCCCAGTTTCAAGCGATGGAAATTAGTAATTTAACTAAATATCAGTCGCATTTAACTACAATACCTTGTTATCGGATGTTTCCTCAAGATAGGTTAGGTGCTGGTGCGTTTACAGTTCTATTTAAAAATACTAATGAAAATGAAGATGAGCAGAAAGAAGTAGATTTAAATGCAATATCTTCGCTCTATATCTACCAAAATCTGAAAAAGTCAAGTTAATTATATTGGTGGTATATCTTCTGGCATTAAACCAGAAGATGTGATGTTTGTAAGAGGGCTGCATTTGTCAATCAGCCATCAGGAGTACACTTTTTAAGTGAGTTGACTTTATATTAAGACCATAGATATTGCAATTCATTATGATGCAAAACGTGGTGTATACAAAACATTTTTCATCTACATCAACCTCAACCCACCCCTTTAAAAACTTCATAATCTCCTTCCCAGTTCTAACTAGGAATGCAACTAGAAGGCTCCGCCTCTAGTCTAAGCGGTAGAGTTAAATAAGTGGGCATGAATAATTAAAGGTTTGTAGTCAGGGCTAAAGCCGCTTACTAAGAGCCAATTTACTTGATTTTATATTCCTTAACATAGTTTGATGTATTCTTGCCCACAAACAAGATGACGAAATTAATAAAAAACTTTCAATAATTAACTCTTATGGATAATAAAATTTTTTTAACCTCATCCTAACCTAAATTTAACCAAAACTTATCCGGTATCAGCGTTAGACTTTTTGAAATAACCATTATACAAAAAAGCTAAACCGTACAGGATGTAAATTACATGGGTCGAAAAGTCAGCAAAGTGTTTAAACAATCTGGGGTGATTCCTTATAGAGTGAACAATGGCAAAGTTGAAATCTTGCTAATCACGACCCGTAACTTTCAACACTGGGTGATTCCAAAAGGAGATATTCCTAATGGCATGAGTCCCCCCGCTTCAGCAGCCAAAGAAGCTTGGGAAGAAGCAGGGGTAATTGGGCAGGTAGACACCAATGAACTGGGCACTTATAAGTACCGCAAAGGAGGCAAAAGTTATCGTGTCAAGATGTATTTGTTACCAGTTGAGATGCTGAGTGAAGATTATCCAGAAGCAAGTAAAAGAAAACGGCAGTGGGTAGAAGTAACTACAGCTATCAGGTGGGTTAAGTTTAGTTCACTCAAACGAATTCTTAAAGGTTTTTTCCAGGTTAAATCTCACTTTTGTGCATTTCAAGATACTAGTCATATATAGAAATACATACTAAATTAGTATAATTAAATACGCCAAAAGTCCTAGTTCGTAGTCAGCAATTCATCGTTAATAGCAAGTTTTACTAGAACTAAAGTCCTTACTACAAACTTTAATTTATTTACACCTAGCTACTTATTGAGAAGCCATCGAAGCAACATAAGCGACTTTCAATAAGTAGCTAAATATTTAAAACAACTGCACTTGCTAATCAAAATAAGTAAATATTAGATGTAAGGTATCACCTATGTTTACATCAATTTGATGGGTATGGGTCTATGTATTGAGTAAGCTTATCCATTCTAAATCCACAGTAAAGCGACCCAAGTTTTTATACCGACAATTCCATCAGCTTGCATTTTCTTAGATGTTTGGAAACTAACAATTGCATTCTTAACTGACTCAGAAAACTTCCCATCAATGGTATCAGTATATAATCCAACATCTTTTAATTGCTGTTGTAATTGTTTGACCCTTAGCCCAGAATCTCCTAGCTGTAAACCATTAAATCTATTCAAATCGGCTCGACCACTAACACCAGCGACACCAGAGATATCACCTTCATATTGATGGATTAGGTATTGCCCTTGCCAAGCGCCAGGAATACTTGGGTTCTGGGTTCCGTAGTGGGCAATCCATAACGGATAACTCGCAAAATCAGATGGATTGCCAATTTCTGTCCAGAAACTGGGAAAAGTATAAATAATTGGTTTAATTGCTTTTTTCGTTTGTTGTAAAAGGGCTTTTTCCACCTCTGCTAACCACAGTTTAGCTGCACTAATTACAGCTTGGCTATTTACTTTGTCAGTTACCTCGACATCCAGAACTGGTGGTAAGTCTCCTGGTTCTAATTTCCCCAAGGTTTTTAAGAATTCCTGCGCTTGCTGAACTGGGTCAGATGTATGGGGATGAAAGAAATGATAAGCACCCCGAATAATACCAACCGTTTTCATAGTCTGCCAATGATGAGCAAAAGCAGAGTCTTTAATACTAACTCCTTCTGTGGCTTTGACAAACGCAAAGGTTTTACCAGAGTTTTTTACAGCCGTCCAATCTACTCTGCCATCTTGATCGGCAACATCAATTCCTAGCATAAAATCCTTAACCTTTTTGAACAGTACAATACTGGACTTATCAGAGGCTCTAATCAAATTTATGCTATTTTTAGATTTTTTAGTAAATTACATAAATTTACAAGACTGCTCGTACTGGGGTCACTCTGACTTTGCCTGTACAAGGCTTGATTTCTTCTGTGACGGTAAGGTGCTGGTAAGCATTCGGAGGCGTGATTTCAATCTTATTAGAAATTGGGCAATTTTTCTGGGGCGAACTAATGTGATTGTATGCTATTTGAAATAAGGCTTGTTTTCCAGGAGCTAGAGTTACTTGTTGTCGAGGTTGCTGACTCGAAAAGTAAGTGTCTTTGGAACGAATAACTTTAATCCCCTGCAAAGGTCGATCTTTTGCATCCAGTAGTGCCAATCCCGGATAACCGTAGAGGGTGCAAGGGGATGAGGCGTTATTGGTGAAGGCATAGGTGAGGGCAACATTCCCAACGCCAGCATCTTCGGAGACTCGGCGCACTGACAATTGACTAGTTTCACAGCGCGTCGGATTCTTAGAAATAGTGGGTTCAGGGGTAGAACTGTCTGTAGTTTTTGCAGCCGGTGTAGGTTTTGAGGTCAACACAGTTGCCTTTGTAGGCTGTTCAGTGATTGTTGGTAAGGCTTGTGGCTGTTTTGTAACAGAGGGAGAACTGACACAGCCTGTTGTCACCGCAGTCAGGAGTAACAACATAGTGCTTTCCATAATTAGAATTCGCATATCTCTTTTTTTGTAATGAACTACTTACACTGATGCTTTAAATACAGTGTAAGTTTCCCATTTCACAAGGGATTGCTTTGTTGTGGGTTTGGTCTTACATCCCCTTTTTTGGCGAACTTCCCCGTTCCACAAGTTAAGTATTCAACCGAATTAAATATTATCTGTTGCTTCAATCAAAGCACTACGAATTCCTGTTTCACTCATCGAATGTCCGGCATCAGAAACCACTATAAATTCTGCTTCTGGCCAAGCTCGATGTAATTCCCAAGCTGATATCATTGGGCAGACTACATCATAGCGTCCTTGAACAATTACAGCCGGAATATGGCGGATACGGTCTACATTTAAGAGTAATTGATCTTCTGTTTCAAGAAAGCCCTTATTCATAAAGTAATGGCATTCAATACGTGCGAAAGCTGAAGCAAATTCGCTCTCGCCAAACTTTTGCATGAGTTCTGGGTCTAAAAAAAGTCTACTGGTACTCGCTTCCCAAATTGACCAAGCACGCGCCGCTGCTAATTGAATTTCTAAATCGGGACTGGTCAAACGTTTGTAATATGCTGCGATCATATCATCACGTTCTGCGATCGCAATTGGTTCGACATAAGCTTCCCAAGCATCAGGGAAAATATAGCTAGCGCCCTCTTGGTAAAACCATCGCAACTCTTTTTGCCTCAGCATAAAAATACCACGGAGAATTAATGCCGTGCAGCGAGAAGGATGGGTTTGGCTGTAGGCTAATGATAAAGTGCTACCCCAACTACCACCGAAAACCGCCCACTTTTCTATACCTAAATGTTGGCGTAGTTTTTCGATATCACTGACTAAATCCCAAGTGGTGTTTTCTCGTAATTCAGCATGGGGCTTACTTTGACCACAACCACGCTGGTCAAACATCACTATCCGCCATTTTTCTGGGTGGAAATATTGTCGATAAAAAGGTGGACATCCACCACCAGGCCCACCATGCAGCAAAACGATGGGTTGACCTTGGGGGTTTCCTGACTCTTCAAAATGAATGGTATGTAGGTTGGAAACCTGTAAACTACCTTGTCGGTAAGGCTCGATCGCTGGGTAAAGTTCTCGCATTTTAGAAATTTTATCAGTAATGTTGTCATAAACCGCAGAGTCATAGAGAAGCCAGTGCGCCCCAATACTGCTCGGTTAACCATTTTTAACTCGGCATTGGGTTTGGGGAAAAGGTTAAAGGGTAAAGGTTAAAGGTTTTTCTTTCCCCTTCCCCTTAACCGACAAGTATTGCAGTGCGCCCTTGCGGTTCCCCAACTCATAGCGTTCCCACAGGGTAGCAACGGGCGCAGCGCTGAGAAAAATTAAGATATTTTACGAGTCACCTTGAAAAGGCTACTCCTAAAAATATCTTGATTTGCTCAGGAGCTTTGATTATTCTCAATCCAAAATCCAAAATTATTATGAGAGGTCGTAAGTAAATGCCGTGGTTTGTCAAAATTGAAGAAGGGAAAGTCGATAAACCTACCTTTGACCAATATGTACCTGCTCACAAAGCCTACATCCAGGACTTGATTGCTAAAGGACACAAAGCACGAACAGGCTATTGGGCAGAACAAAGAGGCGGAATGTTACTGTTTGAGGCAGCCTCTAAGGAGGAAGCAGAAGCAATTGTCGCTGATGACCCGTTGGTAAAACACGGCTGCGTCAACTATCAACTTTACGAATGGCGAATTGTTATGGAATAACACACACTTACTGGTTTTTCATGTTATGCTTTTAGAAGACCTGGATCTATGCGATTGCAACACCCAAATCTTGTCAGAACCGGAAGGTAGCAGCAACACGGGAGGCTTGTGATAGGCGTAGTCTCCGGGTCGCCCTATTTTTAGGAGCGGTCAGCAACAATGGCTGGTTTTGGAGATATTGTTCAAAAAGCTTTTTACCTCGGTGTTGGATTAGCTTCTTACGCAGGTGAGAAAGCAGGGGGGAAATTAGCCCAAGTGCGATCGCAAGTCCAAAAACTGGCAGATGAAATGGTGGCAAAGGGCGAAATGAACACAGAAGAAGCCCGCCGCTTTGTGGAAGAAATGATGAAGCAAGCCCAACAAGCCCAACCATCTGCTGAAACCTCCGAGAAAACACCTCCTTCGGAACCTCGTCGCATTGAAATTTTAGAGGAAGATGAAGAACCAACGGTGAAAGAGGGATCAAGTGATGAGAATGTGGATAAATTGCGTCAAGAAGTGCTAGACCTGCAAAACGAGTTAAAACGATTGCAACGCGATTAATAAAAAGTATTTTGTACTCGATATAACTGGCAATAAGTGGCACTTTGACATGGCACTTCATATAGAAACTTGATAAGATACATTGCCTAGTGTGTATTGTAGTGCTTCCACCCAGATAACACAAAGCGTCCTGTTTATAGCCTGCAAAGGTGTCAAGTTTATGGAACAGTGGCAAAAGGATTTAGCAGAAATCGTTGAAACAGTTGCTGATGAAGTAGAGCGTTTCTTCCTGGGAATGAGTGAAATGGTTGACGCTTTTTTTGAGCTAACGGAAGAAATTACTGAGCAAGTCCCTAATATTGTTACTGAAGTCGATCAGTATTTACAGGATTTAGCTGAACCAATGTTTGAGGCTTACTGGGAACTGGAAGACATGGTAGCAGATGTAGATCCAGGTTTTCCTTATTCAGTTGAACCTACAGCTGAAAAAAATCCTGCCTGCATCGGTTGTACTCATTACCACGGTCAAGTTTATAGTGGTAATTTGTTAGTTTGTGCCATGCATCCCCACGGTTGTGAAGATGAGAATTGTCCAGACTGGGAGAAGGAAGAGTATTGAGGGGGGAGTAGAGACGCGAAAAATCTTTGTCTGTACAAAATTAATAAAAAAACGTAAAGATAAGTAAAATAACCAATGACAAATGACAAATGACAACTGACAAATTCCCTGAAATGAAGTATGGTGAACGCGATATTGCGGAAGGTAAATTAATTACCTTTCCAAATCCGCGTGTGGGGAGACGATATGACATTAATATTACTTTGCCAGAATTTACTTGTAAATGTCCGTTTTCCGGCTATCCTGACTTTGCGACAATTTACGTCACATATATACCTGATGAACGGGTAGTAGAATTGAAGGCGCTTAAACTTTACATTAACAGTTACCGCGATCGCTATATTTCCCACGAAGAATCTGCCAACCAAATTTTGGATGATTTTGTGGCTGCTTGTGACCCGTTAGAAGCCACTGTGAAAGCAGATTTTACGCCTCGTGGCAATGTACATACTGTGGTTGAAGTGCGTCATCACAAATACCCATCATAAAAATTTTGGGTATTGCTAAATGGGGATGTAGAGACGTTGCAATGCAACGTCTCTACAAGGATTCTGAAATTACGCAAAATTATTTTTCATACCCCAACTAGCAACGCAAATTTTGGTTTGTAGCGAACACGAACATTTTTACTCAGGTTGATTAAGCAGTTATTTTGCAATTCTGTTTGCAGCAGATTGTACTTGAAGTACAACTTTTTTAGATAAAGGAATATATCCAAGTTCCAAACTGGATTTTTGCCCCTCAATCAAAGCCCAATCAATAAATTTTTTTAGCGCTTTACCTTTGACTCGGTTTGGATATTCCTGATAAGTTAAAACCCAGCTATAAGTAACGATGGGATAAGACTGGGAACCTGTAGGATCGTTGATAAAAGCAATCAAGTTATCGGCGGGTAACTTCACTGACTCCAAGGTTTGAGCTACAGATTCTGGTGTCGGCGTAATATAATTACCAAATTTATTTTCCAAAGCAGCCACAGGAAGTTTATTTTGTTTGGCGTAGACGTATTCTACATAGCCAATAGCTCCTGGGATCTGTTGAACTAAGGCAGTAACACCTTCGTTACCCTTTCCACCAATTCCCACTGGCCATGCGACAGCTTTACCTGCTGCAACTTTGCTGTTCCATTCTGGACTTATAGCACTTAGATGTTGCGTCAACACACTTGTAGTTCCACTACCATCAGTGCGGTGTACAACCTGAATTGGTAAATTGGGCAAATTTACGCCTGGGTTAGCTACAGCTATTCTCGGATGATTCCAATTCGTAATTTTTCCGAGAAAGATATCTACATAAACTTGGCGTGATAGCTTTAAACCATTTGGCAGATTGACTGGAGGTGACTGGGGGGTGGACGCGAGATTGTAAGCTAGCACTATGGAACCAGCAGTCATGGGTAAAGCAACCACTCCCCTTTTTATCTTAGCTGCTTGTTCATTTGTAATTCCCACATCACTAGCTGCAAAGTCTACAGTACCTTCAATCAGCTGTTGCACTCCAGCGCTGCTTCCTATAGCTTGATAGTTAATTTCCACATTGGGATTTTGCTGGTTGTAATCTGAAAGCCAGCGTTCATACAAAGGCGCAGGAAAACTTGCCCCAGCACCAACAAGAGAAACGTGCTTGATTTTTTTATTATCGGTAGTACAAGAAGCGATACTCAACAATATAGCGATTACGGGTAGTAGGCAAACCCGTCGTTTAGATTGAAGTTGAGCAAATATACAAAACTTTAGTTCCAATGCTTAATAATTTTCCAATCTGTAGCTGTGTAGGTGTAATTAATTGTAAAACGAGAAAAATACATTTCAAATACAAAGGTACGCAAAGTTTTCAATTATGCTATGCGTACTTTTGCATTTAAACTTCAATAGCCGTCTCTTTCTCCTCAATTTTTGGCTCTGAACTAAGCCGATCTAAAATTTCTAAAACCTCTTGTTCAAAAGCAACTTGGGCGCGATTAGTTTTGCCACCAACATATAAGAGATCGCCTTTTTGCAATGCCCATATTTGTGAATGAGAAAAGTAACTCATCACCACACCCAACATTAGTAAACCAAATCCTGAGTAAACAATTGGTATGCCTGGATCGGCTTTAATTTGTAAGCCAGTGCTGCCAATAATATCCAAAATTTTCAACTTTACGCCATTGACTTCGGTTGACATCCCAGCGCGGACAGTATCAACTAATTTACCCTTGGGATCATAAATTAATACCATCCCTTGTAAGTCTTTGGCTAGTAAAGAAACACCTTCACTCAAATCCGGTTTAGTAGGAACCCACGTACCCCAAATGCGCCCTTGTCCTTTGGTGTTCAATAGCGCCATTGGTAATTGAAAAATCGGGCTGTTGTTAAATTGGACGCGAACACCTGCAATTCCCCAATCGGTTTGGTAGAAGGTTATGCCCCGATAGCGCAGAGGCTCGTTAACAAAAATCTTTTTGTGGTCAACTTCCTCTCCCTGCTTATTTAAGACAGACATATCGGAATAAAATTGATCGATGCCGCCAGATGGAGTGTAGTCAATCCAAAAACGATTGACGCGCACAGACCAATCTTTTGAGACTTGGGCAGCTAAAGGGCCAGCATCGACAATATTTGTGACTTGAAATGTATCGCCACTGGCAATCATTTCCTGTGCCATAAACCCAGTCATCGCCCCCCAAATTCCCCCTATTAGAATAGCGACGATGCCAATATGAACGATAATTGGGCCGATGCGTCCGACTATTCCTTTGCGGGCATAAAGGATATTTTCTTTTTCTTGATCTGGAAAAATTTTATAGCGGCGTTTCTGTAATAGTTGGCTGAGAGAATTTAGAGAACCATTATCTAGTTCTGCACTTAAAGCTAATTTTTGAAATTGCCGTGGTTCTTCGTAATATTTCCAGCGCTGGGCGGCTTTTAAAGCTGGTAACTGTCGGGTAAAAGAACAAGCAGTTAAGCTAGTACCAAATAAGATGAGTAATGCCAGAAACCACCAGGTACGATATACATGGTCTAAGCCAACTACCTGAATTACCTTCCAAGTTAAGAAACCAAATAAAGCTGGATGTTCTGGGTAGTTAGCCTGATAGAATGCGGGTGATTGACCTTGCTCAATTACAGTACCGGTGGAGCTAAAGATTGCAATCAATAGCAGTAGTGCGATCGCTAGTCGTAAGTTAGTCAGTACGGGCAAAATCTCTTGCCGTAAGAACTTGCCAGGTATTGCCCACCATTTTAATTCTTTGGACGCTGAATCTTCTAAAGTCATTACGTGTAAAATCTAACAAAGTATTGATCTTAAAAACTGCCAAGGGGAATCCGAGAAATTAAGGAAAAAACACCGAATCCTACCAACAGCGCCCCGCTAACTGGGTTAATCCAACCAGACCAGCGACGCAATTCTAGTAATTTTTTAATTGAAGCTGTAAAAGTACCCGCCAAAATCAATGGTGCTACATAACCGGCTGTGTAAGAGAGTAGCAAAACAGCACCTAAAATTAAGTCTTGAGTATTGGCAATCCAACCCAGTAAACTGGCTAAAACAGGCGTGCTACAAGGAGATGCAACTAAGCCAAAAGTCAGCCCCAGTAAATAAGAACGCAATCCTATAGGTAAATCTTGCGAAATCCAATTCGTTTCGCCCAAGGATGGAAATTGCAGAGGTAGTGCTTCTAGTAAGTTCAGCCCCATGAGAATGGCGATAATGCTGACGATAATCGGCAAACCAATTCCCACTTGTCCATAGACTTTTCCTACCAAAGCTGCTACTATACCCATCCCTGCTAATGTAGTTGCTAACCCTAAAGCAAACCAAGTTGATTGGGCAGCTGCTTGCAAGCGGTTTTTGGCTTCATAACCGCCGATGTAACCAATGGTAATTGGCAGCATAGAAAGCATACAGGGTGTAAGACTGGTGAGCAAGCCAGCACCAAAGATGATACCAACACTGACTACGCTAAGGTGTGCCAGTTGGTTAGAAACGAGGCTGTTGGCAAATTGTTCTAGTTGGTAAATTTGGGTTTGCAGGTTATCAAACATGGGGAGTTTCTGAGCGGGAAATGCTTACTCTGCTTGAATTGTAGCTTATTTTTGTCTGTAGAGTCAGCAGAAGTGATTATCTGAAGCTGATATTATCTAAATTTCATCTGCCCAAAGAAATGTATCTAAAATACAATTAAGCTCGAATTATCTCGGAAGAAGCACGGCTGGAGCATTTAGCATGATGATTGCATTACCCGGATTTAAAATTGTCACTTTGTTAAAAGCAGGGGTAAAAGCAGTCATATACCGTGGAATCAAGGTTAAAGACCAGTGTCCGGTAATTATCAAAGGGCTACGTCCAGACCAGTGTACACCCAATAATATTGAACAACTCAAACATGAGTACGCGATCGCTCAAAGGTTAAATATCGCCGCCGCAGTCAAGGTTTACGCCTTAGAGATGCACCAGGGAATCCCTTATTTGATTATGGAGGATTTTGAGGCGCGATCGCTCGATCAGTTGCTAGACCAATTTCAAGACCCTGTTTCATTCTTAAAAATTGCTATTGAAATTACCAGCAAACTGGCACAAATTCACACTTATAACATTGTCCACAAGGATATTAAGCCGCAAAATATCTTAGTTAATCTCGACACCAGTCAGGTTAAAATCGCCGATTTTGGAATTGCTGCTTTTATTCCATATCAGCAGCAAATAGTTAGCAGTTCCAGTCGCATTGAAGGCAGTTTACCTTATCTTGCACCTGAACAAACCGGACGGATGAATCGAGGAATTGACCATCGTAGCGATTTGTATTCACTGGGAGTCACCTTTTATGAGATGCTGACAGGTCAGCTACCATTTCAAGGCAAAGATCCATTAGAGTGGGTGCATTGTCATATTGCCCAATCTCCGCCATCTCCGAAAAAGCTCAACCATGATATTCCCCAAATGCTCTGTGACATCATTATCAAATTGTTATCGAAGGTTGCAGAACAGAGATATCAAAGCGCTTTAGGTTTGCAATTTGATCTGGAACAATGCTTAAAGCAATTGGAGACAACCGGAGAAATTCAATCCTTTGTTTTAGGTGAGCAAGATATCTCAGAGCGCTTTCAAATTCCCCAAAAATTATATGGGCGAGAACAAGAACTTGCCAAGCTTCTCCAAGCATTTGAGCGAGTTGTTAGCGAAGGAAAACCAGAAATTGTCCTCGTCTCTGGCTATGCTGGAATTGGTAAATCTTCTTTAGTTAAGGAGATTCACAAGCCGATTGTGCGAGAACGTGGAGTTTTTATCTCTGGTAAATTTGATCAGTACAAACGAGATATTCCTTACTCCACGATTGTTCAAGCTTTTCAAACACTTGTTAGACAAATTTTAACTGAGCCAGAAGAGCAACTTGCCAATTGGAAAAAGCGAATACAAGCAGCATTAGGGAACAATGGTAGATTAATCACCGATGTAATTCCAGAAGTTGAATTAATCGTGGGCGAACAGCCACCCATACCAGAGTTGGGGCCTGCTGAATCTCAAAATCGATTTAATTTAGTGTTTCAGAATTTTATCAGCGTATTTTCGCAAAGGGAGCATCCACTCACTGTTTTTTTAGATGATATGCAGTGGGCAGACAGTGCTACTTTAAATTTAATTCAAACCGTCATTACTGCGTCTAGTATCCATTATCTCTGCTTTATTTTAGCCTATCGAGATAATGAAGTAGATGTTGTGCATCCCTTTAGTTTAATGATGGAGAAGATTTGCCAGCAGGGAGTAAGAAAAACTGAAATTATTCTTACTCCCTTAAATCTTGTTTATGTAAATCAATTGATTGCTGATACATTGCATAGTTCAGCAGAACGAGTAGAACCTCTTACTCAATTGATTATCCAAAAAACTGATGGTAATCCTTTCTTTGTCAATGAATTTCTGAAAACACTGCATCAGGAAAATCTGCTGATTTTTGACCCCCAATATCGGATTTGGCAATGGGATCTAGCTCAGATTGAAGCCCAAGGTATTACAGATAATATTGTCAGCTTGATGATTGGGCGGATGCAAAAGCTACCAGCCGCAACTCAAGAAGTGCTTAAATTAGCCTCCTGTATTGGTAATCGCTTTGAGCTAGAAGTTTTAGCGATCGTTGGTGAACAATCTATTCAAGAAACAGCAAATGCCCTTGTTGAAGCAATTTTAAGAGGATTAATTATCCCCATAGAGTCAGATGAAACTGTCGATCAAAACTATCGTTTCTATCATGACCGAGTTCAACAAGCTGCATACGCCTTAATTGCTGATGAATCAAAGTCGGTAGTTCATCTGAAGATTGGGCGACTTTTGCTGAAAAACTTTAATCAGGAACAAGTAAACGAGCAAATTTTTGATTTAGTCAATCAACTGAATCTCGCGGTTAATCTGATTATTGAACAGACAGAAAAAGATGAATTGGCAAGATTGAATTTAATCGCTGCTAAGAAAGCAAAAGCATCTACAGCTTACACTCCTGCTAAAAGACTTTTTAGCGTTGCCATGAATCTTTTAGCTGATAATGCCTGGATAGAACAATATGAACAAACATTTACTTTATTTAGAGAACTAGCTGAGTGTGAATTTTTAACCGGAAATTTAGAACAAGCGGAACAATTATTTGAGTTATTATTGCTCAAAGCAGAATCTAATGTAGACAAATCTAATATTTACATACTGCAAATCAGACTCTATCAAGTTGCGGGTAGATATGAAAAGGCGCTGACATTGGGATTAGAAGCTTTAAAACTTTTTGAGGTGACATTACCTGATTCAAATGAGGAAGTGCAAGCTGCGATCGCAATTGAAAGAAACCAGATATCAACTAATATAGATAACAGACAAGTCTCTGATTTAATTAATGCTTTAGTAATCGAAGACCTCAATATTAAAACAGTAATTAGTTTGTTGACGACTTTGGGCCCACCTACTTATCTTGGTAGACCTCATCTCTTTCCTTTAGTCGTACTTAAAGCAGTTAACTATTCCCTCAAGTTTGGGAATACGGAAGATTCCTGTTTTGCTTACAGTATGTACGCCATGTTATTGGTTTCTATCTTCCATGATATTCCTACAGGCTACGCATTTTCTAAGATGACAATTCAATTGAATGAAAAGTTTCACGATTTGAAACTTAGAGGAGTTGTTCTACACATTCATGGAAGTCATATCAACGTTTGGCGTAATCACATTGCTACCGATATTCCATTTTTAGAGCAGGGATTTATCGGTTGTGTGGAAGCTGGTGATGTGACGATGGCAAACTACAATGGTTATCAAGGATCGTGGCAAATTATCCAGTTAGGTTTTCCACTTGCAGAAACATACAAATCGCTAGAAAAATATACTGCATTCGCCCGCCAGTCTAAACATGAGGCTGTCTATCAGACAATCAGACTACAGCAGATGTTGCTGATGAATCTACGCGGACTCACTCACCACACTTTGACTCTAAGTAATGATGAATTTGATGAATCCTACGCTTTATCTATTATTACAGATGCAGGTTTTGTCAGTGGAATTATTTTTTATTACATTATTAAATTAATTATCTTTTTTACTTATAGACAGTATGCAGATGCACTACATTGTGCATTAAAATTATCTAAATTTCCCGTTGCGACACTGGCATTACCCATTGAAACAGATTATATTTTATATTATTCACTGACTTTAACGGCTCTTTATACCACCGTATCTTTTCTAGAGCAAGAACAGTTTTTGCTAACTCTAGAATCCCATCAACAACAATTGCAATATTGGGCTTACCACTGCCCTGAAAACTTCTTACACAAGTCTCAGTTAGTCGCTGCTGAAATAGCTCGAATTCAAGGTCGAGACTTGGAAGCAATGCGCTTGTATGAGCAATCAATTGCTTCAGCCCGTGAGCAGGGATTTATGCAATATGAAGCTTTGGCTAATGAGCTAGGCGCTAAGTTTTACTTTGAGCGAGAGTTTGAATTAATTGCCAAAACTTACTTACAAGAAGCTAAAAATTCATATCTGCGCTGGGAGGCATCTGCTAAAGTTAAGCACCTCGAAGAATTCTACCCTCAGTTATTGCCACAACAACAGCTTACTTCTAACGGAACATTTATCACCACAGGTGAGCATTTAGACTTTTTATCAGTAGTTAAAGCCTCCCAAAGCATATCTAGTGAAATTGTTTTTTCGCGGTTGTTGAAGACATTAATGCAGATTGTCATCGAGCAAGCAGGGGCAGAAATCGGTTATTTGTTGCTTGAACACGAGCAAAATCTGGTCATAGAAGTAGAAGCTAAGGTTAATTCCCAGGCTGAAAAACTCAATGTTTCTCGACCCGTATTTGATGGCGAAATTTCACAAGTTATTCCGCAATCAATGCTGAATTATGTTCAGCGAACTCAAGAAACAGTGATTTTGCAAAATGCTACTGAGCAAAATATGTTTTCTGGAGATGAGTATATAATCCAAAAACAACCCAAATCAGTACTTTGTTTACCGATCGCGCGTCAGTCAAAATTACTTGGTATTTTATATTTAGAAAACAATCTTATCCCCAGCGCCTTTACACAGGAAAAACTTTCCGTACTGGATATTTTGACAGTTCAAATTGCTATTTCTTTAGAAAATGCTCGTCTTTATCAAGGTCTAGAAAAAAGCCAAGAACAGCTTAACCTGGCATTGAAATCCGGCAAAATTGGTGTTTGGTGTTGGGACATCGCCAATGATTTGTTTGACTGGGATGAGCAAATTTATCAACTATTTGGGTTAACACCTGAAACTTTTCTTCCAACTTCTAAAGCAATTTTAGCTCGTCTGCATCCAGATGATAGCTCATTGCTGGCTCAATCCTTGAGTCGAGCGATTAACGAAGGCGTAGAGCATGATTTAGAATATCGAATTATTTGGGATGATGGCAGTATCCGCTACCTAGCCTGCCGGGGAAAAGCCTTTTTCAACGAAGCAGGTAAAGCCACACACATGAGTGGTGTTGTGCTTGATATCACAGATAGCAAACACGCTGAAGCCGAACGTATCCAACTAATTCAAGAGCAAACCGCCCGTTTAGAAGCAGAAGCCGATCAGCAACGAGCGGCATTTTTAGCTCAAGTCAGTGCAACCCTCGCTTCTTCCCTCGATTACGAAAGCACGCTAGCAAGTGTGGCAAACTTAGTTGTGCCTTACTTCGCCGATTGGTGCAGCGTTGATCTGCTACAAGACAACCAATCAATTAATCGGGTAGCAGTTGCTCACCGAGATCCAGAGAAAGTTAAACTCGGTTGGCAACTTCATCAGCATTATCCGAGAAAGTTTGATGAACCGGGAGGCGTGCCTAAAGTACTGCGTACAGGAATTCCTGAAATGGTAACTGAAATCTCAGATGCACTATTAGCAAAAGGCATCCAAGATGCAGAACATCTAAGGATTATACGTGAAATCGGTTTAAAGTCCTGTATAATGTTACCCTTGACGGCACGTGAAAGAATTTTTGGTGCAATTTCCTTTTTTACAGCAGAATCAGAACGTCGTTACAGCACGGCTGACTTGTCACTAGCTGAAGATATTGCCCATCGAGCGGCGATCGCCATTGATAACGCCCGCCTTTACCAAGAAGCACAGCAAGCACAAAAAACCGCAGAGCAAGCCCTAGAGCGCATTGCCCGTCTTCAATCCATCACGGCTGCCCTTTCAGAATCGCTGACACCAGCCCAAGTCTCTGAAGTCATTGTAGAGCAAAGTATGGCTGCCTTAAAAGCCAATTCAGCCCTCGTTGCCTTACTGAATGAAAACAAAACTGAACTAGAAATTGTGCGTGCGGTTGGCTATAACCAAGATTTGGTAGACGCTTGGCGGCTTTTTCCTATTGATTCACCTTCACCTTTAGCCGAAGCTGTGCGGACTGGACAACCTGCTTGGGCGGAATCGAAACAAAACAGAATAGCTCGTTACCCTCATCTAGCTGAAGCTTACGCCCAATATGATATTGATGCCTGGATTTCTATTCCATTGATGGTAGAGGGTTCAGCAGTTGGAGGAATCACTTTAGGATTTATTCAACTTCAAGAACTTAGTGAAGAAGATCAAGCGTTTATCTTGGCTGTTGCTCAACAATGCGCCCAAGCGATCGCTCGCGCCCACCTTTATGAAGCCGAACGAACGGCGCGAAACGCCGCAGAATCAGCAAACCGCATCAAAGATGAATTTTTAGCTGTGCTATCCCATGAACTGAGAACCCCGCTTAACCCCATTCTTGGATGGACAAAACTGATGCGGAGTCGCAAACTTGACCAAGCAACAAGCGATCGCGCCCTCGAAACCATTGAGCGCAACGCCAAGTTACAAACCCAATTAATTGAAGATTTGCTTGATGTCTCCCGCATCCTTCAGGGTAAACTTAACCTCAACTTCGGCCCCATTAATTTGGTATCAGTCATTGAAGCTGCGATCGAAACAGTGCGTTTATCAGCACAGGCTAAATCCATTGAGATTCAGACAATTCTTGAATCTGGTGTCGGGCAAGTTTTAGGTGATGGCAATCGATTGCAACAAGTCATTTGGAATATTCTTTCCAATGCCATTAAGTTTACTCCTAGTGGAGGACAGGTAAAAATTAAATTAGGGCAGGTTGGCTCACAGGTACAAATCTGCGTAACTGACACAGGGAAAGGGATTGCACCTGAGTTCTTACCTTATGTCTTTGATTATTTCCGTCAAGCAGATGGGGCCACAACTCGAAAATTTGGCGGTTTAGGTTTAGGATTAGCGATCGTCCGGCATCTTGTAGAACTTCACGGGGGAACTGTGCAAGTAGAAAGCCTGGGTGAAGAAAAAGGAGCAACTTTCACTGTCCGACTTCCATGTTTACAGGATGAAAGTAAAGGAATCAAAGATAAAATAAATACCTCCTCACTGCTGCCAGATCAGTCCTTACCTTTATCTGACTTAAAGATCCTTGTGGTCGATGATGATGCAGATATGCGAGAGTTTTTACCTTTCATGCTGGAACAATATGGTGCAACGGTGACAGCTGTAGCCTCAGCCATTGCAGCTTTAACTGCACTGAGTCAGTCTCAGCCAAATTTGATTATTAGCGATATTGGGATGCCAGAGATGGATGGTTATATGCTGATGCGACAGATCAGGAGTCTAAAACCAGAGAAAGGTGGGACAATTCCCGCGATCGCTTTAACTGCCTATGCTGGAGAGATGGATTATCAGCAAGCGATCGCTGCTGGATTTCAACAACATATTTCCAAACCTGTAGATCCAGAAGAATTGGTAAAGGCGATCGGATCATTAATTAAAAGTTTGTAGCCAGAGGATTTTGAGGGGTAAATACGCTTGTAGTGTTCGCAAAGCGTCTCGAAGAGAGGACTTTAGTCCTCAAATATTCAAGCACTAAAGTGCTTACTACAAACTTAGCAAAATTAATGCGATAGACCACTAGCCCTACTTTGTTTGCGTAACCTGAGTTCGGGATAAGGAAAAGGACAGGTAGTAAGCTGAAAATAACAACAAATCCAGCAGCCTGTCCTATGTTTAGTTTAGATGCTTTGTTCTGTCATGTAGAT